>NZ_JBTLFO010000008.1:0-189976 GCF_054457875.1 Acinetobacter sp. GXMZU3951 | reverse complement strand
CTCTTAGCGCTGATGGTAGTGTGGGGTTACCCATGTGAGAGTAAGTCATCGCCAGCTCATTAATTCTAAACACCCCCTGTTAATCAACAGGGGGTGTTTTTTTATGTGCGGGAAATAAGGAAAATAATCAAATTAAGAAGAATTAAAAATAAATAGATAAGTGCTAATTTGTGCTGAATTATAAGTATGATAAGTACATTCATTATTACAATTATAAATAGAGGTAAATCGTGCTCAATACCCTATTACAACTTTTCGGTGGCATTGGCTTATTCTTGCTTGGCATGAATTTAATGACGGACAGCCTGAAAGCACTTGCAGGAGAGGCTTTAAGACGATGGCTGATTCGCTTTACTGATGCACCGTTAAAATCGATGTTTTCTGGCATGACGATAACCATGGTGGTGCAGTCCTCTACGGCTACGACCTTGGCAACGATTGGTTTTGTCAGTGCAGGGGTCTTAACATTTAGTCATGCGATTGGAGTGATTATCGGAGCCAATATTGGTACAACCAGTACAGGCTGGATGGTGGCTTTATTGGGCTTAAAATTTTCTATCGCGAAACTTGCTTTACCGTTAATTGCATTCGGTGCACTGCTGAAACTATTAGCCAAGGATCAACTGGCGTTATTGGGGATGAGCATCGCTGGATTTGGCTTATTATTTTTTGGGATTGATATCTTACAGCAAGCGATGGCTGGTGTTGCTGCTACAGTCGATTTAAGTCAGTGGTCTGCAGAAAGCCTATTCAGTCGTCTATTTTTGGTACTGATTGGTTTCACGATGACAATTTTATTGCAATCATCTAGTGCCGCAATTACCGCAACTTTAGCAGCCTTAGCCAGTCAAGCGATTAATCTAGAACAAACCTTAACTCTGGTGATTGGTCAAAATATTGGTACAGTCGTAACGGCAATTTTAGCTGCGATTGGGGCGACCACCAGTGCGAAGCGTACAGCAGCGGTGCATGTGATTTTTAACGTGGTGACAGCGGTCTTTGCGTTTACCCTGTTGTCCCCTGGATTTTTATGGCTTTATCAACATGTCCCATTGATCCATTCGATTGATCAAGTTTTGATAGTTGCGGCATTTCACACTTGTTTTAGTTTACTTGGTGCTTTAATTTTTATGCCTTTTATTCATGCGTTTGAGCAGATATTGGTCAAACTGTTGCCTGAACATGAGGTCTCTTTAACACGTTATCTGGACGATTCTCTTTATAGTGTACCCGCACTGGCAATTGCTGCTACTGAACGAGTACTCCTGCATTCCATCGCTGATATTTATCGTCTTTTTATTAAATTTATTCGTGGTGAGATTGTCACACCTATGATTAATACCAATGAATTAGATAGCACGTTGAAAACCGTTGAATCATATTTAAATGAGATGTCGGTGCCACAATCTTCAGCGGATCAACAGCATTTAATTCTCTTACTGCGCTTGATGGTATACACCAGAGTCTTACGGAATGACTTAAAAGAAGTAACGCAAATCGATTTATTAAAGAAGCAGCAGATTTTACAAGAGTTACCGTTGGCTTTGGCCGAGCATTTAGAAAAGCAAATTGCATATTTACAGACTGAGCCATTCGCTAAATTCCCAGTCGATTTGGTCAATGAATTGGTTGGTTTGGAGCAATCAAGTAATGAGCAACAAGTCTTTTTAAGACAAAAAATTATGCATGCCTCTGTTAACCATCAGCTGACGGCTGCTCAAACCTTAGATTTACTTGCGGCACAGCGTTGGATTGTACATTTAATTGCACATACTCAGCGGGTTACACTTTTGTTAAAGCAGGATGCGGAATCCACTACAGATTAGCATTGAGCTGCCGTCGAGCATGTTTTAAGGCAGTACGTAAGCCTTCTTCTAGAGTGGGATGGTAAAAAGGCTTTTTGAGGAGCTGGTCGAGATCAGTTCCTTCAGCAATCATCCAAGCCAAGAGATGGGCCAAGTGTTCAGCGGAAGGGATAAAGAGCTCAGCACCTAATAGCTGTTGTGTTTCAGCATGGATGTAAACCTCGATAGCACCCTGATTTTTACCCAGAACCATGGCACGACCTTGACGCTCAAAGGATGCTGTTCCGACAACAAAGGGCATATTCTTATTTTGTAGTTGTTTAAAACTTTGTCCTACTATGGCCATTTCTGGTTCGCAAAAAACAATACCGATTGGTGTCAATGGTTGAGTATACTTAAGTTCAGGCTTTAAACAGTTGCGCACAGCTTGACGACCATCATGGGCAGCTTCATGTTGAATCGGAGTCGTAGTGTGAGCATCGCCTGCTATAAATATAGGATATGAACCTAATTGTTTGGTTTCGGGATCTATGGGTAAGTGCTTAATGTCAATAAATTCAGGGTTAATCCTGTCTAGTGCCAAAGACTCTAATAAGCTGTGACGACCCGTAGCGACCAGTAAATAATCCACCATCAGTTGGTGTTCTTGTTCATGCTGTTGATAGCTTAATTGCACGCCTTTAATGGTGTTTCGCACTTGATGAGGTAATACCTCAAACTTGATGTCTAGTTCCTGACTTATAATATCTTGCGCCTGTTGTTGTAGATGTGGGCTTGTTAGCGTTCCTACTTTTCTACTGCGGGCAAAAATAGTGGTTTGAACCTGAAGTCGTTGTAAGGCTTGAGCCAATTCTAGGGCAATTACACCGCTCCCTATGACTGCAATAGAGCGCGGTAAATGTTCTAATTCGAAAATTTCATCCGAAGTGATCAGTTTTGAGTCAAGTTCCTTTTTCCACTCTGGATTTATACTAGGGCTAGAACCTACAGCCAGTACGAAGCTTTTTGCTTGATAGTGTTGTTGATTGACTTCAATCGTTGTTGCATTAATAAAATGGGCATGACCCGTTATTTTATGTGTGGCTTCCCAGCGTGCAACATCTTTTAACGTGGCTGCAGTAAAACGATCTCTTAATTGTCTGACATGTGACATGACGTGGCGGGTATCCACATCTAATTGAGCATGTACACCGACCTTGTTAAGACATTGAGCATCATGTAATTGGTTTGCAGCACTGATCAGTATTTTACTGGGCATACAGCCGACACGCGCACAGGTTGTATCCCAATATCCGGCATTAATAATTAGAATATTTGAGGTATGTTTGATTGCTTCTTTATATGCGGCTTGTCCTGCTGTGCCTGCACCAATAATAATTATGTCGTACATTGTTTAGCCTTTATAGAAACAGTGTAAACAAATCCTTATAAAATGATTTGTTTACACTTTTATTTAGGAGTTAGAATTTCACTCCTTGGGGTTTTGTTAATGTTGTTTCTATTACGCCATTACGATTAATTGACTGACCTTCGAACGTAATTTCATTAAATACATGCTTAAATTTGAGTATTTCACCATTTAAAGCATTTTTGAAAGTAAAAATATTATTTCCTTCTAAATATATACTGCCCGTGAAACTTTGAGTATTAGAGGAAGGCACTTCATTTTCAATACGGGTGCCAGAAAGTGCGGTTACACTTGGGATATTTAAGATTTGAACTCCTGAGGTGCTTTTTCTAAAGGTCGCTAAACTGTTGCTATCCCCAGGCACTGAATTAATTGTAAAAGAAACAGGCTCGACTTCAGGTGTATTTGGATTGTCATTGATTAAAACATCAAAACCTGAGTTATTTTGTAAAACATATAAATCACCTTCAGTTGAGGTTGGGTCTTTATAAATACTCAAAGCACCCTTAGTTTCACTGGTCTGGTCGGCATAAGTAATAGTTACTTGGTAGTTAGTATCAGCTTCATTCATGGAAACAATTCTAACTTGGTCTTCTTGGCTTAAGCCCCAAGATTGTTTATACGGATAACCAAAAACGCCAGTCACCCAAATATCATTATACTTCTTATCTGCATTTTGATTATCAAAAATGATAATCATGGTTTTACCAGTGTAATGATCAATTTGCTCAACTGATAGCTTCATTCCAGAAATTTCATCATCATTAACATCAAAATCCCAGTTTTGATATTTATTCGCAGTGATTGGATTTAAGACTGCTTTAATTTTGGTATCACCATATAAAATATAACAACCAGTATTTGCATATTGACCTGAATCCATGCACTTTTCACGGTATTCGAAGTTACTGTTATCTGCATCAAATGCCTTTTTAGCATCTATTGCTAATTGTAGTGGTCCTTGAGAAAATGTATCCATGGCATGATCAATATATCCTTTCGATGTTGTTACATCATTAGGATCATAATTGCCAAATAAATATTGTCCTTCTTGTTTTAATAGGGAAAGTGTTTCTGCAGCAGTAGTATTCTCTGTTGTAGGTGTGTCCGTATTATTATCCGTAGTATTGGAAGTGCTATAATAACCGTCACTTCCTCCACCGCCACAAGCATAAAGTAAACTTGTTAATGAAAGGACAAGAACCCCTTTTAATGATTTCATCAAAAATACCCTCTAAATTATGTATCATTATTTATAAAGAATTGAAGCGAAACGATAGCATATTTAGAATGATAAATAAAAAGAGCAGCTTGATTATATAGCCGTTCCTACACTCACACCCACCGTAGGGCGTATATCCATTGAGCTACATGCAGCCAACAGAAAAGTGAAAATCAGAATCGTCATCAGTTTAGTCACGTAATAATCCTTGTTTTTTGGCCTGAAGAAAGAGTTCACTAGAACGGTATCCACTCTTACAGATCATTAAAATTGGTTTGGGCAGCTCGTTATAATATTTGGCAAATTCAATAATATCTGTTTGGCTAACTTGTGCTGTTTCAATCGGCTGATAAATCACACTCACATGTGCTTGCTCAGCAATACTCCGTAATTGACTCACGCTAATAGTATTACCTTGCTCTTGATCAGGACGATTGACAATTACAGATTTAAATCCTTGCTGAAGCAACAGTCGAAATGTTTTACTGTCAAGCTGGCCTGAAACCGTAAGATTTTCATTTAGAACTTGAGGATTGGGTGCTTTTTGAGCAAAGAGAGCGGTATTAAAAATTAAGCTGCTTCCGAACAGGCAAGCAGCCATGAATCGCTTAGTCATCTAGCAAATCCATTTGTTTTGCTAATTGATATAAATTATTCGAGCGGTTACCCGTGCGGCAGAACATTAATACCGGCTTAGGTAATTCATTATAGTGATTGGCAAAGGTGCGCACATCTAACTCGGTGATTTGACCAGCAACGACAGGTTGGTAAACATAATCGAGTCCAGCTTCGCGAGCCGCTTCTTCAATTTGAGCACTGGTGGGTTGCTCAGGTCCGCCTTCCATGTCTGGGCGGTTATTGATAATCGATTTAAAGCCTTTCTCGACAACCTGTTCAACATGTTCAGGACCAATTTGACCTGCGAAGCCTACATTTTCACTCATTGTGTCACTCCATCATCCAATTAAACACGATATGCTTTATGATAGCATTAAGCTGAATCGACAGTTTAATCCATTGAAATTTTTATAAACGATTACAACCATAAAATAACGTACTGGAGCGCGTATGCACGCTTATACGGTCGAACCTTTATATGTCAAAAGTGGTCAAGAGGTACTGGCGGCTGATTTTTATCGGCCTAAAACTGTACCCAAGCCTGCAGTCATTTTAATGGCACATGGTTTGGCTGGATTACGACAATTCAAATTGGTGCAATATGCGAAGCAGTTTGCTCAGGCGGGTTATGCCGTGGTGTTATTTGACTATCGCTACTGGGGTGGGAGCACGGGGCGACCGCGTGAACTGGTTTCGATTAAATCACAGTTAGAAGATTGGAAGACCATGATTGCACATGTGCAAGAAAGGAAATCGATTGATCCGCGTCGCATGATTCTTTGGGGCACTGGTCTGAGCGGAGGATATGTACTGAGTCTTGCTAGTGAATTAAAAAATATTCAAGCGGTGATGGTACAAGTTCCCATGGTGGATGGGGGAGAGTTAGCAAAGCTTTATCCGATTCCACAATTGTCTAAAGCGTTAAAAATTTCAAGTCAGGATTATATGGGCGCAAAAGTGGGGATGAGTGCGAAAACCATGCCTGTGGTCAGTTTGCATGATTTAAGCTTTATGCCGACAGAAGACAGTTATGCGGGATATTCATCGATTGTACATCCGGATTGTTATTGGAGTGGTGAAATTCCAGCACGGGTGTTCTTTAATTTAATTCGCTATCGCCCCATTCAGGAAGTCCGTAAAATTAATGTGCCTGTGTTATTTATTGCGGCTAAAGAAGACAGTCTTATGCCGATAGCATCGAGTCGCGAAGCGGCAACCAATATAGCCCCATTTGTACAATATTATGAATGGGATATGAAACATTTTGATATTTATCATCATCCATGGTTTGAAAAAGCCATTTCGACCCAATTAGAATTCTTACACCAACACATTGGAGTCAGCTCATGATTATTGTATGCCCCTCTTGTTTCGCGAAAAATCGGGTCCCTGAAGAAAAAATAGAAGCACAGCCGAGCTGTGGTCAGTGCCATCAGCCTCTGATTCCCTTAGCACCGATTGATTTGAATGAGCAAAATTTTAGTCAGTTTATCATGCACAGTGATTTACCTATTTTGATTGATTTATGGGCAGAGTGGTGCGGACCGTGTAAAATGATGGCTCCTCATTTCTCAGCCGTGGCAAAACAGAACCCTCGTGTGATTTTTGCCAAAATTAATACTGAAGAGTCTCCTCGTTTGAGCAGTGCATTCCATGTGCGTAGTATTCCAACACTGGTGTTGATGAATAAAACCAATGAAATTGCTAGAATAAGCGGTGCGCTAAGATCGAGTGAACTACAACAGTGGCTGGATCAACATTTAAATGTCTAATGCCTAGTCAAAGCATAATAGGCTTGGAGAAACCGTGTCAGATATTCATGTAAAACCAGAAGGGACGTTGTCTCTTCAAACCATCGCGATGCCAGCAGATACCAACTGGAGTGGTGATGTTTTTGGTGGCTGGATTGTGTCACAAATGGACTTGGCAGGAGCAATCCACGCAGAACGCTTTAGTAAAGGGCGCTGTGCAACAATTTCAATTAATCAAATGACTTTTCTGGTTCCAGTCAAAGTTGGGGATGTGATTAGTTGCTATACCAAAATTTTAAAAGTCGGCAATACTTCGATTCAAATGCAAATTGAAGTCTGGGACAGCCATGACAGTTCTCGTGAAGCCAAACGGGTGACGGAAGGGGTATTTACCTTTGTTGCGGTCGATGTTAAAGGCAACAAGCGTCAGATTCCAGAAGAAGTGAAACAGAAGTTTATGAATACTCAATCGGCTTAAGTTTCAATAAAAAAACCAGCAATTTGCTGGTTTTTTTTGCATCTAGTCCTAAGCCGACTTGCGTTTAGGCAGCCAAGCCCAAAGCATTTGGCATTGAATCGGTTCATTGCCGGCATCGTCAATCACGGTGACCGGTATCAGCAATTCGCCTTTTTCCTGCTCGGCAATAAACTTTTGTTGTTCTGGGCTTAAACTGGCCGTGGCAGTAAGCCCACCTTGAGCCACTTTTAAATAGTCGACATGTAAGCTCTTAATCAACAAAATACGATTATCTGGTACATGTAAACCGGTTAAAAATCCTGTCGCAGTCTCAGCCAATAACGCCATCGCCGCCGCATGTACCCCTTTAATATGGTTTTGCATATTGCGTTGATTTTCAATACGCACCACCACATGGTGTTGATCGACTGCTAGATAACGAATGTTGGCTGTACCGACCATCGGCACAATACGACCAAAGGCTTTACTCCAAAGAGTACTTCGAATCCCTTGTGGAAATTTGGAAGTGGCTTTGACTAGTTTGGATAAACGATTGCCTTGGGTCATATCATGCCTCTAGAGGTTTGATGGCTTCACATTAGTCTTTAAAGTTATTAAATTGCAATGGAAGTCCAAATTGTTGTTCACGCAGGAAATTCATTACTTGCTGTAATGTATCGCGCTTTTTATCGGTCACACGAATTTTGTCACCTTGAATAGATGATTGCACTTTAATGCCGCTTTCTTTAATGGCTTTATTAATTTTTTTCGCAGTATCAGAGTCAAGACCGTCTTTCAACTTGATGACTTGAACCACATTTTTCCCTGAAGCCGTTGCTTTTTGTGGGTCAAGTGCTTGTACATCCACTTTTCGCTTATAGAAATGATTTTCCAGCATGTTATACACTTGTTCACATTGGAAGTCGCTTTCGGTACTGATTTTAATTTCTTTAGATTTTTCATTAAGTTCAATTGAAACATCTTGTCCGCGGAAGTCAAAACGTGTGGCAATTTCTTTTTGCGTGTTTTGAACCGCATGATTTACTTCAAAAATCTCTAATTCTGAAACAATATCGAAAGATGGCATAGAATAGACCTTTACAAATGGAAAGAATATCTGAGATGCTAGGGATGTTTTCTTCATTTGCCAAGTGTTGTTTACATCAAAGGAGTGCGCAATGATCCGTAAACAAGAAATTACAACATTTGAGTTCCCAGAAGATGCCATCATCTGGGATGTCCGTGACGCAAGTGCTTATGCTGAAGCCCATGTAAAGGGTGCTGTTAATCAGCCAATTACGGGCTTGTCAGCAGACTGTTTGACTCAGGTGTCTGCGGATCAGCCGATTTATATTCTGTGTGGCGGTGGTAGTAAAGCACCTCGTGCTGCGGAATTGCTAGATGGTTTTGATGCTTCTCGTGAATACGTTATATTAATGGGAGGTACCCGAGCAGCACGTGATGCGGGGTTGCCTTTAGTACAAGGAACCTGATCAAAAAAAGCGCCTTCTGGCGCTTTTTTCGTAAATGAAGAAGAACAGCAGTATTCTCAAACAATCAGATCAACTTTTAGCTTGCGCATGGGGCTGAGCTTTAAAATAAGGCTTTTTCGCTTTAGGTTTTTTCATAAAACGCTGAATATGCAGTTTTTGTAACAGTTGACGTGGAACAGGGCACACTTCTGACAGAATTTGGGCTGCCAAAATTTCACTGCACAGCGGTGCAAACAGGAAACCTTTCGATCCCAAGCCTGCCAAACTGTAAATTTCACTAGATTCATCCAAACGTCCCAACACGGGGAAATAATCCTGAGTTTGTGCTCTTACAGAAGCTCGGCCTTGCCAAGTTGAGGTTGGTGGCAGGGATTGTGCATAATTTGGGAAGACACTGTGGATAAGATTAAAGTTATGCACATGGTCTTCAGCCAAGACCTCATCATCCTCCCGATTCGGATAAAAAGATGCGCCAAGAATCAAGTGATCCGGGTCAAGCTGCATGCAATAGCCACCATAGCTATAGGCTTGCTCGCTCGCTAAGGGTTGGGTTGGATTATTGAGCCAGCTGACCTGACCGCGAATTGGTTTGAGGAGCGGATACTGTTCAAAAAAGGCTTGGCTTTGTCGTGCACAGCACACAATCACATGATCAAAATCACCTAAACACTGATCTTGGGTATCGAACACTTGTACAGTGTGATCGGTTAGGAAATTTTTAACCGTAGCTTGCTGAAATTGAATGAGAGGATGTTGCAGAATCTGATCGCGTAGAGCATGTGGAGAAACTACCCCTGCTTGCAAGAGATTTAAGCTTGGAAACTGGGTTTCGAGTAGGCTGTCTTCAGCGCTTGAACGACCAAGTACCTGTTCAGGATATTCATTGGCTAAAGAGAGTAAATCTTCGGCATTTTTTAAGGCCATTTGATTGACTTGTATTGGGCGGAAAGCCTGAAACTGAGCATAGTGGCGTAGTGCATGTTGCCAAGCCAAGGTCATCAAATGTTCATGGCTTTGCTCAATCGGGCACAGTTTGGGATTGAGTAAAGCTAGGGGATTGCCTGACCCGCCTGCGAGTGGCGCAGTTTGGTCATAGATGCTTACCGAATGTCCACGCTGAGCAAATGCCCAAGCACAGCTTAAACCTGCAATGCCCGCACCAATCACCGCAATATGACGCTGTTTATGGCTGTTAGAACCCATAGAGGGTATCACCACCTGCTCTGATAATTGGCTATGCTGATCGGGTTCAGGTGCCATCCAGCAGGCTTTAAGCATTTCCCGTTTATGTCCAAACCCGCGTGGGCGAGTAATCTGGATGCCGTGTTGCTTAAGTCCACGTTTAAGCACGCCTGCGACACTAAATGAGGCAAAGGTCGTGCCATAGTCCGACAGTCGCACGATATGATTCAAGACCTGTTCTTGCCACATGTCGGGATTACAGGAAGGCGCAAAGCCATCTAAAAACCAAGCATTAATGGGATGAATTTTTTCCATGACGGGAAAAACATCGTGTGCGTCCCCTAGCCAAAGATCGAGGCTAAAGCGTTCTTCAGGAAAATTAAGGCGATGGCAGCCTGCGAGCGGCAAAGGATAGTGTTGAATCAGTTGATCTGCCAACGGTTTTAGCTCAGGCCAAGCATTCAATGCACGAATTAAATCTGACTTGGACAGTGGAAACTTTTCTACACTGATGGCATGCAGATGGCTGTGATTATCGGGACGGCAGTGTTGCCACATCTGCCAGAGTGCCAATATATTTAAGCCTGTGCCAAAGCCCGTTTCACCCACAGCAAAATATTCATAAGGCTGTAAATTTGCCAAACGCGGGGCAAGATCATTGCCGGCTAAAAAGACATGACGTGTTTCGAGTAATCCATTATCTTTGGAAAAATAGACATCGCCAAACTGTTTAGACACCGGTACATCAATACCATCCACATGATGCCAATCGAGATCAGCCGTCTGTATAGCGTGAGACAAAAGCAACAACCTTTAAGTGAAATCGAAATAAATTACCATTGGCGACGACGTTTGGTATGGACATAACTGGCAATTAAGAAGCCGAGTAGTACGCCCACGGCAAGGGTTACCGCACCATAGATAAACATTTGGGCACTGCGTTCACTTTGTAACACCTGAACCTGCACCCCTAAATTGTCATTTTTTAACTGCAATTCTTGATTTTGCGTCAGGGCTTCTAAATTGGCCTTTTCCAACTGTTGTAAACGCATGGATTGGTCTTTGACTAAGGCCTTGATTTTTAAGTCTTGTAAGGCTTTATTCTTGGCAATTTGTTCTGCGGTCAGGGGTTGAGCATCTTGTGGTTGTCCTGTTGGATTCACGGTTGCCACGGCAGGAATGACACGGGGTTTGTCCGCAGGAAGAGTGGGTGGCGCTGTTGGAGCAGGTGCAGCAGGCGCTACAGCAGGAGCAGGAGAAGTTGTTGCAGGTTCGACTGCCCAAGCAGCAGAACACAGTAAAGTAAGACCCAGTAAACTAGGAACAACAGCGCGCATGAATTTTATCCTTTAGGAAACGCTTTGTTAAAAGGTTTAACTTCAATTTGAGCATAGACACCTTCTTTTAAGAAAGGCTCATCTTGTAGCCATGCATCAAGTGCTTCACGGCTATCGAAGTCGACAATAATGGTACTGCCGTAAAAGCCAGCTTGAGGATTACTTGGATCTTTAGGCATGGCACCGGCCACAATCAGGCGACCTTCCGCATCTAATTTTTCTAAACGTTCTAGATGTTGAGGGCGTACTGCAAGACGTTTTTCTACGGTACCTTCTTGATCGGTACAGGTCACAACAAATAATGGCATGATGATTCTCTGTGCGTTAATCGAATATTAATCTTCAGAAGACTTAAAGTATTTACGTAATACAATAAACTGGATAATGATAAAGGAAAACATCACCAGCATGTCACCAAAAGCGGTAAATTCGCCCCAATATTTTCCGTTCATAAATAAGAAGGCGAAAAAGACATGTAAACCCGACATCACCGCAAACATGGCTGCCCAGGCATAGTTCAGTCGCTTCCAGCCTTGTTCACCCAAATTAAAAATCGGGGCAAATAAACGTTTAATTAGCGGGGTACGATCCTTACTAAAATAAGGCGATAAGAGGAAGGCACCAGCAAACACCATGTTCAAAATAGCGGCTTTTAAACGAATATAAAAATCATCACTCAACATCAGGGTGATGCCGCCAAAAATCACCGTCATAAACAACACAATCCATTGTTGCTTATCCAAACGGAATTTTTGCATGATGAACAGCGCACCATAAACCACCAGCATGGAAAGAATTAAGCCTGTGGTTGCCACCAAGATATTATTATTGTCGACACCACCTGCTGAACCAATTAATTGTAGTAAAGGATGCTGAGTGTCTTTTGGATCTACCGTCTTATATAAATAAAAGAAAATAATGAGTGGCACAAAGTCTAAAAGTGCTTTCATGTTAGAGTATCTGAATCTGTTTAAGAAAGTGGCTTAGTATAAGTGATGCTTGGCGTAGATTTACATACACACAGTAATATTTCTGATGGAACTTTGTCACCAGAGCAGTTGGTGCATGCCGCGCATGAAAAAGGCATCCATACGCTGGCATTGACCGATCACGATACGATGGACGGTTTAGTTGTGGCTGAGCAAATTGCACAAGGCTATGACATCAAGTTGATTTCAGGCGTCGAGATTTCCAGTCAATGGTCACGTCCCGCCACCAAGAAAAGCTACAGTGTGCATATTGTGGCATTAAACATGCAGCAGCCTGCGCCGTTATTGGCGGTCTTGCAACAACAAAAACAGATCCGTGCCCAACGTGCCGAGCAGATTTGCAGTTTACTGACGCCATTGATTGGTCAGGATATTTATGTCGATGTCTTGGCTAAAGTGGAAGGCGAAGCTGACCGGATTACCCGAACCCATATTGCCAAAACCTTGGTCGAAAAGGGCATTGTGAGCCGGGTACAGCAAGCGTTCGATAAATATATTAAAGAAGGCAAAAAAGCCTATGTGAAGTTTGATGGACTCGGGCTGCAAGAAACCATTCAAGCGATTCATGCCAGTCAGGGTTTTGCGGTATTGGCGCATCCCACGCGTTATGATTTGTCTGCAACCAATGTGCGTTATTTAATTGAATTGTTTGCGCAATCGGGTGGCGATGCCGTGGAGTTGCCACCGCAGATTGATCCTCCTGCAACACGGCAGATGGTCGATCGCATGATTGCAGAACACGGTTTAAAAGTATCCGTGGGTAGTGATTATCATGGTGAAAACATGCCTTGGATTAAACTGGGGCATATTCCTGTGGTCAAGCCGGGGCAAGTTGGGATTTGGGAAAGTTTCGTTTAATTAGGGATGTCGCCCGAGCGTTATTCCAGAAAGAAAAACGCTCGCTGGCTGGGCTGGATGGTTTAAAGCAAATTGTGGTCACGAGCCTGAATCGGTGGCGGGGTCGGTTTACCTAAGGTGCCGAGCAATTCAATCTCAATGGTGCGCACCATGGCATCTAAAGGTAAGTCATTACTTTGTGTGCCGAAGGGCTCTTCAATTTCTGAACTCAAGGCATCTAAACCCAAGAAGGTATAGGCCAAAATACCAACCAAGAGTGGTGTGGCTAAACCGAGTGTTGCCCCTAAACTAAAAGGCAGCATAAAACAGAAAAAATAAACGGTACGGTTAAGTAAAACCGAATAGGCAAAAGGCAGTGGCGTGGTGGCGATGCGATCACAGCCCGTTTGCACTAAACTCATCTCGGCCACATGTTCATTCATTTGCGCATAAATAATATCGGAAATTTCACCTTCTTTTAAGGCTTGCATCAGTTCCCACTGAATTAAACTGAGCGTGTACTGCGGTGCATTGGCCTGTTGATAGAGCTGTGCCAAGGCTTGTGGGCTTAAGCCTGTGGTTTCAGTCAGCTCGGTAGGATTTTCAGTTTGATGGCGAAGGCGGTCACGCAATACATTGGCAAACACAATCACATGCTGAATCACCCGTTCGCGTCGTGCCTGAGTGAGGATTCGGCAGTTGCGGTCAAAATGCCGGGCATTGGCAATGAGCATGCCCCACAGTTTACGGGCTTCCCACCAGCGGTCATAGCAGGCAGTATTTTTAAAACCGAGAAAAATCGACAGCACCACACCAATCAGGGTAAAGCCGACCAAAGGCAATTCGGGGAATTGAAAATAACCAATATGAGATAGACCGCCGACAATGGCGGAAATGAGCATAACCACGCCCAAAGGTGGCAGGACTTTGGGGAGGATGGTACCGCGCCAAGAAAACAGAATTTTAAAGACGTCGGGCTGTTCTCGCACAATCATGTGGTATTTTTCATCGTATATTTTTTGTTGATCTTGTTCTGTCATCTGGCTTTTGTCAATATCTGCTCAATCGCTTTGAGCAGACTTGATCAAGCCCTGTTCAGCAAAGGAAAAACTGCCCGTGGCTGCGATAATACAATGGTCAATTAGCTGGATTTCTAGCAGTTGGCAAGCCTGCTGAATCTGCTGGGTTAAGGTAATATCGGCTGCGGAAGGGCGGGCTTGCCCGAAAGGATGATTATGCGCAATTACAATTGAACTGGCTTGCTGTTGCAGCGCATAACGCAGTAATTGATTCAGCGACACGGAACAGTAGTTGAGTGAACCAAAGAATAACTTTTTAAAGTTCAGTTTACGGAGTTGGCTATCCAAACACAGCACTGCAAATACTTCCTGTGTTTCCCCTAATAATTCAAAGCGCAGATAATCTAAAAGCTGACTGGAGTTTTGCAGCGCGAGGCTTTGTTGCTGTAATTGCTGCGCCACGTAACGCCGTCCCAGTTCTTTGACCGCCATGAGCTGTGAATATTTGCTGGCCCCAATGCCATGAAACTGACTGAGCTGGGGCAGTTCCGCATTCAGAATAGGTGCCAGCCCGCCAAAATGCTGAAGCAGGAGTCTTGCCAGTTCTACGGCAGAATGCTGTTGAGAGCCAGAACGAAGAAAAATCGCCAATAATTCTGCATCTGAAAGGCTATTTGCCCCTTGTTGTAATAAGCGTTCACGAGGACGCTCCTGTTCAGGCCAATGTTTGATCGATAGATTCATTTTTGTTGAGCTTTTTCATGTTTATTATCAAGTTTTACCCCAGTCAGTCACTTGGGTATGCGGATATTTAATGCTATTGTGAGCGCCACTGCAACAGAAAGGTATACTGTTTGTGAGCTTTGATTTAAGTGTAATTCCAAATAAAAACATCATTTTGGCGGTAACAGGCGGTATTGCAGCCTATAAAAGTGCCATTTTAGTTCGTCGTCTCAAGGATCAGGGATTTAATGTGCGTGTGGTGATGACTCAAGGGGCGCAAGCCTTCATTACCCCATTGACCTTTCAGGCCTTGTCAGGCAATCCAGTGCATACGGAATTACTTGATCCTGAAGCAGAAGCAGGCATGGGACACATCGAACTGGCGCGTTGGGCGGACTTGTTGTTGGTTGCTCCTGCCAGTTGCGATACCTTAGCCAAGTTTGCGGCAGGTCTGGCCGATGATTTGCTCAGTACCTTATATCTGGCAACCAAAGCCCCAGTTTGGGTGGCACCGGCCATGAATCAGCAAATGTGGGCCGCCAAAGCCACACAGCGTAATTTAAATACCCTGATTGAAGATGGGGTGCATGTGATTATGCCTGAAGCCGGTTCACAGGCTTGTGGGGATGTTGGTTTAGGGCGTATGCCTGAACCGGAAGATTTGGCTTATCAGGTGACAGAATATTTCCATAAAGCGCAACGTGCCATTGCGGAAAAATTTGGGCTATTGGCCAGTAAACATGTGGTGATTACCGCCGGTCCAACCCGTGAAGCGATTGACCCAGTACGCTATATTTCCAATCACAGTACCGGGAAAATGGGCTTTGCCCTTGCCGCGGCCTGTTATGCTGCGGGTGCCAAAGTTACCTTGATTGCAGGCCCCGTCAGTTTGGATACACCGAATGGCGTGCGTCGTATTAATGTGTCTTCCGCCATTCAGATGTTAAATATCAGTATGCAAATGCTGGAAGAAGGCTGTGATATTTTTATTGCTACAGCTGCGGTAGCGGATTATCGCGTGGCAGAAGTGGCGGAACACAAAATTAAAAAATCAGGGGATGAACTGGATATCGCCTTGGTGAAAAACCCAGATATTGTGGCGACCATCGCGCAGCAACAAAAGCGTCCATTTATGGTGGGCTTTGCAGCAGAAACACGCAATGTTGAGGAATATGCAGCCGGCAAGCTGGTGGCAAAAAAACTGGATATGATTGCATGTAATGATGTGTCACGTGCTGACATTGGTTTTGCATCGGATGAAAATGCCATGACCGTGTTTTTTGCCAATCACTATCACATGGATAAACGTGATTTAGAAAAGGCGTCGAAACAAGAAATTGCCCAACAGCTGGTGGAAGCCATGCACGATGCTTTACAGCATGCTAAAGCATAGAATCTCTGGATTTATTTTTGCAAAATGCAACGAATTCGTTGCATTTTTTATGTATGCTAAACAGCAGCAATCCTGAGTGCATATTTCAACATTTAGCGTATTGGCTGCTCACGAAATAATCTTAGCCACAGTTTTTGATAGGACATCATCATGATTAAAAAAACTTTAGCCACCGTCGTAATGGTTTCATCTTTGGTCTTGAGCAATAGTGTTATGGCTGCAAGTTTGCATGATGACATGGGTACCTTGGGGAAAAATTTTAAAGCCTTTAACCAAGCTTCAACCCCACAAGCGGCAACCAGTGCTTTGAACAATATGCGTAGTGCCGCAGTACATGCCAAGCAATATAAATTGACTGCACATATGGCTGAAAAAGCACCAAGTTCGACGGCTTTATTTGACCAGATTATTGTAGAAATTGACAAAACCAAAGCATTGGTACAAGCAGGCAAATTAGACGAAGCGAAAAAGCAAGGCAAGAAAATTGCCGAGTTACGTGACCAAGGGCATAAGACTTATATGCACCACTGATGTTGATTTAGAATCAGCACGGCTATTCGCTGCTAAAACTGTACCTTCATCGGTACAGTTTTTTTATGTCTGATACGTTAAGGTCGCTACTAGAATTGAGCATGATTCGGATGTGCAGCAGCGGAAAGACTTGCTACAGTGAAATCAGAATTACAGAGGATGAAGGGCGATGTCTGCATCTCAACACTATCAGCGGATTGCGCAGGCGATAGCTTATATACAACAGCATTTTAAGCAGCAGCCGAGTTTAGAGCAGATTGCCGCACATGTGCATTTGAGTCCCGCACACTTTCAACGGCTATTTACAGAATGGGCGGGCACCAGTCCGAAAAAGTTTCTGCAATATTTGAGTCTGGAACATGCCAAATTTTTGTTGCGCTCATCACAGTCAGTTTCGATCTTACACACCAGTGTAGAGACGGGCTTGTCTAGTACTAGCCGACTGCATGATCTTTTTATTCAGATTGAAGGCATGAGCCCTGCAGAATATAAACATGGTGGAGCTGGGCTGACCATTTCTTATAGTTTTGCTGAAACACTGTTTGGTCGGGTTTTGGTGGCCTCCACAAGCAAAGGCGTGTGTGCGTTGTCTTTTGTACAACAAGATGAACACGCCTTACATGAACTGCATGCACAATTCCCGCAGGCGCACTATCAACAGCAGCTGGATGAGCTGCAACAAAAAGCCTTAGCCCTGTTTCAAAGGCAATCTGAATCGCTACAGCAGATTAAGTTGCATTTAAAGGGATCTGAATTTCAGTTAAAAGTCTGGGAAAGTTTATTAACTATTCCACAGGGACAATTGGTCAGTTATGGCAATGTGGCCTGCCATGTGGGTCAGCCTAAAGCCGCGCGTGCCGTAGGGAGTGCGGTGGCGCATAATCCCGTGGCTTTTTTAATTCCGTGTCATCGGGTGATTCAGGCTTCAGGGGTTTTGGGGAATTATCATTGGGGCAGCACCCGTAAAATGGCGATGATGGCTTGGGAAAGTGCGCAAAGCCCTGCCCATCCGGAAGAGGTTTAAATGTCCTTATTTCCTGTTGATTTTGATTCCAGTCTGAACTTGTTGCCTTATGACGGCTGTGTGCAGTATTACGGTCAAATTATGGATCGTGTTTTGGCAGATCATTATTTTCAGCGACTATTAGAAAGCATTGCTTGGCAAAATGATCTGGCAGTGATTTTTGGCAAGACCATTGTCACCAAACGCAAAGTAGCATGGTATGCCGATCAGGCTTTTGATTATACTTATTCTAAAACCACCAAACAGGCGTTGCCATGGACGCCTGAACTATTGGCCTTAAAAGTCTTGGTTGAAGCGAAAACGGGTGAGAAATTTAATGCTTGTTTACTGAATTTGTATCATTCAGGGGAAGAGGGCATGGCATGGCACAGCGATGCCGAACGGGAACTGAAACAGTATGCTGCAATTGCTTCTTTGAGTTTGGGGGCTGAGCGTAAATTTGCTTTTAAGCATAAACGGACGCAAGAAAAAGTTGAGCTGATGTTGGCGCATGGCAGTTTATTGGTGATGAAAGGGCAAACCCAAAGCTATTGGTTGCACCGTTTACCACCGAGCAAAAAAGTGGCTGCTGCACGTATTAATTTGACGTTTAGAATGATGAACGTCGCGCAATAAAAAAGGCTGAATTTAAAATTCAGCCTTTTAATTACTCTGCCATTATCTAGCAGAAAATACCAGCTCTTATGCTTGACCTTCAGCCATAGCTGCTTGAGCGCGTTGCATATTTGCTTCGAACTCAGCATCAAAGTTGATTGGTGTTAACAATAATTGCGGGAAGCTGCCTTTAGTCACCATATCGTTCACCGCTTCACGTAGGAATGGGAACAAAATGTTGGGGCAGTATGCGCCTAAAATGTACGGAAGACGCTCTTCTTCAACGCTATCTACTAAGAAAATACCGGCTTGAGTCACATCAACGATAAATGCGGTATCGCCTGCGTTATTTGCTTGAACAACAACTTTTAAAGACACTTCAAAATGAGTTGGATCAATCTTTTCTGCAGAAGAAGAAAGGTTGATATTCAGTTCTGGCTGCCATTCTTTCGTGAATACTTGCGCACCTGGAACTTCAAAAGAAATGTCTTTAGTGTAAATACGTTCGAGTGCCAATTGTGGTTGAACTTGTTGTTCTTCGCTCATTCTTCAATCCTTAATATAAATTTGAAATATGCTTTATGGTTAAGCCAATAATCCGTCAAGTTTACCCTCACGCTCTAAAGCATAAAGTTGGTCAAACCCGCCAATAAATTGTTCACCAATAAAAATTTGTGGAACAGTACGGTGGTTGGTGCGTTGCATCAGCTCAACACGTACTTCAGGCGCTTCATTGGATAAATTAATTTCTTTATATGCAACGCCTTTACGCTCAAGAAGTTGTTTTGCGCGCACGCAGTAAGGGCATACAGTTGTAGAATAGATCGTTACTTCAGCCATTAGAGTCTCCTTAAGCGATTATTTACTTTTTACCAAAGGTAAGCCTTGCGCTTTCCAGTTACTAATGCCGCCATCTAAACGGTAGCTATCAGCATGACTGACTTGTTGCAAAGCTGAACCTGCGACTTGACCAAGGTTGCAAATAAACACCAGTGGACGTTCTGCCGCTTTTAACTCTTCGACATGACTTGCAATTTGGCTATAAGGAATGTTGCGGCTGCCACTAATATGACCTTCACGAAAGTCTTTGGCATCACGTAAATCAATCAACATGGCATTTTTAGCTTTTACTAAAATACCCAAAGATTGTGGAGAGATTTTGCGACCATTGCGCTGACCTTCTAGAACGAAGAACAACACCACTAATGCCCCCAGCGTGCCAAATAAAAAGGGGTGATTCCCCATAAATTCTAACCAACGTTCCACAAGTCACCTAAATTACAATTCAAAAATTGCCTAGAGTATAGCTGATAAATATGGTGATCAAAATCACCGCTTCAAGGGTAGAGCAGACAGAAAGCCTAATTTTTTTGCTGCGCTTCTGCAATTTCATCCATTAAACGTAAAAAACTGTCTAAACGACGCGGTAAAATTTCACCCTCCTGAGCCGCCAAGCGCAGTGCACATTGTTTCTCATGCTTATGGGTACAGTTACGGAATTGGCAATAGCCCAAACGATTTTGAATTTCGGGGAAGCCTTGCTGCACTTTTTCAGTAGTCAAATGCCATAAACCAAATTCACGAATGCCCGGTGAGTCAATCAGGGAAGCACCCTGACCAAACGGAATTAAGCGGGTTGAGGTGGTGGTATGCTGACCTAATGCCGAGTTTTCAGAAATGATGTTGGTCTTCTGTGCCGCATCGGGAACAATCGCATTAATCAGTGAGCTTTTTCCTACCCCTGACTGTCCAACAAAAGCAACGGTTTCACCTTCTAGACGTTGCGCTAAGGCACTCACATCGGCATCGCCTAAAGACTGGCACTGCATCACTTCATAACCCAAATCTTGATATTCTTTCAGCATGTCCAGAATCGGATCATTTTCTTTGAGTAAATCCGTTTTATTCAATACCAATAAGGCCTGAATATCGGCATCGGCACAGGCCACCAAATAGCGATCAATCAAAGTCGGTGCAGGCTCAGGTAACGGGGAAAACACAATCACAATTAAGCTGATATTGGCCGCCACGGGTTTAACTTTGTGATAGCGGTCAGGACGGGTCAATAAGGAACGACGTGGATGAATGGCGGTAATAATGCCGAGTCCAGTGTTCGGATCGGCTTGCCATTTGACCCGATCTCCCGTGACCAGAAGATCAAGGTTGGTGCGGGTATGGCAGCGCCAGATACTGCCCAATTCAATTGGTTTCCAAAATGGTTCAGGCTCACCCTCGGCTACCGTCGGCTTTTCAGGATGCGTGTCAGGCACTGACAAGGCTTGCACCTCAAGTTGACGACCGTAGTGTTGAACCACCAAGCCTTCTAGATCATTTGAGGTGTCAATTTCTTCTTGACGTGTTTTTTGCTGTTTCTGAATACGACGCTGCTGTTGTTCAGTTAAGCGACGTTTACGAATTAAAGCCATTCATATCCTAAAAAACCATGAATTGAAGATGGCAAAAATAGCATGAAGCGGGGGATGAGTTACAGCATTCAAGGCATTAATTTGCTACTATAAATGTTTTTATAGCCAATAAGATTGCACATTTATGAGCAGCACGCCTGACACTCGCTTGATCTGGATTGACCTTGAAATGACAGGTCTGGATACTGACAACGATCAAATTATTGAAGTTGCAACGATTGTGACGGATGACCATTTAAATATTTTGGCGGAAGGTCCGGTATTGGCTGTGCATCAATCTGACTTAATCCTGAATGCGATGGATGAATGGAATACGCGCCAACATGGTCAGTCAGGTCTGATTGAACGTGTGCGCCGTAGTAAATTGACAGCAAAAGATGCTGAACAGCAAACCATCGAGTTCCTGAAAAAATGGGTGAATCCAAAGAGTTCACCAATGTGCGGGAACTCGATTTGTCAGGATCGTCGTTTCTTGCATCGTTTAATGCCTGAATTGGAACAATACTTCCATTATCGCAATCTGGATGTCTCTTCCGTGAAAGAGTTGGCGAAACGTTGGCGTCCAGAAATTATGAGTGGCTTAAAGAAAAATGCTTCGCATTTGGCCATGGATGATATTCGTGACTCAATTGCGGAACTAAAATATTACCGTGAATATTTTTTCATTATGAATAAAGACTAAAATGAGCTGATAAAAAATGGGGTAAAACACCCCATTTTTTATTTTAGCCTGTAATATTTTTAGGTTATATTTTCTACATCAAATTAGAGGGTGTACCGCTTTAACTAGGTATAAAGCGCAGTACAAATTTATGTTTTTATTCATTTTAAATTATAACAAAGGGTTAAATCATGCAAAGTAATAATCCCATACTCAATCGTGTAGAGGTGTATGCCGACTATAGCCAACCAATGACAGTTCAAGGCGCGATTCAAAAGTCCGTCTTACTGACGGTGATTGCTGCGGTTGTCGGTTTAGGTATTTTCTTCTACAGTTTTATGAGCTTGAATATTTCAATTGCCTATAGCGCTGCCATCGTGGGCGCAATTGGTGGCTTCATTCTCGCACTCATTACCACCTTTAAACCGAATACCGCCAAAACCCTTGCCATTCCTTATGCATTATTTGAAGGTGCTTTTTTAGGTGGGGTTTCGGTCATCTTTCAATTGAAATTCCCAGGTGTGCCTTTACAGGCATTATTGGCCACTTTTGTGACGACCTTGGTGATGTTTAGCTTGTATCGTTTACAGATTGTGCGTGCGACAGAAAAGTTTAAATCGGTGGTGTTGTCTGCCACCATCGCGATTGCGATTGTCTTTGTGGTGCAACTGGTGATGCGTTTGGCCTTTGGTTCGAGTGTGCCTTATATCTTTGAAAGCAACTGGCTTGGTATCGGTTTTGCAGCTTTTGTAGCGGTGATTGCCTCATTGAATCTGATTTTAGATTTCGACTTGATTGAAAGCAGTGCTGCACAGCATGCACCAAAGTCGATGGAATGGTTATCTGCAATTGCTTTATTGGCCACTTTGGTCTGGATGTACTATTCGTTTTTGCGTTTATTGAGCCTGATTCAAGGTGATGATTGATTGCAGTTTGAATCCTTTAATCTTGCTGAGTTTGCTTTCACCCTGCTTTTGCAGGGTGAATTGTTATGAATCTGTGATTTGCTGAAAAAAAGGCGCATTTTGCAATTTTGTTCTGCGGCCAGAGTTGGCATTATTCATCTAAATTATTTTAAGTGAGAGTCACATGTCACAAGGACTACTAGCGGGAAAACGCTTTCTGATTGCGGGTATTGCAAGTAAGTTGTCGATTGCATTTGGTATTGCTCAAGCATTGCATCGTGAAGGTGCGGAATTGGCATTCACCTACCCAAATGAGAAACTCAAAAAACGTGTAGACGAATTTGCTGCGCAATTTGGCTCAACATTGGTGTTTCCTTGTGATGTTGCTGTGGATGCAGAAATTGACCAAGCTTTCGTAGAATTAGCAAAACACTGGGATGGTTTGGATGGTGTGGTGCACTCGATTGGTTTTGCACCAGCGCATACTTTAGATGGCGACTTTACCGATGTTACTGATCGTGAAGGTTTCCGCATTGCACATGACATCAGTGCCTACAGCTTTATTGCTATGGCACGTGCTGCAAAACCATTGCTATTGGCTCGCCAAGGTTGTTTATTGACCTTGACTTACCAAGGTTCTGAGCGTGTGATGCCGAACTACAACGTGATGGGTATGGCGAAGGCTTCTTTAGAAGCTGGCGTACGTTACTTGGCTTCGAGCTTGGGTGCAGAAGGGATTCGTGTCAATGCGATTTCAGCAGGTCCAATCCGTACTTTAGCGGCTTCAGGCATTAAATCATTCCGTAAAATGTTAGATGCGAATGAAAAAATTTCGCCATTAAAACGTAATGTGACCATTGAAGATGTGGGTAATGCGGCATTATTCCTTTGCTCACCATGGGCAAACGGGATTACAGGCGAAATCATGTACGTCGATGCAGGCTTCAATACCGTAGGTATGAGCCCTGACTTGATGGGTGATGACTAATCCTATATAGGGTTGAAAAAAACGGCACTTGAAGTGCCGTTTTTTTATGAGTTTAATTGGATTTTTATTCAGACAGTTGCGGAATCGGGCTACCACCCAAAGCTTGCAGCAGCGTGACATAAGCATTGTATTGATTCTGTTTGGTATTCACCAAAGTTAGACGTGCACTACGTGTAGTTTCCTGTTGATCCAGTAAATTTTTTAAGGCGACGGCACCATAACGATAACGCACATCAGTCAGGCGTTCCGCTTTTTCAGCCAATTCAAGATTTCGCTGTTGTAACTTCACTTGCTGATCCAGCTCACTCCGTGCAGATAAGGCATTTTCCACATCGGCAAAGGCCTGATAGAGGCTTTGCCGATATTGCACAATGGCTTTTTCATAATCTAGCTGGCTTATTGCAATATCCTTTTTCATATCGTTATATTGCAAAAATGGCAGGCTGACACTGGCACCCAAAGTCAGGGCTGGATTACGCAGCAACTGGGTTAAAGAGGTGCTGCTACTGCCTAAATTCCCCGTCAAGCTAATCGAAGGGTAGTAGCTCGCCGTGGTTGCATCTTTAGTGGCTAAACTTTCACGCAGGCGTAATTCCGAGGCTTTCAAATCTGGACGACGCGACAGAATCTCGGCAGGTAAACCTGCTGCGATGCTCGGTAAAGTCAGCTGTGGTAAACGTTGCGGCTCTTGAATATTCAGTTGTTGCACTGGCATATGCAGTAGTACCGCGATCGCAGTACGGGTTTCTACCAGACTTTGCTGAATTTGACTTAGACTGGCTTTTTGGCTTTGTACCGACTGCTCTGCTTGAGTCAGCTCCAAACCAGATACTGAGCCTGCCTGATATTGAGCCTTGACCAAATCATACAGCTTTTGTGAGGTGGCTAGACTTTGCTGTGCGGTACTGCGGCTTTCATTGTAATACGCCAATTGCCAGTACAGTTTTGCAGTTGTGCCAATCAAACTTTGAGCGGTGGCTTGCAAATCCTGCTCAGTGGCCAAGGCTTCCCATTTTTTGGCTTCCGTCTGACGTGCTAACTTGCCAAATAAATCCAATTCATAACTGAGTCCAGCACCCAAAGATAAGCCGCTAGATTGATCATCTCCCGAATTCAGCTCGAATTGATGTCCTGTGGAAACCGTGGAATTCACCCGAGGTTTTTGCTGATTTTCGCTCAAATCAGCCTGTAATCGAGCTTGTTTCAGGGTCATACCAGCAACAGCCAAATCGCTGTTTTTTGCCAGTACGGCATCAATCAGTTGATTCAGTTGGGCATCACCAAACAAAGTCCACCATTGGTCGGCATAAATGGCTTGCTGGCGTTGCTGAGCGGTGGCCCGATCATATTGAAACTGGGCAGGCGTTTGTACGGTAGGCGCTTGATAGGGGGTTTTCACCACTGCGGCACACCCCAGCAAAGAACTGCTCAACAGCATTGCCGTACACAAACGAGTAAATGAAAAATGCATAATGTGTCCTTATTCTCGGGCAAGGGCGGCAACAGGGTCGAGCTTGGCGGCATTTTTGGCGGGTAAGAAGCCAAAAACAACCCCAATCAAGGTCGAGCAGACAAAGGCGGCAATAATTGAAGTCGTAGAGTAGGCAATGCCAAAATTTCCACCTGCAAATTTCTGGATAATTTGACCTAAGCCGAGCGAGAGCAGGACACCCAATACCCCGCCAATCAAGCAGACGAGAATCGCTTCAATCAAGAATTGTTGCAGAATATCGCTTTGACGTGCACCCACGGCCATACGCACGCCAATTTCCTGCGTCCGTTCGGTCACGGAAACTAGCATAATGTTCATCACCCCAATACCACCAACCACCAAGGAAATGACGGCAATTGCTGAGACGAGCAGGGTCATGGTGCTGGTGGTTTTTTCAATGGTTTGACGGATGCTGTCACTGTTCATGGTAAATACATCTTGCTGACCATGACGTTGGGTCAGCAGATTCACAATCGCATTTTCAGCCGCACTGGTGGAGTATTGGTCATTGATTTGCACAATGATATTGCGGACATTACTTTGCCCCAGCATACGGCTCATGACGGTGGTGTAAGGCATATAGACATTCAGGGTGTCATCCGATCCCATGGCACTGTTTTGCGGCTCTACCACGCCAATAATCCGTGCGGGTACGCTACCGAGCAGGATGACTTGTCCAATTGGATTCGCGCCATCACTAAAAAACTGCTTTTGCGTATTGGTGTCAATCACCACATCTTGGGTGCGGTCACGAACACTACGTTGATCAAAGGTTTGCCCATCTTTAAAGCTGAGGCCTTTGACCGTGAAATAATCGCCACCGACGCCATTGATGGTGCCGCTGGCTTCATTTTGTTGATAGCGCAGCGTTTGAGAAGAACTCACCATCGGGCTGACGGCACTGACATAGGGCTGAGTAGCGAGGGCTTCGGCATCGCTTGGCACCAGTGTTTTAAAGCTGGCAGTTTTGGAGTTATCACCAAAACCACGCCCCTGAAACACGGTAATGGTATTGGTGCCCAAGCTGCTAATATTACTAAGAATCTGCTTTTGCGAACCATTTCCTAAGGCCACCACAGTCACCACTGAGGCAATCCCGATAATAATCCCCAGCATGGTCAAAAAGGTTCGCATGCGGTGGGCATTCATCGAGAGTAAAGCCATGCGAAAGGCCTCACCTAAACGGTCGAGCAGGGAGCGCCATGCGGAAACACTTTTATTTTTTTCTTGTTGCGCTGAAATGGCCGTTTCAGCATCAGGATCTTGATGCAGTTCGGTGTCATATTCGGGCTGGTTGACACGGTCGGCGATAATCTCGCCATCACTGATTTCAATGATACGGCTGGCATTCTTGGCCACCTGCATATCATGCGTGACCAAAATAATGGTATGACCTGCGGCATTCAGTTCGCGTAAAATCCGCATCACTTCGATACCACTATGTGAGTCCAATGCACCCGTCGGTTCATCGGCAAGAATCACATCACCACCATTCATCAGGGCGCGGGCAATCGAAACCCGCTGTTGCTGACCACCCGAGAGTTGGTTCGGGCGGTTCTGGGTTTTATTGCCCAATCCTAATTCGGTGAGGAGGGCGGTGGCCCGTTGTTTACGTGCATAGGGCGTTGTGCCTGCATAAATTGCAGGGACTTCAACATTGCCTTCCGCGGTTAAATCACCGAGTAAATGATAACGCTGGAAAATAAAGCCGAAATATTCGCGGCGTAACTCTGCCAACTGATCTGGTTCTAGCTGTCCTGTTTCTTGGCCTTTGACCCGATAACTGCCTGAAGTTGGGCGGTCTAGGCAGCCCAGAATATTCATGAGGGTGGATTTACCTGAACCAGATTGACCCACAATGGCCACCAGTTCACCTTCATAAATGGTCAGGTCAATGCCTTTGAGAATTTGAACAGTGCTTTCGCCAGCAGGGAACTCTCGTACCAAGTTGCTGACTTCAAGCAAGGCTTTTTTTGTCATGCTTACATTCCCATTGGTGGGCCGTTACGACGACGATTACCGCTATTGGCGCTGGCTGCTGAGGTTTCGGAGCTGTCAGCAATCACCACTTGATCACCTTCTTTTAAACCCGCCAAGACTTGTGCATTTACACGGTTATTAATACCAATCAAAACTTGTTTGGGCTGGGCAGAACCATCGGCCTGTAATACACGCACCACACTTAAGCTGGCTTTACCGTCTTTCAGCAATTGTTGTTGCGCTGCATTCAGCTTTAAACGTTCAAGTTTGGGAGCTTGTGTCGGTGCTGCATCGGATTTGTTGTCTGCAGACGAAGCCACGGCTTGAGCTGTGGTGTTTTGCTTCATTTTCGCAGAACGATTAGAAATTGCCGTAGAAGGCACCAACAAGGCATTTTCTGCAGCATCGAGCACGATATACACCTGTGCGGTCATATCGATACGCAGTTTGCCATCCTGGTTAGGCACATCAAATAAAGCATTGTAGTAAACAGCAGTATTCGACGAGCTTGAAGTGGTACTGCTTTCATTGCTGATCGAGTCGGGTGCAGGTTCAATCTGGCGCAGGCTGGCATAACGTTTGCTGTCATCGCCTAAGGTGGTGAAATAGACTTGTTGGCCTTTTTCGACTTTCATAATGTCAGCTTCACTGACCTGCGCTTTAATAGTCATATTTTGCAGTTTGGCAATTTTGACAATGGTGGGCGTACTTTGGTTAGCGTTCACCGTTTGTCCTTCTTCGGTCACAATGGCCACCACAGTGCCATCAGTCGGTGCCACAATACGGGTATAGCCAATGTTGGTTTGTGCAGTCGACTTGGTGACTTTGGCAGACTCAATTTGTGCATCAATCGCTTTCACCTGCGCAATGGCAGTTTTAAAAGTGGCTTCAGCAGATTCAAGTTCAGCTTTCGAGGTGGCATCTTGGGCAAACATTTGTTGCTGACGCTTATAGGCCAATTGTGCTTCATTTAGGTTGGCTTCTTGCTGCAAACGTTGCGCCGCTAAATTCTTAATATTGGCTTCAGCAGTTTTCAGGCTATTTCCCTGAGTGGTAGAGTCAATTTGCGCAATCAGCTGACCTTGTTTTACTTCATCGCCCAATTGCACATACATTTTTTGTACCTGACCGGATACCTGTGCCCCTACGCTGATCAGCTTGGTGGCATCTAGTGTACCTGTTGCCAAAACCGTATTTTCTAAATCGCCACGGCTGACCGCCTCGGTAATGTATTGCGGTTGTTCTTGTTTGGGTTTGAAGTAATTCCAAGCCAAAAAGGCAAGCAGGGCAATACACAGCAGTGCGATCATCATTTTAAAGAATTTTATTTTTGGCATAGCAGGTCAGGGAGTAAAAAATAATCACGGCTAGTATAAAAGTGAAATACGGATAAATCGTGGATTTTTTACAGAATTTGCAAATGATAACTATTCTTTACTAGATTTTGCGGAATCTGTCCGCTTTTTTCGTCCCGATTCTTAAATGATGCATGATCAATGCTTATAGGCTGCTTTAAACGATAAGATTTTTATGTTGTATCGCCAGCTTATATGAATGCTCCTCACCGAAAATTTACACTTTATTTTCCTATAGATTTAGAACTAAAAAGCAGATAATATTTAATTCCATAAAAAAAGTATGGGTTTTTTGGTTAAAGATAAAACCTAAATGGGTTGCTGTAATAAAAAATAACTTAATGAAAATAATGTGAGGGAAATCATGGAGTGGAGTGAAAAATTTAATATTGGAATTGAGGTGATTGACAATCAGCATCGACAAATTCTGGAATATATTAATACGCTGGATCAGATCCGCATAAGTGGGCAGCGCAACCAAATTAGCGATGTGTTAGATGATTTGATTGACTATACCCAATCGCATTTTAGTTTTGAAGAAAATTTGCTCAAGCAAGTCAATTATCAATATTTACCCTCGCATCGAGGCATTCATGAGTTATTTGTCAAACGTTTGAATGATTGTCGCCAGCGCTTTGCTCAAGGGGAATCGGTTGAACACGATTTACATCGTTTATTGTCTAAATGGTTAATTAACCATATTCAGCATGATGATCAGGATTATGTGGATGCAGTGCGTGACAATATGTTGCACTATTTACGTGCTCAGGAGCAGAAAAAAGGTAAAAGCTGGTTTGCACGCTTCTTTAGCTAGATGCATCAGTTTGACAGAGCTTTAGGTTTTTAATTTAAAAATAAATTTTTACCACAAAGCATGCTGATGGCTTGTAAGATCAGATGTTCAGGGTTTTCTTTACTTAAGCCTTTGATCGATGCATCGATTCGCAACAAAAGCGCAGGCCAGCTTAAGAATTGTTTAGGATGTAGTCGGCGTAAAGCCTGTTGATACAGACTGACTTTGGTTTTCCAAATTCCCAACTGCAATGCATTTTGCGGTTGTTCAAACAGCTGCATCAACAGGCGCATTTCTTTGCTGATGCTCCAGAGCAACAGACTCATCGGTTCACCCGAAGCCAGTAAATATTGGTAAATCTTGACCGCTTGCGCAAAGTTGCCTTCCAGTAAGGCATCGCTTAAATCAAAGGTGCTATAACGGGACTGGTCTTGTAAACAGCTGAGCAGTTGCTCGATGCCAATTTGGGCCAAATCGGGAAAGGTATCCCGCACGCGCATCAAACTATTTTTAGCCGCCAACAAGTTATGTTCATGATGCTGTTCTAGCCACTGCCATGCATTATTCGCCAGTTGAATGCCCAGCTTTTCTGCTTCAACCGCTAAAATCCGTTGTCGATCTTGCGGATAATGTGCCGTCAGCGACACATTGACGCCATTGGCATCAATGACTTTAAAGAAACCGGACTTTAAACTACTGCTGTCTTGTTTCGGCATTACAATTAACAATAAATTCTGTTCATTGTGTTGCAGATATTGGGTCAACAGTTTGATGCCATTGGCATCTGGCTTGATATTGCCATGCACTTCAATTGCGAGCTGGGTAGAAAATAACGACAAGCTGTTGAGGGCATTAAACACAGTTTTCCAGTCACTGACATTGGACAGGTCATAGCGCTGACGTTCAATATTCTGTTCTTGCCAGCTCTTGCGAAAGGCATCGAGCAGGTTTTGTTCCAGTAAGGGTTCTTGACCATGCAGAACCCATGCACCACGTGCTTCTGGAATGCGTTTCAGGGCCTGCAAATAGTCGAGTTTCATATAGCAATTACAATTAAGGCTGAGTTGTGGTATTCGTCACTTTCGGTAAACGATTGGATGAAATCTGACGCACAATCTGTTGTGCCACATCATCAACCAGCACTTGTTTTAAGAATTTCTCTTCTTGGTCATCGGTGTTGACCGTCGCCAAGTTATATTGATAGCTACGTGAAGCGGTAACGGTACGCATTTCAGTTACAGGATTACCTTGCGCATCTTCAATGCGGAAAGTCACGTTTAAACGCAATAAGGTTTCAATTAATTTACCACGTAATTCTTGGCGTACAGGAGTGTAGCTATATACATGTAAGCGGTAGGCATTCGGGTTATTGCTGAGTTGCACACCAGCTGTACCTAAATAAATGGATAATTTTTCTTCTAATTCTTCAGTATCTTTGGGTAAAGACAAGCTCATTTGGGCATAGGCCACAGGGGTTGCCGAAGGTTGTGTGCCTTTTAAGTGAAAACCACAGCCCACTAAACCTGCACCTAGACCGCAAGTTAGAATAATAGTTGCGAAACGCTTGCCTAAATGCATGTGTTTTCCTCTGTCAATGCCGCGACTTTGCAGTGTAATACCAATTGATTTCAAACATCTATGATTTTAGTAGCAAAGCCCGTTAAATGAAAACGGGCTTTGTTTAGGTTTAGTTAGACATCCCTCCCAACCTCCCTTTGCAAAGGAAGGCGTTCCCCTCGTTACGAAAGAGGGGTTAGGGGAGATTGAGTTAAACCACCAAGTTCACTAATTTATTAGGTACGACAATTTCTTTCTTGGTTGGACCTGTTAAGAATTGTTGTACTTCTGGTAACGCCTTAGCCAGGGCCAAAAGTTCATCTTTCGATGCATCAACCGACACTTCTAATTTGCCACGTAATTTACCATTCACTTGAACGACAATCGTTTGCGTATTACGCGTTAATGCCGACTCATCCACCACTGGGAACAAGCTTTGGGTTAACTCAATACCAAACTGAGTCAATAACGTCTGACTCAAATGCGGTGCAAATGGCGCAAGTAACGTCAACAACGTCGTAATCGCTTCACGTGCAACGGCAACATCATTGTCATCTTTGGCTTCAAACTTGTTGCTGGCATTGAGCAATTCCATCAATGCGGCAATGGCTGTGTTGAATGCATGACGACGTTCAATGTCATCACCGACTTTTTGAATCGTTTCATGGGTTTTACGACGTAAATCTTGCGCATCTTTGGATAAATTGGCTTTATCGATGGCAGTGGCTTGATTGCCCTTTTCAAGGAAACCTGTCGCTAAACGCCAGACACGTTTCAAGAAACGGTTGGCACCTTCAACACCCGCATCTGACCATTCTAAAGATTGATCTGGCGGTGCAGCAAACATCATAAAGACACGTGCTGTATCTGCGCCGTATTGATCAATAATGGCTTGTGGGTCGATACCGTTGTTTTTCGACTTGGACATTTTTTCTTGTCCGCCGATCACCACTTCTTGACCATCGCCTGAATATTTCGCAGAAAGAATACGACCTTTCTCGTCACGTTCTAATTCAATATCCGCTGGGTTAAACCAAGTTTTCTTGCCATTTTCAGCTTCACGGTAGAAGGTATCTGCCAAAACCATGCCTTGAGTGAGCAAGTTGGTAAATGGTTCGTTGCCTTGTACCACACCTTCGTCACGCATCAATTTATGGAAGAAACGCGCATAAAGTAAATGCAGAATCGCATGTTCTACACCACCAATGTATTGGTTCACTGGCAACCAAGATTGTGCTGCTTCAGGCTTCACCATACCGCCAGTAAAGTCTGGAGAGGCGTAACGAGCGTAGTACCAAGAAGACTCGACAAAGGTATCTAAGGTGTCAGTTTCACGACGTGCATCGCCACCACAGCAAGGACACTTAGTTTCATAGAACTCAGGCATCTTGTTGAGTGGGTTACCTGAACCGTCTGGAACCACATCCGTTGGTAAGACCACAGGCAATTGATCTTCTGGAACAGTAACCTGACCACAAGTATCACAGTTGATCATTGGAATTGGACAACCCCAATAACGTTGACGAGAAACACCCCAGTCACGTAAACGGAATTGAACTTTAGAATTTGCTAGACCTTGTGGTTCTAATTTTGCAAGGAAGGCATCAAATGCCGCTTGGAATTCCAAACCGTCAAACTCGCCAGAATTAACCAGTTTACCTTCTTTAGAACCATACCATTCTTGCCATTCAGTTGCAGAGTACTCTGCATCGTCAGCACCTCTGGCATCAATGACTTGCTTAATTGGTAGGTTGAACTTGTTGGCAAACTCAAAATCACGTTCGTCATGCGCAGGCACGGCCATCACAGCGCCAGAGCCGTAAGACATGAGTACGTAGTTAGCAATCCAAACTGGTACTTGTTCGCCAGTCACTGGATGTTTTACAAATAGACCCGTTGCCATACCTTTCTTTTCAGCTGTAGCCAAGTCAGCTTCAGCAACCGAACCCATACGGCATTCTTCAATAAATGCAGCAAGCTCAGGATTATTTTCTGCGGCTTTTAGTGCCATTGGGTGTTCTGCTGCCACGGCAACATAGGTCACACCCATTAAGGTATCGGCACGTGTGGTATAAACCGTTAAGCCATCTGCATAAATCTCAGGATTTGCTGAAGGGAAGGTAATTTCCATTCCAGTCGAGCGGCCAATCCAGTTGCGTTGCATGGTCAAAACTTGTTGAGGCCAGCCGTCTTTGAGTGAGTCTAGGTCATCAAGCAGTTCTTGCGCATAATCGGTGATGCGGAAGTAGTACATTGGAATATCGCGTTTTTCCACCAATGCACCTGAACGCCAGCCACGACCATTTTCAACCTGTTCGTTGGCTAAAACGGTTTGATCGACAGGATCCCAGTTTACGGTTGAAAGCTTACGATAGATCAAGCCTTTCTTATAAAGCTGTACAAATAACCATTGTTCCCAGTGGTAATACTCAGGGGTACAGGTTGCAAATTCACGATCCCAGTCAATCGAAAGCCCCAGCTTTTTCAATTGATCACGCATGTAGGCGATATTTTCAAAGGTCCATTTCGCTGGTGCAACTTGATGTGCAATCGCGGCATTTTCAGCAGGGAGACCAAAAGCATCCCAACCCATCGGTTGTAATACAGTTTCACCTTTTAAACGGTGAAAACGGCTGATCACGTCGCCAATGGTGTAGTTACGCACATGACCCATATGCAGCTTGCCACTTGGGTAAGGGAACATCGACAGAATGTAACGACGAGGACCTTCTACAGTGTCGGCAACTTTAAAGACTTTACGATTTTCCCAGTCTTGTTGGACAGTGGGTTCAATCGCACTAGCTTGATATTCAGGGTCAATATGAGTAGTCATAAACGTATTAAGGAACAACGGTTAAAAGTTTGCTGCACAGCATAGCGCAAAATGCACCTAAATGTGAATTTTGCAGCGGCTGAACAGTAAGAAAAATTAAACTATTTCGTAAAAGCTGATTTTATTCAGTGCTGTAATTTTTTCCATCCGGTTTAGGGGCAGGAATTGCTTTGCTCTCAGCGGGAGGAGGAGTCATGTTAGTCGTTGTCTTTGTAGTGTCGTTAGCCATGTTCGCTGCTGGTTTAGCTGTCGCGGCAGCATTCACGGGCATGGTTGAATTATTGGTTTGGGTTTCTACAGCTGGGTTACTGCCACGACTCGTACTAGGGGCTGAATTGTTCCACCCATAAGTTTGTACTTTGCCTTTTTTTTGTGCGCTTTTGGGTGGTGGGGTCGTGGTGTAATGCGTTGAGCCCTTGGCATCGACCCACTTGTAATAATCTTTGGCCCAGAGCGTTGTGCTGGAAAATAATAATGCGCAGGCAAGGATTGCACCGCTCAGCGAATGGAATGAAAGAGACATACGCATCATCCTATTTTATTTCTATGCAGGGAAAGTGGTGTTGAAAAAAACAGCATCATCCTGTGTTTTACGAGGGAAGTGCTGAATATTGATTGTGCTAAATAGTATAGGTCGATTTTTATTGAGAACAAGCAATTCTTGAGAAAAACGACCAAGTTTTAAATGGATTTATTTTCGTAAAATTAGAGGGATAGTGGATTTTTTATCACCGGTGCTCAAATTTTTCTGAATGCTTGAACTGGTCTGCAAAAGTATAATTTTAGAATAAAAAATATACGGTCTGTGCGTAATCAAAAAAAAGCTGATTTTTCAACTTGACAATAGGAGTTTAAACAAGAAAAATGCTGTCTTTAGTTTTATATGCCTTCTTTCGATCACCCTTCGAAGAAGTGTCATGTCATGCAATGGGCGTCATCTCTAGCCGAGATGGTGAACAAAGCAAATAAAAATATGTTTATCCCAACATGTTTTAGATCCCATATTGCTCAAACAGCAAACGGATCGGATTTTTTTCCTATTGCCATGAAAACTATGAAATATGTGTGCTATAACAGTGCAGACAATTAATGAATGAACACTGCTGATGTCTCCCATCAAGCGGTGATAAAAGATTAGGGTGAATCACGTTGGAACTTTTATCTGGTGGTGAAATGCTTGTTCGCGCATTAGCGGACGAAGGCGTTGAACATGTTTTTGGATACCCAGGCGGCGCAGTTTTACACATTTACGATGCGCTTTTTCAACAAGACAAAATCAATCATTATCTCGTACGTCATGAACAAGCTGCTGGTCATATGGCAGATGCTTATTCACGCGTTACAGGTAAAACAGGTGTAGTACTGGTCACTTCAGGTCCAGGCGCAACCAATACTGTTACTCCAATTGCAACTGCTTATATGGACTCAATCCCAATGGTGATTTTGTCTGGTCAGGTTGCGTCACATTTAATTGGGGAAGATGCATTCCAAGAAACAGACATGGTGGGTATTTCTCGTCCTATCGTGAAACATAGTTTCCAAGTGCGTCATGCCAGTGAAATTCCTGCAATTATCAAAAAAGCCTTCTATATCGCGGCTTCTGGTCGACCAGGTCCAGTGGTTGTTGATATTCCAAAGGATGCGACGAATCCTGCAGAGAAGTTTGCTTACGAATATCCTGAAAAAGTGAAGATGCGTTCTTATCAACCACCACACCGTGGTCACTCAGGTCAAATTCGTAAAGCGATTGATGAATTGATCAATGCCAAACGCCCTGTTATTTATACGGGTGGCGGGGTTGTGCAGGGTAATGCATCAGCACTTTTAACTGAATTGGCACATTTGTTGGGCTATCCAGTAACCAATACCTTGATGGGCTTAGGTGCTTTCCCTGGAAACGATGAACAGTTCATCGGTATGTTGGGCATGCATGGTACCTATGAAGCCAATATGACTATGCACAATGCGGATGTGATCTTGTGTGTTGGCGCGCGTTTTGATGACCGTGTCACCAATAATCCTGCAAAGTTCTGTCCAAATGCGAAAGTAATTCATATTGATATCGACCCTGCGACGATTTCAAAAACCATTATTGCACATATTCCAATTGTGGGTGCTGTAGAACCAGTTTTACAAGAAATGCTGGTGCAGTTGAAGCAAATGAATGTGTCAAAGCCAAATCCTGAAGCGATTGCGGCTTGGTGGTCACAAATCAATGAATGGCGCAAAGTGCATGGTTTGAACTATGATAAACCAACTGATGGTTCAATGAAGCCGCAACAAGTGGTTGAAGCTTTAGACAAGATCACCAATAGCCAAGCCATCATTACTTCGGATGTCGGTCAGCATCAAATGTTTGGTGCGCTTTACTATAAATACACACGTCCACGTCAATGGATCAACTCGGGTGGCTTAGGCACCATGGGTGTAGGCTTGCCATATGCAATGGCAGCGAAGCTTGCATTCCCAGACCAACAAGTGGTGTGTATTACTGGTGAAGCCTCCATTCAGATGTGTATTCAAGAACTTTCTACCTGTAAGCAATATGGCTTAAATGTAAAAATCTTGTGCTTGAATAACCGTGCCCTCGGTATGGTAAAACAATGGCAAGACATGAACTATGAAGGACGTCATTCAAGTTCTTATGTAGAGTCATTGCCTGATTTTGCCAAGCTAATGGAAGCTTATGGTCACGTGGGTATTCAAATTGATCATGCAGATGAACTTGAATCAAAGCTTGCCGAGGCGATGGCGATTAATGATAAATGTGTATTCATTAATGTCATGGTGGATCGTACTGAACACGTTTACCCAATGTTGATTGCGGGTCAGTCGATGAAAGATATGTGGTTAGGTAAAGGGGAGCGTACTTCATGAGACACATTATTTCTGTACTCGTTGAAAACGAAGCTGGTGCGCTTTCTCGCTTAGTCGGATTATTCTCGCAACGTGGCTACAACATTGAAACCTTAAATGTTGCCCCTACAGAAGATCCAACTTTGTCGCGTTTGACGCTGACCACCTATGGTGATGATCATAAAATTGAGCAAATTACCAAGCAATTAAATAAATTGGTTGAAGTGGTAAAAGTGGTGGACTTGTCTGAAGGTGCTCACATTGAACGTGAGTTGATGCTGATTAAAGTCAAATCTCTTGGTTCAGCACGCGCTGAAATTAAGCGTACAGCGGATATTTTCCGTGCGCAGATTGTTGATGTGACACCAACCACGTACACCATTCAAATTGCGGGTACGACGGAAAAGATCGACGGCTTTATTGATGCCTTGGCGGAAAACACAATTTTAGAAGTTGTGCGTTCAGGTGTATCGGGTATTGCCCGTGGTGAAAAAGTTTTAACGATTTAATTCAAAATTGAAAGACTCACTTATTCACAAATAACTTTGAGTAACGCCCATAGAGAGGATGCTCGGCAACAGGTGAATAAGTGATCCATAAAGATAGCATTCTAGCGGAGACAACAATGCAAATTTTTTACGATAAAGACTGTGACTTATCTATCATCCAATCTAAGAAAGTAGCGATCATTGGCTACGGTTCACAAGGCCATGCTCATGCACTTAACTTGAAAGATTCTGGTGTAGATGTCACTGTAGGTTTACGTGCTGGTTCAGCATCTTGGAAAAAAGCTGAAAATTCAGGTCTTAAAGTTTCTGAAGTTCCAGCTGCTGTTGCTCAAGCTGATGTCGTGATGATCTTGACTCCAGATGAGTTCCAAGCTCAACTTTATCGTGATGTGATTGAACCAAACATCAAAGAAGGTGCAACTTTAGCATTTGCACATGGTTTCTCTGTTCTTTATAACCAAGTTGTTCCACGTAAAGACTTAGATGTCATCATGGTTGCGCCAAAAGCACCAGGTCACACAGTACGTTCAGAATACCAACGTGGTTCAGGTGTACCTGACTTAATCGCGATCCATCAAGATGCTTCTGGTAATGCCCGTAATCTTGCACTTTCTTATGCTTCTGGCGTAGGTGGTGGTCGTACCGGTATCATCGAGACTTCTTTCCGTGAAGAAACTGAAACTGATTTATTTGGTGAGCAAGCAGTTCTTTGTGGTGGTGCAGTAGAATTAGTGAAAATGGGCTTCGAAACTTTGGTTGAAGCTGGTTATGCACCTGAAATGGCTTACTTCGAATGCTTACACGAACTTAAGTTAATTGTTGACTTGATGTTTGAAGGTGGTATTGCGGACATGAACTACTCAGTGTCTAACAACGCTGAATATGGTGAGTATGTAACTGGTGTTGAAGTCATCAACGAACAGTCACGTGAAGCAATGCGTAATGCACTGAAACGTATTCAATCTGGTGAATACGCGAAGATGTTCATCAACGAAGGTGCATTGAACTACCCATCAATGACTGCGCGTCGTCGTCAAAATGCTGCACACGGTATTGAAGTAACGGGTGCTAAATTACGTGCGATGATGCCTTGGATTCAAGCAAACAAAATCGTAGATAAAGAGAAGAACTAATTCTTGAATCAATTGATTTGAATGCGAAGACCCACTCTATTTGAGTGGGTTTTTTATGTTTATGGTTCCGTGCCTCAAAAAGATGAAAGCAGTGCTTTCATTTTTCTCGTGCCTTGGATTCAAGCAAACAAAATCGTAGACAAAGAAAAGAACTAATTTTCTGATCTAGCTGATTGATATGCGATAAAACCCTGAGAAAGCAGGGTTTTTTTATTGGATAACAAAAAAGATTTTATATAAATATGTCGGTTTTGAAGCGGGATTAAAAATTTTAGAAACAAATACTTTGGGGTTTTCTCATTTAGAAGACTTTAATGATCCATTTGAAGGGACTGGTTTGGGGCTTTATGATTTAGATGTTTCTTTACCCGTTGCAATCAATGCATTCCGTAATCGTTTTTCGAGAAAATATTGTATTTTGAGTCTAACCAGAACGGCTTTGAATCCACTGATGTGGTCGCATTATGCCGATCGCTACAAAGGAATGGTCATCGGGATTGATACTGAAAAAGCAGGCTTTGAAAATATTGATCAATATGTAATTCCAGCCCGGAAAGGCGAAGTTAGATATTTAAAAACAGTGCCCAAAGGTGTTAATGTCGCCAATATTGATCATTTACTCTCCATAGGTAATTCGAGCCTCTTAAATTGGCAGGTGAATGAAAATCTTCTGAAGCATGGTTTTCTCTATAAAATGCAAGAATGGGCATATGAGGAAGAAGTGCGAATTGTTAAAAATATATCCTCGGCGAATATTGGGTATCATTATTCAGCTCAAAGGGAGTTTGAGCTAGATGGTCAGCTTTGGCATCGGGTGGAGCTTCCCACCAGACCAATATATACCACTAAAATTCCGAAAGACGCATTTGTAGATGTGACTTTAGGTTTATCTACCTATCAGGAATTAAAGCGCTTACAAGAACGAGAGACACAGCAGTTTAACCCTGAAAAAGTGGAACGGTTGGAAAAATTATTTGCATGGATTGGTTTGATGAACTTACCAACTTATCAGGTTGAGCGAGATAACCAAGATTGGGTGCTGAAAAGAGAAGAGATGACTAGATAATCTTTACAATATGCTGGTGGTCTATATTGAATCTGTCATGAATTTATCATCAAACTGTCAAACTCGACATCTATGCTAATACAAAATTAAGCAATAGGTGTCATATGTCTAACATATCCACTGTGGGCCTGCTAAAACAACAAGATTTTCCAGACAGTTTTAAGTTTTATTTTAAATTACACAAAAACAAAAACAGCGTAGAAGAAATAAGTGTTTTAAGAGATCTGGTTCGCCCACGGTTAAAAATTGCAATTGTCACTGAAACATGGCCACCAGAAGTGAATGGGGTGGCTTTATCGTTAATGCAATTGTGTAAGGGCTTGCAGCGGCAAGGGCATAAAATTTTACTGATTCGCCCGAGCCAGACACAAACCTGTTATGAGTTTGTTCCAAATAAAGAATGTCTCGTTGCTGCCCAAAATATTCCTAAATATCCGGATTTGCAGTTTGGTCGACCGCAATTTATTAAAGTGGCCAATGCGCTAGAAGAATTCATGCCCAATGTGGTGCATATCGTCACAGAAGGTCCTCTGGGTTTAACGGCACTGCATGCCGCCAAGAGTAAGGCAATTCCGATTTCCAGTGGCTTTCACTCCCCATTTCAGGATTTCAGCCGGTTCTTTGATTTGGCTTTTCTGGTGAAGCCCATCCAGCACTATCTACGCTGGTTTCATAACAATACGCAACTGACCTGTGTGCCCAGCAAAGATACTGAGCGTGCCCTAAAACAGTTCGGCGTGAAGTGCCCTTTAGTCGTCGTAGGGCGAGGGGTGGACACTCAGCAGTTTTCTTCAGTCTTTCGCTCCGATGCATATCGGTGCAATTGGGGTGCGGATAGTCAAACGGTGGTGATGCTGTATGTCGGTAGACTATCTCCGGAAAAAGAAATTGATGTGCTGATTCGTAACTATATATGTATGCGGCAACACGGCAAGAAGTACTACAAACTGGTGATTACAGGCGATGGACCAGATCGTCAACGTCTAGAAAGTCTGGGGCAGCCACATGGAGTCATCTTTACGGGCAGTTTGACTGGTAAGAATCTTGCTAGTGTATATGCCAGTGCGGATGTTTTTGTTTTTGCCAGTCAGGTTGAAACCTTTGGTAACGTTGTTTTAGAAGCAATGGCCAGTGGTCTACCAGTTGTGGCGTATAATTACGCCTGTGCACATGCACATGTTGAACATGAACTTACAGGATGGCTCAGTCCCTTAAATGATGTCGATGCTTTTGCACGCCATATGCAGAATTTACCGAGCACTCAAACATTAAATGCAATGGGACAACATGCTCGAAATACAGTATTAGAAATGGGGTGGCAATTGCCTGTTTCTCAACTCGAGCAAGCTCTTTATCACGTGGCAAAGGAAACACAAATGATCGCCTAAAGCACTTAAGCAAAGCTGAGGAGAGAAAATATGAATTTTAAGAATGCAAAAATAAAAATACTCGATCTCGACTTGAAAGGTTGTTTATATCTGAATCATTTTTCCCATTCAGAACGAGTGGCGTATTTTTTTAAACAGGTAAGCCGGTTAGGTGATGGTATTTTTTGGTACCTGATGTTGATGAGCCTGTGGTTATTACAAGGTTTATCTTATAGTCTACAAATGCTCTATCTCATATTGGGTTCGCTATTGGGTACAGCTATCTATAAGATTTTAAAGACAAAAACAGTGCGTCCGCGACCTTATCAGGTACATCAGGTCATTCGCTTGTGTGAGCGTCCTTTAGATCATTTTAGTTTTCCTTCAGGGCACACATTACATGCAGTTATGGCCACCGTCGTGATCGGTTCTATTCAGCCTGCATTATTGGTTTTGATGTTGCCTTTTACGGTGTTGGTGGCTTTATCTCGGATGGTTTTGGGTCTGCACTATCCGAGTGATGTTGCTGTCGGTGCAGTGATTGGGGCTAGTGTGGCGGCCGTGATTATTGCCTGTGCCCCCATGTTTCAGATTGTTTTATAACTAAATGGGCTGCTGATTTTTCAGTAGGGCTAAAATTTGTTAAAGTAGCACGAACATTGTCGAGATTTAGGAACAGTCATGGGTTTACGTTGGACCGATACCATGGATATTGCCATTGAATTGTATGAAGCACATCCAGATGTGGACCCGCAGTGGATTCGCTTTACCGATTTACATGCATGGGTCTGTGCATTACCTGATTTTTCTGATGATCCTACGAAGTCAACTGAAGGTCTACTTGAAGCCATTCAAATGGCTTGGATCGACGAAGCCAGCTAATCTAGCGCTTTTCGAACGGCACATCGAAAAAATCCAGTTTTTTTACATTTCAAAAGCTGATAATTGCTCATTATTCGGTATAATGCGGCAAAATTTTCACGTCTAATTTGACTTAAGGAGCCGATCATGGCTATTGAACGTACTTTATCTATCGTTAAACCAGATGCAGTAGCTAAAAACCACATTGGTGACATCTTTGCTCGTTTCGAAAAAGCTGGTCTTAAAATCGTTGCGACTAAAATGAAACACCTTTCTCAAGCTGAAGCAGAAGGTTTCTACGCAGAACACAAAGAACGTGGTTTCTTTGCTGACTTAGTTGCGTTCATGACTTCTGGTCCAGTTGTTGTATCTGTTCTTGAAGGTGAAAATGCAGTTCTTGCTCACCGTGAAATCTTAGGCGCGACTAACCCTAAAGAAGCTGCTCCTGGTACAATCCGTGCTGATTTCGCTGTAAGCATCGACGAAAATGCTGCTCACGGTTCTGACTCAGTTGCATCTGCTGATCGCGAAGTGAACTACTTCTTCGCTCAAACTGAAGTTTGCCCACGCACTCGTTAATCGAGACACTTCAAACCAGATAAGTGTTATACTGCTTATCTGGTTTTTTTATTCTCTTCAAAATTATTTGCTTGAATATTGAGCAATCTCTTCTATCTTCGACATGGTTTAGGTAATTACACATGAGTACTGAAGTGGTCGTTTCATCTGCAACTTCTGATGAATCGCAACAATCTTTGTCCACTCCAACACAACAATCTTCTGTGGAAAAAGTAAATTTACTGGGCATGTCACGTGCTGAGCTGGAACAATTCTTTGAAGCCATGGGTGAAAAGAAGTTCCGCGCAGGACAGGTGATGAAGTGGATTCATCAATATTTCGTGACTGATTTTGCTGAAATGACCAACATTTCAGGTAAGTTGCGTGAAAAATTAGAGCGCGTTTGTGAAATTAAAGCGCCAGAAGTTGTGCATCGTAATTATTCTAAAGATGGGACCCGTAAGTGGGTGTTCCGTGTAGGGGATGGTGCAGGTTCATTGGTTGAAACCGTGCTAATTCCTGCTGAAGATAAAACTGGGGCGCGTAAAACCTTGTGTATTTCTTCACAAGTGGGTTGTGCCTTGGATTGCTCTTTCTGTTCAACAGGCAAGCAAGGTTTCCAGCGTGACTTAAGCCCTGCGGAAATTATTGGTCAGTTGTGGATGGCGAACTACTCTTATATGGAAGATGTTCCCGTCGCAGAACGCGAGCGTACCGTCACCAATGTAGTGATGATGGGTATGGGCGAGCCCTTGCTCAACTATGATGCCGTGTTAAGTTCAATGCAGTTAATGCTCGACGACTTTGCATATGGTATGTCTAAGCGCCGTGTGACCTTGTCCACATCAGGTGTCGTGCCGAAAATTGATCAATTGGCACAAGATATTGATGTGGCATTGGCGATTTCTTTACATGCGCCGAATGATGAATTACGTAATGAATTGGTGCCTATTAATAAAAAATATCCATTAGAACAACTGATAGCTGCATGTCAGCGATATTTGGCCAAAGATGGAAATGAAAGTGCTCGACGTCATGTCACGATTGAATATGTGATGTTGGATGGTGTGAATGACCAGCCAGAGCATGCACAGCAGTTATTGAAATTGTTAAAGAATTTACCGAGTAAAATTAATTTAATTCCATTTAATCCGTTCCCGCATGCGCCATACGGACGTTCTAGCCGTAACCGCATTATTTCTTTCCAAAAAACTTTGTCTGATGCAGGATTTGTGTGTACGATTCGTCAGACACGTGGTGATGACATTGATGCTGCATGCGGTCAGTTGGTCGGTCAAGTGGCTGACCGAACACGTCGTGCAGAACAGTGGAAGAAGAAAGTAGCTGAGCGGAATGAGATTTTGCGCTCAAAAGGATAACAAAGGGGCGGTCAATTGAGTAAACCCACGAATAAACTTGCATGTATTACAATGTTTTGTCTTTCAATGTCGCTGGTCGGGTGTATTACAACAACCACTTCGTCAGCACCAGGGTTTAAAAAAGACCCAGAGAAAGCAGTAGAAGTGCGTACTCAATTGGCAGCCGAATATATTCGTAAGGGCGATCTGGATGCCGCAAAACGGGCACTGGATCAAGCATTGGAAATGGAGCCACGAGACTCCACCGCCAATATGATGATGGGTGTGCTGTTGCAGCAAGAAGGTAGCCCTGCGAATATGGAAAAAGCAGAATTGCATTTTAAGCGTGCGATTTCTGCAGATCCGAAAAATGCACAAGCTCGTAACAACTATGGTACGTATTTATATGTCGTAGAACGTTATAATGAAGCGATTGAGCAGTTGAGCATTGCTGGGTCGACACTTGGTTATGATCAGCGCTTTAAGGCATTGGAAAATTTGGGTCGTATTTACTTAAAGCTGGGCGATACCGCAAATGCGGAGAAAGCCTTTAAACAGGCTTTACAGGTGAATCCGAATTCTTATGTTTCAATGCTAGAGTTGTCGGAAATTTTTTATTCCAGACAACAAATTCCTGCAGCAACCCAGTTGTATGAACAGTTTGTTCGTCTGGTTGGGCAGAAAAATCAAAGTGCGCGAGCCTTATGGATTGGTATCCGTATTGCGCGTGCCAATGGCGACAAGATGGGAATGCAAGTGTTGATCAATCAACTGCGTGCGTTGTTCCCAGATAGCCAAGAATACAAACGTTATTTGCAATTACAGTACAGTACTGAGGCCGTATGGAAGTAAATCCTAATTCACCGCAATCGAATGGTTCAAGCGTAGTACCTAATGCATTAGGAAATGTCCAGCGTCCTGGAGAATACTTGCGCCAAAAACGTATTGCTCAAAAGCGTGAATTAAGTCAAGTTGCTGCAGATTTAAAAATTCCTGTAAAAACTTTAACTGCATTAGAGCACGATGAGTATAAGTCATTACCTGAAGCGACTTTTATTAAAGGTTACTATCGGACTTATGCCAAATATCTGAATGTTGATGCTACATCGCTCATTCAACGCTTTGATGAAATCTATGCCAACGATACTGGTATGGTACCAAATCATGCGCTGGATAATTCTCCTATTAAAATTATGGGGAAATTGCCAGGTTCGAAAAGTGAGCGTAATCGTAAGTGGTTAAAGCGTTCAATTATTGCGATCATTATCTTATTGATTTTGGCTGCAATTGTAGGCAGCATTCAGAGTTGGAATTCATCTAGTAGCTCTAGCAATAATGCTGCAGACAGTGGCAAGTCTGACGTTGAAGTATTGTCAGTCGATGGCGCTAATGCGGTATCCGGTGATCAATTGGTGTTGAATTTCAGTCGACCGACTTCCGTGCATATTGTTGACTCTACTGGGAAAGTTTTGGCTACAGGTCGTCAAGCCAACACTTTAACTTTAAATGGTGAATCTCCATTCCAAATCCGTTTGGATGATGCATCAGCCGTGTCATTAAGCTTGAACAATGAACAGATTTCATTGTCACCATATACCGCCAACGGAAAAGCTGAATTCCGTTTATCGCGTTAATGGTGCCAGAGTAAATAATCATGATTGTAAACCCGATTAAACGCCGTCCTACCCGCAAAATTCGTGTGGGTTCTGTTTACGTCGGAGGCGACGCCCCGATCAGTATTCAAAGTATGACCAACACTGAAACCTGTGATGTTGATGCTACAGTCGCGCAGATTCAACGCTGTGCGGATGCTGGTGCTGACATTATGCGGGTTTCTGTGCCATCGATGGAAGCTGCGGAAGCCTTCGGTGAAATCCGCAAGCGCGTTCAAGTGCCATTGGTTGCGGATATTCACTTCGATTATAAAATCGCATTGAAAGTGGCAGATATGGGGGCGGATTGTTTACGCATTAATCCGGGCAATATCGGTTCTGAAGCCAAAATACGTGAAGTGGTTGCAGCGGCACGTCATCATGATATTTCTATGCGGATTGGGGTAAATGCAGGTTCTTTAGAAAAAGATATTCAAAAAAAATATGGTGAGCCGACAGGTCAAGCACTACTTGAATCTGCAATGCGCCATATTGATATTTTAGACCGTTTAAACTTCCATGAGTTTAAGGTATCGGTAAAAGCTTCAAATGTGTTTTTAACCATGGATGCTTACCGTTTACTGTCTCAACAAATTGATAACCCCTTACATTTAGGGGTGACCGAAGCAGGGATTTACCGTACCGGTTCCGTAAAATCGGCGATTGCTTTGGGTGGTCTGTTGATGGAAGGTATTGGCGATACCATGCGTATTTCCTTGGCCGCAGAACCAGAAGAAGAAGTCAAAATCGGTTTTGATATTTTAAAATCATTGGGTTTGCGCTCAAATGGCATTAATTTTATTGCCTGCCCGAGTTGTTCACGTCAAGAATTTAACGTGATTAAAGTCATGCAAGACCTCGAAGAACGTTTGGAAGACATTCGTACCCCAATGGACGTATCCGTCATTGGCTGTAAAGTCAATGGTCCAGGCGAAGCCAAAGAGGCCGATATTGGCGTGGTAGGGGCTAGTCCACGTTCACTTGTGTATCGTAATGGCGAGAAAAGCCATTTAATTGATACCAAACAGTTGGTTGATGAAATCGAAACAATGGTTCGTCAACGTGTTCAAGAGCTTGAAGAAGCTAAATCTAAAGAGATCATTCGTAGTTCATCATGAGTTCAATTGTCGCAATTAAAGGTTTTAATGACATTCTTCCAACGCAAACACCAGCGTGGAGACGTCTAGAGCAACATTTAGCATCGTTAATGGATGCCTATGGCTATCAACAAATCCGTTTGCCGATGGTTGAACAGACGGGTCTTTTTAAACGCGCTATTGGTGATGCGACCGATATTGTCGAAAAAGAAATGTACACTTTCTTCGACAAAGGCAATCCACCCGAGTCGTTAACGTTGCGCCCTGAAGGTACTGCGGGCTGTGTACGTGCCATGCTTGAGCATAATTTGCTGCGCGGTGCGACCCCACGTGTCTGGTATATTGGGCCAATGTTCCGCTATGAAAAGCCGCAAAAAGGCCGTTATCGCCAATTCCACCAATTTGGTGTGGAAACCTTTGGTGTGGCAACGCCTGATATTGATGCTGAATTGATTCTGATGACGGCACGTCTGTGGCAACGCATGGGGGTTGCAGACAAAGTACGTTTGGAACTCAATACTTTGGGTGAAACAGATGAACGTGCTGAATATCGCGCTGCTTTGGTTGAGTTTTTAACGGCACATAAGGATGAGCTGGATGAAGATTCTCAACGTCGTTTAACCACTAATCCGTTGCGTATCCTCGATTCAAAAGATGCTCGTACCCAACAGATTCTGGAAAATGCGCCAAAACTGCATGACTTCATGAAAGAAGACACTATGCAGCATTTTGCCCAATTGCAACAGTATCTTAATGATGCAGGTGTGGAGTTTGTGATTAACCAGAAATTGGTGCGTGGTCTAGATTACTACAATAAAACCGTCTTTGAGTGGACCACGACCCATTTAGGTTCGCAAGGGACAGTCTGTGCAGGCGGTCGTTATGATGGTCTGGTTGGACAATTGAAAGGCAAGGCCGATCAGTCTGTGCCAGCGGTTGGTTTTGCTATGGGCATGGAACGTTTATTACTTCTACTTGAACAAGTGGAAGAGGCGGCTCCCGTGCGCGATTGCGAAATTTTCTTGGTGGCAGATCCAGCCTCTCAAGGTAAAGCTTTGGTTTTGGCAGAACAAATCCGTAACCAATTAGAAGCAGCGCAAAGTCCATTACGTTTAAAAGTGGGCTCTCAAGGTTCAATGAAAAGCCAAATGAAAAAGGCGGATCAATCGGGTGCAGTGTATGCCTTGATCTTGGGTGAGCGTGAGTGGGATGCACAGCAGTTTGCGGTTAAAACACTGGCTACTGCAGAGCAGTCAGAAGTTGCGATTGCCGATGTGGTACCATTCTTCATCGAAAAATTTTCTTCAAAATAAGAGTCAAATAACATTCAGGAAAAGGGTAGTCTGATGAGCGCATCATTAAGTGAAGAAGAACAACTTGAGAGTTTAAAATCATTCACGAAAAAATATGGTTCTGCCATGATTAGTGGGATTTTAATTGCGTTGATTGCCTTTTTCGGTTGGGAATATTGGCAAAAGAAAAACTTGGCAGAGTCGCAAATGCAAACGGCAAAAGTCCAGCAATTAATGGATGATGCGCGTAGTGTGCAAGGCAATCCGAATGCGATGACTGAGTTGACCGAAGCTGCAGATAAAATTGTCAAAGACGATCCTGATTCTGCGCAGGCAATTCAGACCCAATTTGTGATGGCGAAATTGGCTTATGACAATCGCGACTATGCGGGTGCTGAGAAAGCCTTGAAAAAGGTGGAAAACTCTAAAGTTAAAGACGAAGGTTTAACGCAACTTGTCAAGCTACGTTTGGGATATGCTCAGTTAGCCCAGAATAAATTTGATGATGCCCTGAAGTCTTTAGCCCTAGTGACCGATCCAGCTTTTAAAGCAACAGCAGATGAAGCGCGTGGCGATGTTTACGTGGCGAAGAATGATGTAGAAAATGCGAAAAAAGCGTATCAAAGTGCATGGGATGCATTGGTTGAGCGTAAACAAGAGCGTCAAATTTTACAAATTAAACTCGAAAGTGTTGGCGTTTTAGTGGATGATCCTGAAATCGAACGCCCAATTCTAGAAACACAAGTGGATGAGTCTTAATGGATAGAAAATATAAAATACCGTTTGCACTAACAATTTTGACGCTTGCTTTAGTGGGTTGCTCAAGTAACAAGATTAAAGTTGAAGATGCAAAACCAAGTCCATTACCTAAACTTGAACAATCGAAAAGTCTGGCAGCCGTCTTTTCACAAAGTGTTTCATCGACGTCAGATGCCGATCCACTGCGTTTACAACTCGATATTGATAATGGTGTGATTTTTATTGCGGATCCGAAAGGTGAAGTGACTGCTTATCGCGGTAAGGACAAAGTTTGGAGCAAAAAAGTCTCCAAACAGGGGCTAAGCTCTGGTGTTGAAGCCAAAGATGGCATGGTGATTGTTGGTAATCATAAAGGTCAATTGTTTGCGCTGGACGAAGCAACAGGCGAGCAAAAGTGGGCTGCACAGTTAACCGGAGCGATTCTGGCACCTTCATTGGTGCAGTCAGGGCGTGTCGTGACGGTCAGTAATGATGGTACGGTCTACGCGCATGACCTAGAGACGGGTCAGCAAGTCTGGAGCTACGATTTACCAAATGTCCAGTTTAGTCTGCGTGGCACATCGACTCCTGTTGCGATTGATGGTCGTACCGTATTGGTGTCTTCTGCCAACGCCTATGTATATGCTTTAGATATTCTAAGCGGTGTACCGCGCATGCAACGCCGTGTAGCGGTCAGCGATGGACGTTCGGATATTCAACGTTTAAATGATGTGGATGGTGATCCTGTGGTTGCTGGTCAGCTTTTAGTGACCACCAGCTTCCAAGGGCAAGTGACTGCGACAGATTTAGCTTCACAACAAGTGATTTGGAGTGAAGATGCTAGCAGTACTAAACGTCCTGAAGTGGCAGACAATAAAGTGTTTGTTGCTCAAGTCGATGGTAAACTCGCTGCTTATGATCTGAGCACAGGTCAACAACTCTGGCAAAATGAACAGCTTTTAAATCGGGAGCTGAGCAATCCAGTCATGTTTGGTCAAGACCTAGTGGTTGGTGATTTGGATGGTGTACTCCATCTGATAGATCCAAATTCTGGACAATTGATTGGTCGTGCCAAAACCAGTGGTGCAGTGCGTACATTACGTGTTATCGAAGGTCAACTTACTGTAGCGACACGTAAGGGTACATTTAGCGTTTGGCAGAACCGTTAATTTTTGTCTGCCTTATGTTAAACTAAGCCAAATCCGTATTTTTTAAACACGGGGTATTTGAGAAAGTTCAATGCCCCGTGTTTTATTTAGCATTTTTTAAATTCTTCCATTTTTCTGATGTTCAGACCAGTCCTACTGGCTGATCTTGAATAAAGGTTAAACTATGAAACCCGTAATTGCGCTCATTGGTCGTCCGAACGTCGGAAAATCAACCCTATTTAACCAGATTACCAAAAGCCGTGATGCTTTGGTGGCTGACTTCGCTGGTCTGACGCGCGACCGTAAATATGGCGATGCTGTTTATCAAAATAAATCATTTATCGTGGTCGATACTGGTGGTATTGGCGAAAATGAAGGTGGTATTGACTCCTACATGGCAGAGCAGTCTAAAACTGCGATTCATGAGGCGGATATCATTGTGTTTGTGGTGGATGCACGTGCAGGCTTATTGGCTTCTGACGAACAAATTGCACGTGAACTGCGTACTTTAGGTAAAAAAGTCTTCCTTGTTGCCAACAAAGTGGATGGTGTACATGCTGAAGCTGCCTTGGTTGAGTTTTATAAACTCGGTATGGGCGAACCATTGCAAGTGGCTGCGAGTCATGGTCGTGGCGTACAGCAAATGCTGGAAGACGTGTTGGCAGATGTGCCTGAAGATGAAAATCCAGAAGAGCATGATAAAAACACAGGCTTACGTCTCGCCATTATTGGTCGTCCGAACGTAGGTAAATCAACGCTAGTAAACCGTTTATTGGGTGAAGAGCGTGTGGTGGCGTTTGACCAGCCAGGTACGACGCGTGACTCAATTTATATTCCTTTCGAGCGTGATGGTCGTCAATATACGCTGATTGATACTGCGGGTGTACGTCGTAAAGGTAAGGTAGATGAAATGATCGAGAAATTCTCGATTGTCAAAACCTTGCAAGCCATGAAAGATGCACATGTGGTTGTGGTGGTGGTGGATGCTCGTGAAGGTATTGTAGAGCAAGACTTACACTTGATTGGTTATGCACTGGAAGCAGGGCGTGCCATGGTGATTGCGATCAACAAATGGGACAACATGTCTGAGTATGATCGTAAGCAATGTAAGCTAGATGTTGAACGTCGTTTTGATTTTATTCCTTGGGCAAAAATCCACTTAATTTCTGCACTGCATGGTACGGGTGTAGGGGAAATGTACCCATCAATCCACCGTGCTTATGAATCTTCACATTTGAAAGTTTCACCTGCCAAAATCACGCAAATTTTGAGCGATGCTGTAGAAGCACATCAACCACCAATGGTGGGCGGTCGTCGTATTAAAATGCGTTATGCGCATATGGGTGGACAAAATCCACCAACGATCGTAATTCACGGAAACAAAGTGGATAAAACCCCTGCGGATTACCGTCGTTATCTTGAGAATGTCTTCCGTCGTGTCTACAAACTGGAAGGTACGCCTGTACGTATTGAGTTTAAAACCTCTGAAAACCCATTTGAAGGGCGTAAGTCACAAGTGGATGAACGTACTGCTGCACGTAAACGTCGTTATGTTCAGAAGTTCAAAAAAGCAGAGAAGAAATTTAAGCGTTAAGCTGAAACTGACTGCAAGAATAGATCAGCCCAAAGTTAGCTTTGGGCTTTTTCTTTTGGGTTTATCACTTGAACTCTTTTAGAATGGGCAACAAAGCAAGGGGAGAGGTCTACTGTGGCGAAATGGATTCGGATCGAGGTGAGCCGTTTGGAACAACTGGTTCAGTTGCCTGAACATTTAGATCGAAAAGAGATAATTCAACAACAGAAACAGGCCATCTACCAGTTTCGCAATCAGTTGTTGGCGCAGCATGTACAAGGCGAGATTGAAAATGCTGATTTTGCCAAGACTGAATTTGGGAAGCCTTATCTGAGTGCTCACCCTGAGCTTGCCTTTAATCACAGCCATAGCCGAAAGCATTATGCCTTGGCGTATAGTAGCAATGTCGAGCATATTGGGGTGGATGTTGAAGATTTAGATCGAGCGGTACGTTTTGAGGCACTGGCACAGCATGCCTTTCATGCCGATGAGCTCAAGGCTTGGGCTGCTTCTGATTATTCCGCAGAATATTGGTTCAAAGTCTGGACCACCAAAGAAGCGGTATTAAAAGCATCAGGACTCGGGATTCGTTTAAGTTTAAATGAGTTGAATACACAGCTACATCCAAACCAGTTGGGGGGAATGTGCCAGCATCCAGCGATTGGTCATTTTGCTTATCAGAATTATGATTTGGGACACCTGATGTTAACTGTGGCTTGGCAGGCAGAACCGAGTTGTAGTGGTTTTCAGTGGCCACAGATTCAAATCAGGCAGCATTAAAAAAGCCCATCCGAGGATGAGCTTTGGCTTGAGTCTGTTGTTTAGGGATTAAGGAATTTCTTCCTCATCAAACTCAGGTTTGACTTGCACAATAAAGTCTTGACGGTTGAGACCACGCCATAGTGCAAATGCAGTACCAATATAAATTGAAGAATATGTCCCGACAAATACACCAATAAACATGGCAATTGAGAACCACTTCAGCCCATCACCACCTAAAATCATCATTGCGACGACGACCAGTAATAGGGTCATAGAGGTATGAATGGTACGACGCAAGGTTTCAGTCAAGGCAATATTGACGATTTCCAGTGGCTCTGCACCGCGAATTTTACGGAAGTTTTCACGAATACGGTCGGATACTACGATGTTATCGTTGAGTGAGAAACCGATAAGTGCCAATACAGCTGCCAACACGGTTAAGTCAAATGGCCACTGCATCATGGCGAAAATACCAATGGTTACCACCACGTCGTGGAATAACGATAGTACTGCACCCATCGCCAGCTTGAACTCAAAGCGAATGGTGACGTAAATCAGCATCAGGATGAGGGCAAGCGCCACAGCACCCGCAGAACGCACATATAGCTCGTTCCCGACCTGTCCACCTACCACATCGACCTTGTGTACCGTTACAGTATTATTCGGCAACTGAGCCGCTTTGGTGATGGCATTATTCAGGTCGTCTACCGCCAGTTCTTGCGGAGGCATACGCACCAGAAGGTCTTTGTTACTGCCTAGCGTCTGCACAACAGCATCTTGGAAACCTGCTTGTTCCAAAGCTTGTACCACAGCGGCCTGATTGGCTGGCTGCGCATAGTTCAACTCGGCAGAAATACCACCTGTAAAGTCCAAACCTAAGTTCAGACCACGGGTCACAATAAAGAAAATACTGGCAATGGTCAGAATGATGGAGAAAATTGCCGCTGGTTTGGCAATTTTCATAAAGTGAATTACTTTTTCATCATCTGGGCGACCATATTGTTTTGAATTAGGTTGAGTCATGTCAGTCATCATTGATCTCCTTAAATGCTCAACTTTTTCAAGTCGCGTTTTTTGCCATAAATGAGTTGGACAATTGCACGTGTAACTGTAATGGCAGTAAACATCGAGCAGATAATACCGATCATCAAGGTTACAGCGAAGCCTTTAATTGGACCTGTACCGATAGCAAAGAGAATGAAAGCAACCAAGAAGGTGGTCAAGTTCGAGTCTAAAATGGTGTTATAGGCTCGGTCATAACCTGCAATAATGGCTTGCTTCGGAGAAGCCCCCCATTTGATTTCCTCCCGTATTCGCTCACAGATCAGAACGTTGGCATCGACCGCCATACCAATGGTGATGACGATACCCGCAATACCTGGCAAGGTCAGAGAAGCTCCAATCCAAGACATGACGGTTAAAATCATGGCCAAGTTGAATACTAGGGCGAAATTCGCGATTAAACCGAACAGACGGAAGAACACCACCATCCAGATTGCCACGAGTAAGAAGCCGATTTGTGTTGATAACACGCCTTTATCAATGTTTTCTTGACCCAGACTCGGACCAACGACACGCTCTTCCACAAAGTACATTGGTGCAGCCAAGGCACCTGCACGTAACATCAAGGCCAATTCAGCCGCTTCTTGTGGCGAATCTAGACCCGTGATACGGAATTGAGAGCCCAGTACCGCCTGAATGGTCGCAGCATTAATGACCACAGACTCTGCATATGGTGTACGAACTTCAGTTTGTGCGCCAGTTTTCGGGTCAGTGACGTAGTTGATCTTCTGTTTATTTTCAATAAACAACACGGCCATACGTTTGCCAACAGCATTACGCGTTGCATCCGCCATTAACTTACCACCGGCACTGTCGAGGGTAATATTAACTTCAGCACCCCCAGTGTCTTGGCTAAAGCCAGAAGAGGCATTTTGAACACGTTCACCAGTCAGAATACGGTTACGGTTCAAGAGTAATTCACGACCACTGTCTAATGACTGGTAAGCAAATACTTCTGTACCAGGAGGGAGTGGTTGACCATTGGATTTACCCGTATACGGATCGATATATTGGTCATTTTGGTCAGATACAAGACGGAATTCGAGGTTTGCAGTACGTCCTAGAACACGTTTTGCTTCAGCTGTATCCTGTACACCCGGGAGTTCAACCACAATACGGTTATTCCCTTGGGTTTGTACCAAGGCTTCTGCAACACCTAACTCATTAATACGGTTACGTAGCGTGGTTAAGTTCTGATTGACCGCATAGGATTGAATTTCCTGTTTGCGCGCATCGGTATAGGTCAGGCGCAAGCTGGCGCCAGTATCCGTTGCAACGGCTTGCTGAGCAAATTCAGTATTATTGCTACGCAAGAAATCCATCACTGCATCACGGTCTGTGTTGTTGGCAAATTGCAGGGTGATGGTATTGTTATTCAATGAAAGACTATTGAATTTCAATTTATTATCACGCAATTGGCGACGTAGATCGGTTGCAGAGGTTTCCATACGCTGACTAATGGCTTTGTCCATATCCACTTCAAGTAGGAAGTGAACACCGCCACGTAAGTCCAAACCAAGCTTCATTGGTTTTGCACCAATTTTTTGCAACCACTCCGGTGTGGTTGGCGCAAGGTTTAATGCGACAACGTAATTGTCGCCCAGACCACGGCGTAATGCATCTTTGGCTTTTAACTGAGCTTCAGATGAATCAAGACGAAGTAATGCGGCATTATTGGTAAAGCTGTTGTCATGCGTTGCAATATTTTCGCTTTTTAAAATTTGCTCTGCTTTTTGTATGATGCTTTGGTCAATTTGAGTACCAGCTTTGGCACCTGAAATTTGAACAGCAGGTTCATCAGGATACAAACTTGGCAGGGCATATAATGTACTGATAACAAGAACAACAAGAATCAGTAGATATTTCCATGCTGGGTAACGCATTTGTTTTCTTCTTAAAATGAAAAAGTCGTGCGAGGTGCACGACTATTTTTTGATTAAAGGTTATTTAATGTGCCTTCAGGAAGAACTGAAATCACACTTGCGCGTTGAATTTTTACTTCTACACCGCGGTTTAACTCAACCACTGCAAAATCACCTTCAATTTTAGTAATTTTACCCATTAAGCCGCCAGCAAAAACAACTTCACTGCCTACACCTAAGCTTTCGACTAAAGAGCGATGCTCTTTAGCACGCTTCGATTGTGGACGCCAAATGAGGAAGTAAAAAATTGCGACGAATACCGCAATCATGAGTAAGTTAGCCATCAGGCTAGGTTGTTGTGCAGCTTCACCTGCCGCGTGAGCAGTAGAAATAAAAAGGCTCATTTCAATTTCCTAAACAATAAAATTGGTATCAATTTGATAATAAAAAAGACTTGATCAGCAATTTACCTTGTCTTTTTCTTCAGCGCAAATGCTGAAAGAATTAATCTTGCGGACAAGGTGGTACTTCTAGACCACGACGTTGGTAAAAGTCTTCCACAAAGGCATCAAAAGTCCCGTTATCAAGGGCATTTCGAATATCTTGAGTGAAGCGTTGGTAGTAACGCAGGTTATGAATGGTACCGAGCATTGAGCCCAACATCTCGCCACATTTTTCTAAATGGAATAAGTAGGCACGCGTGAAGTTTTTGCACGTGTAGCAATCACAATGCGGATCAAGCGGTTGCTGGTCATGACGGTACTTACTGTTACGGATACGGACTAGACCATCAGTGACAAAATAATGTCCATTACGTGCATTACGGGTTGGCATCACGCAGTCAAACATATCTACGCCACGACGGATCCCTTCAACGATGTCTTCCGGTTTACCGACGCCCATAAGGTAGCGCGGTTTATCCGCAGGCATTTTCACAGGCAGATAATCTAGGACTTTGATCATCTCTTCTTTCGGCTCACCCACGGATAAACCGCCAATGGCATAACCGTCAAAGCCAATGTCGAGCAAACCAGTTAAAGATTCTTCGCGGAGGTCTTCATACATACCGCCCTGAATAATACCAAACAAGGCATTGTTATTTTTTAACTCATCATGGTGATGGGTTTTACAACGCTTTGCCCAACGTAAAGAAAGCTGTAATGATTTTTGCGCTTCTTCATGGGTTGCAGGATAAGGGGTACACTCATCAAAAATCATGACGATGTCTGAATTTAGGGTCTTTTGAATCTCCATTGAAATTTCAGGAGACAAGAACACTTTAGAGCCATCAATCGGTGAGCGGAAGGTCACGCCTTCTTCTTTAATCTTGCGCATCGCACCTAGACTAAAAACTTGGAAGCCGCCTGAGTCGGTTAAAATAGGTTTATCCCATTTCATGAACTCATGTAAGCCACCATGCGCTTCAATTACGTCTAAACCCGGACGCAAATAAAGATGAAAGGTATTGCCTAAAATAATTTGTGCTTGGATGTCTTCGACATCTCGCGGCAACATGCCTTTTACAGTGCCATAGGTCCCGACAGGCATAAACACCGGTGTCTCTACCACGCCATGTTCCAGCGTTAAGCGGCCACGGCGAGCACGCCCTGACTGCGCTAGTTTTTCAAACTTCATACAAATTCCAAATCAAGGCGAAAAAACAGTTCGCTGATTGTTCGAGCTAAAAAGAGGGCTATTTTCCTTGATTCTGCGACTAAACGCCAGTTTTGTGATGTATTGATCTGTTAAATCAGATGCACAACAAAAAATAAAAAACTTAGAGTTGTTGTGATTTGTGTCACATAAAATCTTGTTTGGTAATGTTTTGTTTCTTTTTTACCCACAAATGGTGATTAAATTAAGCATAACTTTAGTATTTACTGCTTTTTTATACTGAAAATGTGTTCCTAGGGGTGGGGGTATGAGTGAGCTTAAAGAGTGGGAGTTTTATAAAACACTGCTTGAAACGACCAATGCAATACCATGGCAAATAAATTGGGAGACCAAAGAATTTAGTTATATTGGACCGCAAATTGAAACATTGCTGGGATGGCCGCAAGACAGCTGGAAATCGGCACAGGATTGGATAGATCGAATGCATCCCGATGACCGGGAAAAAACGGTGGGGATGTGTATTCATTTGTCTGATGAAGGCACAGATCATGAAGCGGATTATCGTGCCTTAACTCAAGATGGGGGATATGTCTGGATCCGCGATGTGGTGCATGTTATCCGCGAGCAAGGCCGAACCATTGCCATTATTGGCTTCATGTTTGATATTTCTGAACGCAAGCACATGGAACTCGAGCTTGAGGAGCTGAATAAAAAGAATCAGGAATTATTATTGCAAGATGCCTTGACTCAAGTAGCCAATCGTAAAGCACTGAATGAACGTATCGAGCATGAGTTTAAGCGTGCCCAGCGTAACCAGCGGCCTTTGTCGGTGCTATTTATTGATATTGACCACTTTAAGCAATATAACGATGTGCATGGGCATTTGCAGGGCGATCAGTGCTTAATTGCCGTGGCTCAACTCTTGAAGACCATGTTCAGTCGTGCCTATGATTTTGTGGCACGGTTTGGTGGGGAAGAGTTTGTGGTGATTTTGCCGGAAACCACTTTGGATGATGCGGTCATGTTGGCTGAACGTTTCCGTAAAGCGGTTCCGCATTTGACGATTCCAAGTGTAGCCTCAGATCAGTTGGCAGATGTGACGGTGAGTATCGGGGTCAATACCCACGGTGCGACTCAGCAGTATTTAAATGTTTCAAGCTTTTTACAGTCAGCAGATCAATTGTTGTATCAAGCCAAAACCGAAGGGCGTAATCAGGTTCGTTATTTGTCTTAATGGTACGCTATTTTAGCCCGATCACAGATAGATGCTGTGATCGGGCTTTTTCGTTTCAGTCTTAAAAATTTGGACGATAATCAAAATTTTGCATCGCGATATGGTCGCGGAATGGACGAATAGCTTTTTTACCTATGGTCATGGTATTGACGATATTGTTGGGAAAAACTTGAATATGGTTGTTAAATAATTCGACATTGCGATTAAAAATGGTAATCGCGGCACCGACATTTTCATTCTGTTCTTCAATTTCATTCATCATTTTGAGATAAATTTCATTGGCTTTTAGTTCAGGATAGTTTTCGACCACCACATTGAGACTGCGCATCAGCTCTTTATTCAGGTTTTCAATGTGTTGTAACTGAGAGACATCGGCATTATTCAGATTTAGATTTAGAATGTTCTGGCGCAGTTCAGTCACTTTTTCCAGTGTGCCTTTTTCAAAACTGGAATATTGTTCAACCAATGGGGTGAGGGCATCTAAAATTTTGATTTTTTGGCGCTCATAACTGGCCACATCGGACCACGCACGAATGGTGGCATTGTAATGACGGACAATATTGTTACGAATCCAAATGGTCGCTACTATCGCCAAGATAATCAGCAACAGAAAAATAAATAGCCCCATGTTGCGCCCCCAAGTGTCTATGTAGTGTTATGAATGTTATTTTAAAAACTGTAATAGATCAGATTTTAACTGTTCTAGATGAGGTAGTTTAAACGTGCGTAAGTGACCACGTAAACTGGAAATATCTTGAATATTTTCCGCTTTGCTGGAAATTTTAAACAAATCATGCGGTCCAAGATAGCACAGGACATTACTTTCAGGATGGAACAGGAGGTCGCCAGAACGATACTGAAAAAAATCCGCGATGCGTAGAACGGTTGCAGGGGTCAACATTTTCGCCAGTTGCATCTGATCGCACCCATATATTTTCAATCGTTGGTTGGTCTGAATATCACTGGTCTGCCAAGCAAATGAATAGGGGTAGCCAAAGGATTTGCTCGCAGTGGTAATCGCTAATCCAGGCATTTCAATGTCAAAGACAAAAACGCCCCATAAATCACGATGAACTTCTTGAACTTTAACTTGATTGCCATCTTTGTCTTTCATTCGGATTTCATTGACAAAATGATATTGAAAAACTAAAACCTGATGCGCTTTATGCTGCTCATCCATCCACACCGTACTGGCATAGATAGGAAAATCATTGGCCACTGAACCTTGATCAAACAAGGGAAATAAACGTTTTAAGTGTGCAATAAATAAGACTGGGTTTAAGGGAATCGATATATGTTGCGGTTGGCGGTGGTAAGCCAACTGATATTTTTGTGCAATGGTTTGCTGTTCTAGATAGTCGATGACTTCTTCAATTGGGTCATCATTTTCATAACAGATAAAGGCCCAAAACAGCATCAGTATGCCGAAAAATAAACAACTTTGAGCCCACAGACTACTGGGTTCTATCAGAATAGCGAAGCTTAATACGGCACTTGTCATCCCAAGTAAAATGGGTAGTGCATTATCAAATTTTAAGGTGATCGGTGCATTCCAAGGATGTAAGCCATCAAGAATTTGTTGATGGCTCTGGGCTTGCCGTCCCACATCCCAAAGCCGTGCGATATTGTGAAACACCACCTTGTTTTTTTTTCGGCGGATATGAATGGAATGTTGCACAGTCTCGAGCGGCATAAGGGAAAGCGATCCTTGGCGTGATTATCCTGTAAAGCGGTCAATCAACATTGCATCGCCGTAGCTGAAAAAGCGATATTGTGCAGCAACTGCATGTTGATAGGCATTTAGAATATTGTCGCGATTAGACAGTGCAGAAACCAACATTAACAAGGTTGATTCTGGCAAGTGGAAGTTGGTAATTAAACGGTCGACCACTTTAAAGTCATAACCCGGATAAATAAAAATTTGTGTGTCGCCCACCCAAGCCGCCAGTTCTCCACCATGGGCTTGTGCTGCACTTTCCACGGCACGGGTTGCGGTGGTGCCGACAGCAATCACTTTATTGCCACGTGCTTTGGTTTGACGAATCAGTTCAACCGTTGCAGCAGGAACATCGCACCATTCGCTATGCATGATATGGTTGGCAATATCATCGGTACGCACAGGCAGGAATGTTCCCGCACCCACGTGAAGGGTCACAAAAGCTTTGCTGATGCCTTTGGCTTCAAGTTTTTCCAGTAAAGCTTGATCAAAGTGTAAGCTGGCCGTTGGTGCTGCAACGCTCGCAAGCTTGGTTGGATCATTAAAGACCGTTTGATAGCGCTCAGTATCAATTGCTTCCGCTTCGCGGTTAAAATATGGGGGAATTGGTAACTGACCACAGCGATCCAAGACATCTAGAATCGGCTGAGAAAATTCAACAATAAACAGATTCTCATGGCGACCTTGAACCGTGACTTTAATTTCTTCTGCACCAATAAATAGCTCTGCACCCGCTTTCGGTGAATTGCTGGCTTTAATATGGCAATGCGCGATATGGGCATCTTGCAGACGCTCAACCAGAACTTCAACGGCTCCGCCTGTGGCACGTTTCCCTTTGAGTCGCGCTTTCATGACTTTGGTGTCATTCAAAATCAGCAAATCACCAGCATCGAGTAAATCTAGAATATCGGTAAATTGATGATCGTGATACTGACCTTGTGCATCTAAATGCAGTAAGCGGGATGCACTGCGGGTATCTAAAGGGTATCGAGCAATCAGCTCATCAGGGAGATCAAAATTGAAGTCAGAAAGTTGCATGACACATTTCGCTAAAAAAACTGCCTGTAGTATATGCTTTTTTTCATTTTTTAGTCGAAATTGGTTAAATAACAATCTAAAAAAAGCATTCTGTTTTAAAAGTAACCAAATGCAATGATTGGGCGTTGACAAGTTTTTGAAACAGGTTAATATACGCATCAACAACCTCTCCCGAGGTGGTGAAATTGGTAGACGCGGCGGACTCAAAATCCGCTGTCAGAGATGACGTGTCGGTTCGAGTCCGACCCTCGGGACCATATATTAAAAAGCCCTCAAGCATATTAAGACTTGGGGGTTTTTTTATTGCCTAAGATTTATTGTATTCAATTGCCATTTTCTTTTTTAGTAAACTTCTTTTGCTTTAGATTGCGCTGTTAAGGGGGTATTTTATAGCTGAAGATAAAATAAATTGGTAAAGAAAAATGAATAAGAAAATTATTTGGTTGGTTGTTGGGTTGATGTTGGTATTTATCGGCTATTTATATGCTTCGCCTTATCTGGTGTTGAATAGCATAAAAAATGCGGCCCAAGCAGGGGATAGTGCCAAAGTTTCTCAATATATTGATTATCCAAGTGTACGGCAAAGCTTAAAAGAGCAGATAAATACCCACATGCTTCAAGAAATCGGCGTGAATGAACGAGGTAACTTGGCGGGGTTGGGGCAAATGCTAGCGTCATCACTCATGGATAAAATGATCGATATAGTGGTAACACCAGAGGGGATGACAATGCTCTTGCAAGGGCGGGATCTGAAAGAGGTGTATCGAAGTAACGTCGATCATGAAACTGCTGACATCAAACAACAACATAAGCCGCAATATAAAGCAGGATATACTTCTTGGCAGAATTTTGAAGTTAAGATTCAAGCTTTAGATACTTCCAAAGCAGTCAAAATCATGATGATTCGTGAGGGATTAAGTTGGAAAGTGCAGAAAGTTGTTGTTCCCTTGTAGTTGTTCAGATTGAGTTAGTAAGTAGATGTTTGGCAAGCAAAAAATACAGCATGAGCGTAAAAGTCCCTTAAAAATGCTAATAGTCGTCGGATTGGTTGCTGCGGCTTTATTGGCGAGTGCGGGTATATTTTATTATTACGTTATTTTTGCGCCTAGGCTTGAACAGCAAAAGTTTGATTTACAACAGCAACAAATTAAGCAAAAGCAAGAAGAGCAAAATGCACTCAAGAAAAAACAATGGCAGATGGAACAACGCAAGCAGCATTATCAAAATTGTATCAATGATGCTGATCAGGTGTATTCCAATGATTGGGCAAATACATGCCAACGACTTGTGGAACAAAGTCAGAATGATTTGGAAAATTGCCTGAAAGATCCTAGTGTGATGCTTAATCCTTTTAAGGGGGAGTCTTACTGTCTCAAAATAGTTGGAAATACTGAATTTAATCCAGATTGTGAATTGCCGGTAGAGCTTGCAGAACAATTGGAAAGAAATCGAGCGCAACGTAAAGAAGCCTGTGCAAGCGATGCTCAAAATATAGTATTCGAGTAAACCCTATTCAATCCGAAATATTTGAATAGATGAGATGCTCGATTCGGGTATGTGGTGTATTGAAGAGCGTGGCATTGATTGATGCTCACTATAGGGTTAACAGACCTAAAGTTTTATAATTGTCATGGGTTGGCAAAATATTAAATATAAATGGACGAGAGCAGAAGAAACATATTTGACGCTTTGAAGCTTCAATCTCTTGATCTACACTCCGTTTAAATAAAGAATTTAGATAATTGACTGAACATCATGTTAAGAAATAATCATTGAAGTAAATTGCATAATTAGGTCATATGTATAAATCTATTTTTTATATTGAGTTAAAATTGATGCTAAATTTGAATCAATTATAGAAAAGCAGTTTGCTACAATCGCGCATTCTTTCAAACTATTCAAAATAGATAAAGAATTTAAAATACATAAAGGGGTGCGGTTTGAAGGTTGAAGTTGCGGGTACTGTTTTGACGTTGATCTTGTTTGCGGGATTGGTCTGGATTGGGCGTAAAAAGCTCAAGCATGAGATGCATGTTGCATGCCCAACAGGTCTAACGGAACAAGCGACAAGTGCTGTGGAACAGGAGTCTGAATGTCTTTGTGAGCCGTGTAAAACCCTTGAGATTTTATATCAAAATTCTAAGGGGCAAATGACCATTCGAGATATTGATGTCATTCGAGTCTATCAAGAAAACCAGCAATGGTATGTCGAGGCATTCTGTCATTTACTTACAGAACAACGTATTTTTAAGGTTGATCAAATTAAATGTCTGAAATGTCCTAAGCATTGTTCACGTTTAATTAATTCCACTGAAATTTTGGAATATTTAACCAAGCATATTTCTTTTTAAGCTCAGTTTTATTCGACTGAGGTGGAAGTTTGTTTGTTATTTGAAAAGACTGCATTTCTTTATATATACGATGTAAAAAATCTTATTAAGTTTGATTCTCTTTGTGTGATCGGAAATTCATTCTTGTGAATACAGAAGCAAGTTTTTGAATTGAAAATTGAGATTAGATACATCTGAAAAATATAAAAAAACCAAGACTGTTTATCTAAACAATCTTGGTTTTTTGTACTCAAGATTAAGCTTGAGCAGGTGCTTTCGCTAAAACTTCAGCCATAGCTTTGGCAACCACATAAACATTGTTCATGTTTAAGCCTGCAACACAGATACGACCGCTACGCACTAAGTAAATTGCATAGTCTTCACGTAAAGTATCCACTTGTTCGCCAGTTAAGCCGGTGTAGCTAAACATGCCTTTTTGTTCAACCAAGTAGTTGAAGTCATAGTCTGGAAGTGCTTTGCTGAGTTCATCTTTCAAAATACGACGCATTTTAATAATACGTTCACGCATTTCTTTGACTTCGTTTTGCCATTGTTGATTTAACGCAGCGTCATTTAAAACTTGGTCAACCAACCATGCACCTGTTGTTGGTGGGCTTGAGTAGATACGACGTACAGTCGCTTTAAGCTGACCGAAAGTGCATTGTGCAGAAGCTGCATCGTCACATACAAAAGTCAAACCGCCAACGCGCTCACCATAAAGTGAGAAAATCTTAGAGAATGAATTGCTGACAATGAAGTTCAGACCCGCTTGATCTAAAGCACGAATCGCATAAGCATCTTGTTCCATGCCTTCGCCAAAACCTTGGTAAGCGATATCCAAGAATGGAATAAGATTACGTGCTTTTAATACTTCAATCACTTGATCCCATTGTGCAGGTGTTAAATCGGCACCTGTTGGGTTGTGGCAGCAAGGGTGTAACAATACAATGCTTTGCTCAGGCAATTGTTGTAAGCAAGACAACATGCCATCAAAGTCTACACCGCGTGTTTCCGCGTCGAAGTAAGGGTAGAAATGCGTTTTTAAGCCCGCGCCATTAAAGATAGCAACGTGGTTGTCCCAAGTTGGTTGGCTCACCCAAACTTCAGAATTCGGGAAGTAATTTTTTAAGAAGTCTGCACCGACTTTCAGTGCACCAGAACCGCCTAAAGTTTGGATGGTCACAGCACGACCGCTTTGTACTGCTGGGCTATTTTCACCGAACAACAAGGCTTGAATCGCATCGCGGTAAGGTTTGAAACCTTCCATTGGCAAATACAATTTGGTTTTGCTTTGTTGTGGCTCAAGACGCTTTTGCGCTTCCATGATTGTTTCAAGCTGAGGCACAATACTGTCTTCGTTGTAGTAAAGACCAATACTTAAATTTACTTTACCTTCACGTGGATCGGTATTGAACTGTTCCATAAGCGACAAAATTGGGTCGCCTGCATAAGGAGGGATATGTTGAAACATTAAAAAATCCTTGTTTGTTGCAGCTAGGGTCAAACTGTTCGCGCTTCACTTCGACCAGTCATCAATGGTGATAACTTAAGCCGATTCGCATGAGATTTGCAAGACCAGATTCATGCTAGGCGAGTCTGGTCTTAGATGGGGGAATTTACGGATTATTCAATAGTCTTATTTAAAAGAACTATCGGGGTTGAGGATGAACGCGGCATCTTCAGTTTTATGTTTACGTTGCTTGATGAAATACGCCAAACTCAGGCAGCCAATCCAAGCAGGAATCATATACACGGCAACACGCATATCCGGGGTCAGGCTCATAATTACCAAAATACCCAACATGAATGCAATGCACAGATAGTTGGTAAATGGATAAGCCAAACTTGGGAATAAGCTGGTTTTTTGTTGCTGTTGCATGCTTTGACGGTACTTTAAATGCGTAATGGAAATAACCACCCAGTTAATCACAATCGCAGCCACCACCAACATCATCAGTAAACCAAAGGCTTTTTCAGGGAACATGTAGTTCAATAGCACACACAGTGCCGTCACCAAAGCTGAAATTAGAACAGCATTAACGGGAATACCGCGTTTATTAATTTTCTTTAAGAATTGTGGGGCATTGCCTTGTTCAGCCAAGCCTAGCAACATACGGCTACTGCAATAGCTGGTTCCATTATAGACCGATACTGCGGCAGTCAAAATCACAAAGTTTAAAGCAGTGGCAACACCATGGCTGTCTAGCGATGCAAAGACCATCACAAACGGGCTACCGCCTTGTGCCATTTGATTCCATGGGAACAGGGCTAACAACACCGCCAAGGTTAAGATATAGAAAATCAGAATACGGTAGATAATCTGGTTAACCGCTTTCGGTAAAGTTTGTTGCGGATCACGTGCTTCTGCCGCGGTAATGCCGAACAGTTCAATCCCACCAAAGGCAAATACAATTGCGGCCATTGCCATGACTAAGCCACTGACACCATTTGGAAAAAATCCACCCAAGGCCCACAGGTTGCTAATTGCTGCTTGTGAACCGGCACTGCCTGTTGCCAATAAATACGAACCAAAGCCAATCATGGCAACAATGGCGGCAATTTTGATAATTGAAAACCAAAACTCCATTTCACCAAAGAGTTTCACGTGGAGTAAGTTAATGACATTAATCAGAATAAAGAAGCCGAGTGCCGACATCCACGTCGGAATTTCAGGCCACCAGTATTGGACGTATAAACCGACTGCACTGAGTTCGGCCATACAGACCAAAACATTCAGTACCCAATAATTCCAACCCGACATGAAGCCAGCAAAGCGGCCCCAATATTTATTGGCAAAATAACTAAAAGAACCGCTCACAGGCTCTTGTACCACCATTTCACCGAGTTGACGCATCATAAAAAAGGCAATTAAACCTGCAATCGCATAACCCAGAATCACTGAAGGTCCTGCAAGTTTAATGGATTGAGCAATACCGAGGAATAACCCAGTACCGATTGCACCGCCTAGGGCAATCAGCTGGATGTGACGGTTGGATAAACCGTGCTTAAGCTGGCCGTGTTCATTGTGTGACATATGATTGTTCTCATCCTTGTCGCGTAATTATTTCCTAATAAATTACGAATATCATAAATTGATTAAAAAATAATATACAAGTGAAACGTCTAATTATTTTTAATTCTCTTTAAAAATTAAAAATTTAGCCGTGGTGTTGCATGCGGTGTTTTCTACGTTTTCATCCTTTTTTCGCAGAAATGCACCAAAGGTGGGCAAATATTGTAGCGTGTTGAACAGGCTTTTCTAGTTCAAACTGCTGCTTAAAACAGCAGTTAGATTAGCGGGATCAGAATATTCTTTGTACGAATAAGTTCATAAATTATGAATAAAGTAATTAAATTATATATTGCGTAATTTTTTAAATTCAGTATGATGAAATCTAGTGAGACAAACTGTTGTTGGTTTATTTGGCGATATATTTTTAATAAGTTTATGATTTTAAATATATATGTTTAAATTTTTGGCGACAGTTCTGTTGATTAAGTCGAGAAAATAACAAGGATGGCATCACGATGAACGCACAATTGAGCTGTTTTATTCCCGTTCCCGCAGATTCAGATTTCACAATTCATAATTTACCCTACGGCATTTTTAGTCGTACACCAGAGGGTGAACGTCGCGTTGGTGTGGCGATTGGAGAGTGGATTTTAGACCTCGCGGCATTAGAACAAGCGGGTCTGTTGCGTTTAAGTGAGCATGAACACTATTTCAATCAACCGAGTTTGAATAAGTTCATTGAGTCCGGTCAGTCAAACTGGCATAAAGTGCGTCAGCAATTGCAACATCTGTTGGCGATTGAAAACCCTGTATTACAGCACGATCATGCCCTTCAGCAGCAGGTGCTGTATAAACAGCAAGATGCCATCATGCATTTACCAGTTCAGATATCGGGCTATACCGATTTCTATTCTTCTAAAGAGCACGCCACCAATGTCGGTTGCATGTTCCGTGATCCTAAAAATGCTTTATTGCCGAACTGGAGTGAATTACCTGTTGGCTATAACGGGCGTGCCAGCTCTGTCGTCGTAAGTGGCACAGATGTGGTTCGACCATCTGGGCAAATTAAACTGCCTGAGCAAAGCCGTCCGATTTTTTCTGCGACACGTAAACTGGATTTTGAGCTGGAAACCGCTTTTATTGTAGGTAAGCCGAGCCGTTTAGGTCAGCCTATTCATATTGATGATGCGGAAGCCCATATTTTTGGCATGGTGCTCCTCAATGACTGGTCGGCGCGTGATATTCAGCAATGGGAATACGTGCCTTTGGGTCCGTTTAATGCGAAAACCTTTGCCAGCGCTATTTCGCCGTGGGTTGTGACCATGCAAGCTTTGCAGCCATTTAAAGTGCAAGGTCCAGTACAAGAGCCACGTCCATTGGCTTATTTACAAGAAAATTCAGAAAGCAGCTATGACATTCAGCTTTCGGTGGAAATTCAAGCCGTACAAAGTGCGACAGCCGATGTGGTTTGTCAGACCAACTTTAAATATATGTACTGGTCAATGGCCCAGCAGCTGACGCATCACACCATTGCGGGCTGTAATATCAATGTCGGTGATTTAATGGGCTCGGGCACCATTTCAGGTTCGAGCAAAGATTCTTTCGGCAGTTTGTTAGAACTGACGTGGAACACCACTGCACCCTTAACTTTAGCCAATGGTGAGCAGCGTGGCTTCTTAGAGGATGGTGATACCGTCATTATGAAAGGACATGCCGAGAAAAACGGTATTCGGGTTGGCTTTGGTGAAGTACGCAATACCATTTTACCTGCCTTGAGTTTTGACTTTGCCGAAACAGCGCAGGCACAGCATGAAACTGTATAGCTATTTCCGTAGTTCGGCAGCCTTTCGGGTGCGCATTGCACTGCATTTAAAAGGCTTACCGTTCGAGACTCAGGCGGTGCATTTGCTCAAGCAGGGCGGTGAACAACATTCCGCAGACTATGCTGCGTTAAATCCGAGTGAGTTGGTGCCGACGCTGCTTGATCAAGAGCATGTGCTGACCCAGTCACTCAGTATTTTGGAATATCTCGAAGAAGCCTATCCTGAAACGGCCTTATTACCGAAAGATGTGCTGCAACGCGCACAGGTGCGTGCTTTTGCCTTGCAAATTGCTTGCGAGATTCATCCTTTGAATAATTTAAGAGTGTTGCAGTATTTGGAACACACGCTGGCAGTGGGAAATACGGAACGAACTGCATGGTATCAGCACTGGATTAAGCTTGGTTTTCACAGTCTGGAGCAGCAATTACAGCATTCCAATGGGCAGTATTGTTTCGGTACTTCACCGAGTTTTGCCGATTGCTGCCTGATTCCTCAAGTATATAACGCCAAGCGTTTCCAGATTGATTTAACGGAATATCCAAAAATCCAATCGATTTATATGCATTGTATGCAGCTCGATGCCTTCCAGCAGGCTGCACCAGAACAACAAGCTGATTGGGAATAAAACAGAAAAGGAGTTTGATTATGTGTTTTGCAATTAAAAAAATTCATCACGTGGCGTACCGTTGTAAAGATGCCAAAGAAACGGTGCAATGGTACAAAACCATGTTGAACATGGATTTTATTTTGGCATTTGCGGAAGATCATGTGCCATCGACCAAAGCCTTTGATCCTTATATGCACTTATTTTTAGATGCGGGTCAGGGCAATGTGTTGGCATTTTTTGAATTACCGACGCAGCCCGAGATGGGACGTGATGAAAACACCCCAGCATGGGTGCAGCATATTGCCTTTGAAGTAGAAGATTTAAACGCATTAATGGCCGCGAAAGCCCATTTAGAAGCGCATGGCGTGAAAGTTTTGGGCGTGACCAATCACGGTATTTTCCATTCGATTTATTTCTTTGATCCCAATGGTCACCGTTTGGAACTGACCTATAACGATGCCCATGCCGATGAAAAAATCGCACGTATTACCGAAGAAATGAAACTGGAAATGCTGGATGAGTGGAGCAAAACCAAACGTGCACCGCATCATACCCACTTTTTACATGAGGAAGAATTAGGCGCGTGATTGATGCATGTCATTTAAGCATGTCATTTTAGGTTTTACCCTTAACTGCATTTTGACCGAGTGCAGTTTTTTTTTCGTTTCGAATGCGGTAAAACCCAAGAATGAAACTTTGCTGGATTAAATTAAAAGATGATTTCAGTTTTTCCTAAATCTCAGGCATGATGTCACCGACCAATTTGTCCCTGTGTGGTTCGACAAAATTAAACAAATGATTGAAAAAATGACCTTTAAAGAGCACATCAATGGTTGAAGAAAAGTTATCGGGTGGCGTGCAATCGCTTGAAGTCGGTTTGGCGGTGTTAAATGCACTGGTCGAACATAATCAACCGATTATTCTAAAGGATCTCTCGCATAAACTGGCGATGCATCCTGCTAAAGTGCATCGCTATCTGGTGAGTCTGATTCGGATGAATTACGCCAAGCAGTTAGATGACGGACAATATGCACTGGGCGATCAGGCCTGGCGTTTGGGTTTAAACTGCATTCAGCATACCGATGCTCTGCAATTGGTGCAGTCGATGATTTATGCCTTGCAGGCCAAGATTGGTTGCAGCATTCAAATCAGTAAATGGTCACCCCGTGGACCTTTGGTGGTGCAGTCGATTGAATCTAATCATCCTATTGCGATTGTGACCAAAGTCGGCTCGATTATGCCTTTGGTGAATTCGGCTTCTGGACGTGTATTTGCCTCGTATTTACCCGAAACGATTATTCGCCCGCTAATGCAGCAGGAATGGGATAAAGCCGCGACACTGGGCTTGGCGTTAAAACCTGCGCATTGGGAGGAGTTTGTACAGTTAAAACAGCAGATTCGTCATACCGGCATCGCATTAGCGAAAGGGGATTTACTGGTGGGCATTAATGCTGTGGGATTGCCTGTGTTTAATACGCAAGGGCAGATTGAATTTTCAGTGGTGGCGATTGATAGCGAAACCTTCTTGCCGTTGAATGAAGGCAGCGAGAAAGTCAAACAGTTGCAGCAAGAAGTGGCATTAATCAATCAATATATTCAAGCTCGCTAAATAACACGCGGACTTTTATCTATTTTACCGCGTGTATTTGAGGCTGAAGTGCAAAATCAATAACTCCTTGGACGTCTATTCTTATTTCATCTGGACATTTTTTTTCTGTTTTAGGGTTAAATGAGACTACATAAAACCGTGGAACTTTGATCGAAGAATAGGCGTGGAACGTGAAGAATCATGAGAAAGCCGTTCCAGTGCGCTGAATGCAGGAACGGCTTTTACTAAGATATTGATGCTTAAAGAAAAACTTAAAGCATTTCGTATAACGTGCATTATGTTGATTTTAGGAAATCTTAACTTAATAGAAAAATTACTCATGCAACATATTCATAAAGTCATCAAAATTTTCTGCAACTTTTATAATACGCATCTTCAAATTTCTATTTTCATCTTCAACATAATCATCATGATAAACTATTACTATCGGTGGATTATCAGTTTCAGGATTCTGACTATAATCAAATCCAATATAATCACCATTACCAACTGCACCAAAATTTACAATCCCTTTCGAGGCATCATATAAGTCTTGTAACTTTGAAATTATACTTGCCCCTATGAAATCTCCAAAAGTCAAAAAAGAAAATGAGGCCTCATCTATTTTAGTTCCATCAAAATAATCAAACCAACTTTCAATAAAATTTAACCCATTATGTTTACCTACTAATTCTTTATATTTTGTAGGAAAGGTAATACTCCTTGAATTCTCAAATTCCTCAATAACACTCTTATCTATACTTCCATAGTCAGAAATCACTGTAATATTATCCATATTATTGAATCCTAGTATTTTTTATAATTTAACATAATGGCGATTATACGAAATTGAGTTGTTATAACCCATTTGAAGTATCCAAATTAGATAGGACTCGCTGTTCATTTAATTGTGAAAGTTGGTGTCCATAAGAATATGCAGCTGAGATAATAAAAGGCGACTATTTCTAGTCGCCTTTTTTCTTGCCGCGCTGAAGGCTTAAATGGGTTCACCTTCAGGCGTTAGACGTGCGGTCTGGCAATTAAACTTGTAACACACCACGACGGATTTGATCGCGCTCAATCGATTCAAATAGGGCTTTAAAGTTACCTTCGCCAAAACCATCATCCGCTTTACGTTGAATAAACTCGAAGAAGACTGGCCCTAGCATATTTTCCGAGAAAATTTGCAACAGCAGTTTCTTCTCACCATTTTGGGTTGAGCCATCCAGTAAAATACCACGGCGCTGTAATTCTTCAGTCGGTTCACCGTGATTTGGTAAACGTTCTGGCAGCATTTCGTAGTAGGTATTTGGTGGTGGGGTCATAAATTTCATGCCAAGGGCTTTGAGTTTGTCCCACGTGCCAATTAAATCATCGGTAATAAAGGCAATATGCTGAATGCCTTCACCATTAAAGTCGGCAAGGAATTCGGCAATTTGACCGTTGCCTTTGTCCGAGTCTTCATTTAATGGAATACGGATTTTGCCATCTGGTGCAGTGAGGGCCTTCGAGGTTAAACCCGTGTATTCACCCTTAATATCGAAGTAGCGAATTTCTTGGAAGTTGAAGATTTTCTCATAGAAATTTGCCCAGTACTCCATACGCCCTTTATAAACATTATGGGTCAGGTGATCAATTTCATTTAAACCTGTGCCTTTTGGGTGAGTTTCAACCCCTTCAATAAACTCAAAATCATTTTCATAAATGTCACGATCCACAAGGAAAATTGGCATACCACCAATGCCTTTAATCGCAGGAATGTTCAATTCCATTGGCCCGACTTGGCTATAAATCGGTTCTGCACCCAATTCAAGGGCTTTTTTAAATGCTTTGGCAGCATCACGGGTTTTAAAGCCCATCGCACAAGCCGAAGGACCATGCTCTTTGTAAAAGTAAGAGGCGTAGGATTCAGGTTGATAATTCAAAATAATATTGATATTTCCTTGACGCCATAAGTATGCATTTTTGGATTTATGTTTTGCGACTTTGCTGAATCCAATGGTTTCAAAAATTGGATCAAGATCATTTTCCTTTGATACAAACTCAATAAATGCAAATCCGCATAATTCTAATGGGTTTTCTAAAATATCCATCTTATTTCCCTCTTGTCGTGAAATGACGAGTCCAATGTTCAGGGTGTTTTTGATGTCAAGGACGGCATGAACGCATTTCAAAACATGCTTCATGCGGATTCAATTCACGCCGTGCAATCCAATGCTCGGCAAATTCAAAAAACGTCCTGTTCCACATCCGTGATTACTGCGTAGACATGAGGGAGTCGTCATGAATCAATGTATGGTCTGTAATGTATGTGATTACAGTGATGTCCGTTGATTATTGTTGGCTTCCCTGATGCCTTCATCTGTTTATGTATGCTGATTTTGCTCCATAATGGTGCATTTCAGCATACTTTGGCTTGAGAACAGCTTACTAAATTCAATTTCATTATGCAATACATAATTTAATTATGAATTATGTAATTTTAAACCATCTCTGAGCCCGTTTGTGCTGTGAATTTCTGCCCATATGGTGGGAACCGCAGATGGCGATATTCAGAAATTCTCAGTACTCAGCAATAAAATCTTCAATAATTTCAAATACTCATATTTAGTTATCAGCTAAACATCATGAAATGACTCGAATTTATGCCGCATGATCCATGTCGGTCTAGCAATTAAATTAACAAGCTTTATTCGCATTGTATAATCCATAATTATTAAAATTTGCAACAAAATTGTGCATAAAAATAATTAATGCACCATTATGTGCAATAAAATTAATTTAATGCATGTTTTGTGCTTGATTGCGGTATGGGAAGATCGTGGCTAGCAACGGTTGCTTCTAGGTTTTAAGACCGCTGAAAGGTGCGTAAATTACGGGATTGAATGAAATATTAGTGCTGAAATAACTGATAAATGCTTAAATATTTCATTATGGTATAAAATTTGCATTATATTTGCGTATTGTATGTCTTGGATTTATTTATGGACAACCAACCTTTATCAAATTCTGCCGTTTTGGCATCTCTCCCAGCGCCTATGTCCCATTCTAAAGTCGAAGATATCGTGGCTTTATTTATTGGCACCTTCTTGCTGTCTTTTGCGATTAATATCATCCAACAGGGCGGTATTATGACTGGTGGTACCGCAGGTTTAGCGTTGTTACTGCATTACGTGTTTCATCTGTCCTTCGGCACGCTGTTCTTTGGTATCAATATTCCATTCTTTTATTTGGCGTATAAGAAAATGGGGTTGCAAGTGGTGTTGAAAACCATGGCTGCGATTGGCTTGGTCTCGGTTTTTGCCGAATTCAACCCGGAATTTTTTAGCCTGAAAAATATCCATCCCGTGTATGCCTCGTTGATTGCTAATATTATTCTGGGTGTGAGCTTCCTGATTTTATTTCGGCATAAATCGAGTATGGGCGGGATTAATTTATTGGCGATTTTCTTGAACGAGAAATACGGTATTTCTGTGGGGAAATTCCAGATGTTTGTCGATATTAGTATTCTGATTGCCTCAGCATTCTTCGTCGATCTTCATCTGTTACTAATTTCGATTATGGGTGCTGTGGTCTTGAATATGATTATTGCCATGAATCATCGTAAAGATCGTTACGTGGCTTCTTAAGCACTGTTTTTAGGGAGAGTAGAGTTAAACAGATTGGATTTGTTTTTCTCTCCCTGTTTCTATAAAGTAGTTTGCAGCGAAAAACGCGTTTTTTCAGCAGTTTGATAACAACATTCTGGGATAGATGATGAGCGAAGAACTGGACGATTACGATCGTAAAATTATTCAGCAATTACAGCAAAATGGTCGTTTAACCAATCAGGAGCTGGCAGAGCTGATCGGTCTTTCAGCATCGCAATGTTCACGTCGTCGTGCCACACTGGAACAGAAAAAACTTATCACTGGTTATTATGCGCAAATTGCCTTAAAAGCCGATCCATCTCCGATTACAGGCATGATCGAAGTCAGTATTCGCAATCATTACGATGCGGGTTTTGATAAGTTCCTCGAGTTTATTTTGGATGAACCGCGCATTCGCGATGCCTATAAGCTCACAGGCACCTCAGATTTTTTACTCAAAGTGGCGGTCAAAAACTTAGATGAGATGTCGCAATTGATCAGTAAAATTTCCTCACATCAATTTCAGATTAATGACATCACCACTTCTATTGTGCTGGAAAAACTGAAAGAAAACTCGATTGTGTTATGCAATCCTGTAGTCAATACAGAAACACCTTAAATACGGGTTTGGGTTTGGTCTAATTGCAGGCCAAACCTTCAGCATGAAAGCAATAGAAGAAAAACGATTCTTACGCTACAATTGAGCCTATTTTTGTCTCACCTGACAGTGACCTGCCACGCGCAAATTGCGTGAAAGCCGCTGTGTACAAATTGCAGATTTCCCCAATGTTCAAAGATCAATTATTGAAAGAAGTCGCGGCTCGCCGAACTTTTGCGATTATTTCCCACCCCGATGCGGGTAAAACCACCATGACAGAAAAACTGCTGTTATGGGGTAAAGCCATTCAGGTTGCGGGGATGGTAAAAAGCCGTAAATCAGACCGTGCGGCGACCTCGGACTGGATGGAAATGGAAAAAGAACGTGGTATTTCCATTACCACCTCTGTGATGCAGTTTCCATACAAAGACAAGATGATCAACCTTCTGGATACCCCAGGACACGAAGATTTCTCGGAAGATACCTATCGGACCTTAACCGCGGTTGACTCTGCACTCATGGTGATTGACGGTGCAAAAGGGGTCGAGGACCGAACCATCAAATTGATGGAAGTCTGTCGTATGCGTGACACACCGATTATTTCTTTCGTGAACAAAATGGACCGTGAAATCCGTGAGCCGCTTGAGCTTTTGGATGAAATTGAAAACGTCCTAAAAATTAAATGTGTACCCATTACCTGGCCGCTGGGTTCAGGTCGTGACTTCGCTGGGGTGTTTAACCTGATCGAAGAAAAATTCTATGTGTATAAAGCTGGTTTTGGCTCAACCATTACCGAGATTGAAATCCGAGAGGGTTATGATCATGCCGATCTGCGCGAAAAAGTCGGTGAGTTGGCTTGGGCGGCATTTGAAGAGTCTTTAGAATTGGTACAAATGGCCAATGAGCCTTTAGACCGTGAAGAGTTTTTGGCGGGTCGCCAAACGCCAGTGCTGTTTGGTACGGCTCTCGGTAACTTTGGTGTCGATCATGTGCTAGATGCCTTTAGCAACTACGCGCCTGAACCGAAGGCACATCCGACTCAAGACCGTAAAGTTGAAGCGACAGAAGAAGGCTTCACAGGCTTTGTGTTTAAGATTCAGGCCAATATGGATCCGAAACACCGTGACCGTATTGCCTTCATGCGTATCTGTTCTGGTAAGTATGAAAAAGGCTTGAAAATGAAACACGTCCGGATTGATAAAGATATCCGGATTAGTGATGCCTTAACCTTCCTTGCAGGGGATCGTCAGCATCTTGAAGAAGCATGGCCGGGCGATATTATTGGTTTACATAACCACGGCACCATTCAAATTGGCGATACCTTTACTTCAGGTGAAAAGCTGCAATTCACAGGAATTCCGCACTTCGCACCGGAAATGTTCCGCCGTGTACGTTTGAAAGATCCGCTTAAATCTAAGCAGCTACAAAAAGGTCTGAAAGAGTTGTCTGAAGAAGGCGCAACGCAGGTCTTCATGCCGCAAAACAGCAATGACCTGATTGTCGGTGCGGTCGGTGTGCTTCAGTTTGAAGTGGTGGCGTACCGTTTGAAAGAAGAGTACAAAGTCGACTGTATTTATGAGCCGGTGAGCATCCATACCGTACGTTGGGTCTCTTGTGATGATGACAAGAAATTCAATGAATTTAAGAAAAAGGCACATGACCAGTTGTCGGTCGATGGTGGTGGGCATTTAACCTATCTTGCACCGAGCCGTGTGAACTTACAGCTTATGCAAGAGCGCTATCCAGACATCGTGTTCCGTAATACGCGTGAACACTAAGTGAAGTGTAAAAACAGTCTCTTTCGGAGGCTGTTTTTACTTGGGAATGATCTATTTTCAGAGCAAGGTTGCATTGAGGCAACCCAATGTGTGGCGGCAATGAAAAACAACAACATTATTCATCTTTCAGTTTTACTCTGCATCGGTATGAGCTTGTCTGGCTGTGACACTTCTTCAAAGTCGCAAGATGAGGAGCAGAACTCGCCTGCCTCCATTTTTAACAGCGATCAAGCGGAAGTTTTGCCGTATTTACATATTCAGCAGCAACCGGCCAAAATCGCATTACCTTTCTGCGAAACCAAGAATTGTATTGATATCGACATTCAAACCCTGAAAACTCAGGATGAGTGGTTAAATGCGTGGATCGCCAAAAATCAAGCGATGGTGATTCAAGATCAGATTGGCTTAAAGCAAGACATGAGCCTGCAACAGGCAGTCAATGCTTATGTGAAACAGTCAGATGCATGGCAGGCCAAGTATTCGAAAAATCCCGCTTATCAATTGGCGCTTTATACCCGGATTGCCTATCAACGCAACCAATATGTGCTGTTACAACTGGGCGTGGACAGTAAGCAAGAAGAAGTTAAAGTAAATGAGCGTTACTACTTTGCTGTGGCTGACCGTAAAAAACAGCAAGGGCTTAGCCTACTTGACATTGTCGAGCCAAAGCAGCAACTTTATATGAATGATTTGGTTCAAAAAGCCTATCAGCAATGGTGGCAACAACAAACTGCCGAAGTGCGACAGCAAGCCCCGAAAAAACTGTATTGGGGGCAGGCAGATTGGTTTTTTGACAGTGAGGGCATTGGTTTGCATTACCGTAGTCAGCAAATTGCGCAAGATGCGAAACAATTGGATATTTACCTGAACAAAGCACAAACACAACAGGTGTTAAAAGCCGATATCTATCAAGCGATGTTTTAGGCAAAATGCTGCTGTGTAGGGCGCATGCAAGCTCAATTGAAAAGAGGATAGGTTTGAATCTGATGACAAAAAATAAAACACTCTGGACACTGAGTCTATTGGCAACAGCGGTGATGCTTACGGCGTGTCAACCCAAGAAAGCGGAGTCGGAAAATGTGGAAACGGCTGCATCTGCGGCAGTAGCACAAGAACAGGCGCTTCAGCTGATTGGGGATTCAGAAAAATTACAACTCAACTTGCCTGAGTGTGATGGTAAAAATTGCCCTGAACTGATCATTGAACGTTTAAGCAGTAATCAACCGTTTATTGATGCTTATATGGATGCTGAAATTTTAAAGCAGGTGGAGCAGATTCTTGCCGTTTCGCCAGAATTACCTGCCGAGCAGGCGGCTTCCATGGCAAACACCGCTGCGGCATCGCAAGCCAGTGTTCAAGCAGGCTTGACCGTGAAACAACAGCTCGAGCAACAATTACAACCCTATAGCTTGGCCTTGCTCAAGCTCGATCAGGAAATCAAGGCGCTAAGCTCAAACCATAAAATTAGTGTCATGGTTAAGCCCACCATTTTGAATGCCAAAGGACCATTGGTGACGGTGGTCTTAAATAGCAGTAGCTATTTAGGCGGTGCACATGGTGCCTCGGCACAGCAATATTACAATTTTGATTTAGAACAGAAAAAACTGGTCAAGCTGGATGAAATTCTGGTTGCAAATCAGCGGGCAGCTTTAGAAAAACAGGCCCATGAAGCCTTTAAGGCTTGGGTAATCGAATCTAAACTGGCCAATGATGTTGCAGAGTATGAGCAAGCTTGGAAGTTTAAATTGACCGATAATTATTATTTAAGTCCGCAAGGTTTGATTTTGCAGTATGGTGAATATGAGATCGGTCCTTATGTGGTGGGTTTGCCACGTCTCACCATTCCTTATGAGCAGCTTCAAGGCGTTCTGAAGCAAGAATATTTACCTGCGGCTGCGACTGAAGTTCATGCCAGTGCGGCAAGTGAAGCAAGCCGCTAACAGGACTTGATATGCTGCTCCCTTTGTTTGATACACATACCCATTTTGATGTGCCGGATTTCGATGCCGATCGGGAGCAGTTGGCGTATCAGGCAAAAGCGGCAGGGGTTGAGGCCTTGGTGCTGATTGGTTTTGTTGCATCCCGCTTTCCCGAGTTAGTACATACCCAGCAATGGCTGAATCAATTGTCTCAGGCACCACGGGCTTATTTGGCTCCTGGTTTGCATCCTTTTTATATTGAACAACATCAAGCTGAGCACTTAGAGCAACTTGAACAGTTGCTACAACAGCAGACGTGTGTGGCAGTGGGGGAAATTGGTTTAGATACCTTTTTAGCTGAGCATAAACAGCCTGAAATTTTTGCCAAACAGCAGGATTATTTTCAAGCACAACTGCAACTTGCCAGCCAGTATCAGAAACCGGTTTTGCTGCATATTCGTAAAGCCCATGCTGAAAGCCTGACGATTTTAAAAAAACAAAAATTCCAGTTGGGAGGCATTGCCCATGCCTTTAGTGGCGGGGTTGAAGAAGCCAAGGCCTTCATTAAACTCGGTTTTAAAATTGGAGTCACAGGGCAAATCACCAATCCCAATGCCAAAAAACTGCATCGGGTGGTTCAAGCCATTGGTGCCGAACATCTGGTGTTAGAAACCGACTGTCCCGATATGACACCGCTCTGTTGCCAAGTCTCTAGTCAAGCGCGCACGCGGAATACCCCAGCCAACTTGCCTTATGTGTTACAAGGTTTGGCACAAAGTTTACAGATAGAAGAACAGCGGTTGGCAGATCAGCTGTGGCTGAATACTCAGCAGTGTTTAAGGCTGTCACATTAAAAATCAGACTGGCTAAAATTACTAATCCACAACATTAAATGCTGCATTTTCACCTACATTATTAAAAGTAGAATGGAATAAAAAATAGCCATGCAAGCCGGAGGAAGCACCTATGGCAAAGTATAGTCAGATAAATAGTTTTAATGCATTGCAGCCTTTTTCAGTCGGTTCAAATACCTATCAAATTTTTAGTCTTGCACGCGCTCAGCAGCAATTGGGCGATCTATCCCGACTCCCCAAGTCATTAAAAGTCCTATTAGAAAATTTATTAAGATTTGAAGATGGCGTGACGGTCAAGTATGCCGATATTTTGGCGATTGTCGAATGGCAGCACACCCGAAGCTCGGAACAAGAAATTCAGTATCGGCCGGCGCGAGTGCTGATGCAGGATTTCACCGGGGTACCTGCTGTGGTTGACCTTGCCGCGATGCGTGCTGCAGTAGCGCAAGCTGGGCGGGATCCGAAGATGATCAATCCTTTATCGCCTGTAGATTTGATCATTGACCACTCGGTGATGGTTGATCACTTTGCCAATGCGCGGGCTTTTGCAGAAAACGTTGAAATTGAAATGCAGCGTAACGGAGAGCGTTACCAGTTTTTACGCTGGGGACAGTCCGCATTTGACAATTTTAGTGTGGTACCGCCAGGTACAGGGATTTGTCATCAGGTTAATTTGGAGTATTTGGCTCAAGCGGTCTGGTTAGGGGAGTCTGATGGCCAGACGTTTGCCTTTCCCGATACCTTGGTCGGTACAGATTCGCACACCACCATGATTAATGGTCTAGGGGTTTTAGGTTGGGGCGTCGGTGGGATTGAAGCCGAAGCTGCCATGTTGGGGCAGCCGATTTCCATGTTGATTCCGGAAGTGATTGGTTTTCAACTGACGGGAAAATTATGTGAAGGCATTACTGCAACCGATTTGGTGCTCACCATTACCCAAATGCTACGGCAAAAAGGGGTGGTCGGTAAATTTGTTGAATTTTATGGTGATGGCTTGGCGGATTTACCCTTGGCCGATCGCGCTACGATTGCCAATATGGCCCCTGAATATGGGGCAACATGCGGTTTCTTCCCGATTGATGACGTGACTTTGGCGTATATGCGTTTAACGGGGCGTAGTGATGAGCGTATTGCTTTGGTGGAAGCCTATTGTAAAGAACAAGGACTGTGGCGCAATCAAGGCGATGAACCTGTCTTTACCGATACCTTAAGTTTGGATATGTCGACAGTAGCTGCCAGTGTGGCTGGCCCAAAACGTCCGCAAGATCGGGTCTTGCTGGCTGATGTGCCTGAAACCTTCGATGCTTTAATGGCCTTAAGTTTAAAACCTGAAAAAGAAGATAAAGCCCGTTTGGAAAATGAAGGCGGCGGAGGCACAGCCATTGATGCGAAAAAATCCAATATCACTCATGAAAGTGCTTTTTGTGAAATAGATGGGAAACAATATCCATTGGTCCATGGGGATGTGGTGATTTCTGCGATTACCTCGTGTACCAATACGTCAAACCCTAGTGTCATGATGGCTGCGGGATTGTTGGCCAAAAAAGCCATTGAGAAAGGCCTACAGCGTAAACCTTGGGTGAAAAGTTCTTTAGCACCGGGCTCTAAAGTGGTCACCGATTATCTCAATGCGGCGGGTTTAACGCCTTATCTGAATCAACTGGGCTATAACCTCGTTGGCTATGGCTGTACCACCTGTATTGGTAATTCAGGGCCGTTGCCAGAACCCATAGAAGAAGCCATTAATTGTTATGATTTAAATGTGGCCTCAGTTCTATCGGGTAACCGTAATTTTGAAGGTCGGGTACATCCACTGGTCAAAACCAATTGGCTGGCTTCACCACCACTGGTGATTGCTTTTGGCTTGGCAGGGAATATTCGTTTGGATTTAACTACGCAACCGATTGGGCAAGGCATACATGGCGAAGCGGTATATTTAAAAGACATTTGGCCGAGCCAAGCCGAGATTGATGAAGTCTTGCAGAAAGTGAATACCGAGATGTTCCATAAAGAATATGCTGCGGTGTTTGAAGGGGATGCCAATTGGCAGGCGATCCAAATTCCACAAAGCCAAACCTATGCCTGGGATGAACAATCGACCTATATTCGGCATCCGCCATTTTTTGCCGAGATTGGTCAACCGTTAAAATCGCTACACAATATTGAACATGCCCGTATTTTGGCTGTTCTGGGCGATTCCGTGACCACCGACCATATTTCCCCAGCGGGGAACATTAAAAAGGACAGCCCTGCGGGACGTTATTTGCAAGAGCATGGGGTAGAGCCGAAAGACTTTAACTCCTATGGTTCACGTCGAGGTAATCATGAAGTGATGATGCGCGGGACTTTTGCCAATATTCGGATTAAAAATGAAATGTTGGGCGGGGAGGAAGGCGGCAATACGCTGTATATTCCAACCGGAGAAAAGCTAGCCATTTATGATGCCGCGATGCTGTATCAAGCAACCAATACCCCGTTGGTGATTATTGCTGGTCAGGAATATGGTACAGGCTCATCACGTGACTGGGCGGCAAAAGGCACCAATCTGCTTGGCGTTAAAGCGGTCATCGCAGAAAGTTTTGAGCGGATTCATCGTTCAAATTTGGTGGGAATGGGCGTGCTACCGTTGCAGTTTATGTCGGAGCAGAATCGTCACAGTTTAAATCTGACAGGACATGAATGTATTTCAATTTTAGGTTTGTCGGATGATTTGACGCCACATCAAACCTTCGAAGTGGAAGTGACTCGTACCGATGGTTCGCGGGATTCATTCCCTGTGCTGTGCCGTATTGATACTCTCAATGAAGTGGAATATTTCAAAGCGGGTGGGATTTTGCATTATGTACTGCGACATCTGATTGCGAGTTAGCCTAAGTCGCTATTCAATCATCAAGTACCAGAGTCTTTATTTTTAAGGCTCTGGTATGATTCATTTAGAAAACAAAATTTTAAGATCATTTTTATGTTGAAATTTTTATTGGCAGGTTGTGTATTTCTTTTTCCTGCTTGGGGTTATGCAAAACCTCAAACCCTAATATTACAAAAACAAAAAATCACAGCAGCACAGCGTGAAAGCCTGTGTGCTCAACTCAAGATTTCCTGTCAACCTGATGCGACATGGCAACTCTATCAAGTCCCCAATCAAAGCAAGCATCACTATGTGATCGCACAATTGCAAATGTTTGAACTGGAGCGCGGTACTCAGGGTTATCAATTACACAACCACTGGGACTTTTCAGGCTATCAACCACTCAGTCAAACCCCGCATTGGACGGTGGAGGGAGCGAGCACAACAGAAGATCGACTGGATGCCCAAGGCAAATTTATACAAGCTGAAGCATTACATATTTATCCAGCCTTATTTCCTGTGAATGAACAAACTTATAGCATTGCCCTGATTCAACGCTGGGAGGAAATGTACTCGGGTGGGGGCATGCGTGAAGAGGTGGCCGACTTTGTACAACTCAAGCCTCAGGGCAAATACCAACAGATTTTCCAGAATATCCCGTTTTATGTCTCTCGTATGATTCGTGCCTGTTTTTCGGAGCAAGACTATGCACAGTCCAATGGCAATTGTCATGATTTAGAAAAACTGGTGTTGAATATTGACTACCAGCAGCCTTACATCTGGCGACTGAATTATCATTATATCCGCACTTTATCACCGTCTTCCGATCAGCAACCCGCCATCAATCAGAGAAAATCGTTTCGCTTAACCCGCAACGATCCAGAGGCGATCAAGATTCCGCAGGCTTGGACAACATATTAAGATTCGATTCGGTGATTGAGTTTGCTAAAATAGGCGGGTTACTTTTTTCGATTTGATTGCTCCATGACTGATTTGCTCCTAGATGATGAATATGACCGCCGTTTTGCTGGCGTAGCCAAAATTTATGGAGACAGCACCTTTCAAGCCTATGAAAACAGTCATGTGATGGTGATCGGTATTGGTGGGGTTGGCTCATGGGCCGTTGAAGCTTTGGCGCGTACCGGTGTGGGCGAGTTAACCCTCGTGGATATGGATGTGGTGGCTGCATCCAATATTAACCGCCAATTGCCTGCGATGAGCTCCACCTTAGGTTGTGAAAAAATTGAAGTCATGGCGGAACGTTGTCGTTCGATTAATCCTAAAATTAAAGTTAATCTGATTGATGACTATTTAACGCCAGAAAATGTGCAGGACGTGCTGGCCAATACGCCGGATTTAATTCTGGATTGTATTGATGATGTCAAAGCCAAATTGGCGCTGATGCTGCATTGCCGATTTAATAAAATTCCGCTGATTGTTTCGGGTGGTGCGGGCGGTAAACTTGACCCATTGAAGATTCGCGTGGCAGACCTGTCGAAAACCGAACAAGACCCGATGTTGGCCAAATTACGTGCCCAACTGCGTGCTAAAGGTATTTGTAAAAAGCCGAAAGACAAATTTGGCATTACTTGCGTCTATTCAATTGATAATCCGTTTTCCAGTGCCGATGTCTGTCCAAGTGCGGGCTTACGCTGTGGTGGCTACGGTTCGGCAGTGGTGGTGACTTCTAGCTTTGCCATGATTGCTGTTGCGGAAGTCTTGAAAAAGTTAGCAGCCATTCAGGCGAAAAAAAATAGCTAATCGAATCATTGCAGCACTACGAGCATGAGACAAATCCAAACTGGGAAGCAAGCCACATTTGCTTCCTCGATTATGCTATGTTGATGATCTGGTAATTCACATCTACAGCTGAATAAACAACGAAAATAACATAAGAAAAAACAGAGAACAGAGGTGGCTATGACAATCATAAAACCGATCGGGATGCTGCTGCTGAGCTTCGCAACAGCGCTGACTTATGCAGAAAGCAGCAGCTATGAAAAAGAATTACGTGCAACCCATCAAGGCTATTTAAAGTCATCTAGGCTGGATAGTGCTTTAATCTTACCTAAACCACCTGTAGCAGGTTCAGTCACGCAAGCCAATGATGAATTTGTGAATAAAAATGCCTTGATGCTGTATGGTTCCGAGCGTTGGGTGCAGGCTGGCTATGACAGTAATTTATATTTTCCTAGTGCAGCCAAAGCCTTTTCGTGTGCTGCCAATGTGGACATTAGTAAAGAAAAGACCCCGACCATTTATAAAATGTTAGAACTGTCTTTAGTAGATTTGGGGCTGTCATCTTATGCCGCAAAAAATAAATATCAACGCGCACGCCCATTTATGCGCAATGGTCAGGGTATTTGTGAAATTTCTGCCGCAGACCGTGAAAAGTACGGCATCACTTATAGCGAAGATAAAGAGAAGTTATCTACCGATGGTTCTTATCCTTCGGGGCATTCAACCATTGGTTGGGGCTGGGCACTCATTATGAGTGAAATTGCACCGCAGCGTACCAATCATATTTTCTTACGCGGACGTGCTTTTGCCGAAAGTCGTTTGGTGTGTAATGTACACTGGCAAAGTGACATCATCGAAGGCAAAAATATGGCTGCGATGACCATAGCGCAGTTGCATACCGAAAAGCAGTTCTTAAAAGATCTAGAAAAAGCGCAAAAGGAATATCAGGCTGCGCAGCGTCAAGGTGATGTACCAGACCCAGCCTCTTGTGAATTTGAGAATAAAGCGTTGTCGACCACCATTGGTTCAGTCATGTAAATGAAAACACCAATCCTAGATAATCAAAAAGCTCAATCTTGGATTGAGCTTTTTTATTGAAGGAGAGCAATTAAGGTTGAACTTGATGTTCGATCAGATAATCTTCAGTGCGCTTCATGGCTTCTTTAATGTTTTGAATGGCATTTTCCACATCCGCAAAGGTTTTGGCATTGCCACCACTTAAAGCCTGACGCCATTTTCTGGCACCCGGCAAGTTTTGGAATAAACCTAATATATGACGGGTGAGAATAGAAAGTGGTGCGCCTTCCGCCATGCGTCTAGCAATATACGGCAGCATTTGCTCCATAATTTCAAAACGGTCAGGCGCATCTAACTGCCAAAGCTGTCCGAGTTCTGCCAGTAGGTAGGGATTGTGGTAGGCTTCGCGACCAATCATCACCCCATCGACATGCTGTAAATGCTGCTGGGTTTCTGCGAAGGTTTTAATCCCGCCGTTAATTTCAATCAGTAGTTCCTGACGTTCTTGTTTTAAGCGGTAGACATCTTCATAGCGCAGTGGCGGGACTTCACGGTTTTCTTTTGGTGATAAGCCCTGAAGTAAGGCAATGCGGGCATGTACAATAAAGTTATTACAGCCAGTTTTTGCTACGGTATCGACAAAATGCAGCATTTCTTCATAAGAATGCATGTCATCAATGCCAATACGATGTTTTACCGTTACGGGGATGTCCACCGCATTACGCATTGCAGCAATACATTCTGCCACCAAGTCAGGTTCCGCCATTAAGCAGGCGCCAATTTTATTGTTCTGTACGCGGTCACTTGGGCAGCCAACATTCAAGTTGATTTCATCATAACCCCAGTCTTGCGCCATTTGGCTACAGGTCGCAAGGTCTTTCGGGTTTGATCCGCCCAGTTGCAACACAATTGGATGTTCTTCGTGATTAAAGTCGAGATGACGTTTCGCATCGCCAAATAAAATGGCACCTGTCGTCACCATCTCGGTATATAAAATGACATTCGGGTTAAACAAGCGCGCAAAAAAACGATAGTCCTTGGTGGTCCAATCCATCATAGGTGCAACACTGATGCGAGGTTCTTTAGTGTTATCAATGGTTTTTTCAGTAATCATATTAAAAAACATACCTTTACAGTGTTGCTGATTTTATTCTATTTCGATTTTTTACGCCTTATTTCGCACTATTATTTTTGATATTTACGCCAAATTACGCCATTATAGCCTCAATAAAACAATAAGGCGTAAATCATGGGGACAATTTCACAGCGTAAATTAGCCGATGGAACCATACGCTTTCGAGCTGAAATTAGAATAAGCCGTAAAGGGCTTGCAAATTTCAAGGAAAGTAAGACGTTTAGTTCTATGCGGCTAGCTCAAAAATGGCTTGCAATGCGTGAAGAGGAAATCGAAGAAAATCCAGATATTTTGTTAGGCAGATCAGATGTGACGAATATCACTTTAGCCTACGCCATAGAGAAATATCTTGATGAAGTTGGCAATGAGTATGGTCGTACTAAAACCTATTGTCTTCGCCTCATCCAGAAATTTCCAATAGCGCAATATATTATCACAAAAATTAAGCCAGCCGATATTTCAGAACATGTCGCTTTGCGTAAGGCTGGTTATGCCAAATTGGATTTAAAGCCAATAGCGACAAGTACGTTGCAACATGAGTTATTGCACATTCGTGGCGTGTTGTCTCATGCCTCAGTCATGTGGGATGTAAATGTTGATTTGGCAGGATTTGATAAAGCAACGGCACAATTACGCAAGACTCGACAAATATCTTCAAGCGGCAAGCGTGATCGCTTGCCTACAACGGCAGAGTTAAAAAAACTGACAGAATACTTTTATCGAAAATGGCAAAAGCCTGTTTACAGCTATCCCATGCATTTGATTATGTGGTTTGCAATATTTTCATGTCGTCGTGAGTCAGAAATTACTGAAATGTTATTGGCTGATTACGACGAGGATAATGAAGTGTGGAAAGTACGGGATTTAAAAAATCCGAATGGCTCAAAGGGTAATCATAAAGAATTTAATGTTTTAGAACCTTGCCGAAAAATGATTGAACTTTTACAAGTGAAGAGTACGCGAAAACGTATGTTGAATCGAGGATATGATAAGGATTTGCTCATTCCTCTAAGTCCTAAAACGATTGGTGGTGAATTTAGAAATGCTTGTAAAATCTTGGGAATTGATGATTTACGTTTTCATGATTTAAGGCATGAGGGCTGTACCCGTCTTGCTGAGCAAGGTTTTACAATTCCTCAAATTCAGCAAGTGAGTCTACATGATTCTTGGGGGAGTTTGGAAAGATATGTATCTGTGAAAAAAAGGAAAAAGACAATAGAGTTAGACGAAGTGTTACCCCTCATTGGTGAAGAGTAACATGATCTTGAGCAGCATATTTATACTGTTGATCTAGGACATTAGCTAAATCTTTTATATGAACAAAGTATGGAGCTTTTTGGCTTTTATCTAGTCGGAAGCAAGAAAATGGGAAATCCTGATTTCTTGCTTTTTCTAACATTTTTATTTTACTGAGATGAGGGTAGTAATCCTTGACTACGTCATCTAGTTTTACTGTCGTGCTGCGATAGCGCATAAATAAGTAGTCGGATGTGGAAAGTTGTAGAGCACTATTCATGAATTGATTCCTATTGTTTAGGTTGATGTGCTTACAGTAAATTTAATGGAATTTAAAAAGTAGAGCAGTGCGTGAATAGTAAATAACTAGCGTATCATGCTATTTAATATATTGTTATTTAAAGGATTAAAAATGATGAATTTGGACATTATTTCAGATTTAAATGATTTAGAACAAGAAATGCTTATTACATTTAAGTATTGGTATGATTGTGATTTTGAGGCGGATATTACGCATCCTTCATATGCAGCAGCTAGAGATAAAATCATATTGAGAATGCAACAAAATGATTTCTTAAGGAATCCACTTAGAGTGACAGTAATCCCGCAGTTTTCAAATAACCCTAGATTTAAACCGAATCAAATATTTGATTTTTTTATAAAAATAGATTTGCTGAAAAGTGAAAGAAGTAGTTTATCTTCAAGAACTTGTAAGCAACGATTTTCCGAAATTTTAATGGCATATGTAGATACAATGGGGGCTTACTATTATTGTCATAACATTAGATTAGCAAGAAAAGTGAGTGCGATTCGTGCAGTTAGGGCGCGTTATGATAAAAAACTATTGCCTAGGCGTGAAATTTTATACAGTGTTTTACGTGAGCAATGTGCTTTAAATGGGCGTAAATGGAAGAGCTTGAATCAGGCTGTAACTTCAATAATTCCTACATTGATAAAAGAATTTGAAAAATTTGATGTTGACTGGGTGAAAGCATTAATTAAGGAAAAAGAAGAACAATTAAGGGAGGTAATAAGCGATGGACATAAGCATCGTAAGGTATTATCCGACAAAAAGGTAAAGCAAGTAAAAGAATTGCAAGAAGAAATTAAAAATTTAACAAGCATTCTAAATTCGGAAAAGCCATCTGCTGCATTAAAGAATTTTGGCTACAATATGCCATATAACAATACTGACTACATGGAGGAAACAATTATCCACGAGTTGAGGAAAAATCACGATTTATTGAAAGAAATTTTAATTAAAAAAAATGAAAGTTAAATGAGCGAGAATCATATTTTTACTTTTACACCCAATTATTCCCTCATATAGATCAGGGTAGAGCGACACTTATTGCAGTACTGTCTTTATTAGATAGCTATCAGATTCTGCAACCCTAACTTCCCCGCATAAAGCTCACTGAACTCATCTTGTATTTTTTAAGTATCACTAGCAGTAGCCTGTTTAACTTTGCAGGGCTAAGAGGATTTTGCCCTAAAAAAAACTTCAAGCGACATTTAAAAATTAAACAGTTGTACTCAAATTTTTGGGTTAATGATCTCTTTGATTCTCTGAATAACAACTGTAAATATCATGATTTTTAATGTATAGATTGTGATTATTATGATAAAAAGTACTGAATAACATTTTTATCAAAATTATGTAAGTACCGTACATAGAAGGTTTCAATGAGAATAAGTCCTAATTTACCTAAAATTTTAAAAGAAGAAATGTATAATTTGCTTAGGATGAGGTATAGAGCGACTTATGATGAGATTAAGCAAGAAGGTCGAGGTCAAAATTTTCTAATTTTCAGAGAGTCAATAGAGGTCATTCAGCTCTATGATAGATGGCTAGAAAATATTAAGAATGATAATGAATGGGGAAAAAAAGCATTTGAAAAAATGGACTTCAATAGCAGAGAAAATTTCTTAAAAGATGTTGGTTCTTTGCAGTATACATCTGGAATATTGCCTGAATGGCATGGATTGGAGATACCCGCATTTAGAAAATTTGTACAATATTTGGGGGAATCTGAAGTTCAAGGTAAATTGGATCAAAAGACAAATGTTGTCATGAGGTTTAACGAAATTTTTCAACTAAATAAATTTTGTCTTAACAACTCTTTGGATTTTAGTTCTATTCCTCGGGAACATTTGGCACAGGCTTATTTTTCGATATCTAAGGATTTAAAACCCAAAATAAAAATTGATGAAACGGTTAAAGAAACCTTTACTTTATCAGATGAAGAAGAGAATTATTTTCAGTATTTTAATGATACGTTAGATCGATATGGGCAAGTATTCATCATGTGCTTGGACATTAAGCTATATGCACCTTCCAATGATTGTTCAGACAGTTATGCGAGCTTATTCAAAGCACTTAACGATAAAATCAATGCTGTATACCAATTGATTGATCAAATTGAGAATTTACAAAGTTACTTATTAAAGCTGGAACCGATGCAAGAAGCTGGTTTAAATTTGCACTGCATATTGATGTTTAATTGTAGACATGCAAATTTCTCAGAAGACGGGATCATGTCTCAGTTAGATAAGAAAATGAAAAGCCAAGTTGGCCTGTCTGCTGGGAGTTACTCCCTGACAAATTGGAATAATTACCTTAGTAAATATCGTGATCCCAATGCCGTAGGTTTAATAAAAAAGAACAATATCCCATCACGCTTTAATTGTTGGTATTGGGTTTACAGTTATTTTTTTTCAGTAAACCAAGTAATAGGATTGAACATAGAAGGCCTTGACAATAATGATTATGTATTTAAGAAATGTTCTATTAGCGACTTAATTCCTGATGGTAAATCGCAGCAAAAGGATGCAACAAAACAGATCACATTTGATGAACTTTTAATGCTTTCTAAAAGTAAAAAAAGCTTTGATTGCAAGCATCTTTCTCCAATCGCCTACAATTATCTCCATAAAGTTGATTTGATGGATTTACCTCATGCTTTACTTCCTATAAGGCATAAGGATAAAACCCCATGCGGCAGTCTAATTTATTTGGTAGAGCTTTTTTGCGAAACTTTGAAAACGGTTCCACCAAAATTATTCAATATAGTGACAATGCTAGCAATTTCGAATAAAAGCCGCTCACCTAAATTTTATGGTGATAGTCTGACTCGATTAGGGCGTATTTGGTTTAGTCTTTTTAATCAATTAAAAAATGAAGATTTTCCTTTTTTTGAAAGAACAACATCTGGCTTTGATTCACAAAATTTAACTGATTTTAGTAATTTCTTTTTTTTCTATAAGAAGGAATTATTGAATTTGAATTCTCAACTAATAAGTCCTGAAATAATTCAAGAGTATGAAGAGAGATTAAACAGTTTTAAGGCAAGTCTGAATGTGAATACTTATAACAAGCAGCTTAAAGGGTTAGATAAGTCATTTGAAAAGTTGTCAGAATATGCTGATTACCTTTTAGAAAAGGACGTGGTTGTTCATCGATTGCATCTTAAATTTGATTGTCTGCATGGTGGTAAGTTTAGCAAAAAAGAGCAATCGGCAATTTTGACAGAGTTCCTTCGTGTAGGGCGCTCAACTCAACCTTTACGTTGGTTAAGGGGGTATATACTGCGTTTGGATGAAAAGGTATTCGAAGTTGAGCAAGATAAAATGTTGTATGCAGATCTAACCTTGATTTTTAATTATGGCTCAGAATTACAGTCTTTTGATATATGTGAAAGCTTAGATTTATTTTTGAAAAAATTTATCGAAAAACGTAATGATAAATATCGAAGTTCAGAGGATTCATCCCATAGCGGTTCTCTTGCATTTATAAAAGCAGAAATTGATTACCTTATAGAGCACAAAGCTATTTTAGATGGAATTATTGAGCTTTCATCTAAGTCGTTAAAAATTGAGACTACAGATAATTTAACTAGATTAGCTTTTACTGAAAGATATTTGCCATACATTTGTTACAAGAGTTTATTTTACCCAATTCAAGGTTGGGTGCTTAACGAGAAAAGGCTGACATCAGGGCATAAACCTAAAGCAGAACAAAAAATATCCTAGGTTGAGGGGATTGAATCATCATTACATTTTTCTTAAAGAAAAAATGGTTTAGTAAGGGGTTACTTTAGCTTGATTGATTTATGACATATTTATCGTATCTACAGGCTATTCTTATAGCACTAAGCAGGATTTTATAGGCAAACCTTGCTTTGCTATACGGCTTGCTTAGTTGGTATCTTATATTATTAAGATATCCTAACTCTTCGATTCATAAGATACTGACTACAAAAAGAATTTAATTAATCGCTACAACCTTTCTTTCATGATGCTACTTCTCACAGATCATTTACAGAGAATACTGTGCTGGAGACTGTGAGAGTACTCAGGAAAGAGTACATATGTACTTGTAAATAAATACTCAACTGACTGATGACATGGTGAAAAATACTTTTTGGAGACACCATGACATCAATACCTTCATTCAATCGTCTTTCTGAACCAGCTATCTTAATCGCAGTAGAGAGTTTTATTAGTAATATTATGGTCGTAGGTTTTGAAGAATCATTTAAACCCCTATTAAAGGCGCTATTAGAGCAGTTTGAACATATCTATGATGTGGATCATCACTATAGTGATTACAACGCTGTTTTTGTGGCATTAAAGCTAGAAATTGATTCAATGCGTTACGACTCTTTTTGTAACCCTGATGCAGATAATTATGATTTTGTGCTTCAGCTTAAACTAGAACAGTTGAAGGAATTTGAAAAACAAATTAAAGATTCTAAGCGTCGAATCCATGATGAGTTGTATCAATTTGCTCAACAAGAAAAAAACAACACAGAGAGCTTAGAAGATTATATTGGTAAGCTTTTCCATCATTACTCTAAGTTATTGATAGTCAGAGTAGATCTTGCGTATAAAAATGATTCAAAGGGTCAGATTAATATAGAGCAATTCTACAAGCACTTTGAAAAGATGCGGAATCGTTTATCGAATAAAGATACCTATTTTCAAGATCTGCATGGGTATGCTTGGGCGTTGGAACAATCAACGGAAAACAATGGTGGGTATCATGCCCATCTGTTACTCATTTATGATGGTACGAAAGTACAGAAAGGCTCTTATTATGCGCAGCGTATAGGGGAGAAATGGCAAGAGATTACTCAAGGGCATGGTTGCTATTTTAACCCTCATAGTAAGGAGTACATTCATAAGTTGCGTATGGCAGGCTGTGAAATTGGTCTAGGGATGGTCACAAGGAATAAAGAGGGTGATTGGGAGCGTTTACTCTCGGTGATCAATTACTTAACCTTGCCTGAAAAGGACATACAACGTCTTCGAGTGAAAGCCATAAAAGATATGCAAACTTTTGGGCATGGAGAGTTTGAGAATACCAAGCGTAGAGGGATTAAAAATAGCTTAAGTCAAAATTCTTGACTTATACATTACTAGCTAAAAAAGCTATTTTAGTATTTTAAGGAGCTGAGTTGGCAAACTAGCTCAGCTCCTTCCGTAAAATTTAGATGTGCTAATTGAGTCTACATTTAATTTTTGAATGATAAATTTTTATGTTGCATAAAGTCAGGGTCGACTTTTAAATTAGGGAGCCACTCTTTTTAATTTAAAGTTTTTTTAGCGTTGAAATTTTTACTAAATATTGTCTTTTAAAGGAAATATACATAAAATTGCATTGCCTTCGAACTGACGTTGCGGAGAGTTGGATGTTTAAGATGTCAAGTACTTTATCAAGTACTTTCAGCACAATGTAAATCTTCGAGAGAAGTTGTTGGTTTAGCTGTTTAGCTTTATTGTTAAGTCTCATTAGATACTCCTTGAGTTTATACTAAGTTGTTATATGCGTTTTGGTTTTTAACTTAGATTAAGTCGTTCCCCCAGATGGATTTTTATCGGCGCGAGATATTTGCTATCTGGGGTTTACTATATGAAATATGAAGATTATTACAGCGAAATATATTCAAAGAAACATGAAAAATTAGTTAAGAATGTTAAAAAGCCAAAGAGTTTATTGCATTTTGATTATGCTCTTGGGCCTAAAGAAGCATTTAAATTAGTTTCTAATCCCGATAAAGTTGAAAAACATTGGTTTCTACCAATGCTTGGGTTTAATTTATCAACTAGAAGAACCTATCTAGAAGAGAGTAAACTAGGAAAAGTTGTTAAAAAAAGAAAAAATAAGGATCGGCCTATTAGATATGCTTCTAATAGAGATGCATATATTTATACCTATTACTCTTACATGTTTAATAAAAAATATGAGGAGTATCTTAGTAATAAAAGTTTTTGCGACTCTCCAATCGCATATCGATCACTAGAAAAAAATAATATCGATTTTGCTTACTCAGTTTTCAGTAAAATTAAAGAAATAGGGGAGTGTACGGTTGTATGTATGGATTTAACAAGTTTCTTTGATACTTTGGATCACAAAATCTTATATCAGAATACGTTAAAAGTATTAGGACAATCTAAATTTAGGCTAGATCAAGAAAAAGTCCTTAACTCTTTAACTAAGTACTCATTTTTTGATAAAGACACAGTAATTCGCGAATTAGGCTGGACCCTTCAGGAATTCCGTGAATTAAAAAGTTCTATTCTTTATAAAAAAGGTCTTTCTTCTAATGATTCTTTCTTTAGTTTTAAGCAGATCCGAAGTAATAAGGATAGCACTGGTGAGTGGATTATTAAAAAAAATCCGAATACCGATTCAAATGGAAAAATGATAGGAATCCCGCAAGGAACTCCTATTTCTGCTCTATTATCTAATATATATATGATAGATTTTGATCAGCAAATATTTGAATACACGGCTTCTAACAATGGCTACTACGTAAGATATTGTGATGATGTTTTAGTTATACTACCAGGTCGAATTTGTTATCGAGACATTGTTAAAACTATTCAAGACACTTTAGTTGTAACTGCTGGAAATAGTTTAAAAATCAATGAAAGTAAGACAGAGGCCATTCAATTTTATGAAACGAAAGAAGGATTAGATTATACAAATCTACTTCATCCTGAAAAGAACCATGAGTTGCAATATTTAGGCTTTAATTTTAATGGAAAAAGAACAGTCATTCGGCATAGCAGTATTGCTAGATACTATAGAAAACTTAAGTCAAAGCTTAATACTGTGAAACATCGTGCATCTAAGAACGAAAAAAAATCAGTGCCTTACTTAAGAGATATCTACCAAAAATATAGCCATGTCTCTAACAAAAAAACATTTATTAGTTATGTGAAATTAGCTTCTGATGTTATGGATGAAAAGAAAATTATGCGACAGGTGAAAAATCATATGAAGTTTATTAAAAAGGTCGCATCTGAGAAAAATTAATAATATTAAAAAACCTTTTCAATTTAATCTTATAGGTTCATCTTTGGTTGGCTCAAGTGTATCTAAGAAGTTACTAATTAACTTTATATGAGCTTAGGATGTTGGCTGCTGCTACATTTAAACACTTGCTTATATTGAGCAATTGATAACAAAAGAAAAGATTTTTTACTGTTGGAACAGCGTATTTTTTATCTTTTTTGAGTCGAAATAAATAAAAATGCAGTAAACAAAAAATCGTATATTTAAAATTTTGGATCTACTTAATTTTGAATAATTATTCATATTTAACCATTGGTTATAAATAGAGCTTAAATTTAAAAACAGGTGTACTTGTAGCTCAATAAATATAGAAATACAAAATAAGCCGTATCCATAACCATCAGAATTGACTTCAATCTCCCTCACTATTATTCTTAGCATGCTGGCCTACATTGCCAGTCGGTTTTGACAGACCGTTTACACACAAGCACATCAAAAAAGTCATTTTTTGGTGGCGAACTCGTTCGTCCCCCTTCGTTGCGGTAGGGCGAGGGAGGGACGCCTTGTGCGTGCTGATTCTTGTGTGTCAGTCTGTCAACCCGCCTTCGTTCTGCCACCAAAATCAATTGACAGTGATTCGGTAGAACTTCTTTTACACAAGGAGTCCATCATGGTCATTCAATTTTTCCCCTTACTGTACTGAATTCTATTTCAAACAACTGACTTTTCACTAAGCAGTTGATGGGATTTATTCGTCTCATTTTATTCATATCTGCACATCTTCCTCGCTAGGGAGCATGCGTCGTCGTGTCTTAAATTTTGATTTCAATACAGAACAATATTAGAGGGGAACTTCATGAATATTCAAACATTCAGCATGCTTGCTGTATGTCTTTTACCTGTTTTATCTGCCTGTTCATCTACGGATGCCAAAGACCGTAAAGCTTATATTGAACAGTGTATGTATCCAAACTCAGCCATTAAAACCGCTGTAAGCAGTGAAGAATCTTGTGGCTGTCGTTATGACACCATCCGTGAACAATACGGTAAGCCATTCTTTACTGTGCCTGTGACCAGTGAAGACGATGTGCGACGTCTGGATTTTGCCAGAGGCTATTCCGTTGGTAAATGCAGAGGGTGGGAACAGAACATGCTCAATAATAAATTATTACTGATCGTCGCAATTGCTTTACTGACAGGCTGTACATCAGAACAGGAGAAAGCCTGTCAAGAAGAAGCTGATGTTGCTGAAACCGTCATGGATGTACGTTTGAAGCAAGGACAAATCGCCAATGCGACATTCTTTCTGGCTGGAAATAATGAAGTGCTACGTGAACAGCTTAGACCCATCATTCATGATGCCTTTGAATATGAACGAGGTGGGTTGGCAACCTTTGATGCAACCAAGCAAATGTTTAGAGAAAAATATTACCAACAATGTATGAATCGTTAAGACAACTCAATGCCATTCAAAAATTAAAGAATGGAAAAAATCTATCAAATAGTACGCTTTAGAAGAAATAAGTGAATCCATATGAAAATCAATAAATTGCTCTATGTCTGTCTGACTGTCCCAGCATTCTTAATGGGATGCGGTGAAGGTTCATTCAAAGAAGAGGACATAAAGAGCTTGTACAACCAATACGCAAGCTTAAACCCTAAAGTTAAATCGGTATCCAATATCGAGTGTAGTCAGGAAGGCTACGTTTTCCCTGAAGAAAAAAAGCGCCCCATCTTTGCCTGTAGCTACGATCTTGAGTCCGAAACGGGTCAAGAGGTGAAAGAGAAAGCGGTACTAATCCAAGATGAGGCAGGCCGATTGTCCATTCAAGGTTCAGCGCTATTTGATGGTTCCAATATTCAGTATTGATTCAATACAACAGCTTGAGAGATAGATGATGTTCTTAATTTTGTGGTGTATCGGTATCGTCATTTTGTTGATTTGGTTAGGGCCAAGTTTTTTTCTCATGCTCATCTGTTTTGCCATCTTGTCAGCGTTATTGGGAATTGGGGGAAAGAAATAAAATGAAAAAGATCATGATGTGGGCAACCATTGCTGTGCTCACAGTGGGTTGTGAAAAGCAACCAGAAGCAGCACATGCACAGAATGCGGTTGCTCAAACTGAAGAAACGAAAGCTGCGGTCAAAGCTGAAAAACTGACCGAGAAAGAAATACAGGATTTAGAGGCTTTAGAAAACTCACCAAGTGAAGAAACAGCAGCTACAGCAGGCTTTTACTTAAGTAATTTGGAAGTGACGCCTGTCGAGGAAATACGAGAGTTCATTGCCAAAGGCTGGGATGAGTGGGAAACACTGAACAGACAGGAAGCGGAGAAGGAAGCACAACAAGCACCCGCTGACCAAGGCGATGCAACCATGCAATACCGCATTGAAATCAAGAATCAGGTCTTTGGACCGAATAACGTGGTGGAAACAGCCTATCTACATTTAATCTCGCTCTCTGACAGCATTACTCTGGATCGAGTGGTGGTGAACCGAGGCAACTGTAAAGCAGATTATCGTGATGGTGCCAACCCAATTCTGTATGGTAAAACCATGCGCTTCTTTTTGAATTGTGATCCACGGAATGTCCGAGAGGTGGTTGCGGTACTGAAGGATGGTCGAGAAATTGTGATGACCGCACAATAAGCTCAAGACTGTATCTTTGAGGCTTTTGTGTGGATTGAAAGAAATTTCACTTATATAACATAAAGATGAATCAATACACTGAATGCGTTTGTTGAGCCTAACTTTACAGGACTCAATAAGCATATTCACAAGATAAATCTGAATCAGGCTGCTGGACTTCATTCCAATTCAGGGATGGGGTTCAGCAGCCTTTTTTGTTGATAAGGACAAAACGTATGGCACATCAAATTGAACAAATGGCTTATGTAGGCGAAACCCCTTGGCATGGCTTAGGCAACCAACTCACGCAAAATCAACCGATTGAAGTCTGGGCACAGCAGGCAGGTATGGACTGGTGCATTGAATCCTCCAATGTCAGCTATATGGCGCAGAATGAACGAGGGCAAAGCATCATCATGCCCTATGAGGAACAACGGGTGTTATACCGTTCTGATACCCATGCACCGTTGTCTGTGGTCAGTCAGCGCTATCAGGAAGTGCAACCCAAAGAGATTCTACATTTCTACAAAGACCTGACCGAACAATCTGGCTTTGAATTGGAAACCGCAGGGGTACTCAAAGGTGGGAAGAAGTTCTGGGCATTGGCACGAACAGGACAGACTTCAGCCTTAAAGGGTAAAGATGTCAGTAATGGCTATATTCTCTTAGCCACTGCTTGTGATGGAACCCTAGCGACTACAGCACAATTCACTTCGATTCGCGTGGTGTGTAATAACACTTTAGCGATTGCCCTGAAAGGACAAAGCTCAAGTGCAGGTGTGGTCAAAGTACCCCATAGCACCAAGTTCGATGCTGAGAAGATTAAACAGCAACTCGGTATTTCAGTGCGTGTATGGGAGGATCACATGTATGAAATGAAACAACTCAGTCAACGTAAAGTGACGCAGACCGAAGCGGCAGCTTATTTTGATGCGGTGTTTAACAACACCAGTCTGAGTATTGCTGAACAGGATGAAGGCATTATTCAGTTTTATCGTAATGTGGCAACGCAAGGGAACCAATCCAATAAAGCAGATAACAAGACTGAACCCAATGGCCGTGCTATGTCCAAAGTCATGAGCATGTTTAATGGGCATGGCCGCGGGGCAGAACTCAGTTCAGCCAAAGACACCGCTTATGGCTTACTTTGCAGTATCACCGAGTTCGCCGATCACGAACGTCGTGCCATGAGTCAAGATCACCGTCTGGACTCTGCATGGTTTGGTGCAGGTGCAGGCTTAAAGCAACGTGGACTCGAACAGGCCTTGCGTATGATTGCCTGAGCCTCATCAACGACCAGACTTACTTACCAACCTAACGCTCAAATACACCTATAGCCACGTCTTCGGATGCGGCTTTTTTATGCCCGAAATTTAATGAATATAGGAATTAAACAATGAATAGTCACTTAAATATTTCCAACTCATCCAATGCTGTAATGACCAACACAGCAATCAAAAGCCAACCTTTTATTGCACCTCGATTCTTTAGTGCCAAACGTCTTGTGAACACCAAAAGTATGAGTCAAGCCGAATGGCTAGAAATCCGCAGACAAGGCATCGGTAGCAGTGATTGTGCCGCAGCCTGTGGTCTGAATCCCTATATGTCGATGCTGGAATTATGGATGATTAAAACAGGACGAATTCAACAAAGCATCGAAGATGAAAGCGAAGGCCATGCACCTTTATATTGGGGTAAACAGCTTGAACCCTTAGTGGCTGAATACTACAGCATGCATACCAACAGCAAAGTCCGTCGTGTCAATGCCGTGTTACAACATCCTGATCCAGACAAACATTTTATGTTGGCTAACTTGGATTACTCGGTTGTGGGGAGTGCAGAAGTACAAATTCTGGAGTGTAAAACCGCAGGTGAATATGGGACCAAGCTGTGGCGAGATGGCGTGCCTTTATACGTCCTCTGTCAGGTACAACACCAATTGGCCGTGACAGGTAAGAAAGCAGCCCATATCTGTGTCTTACTCTGTGGACATGAAACCCGAATCTTTAAAGTGACACGTTCAGAGTCAGTGATCCAACACATCATCAATGCAGAGCGTTACTTCTGGGACCGTGTGGAAAAGGATACCCCACCTGAAGCGGATGCCAGTGAATCGGCAGCTAAAGCCTTACAGCTCCTCTATCCTGAACATGTGCCTCTCAGTATCACGGATCTATCAGAGGATGAACAAGCCAATCAACAGTTTGAGCAATTGCTTCAAGCTCGAAGCCAAATTGATAAGCATCAGGAGCAGTTTGATCTGCTGAAGCATCAACTTCAGGCCAAGATGCAAGATGTCGAACGTGCAACATTCACTAATGGTTCAGTGACATGGAAAAAGGCTAAAGACTCGATCAGTTTAGACAGTAAAGCCTTACTCAAATCACACCCTGAATACCTCAACCAGTTCCCACAAACTAAACAAGGTTCACGACGTTTCAATATCTACAGCAAGGATGATTGAAACCGCTTTAGCCTAAGTGTAATTCACAAGCAGCACCTCAAGCTCCACTCAACAATCCCATGCCTCAGCGCATGGGATTTTTTTATACCAATTTCATTTTAAGTAAATACAGAAACTCATTTAAATAGAAGAGGAAAACACTATGATCAAAGGTCTAGCCATCACCCCGCCTATTTTAGGGCGAATCAGTATTGGTAAGATGGTCGAAAAGAATGGCAAACGCCTGCCTGAAAAAGATGACCAATTCACCATTACCAGTCAAATTCAAAATAAAGACAGTGGTTGGGTGAAACATCCATTGGATGAGCAGCTTCGAGCCAAAGCACCCAATCAAAAACTCCGTTCAATCCCAGTTCGTATGATCTTTAACGATCCAGAGCTTAACTTGAGGGCTGAGTACAGTTTATTTGATCGTCAGACGGGGCGACCAGTGTGTGTGGGCAATGGTGAGACCTGTCAACGACTGACCCATCAAGGGGTTGAGCAACATCCCTGTCCATCCCCTGATCTATGCCCAATGGCACAAGGAGGAAACTGTAAACCTTATGGGCGTCTGCATGTCAATTTAGATGAATCGGATGAACTTGGTACATTCATCTTTAGAACCACGGGTTTTAATAGCATACGTACCTTGGCAGCGCGACTGAGTTATTACCATGCAGCATCGAATGGTTTGCTCTCATGCCTACCGCTACAACTGACTCTGAGAGGCAAGTCCACCACTCAAAGCTACCGAACACCTGTGTATTACGTGGATTTAACGCTCAGGGATGGCGTCAACCTTCAACAAGCCATTCAAACAGCTCAGGACATTGATCAACAAAGTAAAGCTTCGGGATTTAATCAACATGCTTTGGATCAAATGGCACGGCAGGGTTATGGCAATGCACGATTTGAGGTGGATTCAGAGGAGGGGCTGGATTTGGTTGAAGAGTTTTATACAGATGAACTTGTTGAGTCTGAACAAGTACAGCCTAACTCAAAAGCTAAAGCAAAGCATAAGTTCCATCAGGGGGAGGGTTTTGTACAGGATATTCAGAAGGGGTTGCAGCAGAATGTACGGGCTGTGAATTAGATGGAGTTGGACGAGATTGGACTCAGTAAAATTTTATTGGACTGACCTATTATCTGATCGAATCACCGCTCGCATCAATGATTAGGAGTCAACATCATGAATGCGTTCACAGGTCAAACTTTTCAGATGAATCAAATTATCAATATTAATGATGTAATTGAATTTACAAGTATTAGTCGAGCAAAAATTTATGAAAAGATAAAAGTAGATTCAAAATACTATGATCCAAGTTTTCCAAAGCCAGTTCGCTTAAGTGAGTCGCGCATTGGTTGGGTGGCTTTGGAGGTTCACCAATGGATCGAAGCTAAGATACGAAGTCGATAAGCATGGGAGCGAAAGCTCCCTTTTTATGGATATATCGATTAATCATTCTTTGAATTGGATTGATTGTTGATCAACCAATGTAAAGTTGTAGCAACAGAATTATAAATATTGAAAATAAATGAACTAAGTTCACAAAATAAAAAAGTAGTTCCTGTTACTAAGAATGTAAGAATTATATAGTTGGTATATTTATAAATATTTATTAGAGTATCAATTTTCAGAGTATCTTTACCCAAATGTAAATTTAGATCTTTAAAAAAATATATAATAAACAATGCAAAGCTGAAGGTTATGTAATAAATAAATACTCTAATAAATGTAAAATGGACTTTTTTAAAAAAAATCAGCCCAGTATTTTTATCTGTGTATTCAATCATTTTTTTTTGTAAATTTAGAGGGGTTATTGTGCAAAAAATTGTATACCCAGCTACTAAAAAACCTAAGGTTGCAAATAATGATGAAAATAAGAAAGACACTAATTCATTAATTTTAGTGTAACTGGTTTCAATATCTACATCATTATTTGCGAGAATGAAGAAAAAGAATAGGCCGAGAATAATTGGAAAAAATTTATTAAAATCTGATAATTTGATTTTCTTAGATTTTTTATAGATCTCACGGATATTTTTTTCTTCTAATAGTCCATTCATTATTCAATCTCATTTTCTTGGATTGTTACAACCTTATTGGTATCAATAGTATTAAGAATTTTTTGAGTTTCTGCATCAGTTTTTTTAACTCTGATTTCTCTAGATTGAATAAGTTTTTTGAATTCTGAAAACATATGTAAAACAGTAGTAAAAATATTATTCTGAACAACATTAATCGTTGTTTGAATTTTAACATCATCATTGTCAATTTTTAATCTATTGCCAGATTTGTCTGTGCCTAACAAGACAATTTTTTGATTGCCTTGTATTGTTGCTTTATTGGCCTCTTTGGCAATGACCTTTTGGTTTAAACCTTCATTATTTGTAATTTCAAATTTCCCTTGACCACCAGCTTCATCTGAAGTTTCTTGCATTTGACGGAACATATCTTCTCCATCAATTTCAGAATTACGATCATTTAGAATGAAAGTTACTTTTTTTAACTTATTGAATAAATAAATGTTTTCGCTTAAAGTTTGTTGGTTGGTAAGAGGTGTTAATGTTAGTTCAACGATTGGAAACTCTTTTAGAAAGGGATTTCTTTCTTCTTTAGGTAAACTATCTTTATAGTTAATTTGTTCATTTCTTAAAAAATAAGATAATGTACTTCTAAAGTTTTCTGGAGTCGGAGCGTATTTCGTCTCAGCGGCGTAAAGTAATCTATGATTGTTTAAAATTAAAGCAAAAATTGCAGAAGGTGCTGAAGCTAATTTTTTCTTGTCCTTAACCAATTTTCCTGTTGAATCACGATATTGCTCTCGTTCAAGTTGAGTCTGTTTTACGAATCTTCCAACAATGGCAATAATCTCATTTTGCCCTAAAAAATCGGTACCTAAATTCACTAAAGAAACTTCATCAAAATAGAAATTACTTTTTCCTGCTTTTCTATTCTTTTGTTTAAAAAAAGCAGGTTCAACCACTTCTGTGAATAGATCAAGTAAGTTGTGATTGCCAAATTTACAAACTAAATTTGCTATTTCTAAATTTTTTTCTAAAGTTGCCATTTTGATTCGGTATTAATCGATTATAAAGTGATAAAAATAATATATTAAATATTTCGATAATTAAAGAGTTCGAGTAGTAGTTATTCTTATAAGGTGGATATGCAACGTTAAAATTCACTTTCAGGTTTTTTAAAAAAGTATGTTTTGAGTTGAGAACCGTCCTCAAATTAGTGAGAATACAAGCAACATAAGCCTTTGTGGTCATAAGAGGCTTTAACTTTTTTTTAGAACTGTAGACAACCTATGAACAAGCAACAACTCGCTTCCAAAATTTGGGATTCCGCAAACAAAATGCGCTCAAAAATTGAGGCAAATGAATATAAAGACTACATCTTAGGGTTCATGTTCTATAAGTTTTTATCAGACAAAGAGCAAGCCTTCTTAGAAGCTAATGATTTTGGTCAGGCAGACATTGAAGCACTCACAGAAGAAGACCCTGAAACAGTTGAATTTATTAAAAACGGCATTGGTTACTTCATTGCCTATGACAATTTATTTTCGACATGGCTGAAAAAAGGCAATGATTTTAACGTTGCAAATGTTCGTGATGCCCTTTCTGCCTTTTCACGTTTAATTAGCCCATCTCACAAAAAAGTATTTGATGGTATTTTTAAAACACTGGAAACAGGTTTAAGTAAGTTGGGTGACAGTTCAAACAGTCAAACCAAAGCCATCAGTGATTTATTGCAATTGATCAAAGTTATTCCAATGAATAATAAGCAAGACTATGATGTTCTTGGCTTTATTTATGAATATTTGATCGGCTCATTTGCTGCAAATGCAGGTAAGAAAGCAGGTGAGTTTTATACACCGCATGAAGTGTCGGTGTTGATGTCTGAAATCATTGCACATCATTTAAAAGACCAAGAAGAAATCAAAATTTACGATCCAACAAGTGGGTCAGGATCATTGCTGATTAACATTGGTAGTTCTGTTGCAAAACATGTCAACGATGAAAATAAAATCAAATATTACGCACAAGAGTTAAAGGAAAATACCTATAACTTAACCCGTATGAACTTGGTGATGCGTGGCATTCTGCCAGCCAACATTGTGGCTCGTAATGCCGATACCTTAGAGGATGATTGGCCATATTTTGATGACAATGATCCGATCAATACCTACGAGCCTTTATATGTCGATGCAGTGGTATCTAATCCACCGTACTCGCAAGCATGGGATTCATCAAATAAAGAGTCTGACCCTCGTTATGCTCGTTTTGGTTTAGCACCAAAAACTAAAGCTGACTATGCTTTCTTATTGCATGATCTATATCACTTAAAACCTGATGGCATCATGGCGATTGTTCTGCCACACGGCGTGTTGTTCCGTGGTGGTGAAGAAGAGCGTATTCGTAAAAACCTGCTTGAAAATAAGCATATTGATGCAATCATTGGATTACCTGCCAATATTTTCTTTGGTACGGGTATTCCGACAGTCATTATTATTTTAAAACAGCGTCGCCAAAGCAGTGATGTGCTTATTGTTGATGCTTCCAAAGGTTTTATTAAAGTTGGTAAAAATAATCATTTACAAGCGTCGAATATTAAGAAAATTGTTGATGCTGTTGTACAGCGTAAAGATATTGAGCAATTTTCTAAATTGGTCAGTTTGGAAGAAATTCGTGCGCAAGGCTATAACTTAAATATTCCGCGTTATGTAGATTCGTCTGCAACAGCGGAAACTTGGGATATTTATGCCACCATGTTTGGTGGTATTCCAAAGAAAGAAATTGATGCTTATGCCGAGTATTGGAAGGCATTTCCGCAGTTACGCCAAGATTTATTTACGGACAGTGATACACCTTATGTCGATTTAGCCACGACAGAAATCAGTCACGCTATTCATCAGCATGCCAATGTTCAAACATTTAAAACGCAATTTAATACGGCTTTTGCTAATTTCCATGATTATTTAAAAGCTGAGTTGATTGGCAAGATGCAGTCTTTGCATATTGCACAGCAGGAAAATGTTTTAAGTCAGGATATTTTCAAGCGTTTGGAAAATATTCCATTAGTGGATAAGTATCAGGCATATCAAGCTTTGGATGATCAATGGCAAAGCATCGCAGGGGACTTGGAGATTATTCAATCTGAAGGTTTGATTGCTGCAAAGATTGTAAATCCTAATATCGTCATTAAAAAGAAAGATGGTAAAGAGCAGGAAGTTCAAGACGGTTGGGTGGGTTATGTGTTGCCGTTTGATTTGGTGCAACAACATTTACTCATTGATGAACTCACTGCTTTGCAAGGCAAAGAGCGTGCTTTAACTGAAGCAAGTGCTGAAATTGAAGCGATCATGGACTCGTTGTCTGAAGAAGATAAAGACACTTTATTGAACGATGCCAATGATGCGTTTGTCACAGCAGAAATTACCAAAGCATTGAAACAGGCATTGGAAGATATTGAAACGCCTGAAATCCGTGCGATCAATGAATTGTTAGAATTACTTGCGAATAAAGCGAAAAAGCCTGAGCAGGAACAGTTTGTACAGGCACATCCTGAAGTGCAATGGGCGAAGATTGAAGCCAATAAAAACGGCACATTTGCAGTAGCTAAAGTCAAAGCCTATTTAAAAACGTTACAGGCGAATTTTACTTTCGCGGAAGATTCTTTAGAGGCGAAGTTGTTCCAAGTGGAAGATTTGCTTGCACAGGAAAAAGAGTTGAAAGCTGAGATTAAAGCCGATGCCAATGCTTTACACCTTTTGACCAAAACTACGATTGAAGCCTTGGAAGATTCGCAAGTATTAGAGCTGTTGGAAGCGAAGTGGGTTGAGCCAATTGTCAACGCAATTTTGGCATTGCCGAATGAGGTGATTGAGCATTTGACTGGTATGGTTCAAGCATTGGCAGATAAGTATGCGGTGACTTATACCGAAACCACGCAAAAACTGACTGAAGCGGAAAATAGCCTTGCCAACTTGATTGATGATCTCACTGGTGATGACTTTGATTTGCAAGGTTTGGCGCAGTTTCAAAGTTTATTAAAAGGGGTGTGATGTGGAAAAGCAAAAAAGCCCTGAAATTAGATTTAATCAATTTAATGAAAATTGGAGCATCACCTCATTAGGTGATTTGATGAATGTAGGTTCAGTTAAACGTGTTCATCAAGCTGATTGGTGTGATACTGGAGTTAGGTTCTTAAGAGCTAGGGACATTGTTGCATTTGCAAAAAATGAGGATATTGCAGATCCAGTTTATATTAGCCCAGATAGATATGAAGAATATTCTAAGTTATCTGGTAAGGTGAAGGTTGGAGATTTACTGGTAACTGGAGTTGGTACGATTGGTGTTCCAATGCTTGTTAAAAATGATGATCCTCTTTATTTTAAAGATGGTAATGTCATTTGGTTTAAAAATGAAAACGCGATTAATGGATTATTTTTATATTATTCATTCATTAATAAAACAACTCAAAATTTCATTAAGGATTCTGCAGGCATTGGTACAGTAGGTACTTATACGATTACTAGTGGAAAACGAACGCCTATTTATCTTCCTAAAGAAAATGAACAAAGCCAAATCGGTAACTTTTTCCAAAACCTAGACCAATCTATTGCTTCACATGAAAAGAAACTGGCTCAAACGCAAAACTTAAAGAAAGCGATGTTGGAAAAGATGTTTCCAAAAGTAGGATGTAAGCAACCTGAAATTAGATTAAAAGGGTTTAGTGGGGAGTGGGAGCAGCGTGAGCTTGGAGAATATTGTGATATGTTCAATGGTGACAGAGGAATCAATTATCCAAATACTGATGATATGGTAGCTGTCGGAGTACCATTTATCAACGCTGGCGATTTGCAAAATGGTAAGGTGAATCTTCAATATGCAAACAAAATTACAAGGGATAAATATAATCAGCTTAACGGCGCAAAAATCCAGCTTGGTGATATAGTTTACTGCTTACGAGGAACTCTTGGAAAGAATGCCTATATCGATAATTTCACCGAAGGAACAGTGGCATCTTCACTTGTAGTTATTCGACCAAAAAATATTATTGGGAACTATCTATTTCAGATTTTAAATTCTGATATTGAGTATCGTCAAAGAACACTTTGTGATGAAGGGGCTGCACAGCCAAATTTATCAGCAAGAAACCTTGCTGGATTTCTTATTCCTATATCTTCTATTGAAGAGCAGAAAGAAATTGGTAATTTCTTTGGACAACTCGATGAAACCCTTTTGTTGCAACAGCAACAGCTTCAAACCCTAAAAAATCTAAAACAAGCATTTTTAGAGAAAATGTTTGTTTAATTAATCCCCCCTTGCGGAACAGAGTTCCTTACCTTTAATAAAGGGGGGCTTAAAAACAGACTTGATAAAAGCAAATAGACCATGACATTTAAAAGCGAAGCAGAATTTGAACAGGCATTTATCGAAACTCTTTTTAACAAGGGGTGGGAAAGTACTGTTCTAAAAAATCCTACGGAACAGGATTTAATTAACAACTGGGCAAAAATTTTATTTGAAAATAACAGCGGTATAGATCGGCTCAATGGTCATCCACTGACCGACTCTGAAATGGCGCAAATACTCGAACAAATTAAAACCTTGCGTACACCCTTGGCACTCAATGGTTTTATTAATGGTAAAACAGTTTCCATTAAACGGGACAACCCAAATGATGTAGCACATTTGGGTAATGAAATCAGCCTCAGTATTTATGACCGTCAGCAAATTGCGGCTGGCGAAAGCCGTTACCAAATTGTACAACAACCCAAATTCCCAACATCTTCACCGATTTTAAACGACCGACGTGGCGACATCATGTTGTTGATCAATGGTATGCCGCTGTTTCATATCGAATTGAAACGCTCAGGCGTCCCTGTCAGTCAGGCAGCACATCAAATCGAAAACTACGCCCGTTCAGGCATTTTTTCAGGACTATTTTCATTGGTACAAATCTTTGTTGCCATGAATCCTGAAGAAACCAAATACTTTGCCAATCCTGGTCCAGATGGATCATTTAACTCAGACTATTATTTTAATTGGGCAGATTTTAACAACGAACCAATCAACTATTGGAAAGACATTGTTGCGCATTTGCTATCTATTCCGATGGCACATCAGCTCATTGGATTTTACACCGTAGCTGATAAAACCGATGGCGTGTTAAAGGTCATGCGCAGTTATCAGTACTTTGCAGTCCGTGCAATTTCTGACCGTGTCGCACGTATTGAGTGGGATGGGCGTGATCGTTTAGGAGGTTATATCTGGCATACCACTGGTTCTGGTAAAACCATGACCAGTTTTAAATCAGCTTACCTCATCGCAACGTCTAAAGATGCTGATAAAGTCATTTTCCTCATGGATCGGATTGAACTCGGTACACAGTCCCTAGAACAATACAATAACTTTGCGGATACAGAGGACTTTGTACAATCCACTGAAAATACCTATTCCCTGATTAGCAAACTCAAAAGTACCAATCCGAACGAAGTCCTGATTGTTAGTTCAATTCAAAAAATGAGTAATATTAAGCAAGAAGAAGGGGGGCTCAAAGCCTATGATATTGAGCAGATGCGGAAAAAGCGCATCGTCATTATTGTAGATGAAGCACACCGTTCAACCTTTGGCGATATGCTCATTACCATTAAAGAAACCTTTCCTCAGGCAGTTTTCTTTGGTTTTACAGGGACACCGATTCAAGACGAAAATGAAAAGAATATGAATACCACCGCAACAGTATTCGGTCATGAGTTGCACCGTTACAGTATCGCAGATGGTATTCGAGATAAAAACGTTCTCGGTTTTGATCCTTACTTGATTTCAACTTATAAAGATTCAAAATTACGTGAAGCCGTGGCTTTGGATGAAGCAAAAGCCCATACTGTTCAAGAAGCTATGGCTGATCCTAAAAAGAAAGAAATTTATTCACGTTTTATGGATAAAAGTCAGGTTGCTATGGCAGGTCATTGGGACAAAGTAAATAATTATGTGAAAGGGATAGAGGATTATCTACCTACAGAACAATATCGACGTGCCGAACATCAAGATAAAGTGGTTGAAGATATTTTAGAAAATTGGATTCAATATAGCCAAAACAATAAGTTTCATGGCATGTTTGCAACAAGTAGTATCGCAGAAGCCATTGAATACTATCGTTTATTTAAGAAATTTAAGCCTGAGCTAAAAATTACGGCACTGTTTGATCCAAATATTGATAATAATGAAAATGCTAAATTCAAAGAAGATGGTTTAGTTGAGATCATTAGTGACTATAACAATCGTTATGGCATGGAGTTCAGTTTAGCAACTCATGCCAAAATGAAGCGTGATATTGCTGACCGTTTAGCCCATAAAGAATTGTATAAGCGTGTAGAACATACCCCAGAAAAACAGCTTGATCTTCTAATTGTCGTGGATCAAATGCTGACAGGTTTCGATTCAAAATGGGTCAATACCTTGTATCTAGATAAAATGCTGGAATATGCAAACCTGATTCAAGCATTCTCACGTACTAACCGCTTATTTGGTAAAGATAAACCGTTCGGTATCATTCGATATTACCGACGTCCGCATACGATGAAACGTAATATTGATGTAGCAGTCAAGTTGTATTCAGGCGATAAACCTTTGGCTTTATTTGTAGATAAACTGCAAGACAACCTAAATAAATTAAACGCTATTTTTATTGATATAGAGCAACTATTTAAAAGTGCGGGTATCGAAAACTTTGAAAAGTTACCTGAAGATAAAGAGGTTTGTGGTCAGTTTGCAAAGTTATTCAAACAATTCAATGAGCATCTAGAAGCTGCAAAAATCCAAGGCTTTAATTGGAACAAACTGACTTATCACTTTGATAACAATGATGCGAGTAAACTACCATTTCAAGTTGCAATAGATGAGCAAACATATCTCATTCTTGCTTTACGTTATAAGGAATTATTTTCTGAAGGTGGAAGTGGTGGCGGTGGTGGCAGTGTTCCATTTGAGATAGATGGTTATTTGACTGAAATTGATACTGATAAAATTGATTCGGACTACATGAACAGTCGCTTTACCAAATACTTAAAGGCATTGCATGATGGTGAGAAGGCAATCTCGGTTGAAGAAGCATTAAATGAACTGCATAAGAGTTTTGCAGCTTTAACGCATGATGAGCAAAGAATTGCGAATATCTTTTTGCATGATGTTCAACGTGGTGACGTGAAATTGCAAGAAGCTAAGTCATTTAGAGACTATATTACAGAGTATCAATTTAAAGCCAAAGAAGATGAAATACATGCTATTGCGAATTCTTTTGGTTTAGATGAGTCCAAACTAAGACAGTTGATCAGCGCGCATGTCAATGAAAGTAATATCAATGAATTTGCACGCTTTGATGCATTATTAAATACCGTAGATAAGACAACGGCAAAGCAATATTTTGAGCAAGAGGAAGGGAAGGCAATACCACCTTTCAAAGTCAATGTGAAAGTTGCAGCATTTTTAAAAGAGTTTGTTTTGAAGAATTCTCAGTCTAATTAAATAAGTTAAATCATAGAGGGAATATGAAATACCAACCGCCTTATACCATCACATCAAAGATCATTCATCTGATTGCACAGATTAGTGAGAATATAGGGCGTTTGACTGTTTTAGAAGAAATCCAGGAGAGCCTGAAACTAAGGAAAGCTAATCGTATTCGCACGATTCAAGGTTCATTAGCCATTGAGGGTAATACCCTAACCACCGAGCAAATTACGGCGATTTTGAATGGTAAGCCTGTTATAGCACCACCGAAAGAAGTACAAGAAGTTCGTAATGCCATTAAAGCCTATGAAGCCTTCCATCAATGGAAACCCTGTCAAGAAGAGGATTTGTTACAAGCTCATCAAATTTTAATGGCAGGTTTGATTGATGAGGTTGGTCAATATCGTCATGGTGGTGTTGGTGTGATGTCAGGTGACCGAGTGGTACATATGGCTCCACCTGCGAATCAGATTAATCGTTTGATGACTGATTTGCTTGATTGGTTGAATGACAGCGATATACATCCACTGATTCAAAGCTCAGTCTTCCACTATGAGTTTGAGTTTATCCATCCATTTGCAGATGGTAATGGGCGAATGGGTAGACTGTGGCAAACGTTAATTTTGAGTCGATGGAATCCAATCTTTGCCAATATCCCAGTTGAGAGCCTGATCTATCAAAATCAAAAAGCTTATTACGAAGCATTGCAAGCAAGTACTGATTGTGTTGATTCAGCACCTTTTATAGAATTTATTTTGCAGATGATTTTAGATGCAATCCTCAGCTCAAATGACACCGCTCAAGATAGCGATCATGTTACCGCTCATGCTGACGTACAAGTAAGCGATCAAGTTCAGCGTTTGATTTCAGCAATGAAACAAGAAGACTATACGTTAGCGGAATTGATGCAATTGGTAGGTTTAACCCATCGAGCAACATTCCAAAAAAATTATCTAAATCTAGCAATCACAGCTGGCTTGATAGAACGTACTATTCCTGATAAGCCGAAAAGTCCGAAGCAAAAGTATCGATTGAAATGATAAAGTCTTGGTGCAGAGTAGAGAGAAAATGAGCTAAATGATACTGTATTGATCAATAATTGTCCGATTGAAATTAAAATAATAGCATAGTGAAATTGGACAAAATGTGGACGTTATTTGCGCTTATTTTACGCCAAAAATTTTTAAAAAATAAATAAGTTGTTGAATTTAATAAATAATAAAATTTAGCTCGTCCAATCCATCATCGGGGCAACAGAAATACGCGGAAGCTGGGAGAGATCAGCGTTCGGTTTTAACTCAGACATGCAAGAACCTATCAGAATGGGCTGCTCACCGAGCGAAGACAAGTGTGAGACCAGCGCAACAGAATTTAACAAGATGAAGGGTCGCTATAGTGCAAAAAATACAATAAAAAGGCAAGAAATAGCAGAGAGGGTTTTGTTAATTGTGATGGCTGCATATAGAGCTAAAGGTAAAGAAGATGGTTGCTGAAACGAAAGTTTTCGAACCTTTAAACTAGTAATAGTTGAATTAAGCATTTGGCTTTATTTGAGGGAATACCGTCAGGCCTAAACCTGACGGTATGTATTGTCTTAAAATATTATTTAACCCGAATCGCGGATAAGGAATGGACTTGAAAAAGAGAAGGACTAGAGCCATCAGTTGAGTTACCACACCAAACTTACAGCTCTAGTCCTTATGTTTGATAGTACTCAATTATTCTGTGTCATTGATGATTTCTTTCTAAAATTTGAATCAATTTATTGGAAATTCTTAAAGCAAAACTTTAAACGCATAAGATTTCGCCCTGCTCAGCTCAGTATTTCTGAAATTATATTTATTGCTGTGTGGTACAAGTGCTCTCATTTCACTAACTTCAAAGCATTCTTTACATCCTTAAAACTGAACAAAAGCCACTTTTTCAAACAGCTGCCTTGTTATCAGCGCATGATTCATCTGATCAATGTCCATCAACTGGCTTTACACGCTTTGCATTTCGCTTTGATGAGAGATCATCAAAGTTTTTATTTATGGATTGATTCAACCACATTAGCTGTCTGTAAAAATCAGCGAATACAGCGGCATAAATCATTAGCAGCAATTGCAACGCGAGGCAAAAGCTCCATGGGGTGGTTCTTTGGCTGTAAGCTGCATGTGCTCATGAATCAGTCAGGAGATATTGTTCGTACGGTTTTATCGAATGGGCATACAGCAGATATTAAAATGGTTGAACAATTAGTCAAAGGAATGACTGCCAAACTCTATGCTGATCGTGGGTATATTAGTCTGGAGTTAAAGAGTAGATTGAAATTACAAGGTACTGATTTAGTTACTTATCACTGTAAGAACATGCAATCTATACAGTTATCAAAAGCAGATGAATATCATCTTAAACAGCGCAATAAAATAGAAACGTTATTCAGCTTACTGAAAGGGACTTACAATTTAGTAACGACTAGAGCCAGAAGTATTGCAGGTTATTTAGCTGGTATTTATGCATCTTTATGTGCTTACCAATTATGCCATCAGAATAAGCCAACTATCCGTGTAATGGAATTATTGGCTTAAGCAAGATTCGGGTTATTTATTTAAAACATGAAGCGAGGGAATCACGTTGAGTTTTTTCATACAGTGCCATTTCATCTAAAACAGGCGTACCGAGGGATTGCTCAAATAATTTTTGATTAGAGTTTTGGTGATATTGGTTCTGTGCAGCATCGCCTAGATTGGATTGGAAAATACCTGCAGCGGACACTGGAAGAAAGTCTTCATATACGATTGGCTCAATTAAAATTGATCCATTCTCTATCAGCGTTTCTAAATCGTTGATGTTGGCTGTGCTATGTAAGGGTTTAGCCGGTATAAAGTTAAAATATGCAAGTTTCTCTTTATAAAGATCAACATAGTTATCAGGGAATTTTACAAATTCCTCTTCTAAGATGCGCGTGTATTCCGCAGCATTTGCATCATCGGGTGCTTTCCCTAAGCGCTCACGTGCTTTGCTCAGTAAAGTGTCATAAAGCGCTCTTCCCTTAGGCGTTAGCGCAACGCCCCGTTGTTCGATTTCACCAAATCGAGCGGTATGTGAACCTGCTTCAGCAATAAAGGCCACTTTTTCATTTAGTGCTTTAAAACTGGTTTGGCGCAAAAGAATTGGACATTTTCTACGAGGAGGGCCTTCAATAATCGCTTTTGCTGAGATGCCTTTTCGCAACATTTCACTTTGCACAGTATCAATATCTAATGTGCGAGGTGTTAAATGGTTAATATGCGGACCTTTAAAAGCGACCACATCTGCAATTAAACGATGTTGATCATGGAGGGCTTGATAGAGTTCTTTTGAGACTGGCGCTTCAGTATGCCAACGGAAAGTTTCTAATACTTCCAGAATAAATTCATCGGCATCTTTTGCATCGAGGCCATTTTGCTGTTCGAATTTTTCCAAGAGCTGTATCGCACGCGGAGTAAAGATTTGGCGCTTTTCTAAGATTTTTGCGGCTGTTTCTCTTAATGTACTATCTTGAATCAGTTCTAGGCGTAAGAGTGAAGTGAATACACGGAAAGGACTTTGGTTCAGTTCATCGATTTCTGTTGCACGGAATGCTGTTGCATGTACGGGTACACCTGCAGGGACTAAATCATAATAGCCTACGGGGGACATGCCCATAACACGGAAAACACGACGAATGATATTTAACTCTTCTGCTTTACCTAGACGTATAGCACCATGTCGTTCTTCATGTAATCTTTGCAGTTGGTTGGTTTGTTCTAATTGTTTTTTTAATTCTGAAGATTGATCCAATGTGACATTATTGACATCCGTTACCAATTCGATGAGATCTCCATAAAGAGGCACTTCGTTTTGATACATTTTTGACATTAAATTGGCGAATTTTGATCGAATTTCACTTGAACTAACCCAAGACATAATTAAATTTCCTTATATAAATCCTATGCAGTTGTTTGGAGGATATCTATCACTTTTACCTACGGGAAGATACGACATATCCAATAATTTGATATGTATAATTTTTTTCCACTTTAGTGTGACGCTCTCTTTTCTGTTGTGAATTTCATCGGCTTGCATGCAGTATGACTGTGGCATAGCCAAAAATTCACACGCTGTGAAATGTTGGAGAATGTTTATAAATTTAAAGCCTGTTTATGCCTGCATCAAACGAATTAAACTACTTTAGCTCTTCATTTTTTTCATATATCCCCTTCTGAAATCAGTTTAGGGCTTATTTCTATAAAAAAAATAATGCATATCAATAGATGAAAATAATGCGGGTACGTTGAGTCATGATTTTTGTGGCGTGCATATTGAGATGAAAAAGACCAATTTGATCCATTAGTATTGTCTTCTAAGATGCTGCATCGACACCAAGATGCTTGGTATGAAATGATTCGGCGCTAAACGGTTTGCACAGCATCTTTCAACTCAATCAAATACATGCCGGTATAGCAAGACTTAACAAATTTACAGAATTCGGCACACCTTACAGCCGAGTTATAGCTTAAATTTAATGAGCTGAGTTGAGCTTTGTTTTTTAGATGTTTGTGCGACGAAGCCAGAACAGGCGATCAATTCTGGAACGGTATCGTGTTTGAAATTAACTTCCTCGCAAGCAAGTTAATTTCTTATATTCTCAGGATGCTTCAACTCGTTTTAAGCAAGTTATTTGGATCAACACATAGAACATTTAAGCGTGATTTATTCATTTACCACGCTCTTCTAAGGTATAAATTTAAATGACATTCATCAGGATTTGAATAGGATGCTTGGTGGTTTTGAGTTCTAATCTTTTGATCTGGCTACGGCATGAATATCCTGTCACAAGAAATTGATCGCCCAGATTCTCATATTTTTCTTTCCATGATTGTTCATAAATCCCTTCTGAAAGATGCAAGTGTTCTGCCTCATGTCCATATGTCCCCGCCATACCACAGCAGCCCAATGCTAAAGGTTCGAGTTGAAGCCCAAAGTGTTGAAAAATTTGTTGCCATTGTGACGTAGAAGCGGGAAGCTGCGTTCTTTCTGTACAATGTCCTGCAAGGTAATAAGTGGGTTGAGTTGACCTTTGAATACCTGAACGCGGACTTTTATCAAGCTGCTTTACTAACCATTCTTGCAGCATCAGCACCTCAAAATTACTGGTTGGTATTTCGCTAGAATATTTCATCTTATATTCTTGACGAAATACCAGCGTCATAGCTGGATCAATACTGATTAATGAGAGACCCGACAACGCTGCTTTATTTAATAAACGAATACTGTGCCGACGCTTTTCTTCAAACTCGTCTAGAAAACCATGTACATGTAAGGGTTTGCCATTAGGGAAATATGGAAGAATATAAGGTGTAATTCCCAGTGCTTTGATAAATTGAATCGTTTCAATCAGAACGGGGGTGTCAAAATAGCGCGTAAAAGCATCTTGAATAAGAATAACAGCATTGTCTTGAGCTGCATTTTCTAAGTTGCTTAAATCTTTTTCTATCAGTACCGCACCATATTTTGCTAAGTTTTCTTTCGCTTGAGGGTGAAATAAAGGAATATCTACAACTTTGAATAAATCACGTTGTAAATTTTTTATGAATTTTAAATTTTGAATAAAATTATAAGTTTTTGGAAAACTCGCCAGCATGGGCAAAAAGTTTTCAAGGTTACTGATTAAATAATCACGTAAGCCTCGACGGTATTTCGTATGGAATTTTTGTAGAAACCGGGCTTTACTATCAGGAATATCTACTTTCACAGGACACTGTCCTGCACATGATTTACAGGATAGACAGCCATGTAAAGACGCATAAACTTCTTTATCAAATGAGCTGGTATTTTCCCCCGTGTTTTCTCGTCTGAGCCACTCTTTAATCAGTGTGGCGCGTCCCTTTGGAGAATGGATACGATCTCGGGTAATTTTATAGGACGGGCACATCGGGTCATTTTGATCGAAGTTAAAACATGCTCCATTTCCATTGCAGTGCATTGTGGTGCTAAAGGCTTTCCAATTGAATAAATCAATTTGCCGATCATGAGCGCCACGTAGAGGACTCTCAAGTAATCGAATAAGTTTAGATTCTGGCTGAGTATCTGGTGTGGCAATTTTTCCAGGATTTAATTGATTGAGGGGATCAAAGAGCCCTTTGACTTTTTGTATTAATGGGTAAGATTCCCCAAAGAATACAGGGGCATACTCTGATCTTAGGCCTTTGCCATGTTCGCCCCAAATTACGCCGCCATACTTATGTGTGAGTTCAACGATACGATCGCTAATGAATTGAACGATTTGAGCTGAAGCTGGTTCTTTCATATCAAGCAATGGTCGAACATGTAAAACACCGGCATCTACGTGACCGAACATGCCATAATCTAAACCTTGAGCATCCAGTAAGTTACGAAACTCTGCAATGTAGTCGGCTAAATTTTCGGGGGGAACCGCGGTATCTTCAACAAAAGGTTGAGGCCGTTTTTCTCCAGTGACATTACCAAGCAGTCCGACTGAACGCTTGCGCATCGCATAGACATCGGTTATTTCTGTTTCGCCCTGAGCAATGGTTACACTCAAGCGTTTTACACTTTGATCATGATTTAAATGTTCTAAAAACTCTTGTTTTAAAGTATTTAATTCTGATTCTGTTTCAGCATTAATTTCGACCAGATTAATCCCTTGAGTGGCTACAGTCTGTTCAGGAAAATAACGCGCTACTTTTTGCCAGACAATATCATTCTTAGCGAGGTTTAAAACTTTAGAGTCTACCGTTTCAATGGATAGGGGGGTTAAGGTCATTAATGCTTTTGCATCTTTTAAAGCATTTTGAAAGTTATCATACCCAATGTTAATCAATAATCTAAACTTGGGTATAGGGAGCACATTGAGGGTCGCTTCGGCGATTAAACCCAACGTTCCTTCGCTTCCACAGAGAATATTATTAATATTAAATTGATTGTTTTTATATAAGGCGGGTAGATCGTAACCCGTTAATGAACGATTTAATTTAGGAAAACATTGTTCAATTAATGCTTGATGATTAGAAACAATATTAAAAAGATCCTGAAATAATTTCTGTTGAAATGGCGATTTTCTTTCAAGTTCACTTTGCCAATCACTCATATCAATCGCTTTTGAATCCAGAATTTCCCCAGAAACTAAGACCGTTTTTAACTCAATCACATGATGATGGGTTTTTCCATAAAGGCAACTTCCTTGACCGCTCGCATCGGTATTAATCATTCCACCAATGGTGGCTCGATTAGAGGTCGACAATTCTGGGGCAAAGAATAATCCATATTTTTTTAATTCAAGATTTAATTGATCTTTGACCACACCGGCTTGCACTGTTGCGGTTCGATTGATGGGGTCAATATGTAAGATCTTATTCATATGTTTAGATAGATCTACAACAATCCCATCCGTTAAGGATTGTCCATTCGTTCCTGTACCGCCTCCTCTAGGCGTAATTTTTAGCGCTTTAAATTGATCTTGTTTAGAAATATGCATAATTAGCTGTAAATCATCAATATTCTTAGGAAAAATAATGATTTGAGGTGTGAGCTGATAAATTGAATTGTCTGTAGAAAACACCTGTCTGGCAGCTTCAGAAGTATCAATATCTCCTTGGAAAGAAGGTTTTAATTGATCTATAAAAGCATTTACGGCTAAATTTAGTGCTAGTTTTGTCATATCTCAAACAGTTAATTAGAGGCGGAGGTTAAATTCAAAAAACGAATTTATTTAATAGTTTCATCTTGTTCTTAACAAGCGAAGAAATTTGGTATGGTTATTCCTTTTTTTCATAGATTTTTGGATCAGTCATCTGGGTGATTTCCACTTAGGTCTTTGTTTTTATTTTTATATGGTTTTTTGAGTCAGTGCTTTGAATCAGCTTCTCTTATAAAAATAAGAAATTATTCATTGTGAATCAGGCAAAATCTCTCCATGAGTACGGTAAGATTGGAGGAATAGTAATGGAAGTCTATAAAGCAATATATGGAAAACTTTAAGTCTAGTAATTACCCTTCAACTACGGCCTTAAGATGTTTTGATGCTTCGGCAAAGTTCATGAGCTTTACTAAAGCAGCTCAAGCTTTGAATATGACCCAAAGTGCGGTAAGCAAACAAATTTCAAATTTAGAAGAGACTTTAAATACAATCCTATTTGAACGCTCTCGTTCCGTACAAGCCTTAAAATTGACCCCAGCGGGTGAGCTTTTTCTCATTGAAACCCAAAAGATTTTAAACCAAATTGAAATTTCTGTTCTCAATCTTTTAACCAGCAACAGTGAGAATCAGACGTTACATATAGCGACACACCCATCTTTTTGTGCCAGAATTTTGGTGCCTGCATTAAAAGACTTTAATAAAATTTATCCACATATTCACTTAGATATTCAGGAACAAATCTCTTCTTCTGAAATTGATAGAAGCCAGATAGAAGTTGCTTTTCTCTATGGGGATGGGGTTTGGCGAGATATGACGAGTATCAAACTTTTTGATGAAGAATGTATCGTCGTTGCGTCACCAGAGCTTATTGCAAAACCTTTCGATTCATTACAGCAATTTAGCCAATATTCTCTATTACAATTGCGCTCTCGGCCTAGAGATTGGACGAATTACTTTCAGCTGCAAGAAAGTGAGTTGGATAAAGCATTATTGGGCCCTAGAATTGATACCATTCATTCTTGTATTCAAGCCGCTTTATTGGGAAGTGGACTTGCGCTCGTACCAAAGTTTTATGTCAAAATGGCATTGATGAAAGGTGAACTTATCCAAGTCTGGCCATATAGTTTAAAAAGCACTCAAGCCTATTACATGGTTTATCCCACTTCGATGTCGCAAACGCAGAAAATATCGATCATCGTGAGTTGGATCGATCGATATTTTAAAATGTATAAAGATTTATAATTTTTCCTGTACTGAGATTTGAATTCAATCAAACCACTCTAACTGTACTTTTTTTCTCAACGCCAGTAATACGACCAATAAGCAGGTGGAGTTCATCTGGTCTTTAAAGTTGCATAAGTTGGGTAAAGCATTGAGCTTTACTGAAGGGAATACCGTCAGGTCTAAACCTGACGGTATTTATTGCAATTAGTTTTTCAGGTCAACCACAACTTTGTGGATTTCTCCAGTGAATTTAAACGGTACTTTGTAATCTCGAACAATCGGAGTACCTGTATCTTCACCAATATCAAAGGTTTCGTCTGAACTCACACGTACGGGTACAGTGCCTTCAATACGCCCTTTGGCCACTTCTTTACCATCGACAAACAGCGTTGCCATACCGCCTTTACCTGTGCCACCACCATCATAAGCAAAGTCGACTTTTACGATGTGCTTACCAGCAGAGAGCTTGTTCGGTGCTTGTACTTTGTATTTATCTTTTGGATACAGTGAACGCGCATACAAGAAAGTAGGTTTACCATCCATCAGTAATAAGGCATTACCACCAAAGAATCCACCTTGGGTCATCACAATACCATTTGCACCCCCTTCAGGAATGTTCACATCGGCGGTAATGCTATAAGAGCGATTTTTCATGTCAGGCGCAATGCCTTCAGTGATACGTGTGGTCCCTTCATAGTAGGTATAAGCGTTACGACCCACGTTATGTTGCGGACGGTTTTCTGGTTGAGCACGTTCAAGATAACGGTCATCAAGTGGGAAGACTTTATTTTTCTCAGCTTCTTGCGTAAACAGTTTTTGAAGTTCTGCGAGCTTTTCAGGATATTGTTCTGCAAGGTTTTTCGATTGTGTAAAGTCTTTTTTCAGGTTGTAGAGTTCCCACTTGTAATCATTAACTGTAGCCGGTTTTTCCGAAAGTTTGTTACTCCATGGACCAATGACGGGTGTCGTATTCGCCATCCAGCCATCATGATAAATGGCACGGTTGGCAATGATTTCAAAGTATTGTGTTTTGTGACGTTCAGGGGCAGATGACTGGGGCATCTTCCTCTCAACCGTGTGGAAAGAATGGTTAACGCATGACTTTGGGCAAGTCTTTATCGACCAGTTTGAAAATGTTATTTCCATGATGTTTGGCTATGGTCCACAGAAATGCGTCTCGGGACAAATCTGCGGTAAGTCACTGGCTGTCGAACACAATGGGGATCTGTTCTCTTGTGACCACTTTGTTTATCCCGAATACAAGCTGGGCAACATTCAAGAGATTCATCAGGGCGATCTGGTCTTTTCAGAACGACAAAAGAAATTTGCTTATGCCAAGTCGAATAGCCTGCCTGAATACTGCCGCAAATGTCCTTATCTACAACTGTGTTGGGGGGATTGTCCGAAAGACCGCTTCTTAAATACGCCAGATGGAGAGCGTGGATTGCATTACCTGTGTTCAGGCTTAAAGAAATTTTTTCATACCGCAACCACATCGAAGCATGAGATTGCGAAACGTTTACAGCCACAATAAAAGAACCGTTGTAACAGAAGTCGAACAAGTTATTTTTAGTTTCAAATAAAACGTAGCACCAAAACAAGGCTGAGAAAAACTCAGCCCAGTGACATAACAAAACTAGATGAGCTTTATAAAAATCCGAATCAGGAGAATATAGAATGAAGAAAAGTATACTCGCACGTTCCGTCGCCTTAATGGGGGGAGCCTTGTTATCAGCGGCTGCACTTGCCAAACCACCAAATATTTTAATTATTTTCCCTGATGATGTCGGCTGGTCAAATGTGAGTGCTTATGGGCAAGGCGTCATGGGGTATAAGACCCCAAACATTGACCGTATTGCCAAAGAAGGCATCATGTTTACCGAGCATTATGCACAGCCAAGCTCGACCGCAGGACGTGCGGCACTCATTACTGGTCAGTATCCGATTCGTTCAGGTATGACCACGGTAGGGCGTCCTGGTTCTCCTTTAGGGTTGAAAGCAGCGACACCAACTTTGGCCGAGGTATTAAAGCCTTTAGGTTATATGAATGGTCAATTTGGTAAAAACCACTTGGGTGACCGTAATGAAAACTTGCCAACCGTGCATGGTTTTGATGAGTTCTTTGGAAATCTCTACCACCTAAATACTGAAGAAGAGCCAGAACAATACGACTATCCGAAAGATCCAGAATTCAAGAAAAAGTTTGGTACCCGTGGTGTATTACACTGTTTTTCCTCAAGCAAAAACGACAATACGGAAGATCCTCGTTTTGGCAAGATGGGTAAGCAGACCTGTGAAGATACCGGTGCACTAACACGTAAGCGCATGGAAACTGTGGATGATGAGTTTATTGCAGCCAGCTTAAACTTCATGAAAAAAAGTAAGTACGCCGATAAGCCATTCTTTGTCTGGTTGAACCCAAGCCGTATGCATATGTACACCCACTTACGTCCTGAGCATCGTTATTTGGCTGCAAACGTAACGAGTGAAGCCGATATGTATGGCAGTGGCGTCATCGAACATGATATGCAAATCGGTAAACTCCTGGATAACATGAAAGCCATGGGCGTGCTGGATGACACCATCGTCATCTATTCAACCGATAATGGACCAGAACATAGTGCGAAAACGCATGGTGGAACCACGCCATTCCGTGGTGAAAAAATGACGACCTATGAAGGTGGGGTGCGCGTGCCTATGATGGTGCGTTGGCCAGGACATATTCCTGCGGGGCAAGTGAAAACTGGTATTCAGGCGCACATGGATATTTTCACCACTTTGGCAGCAGCAGCGGGTAACTCTAATGTCGTCGAAGAGATGAAAAGTAAGCGTAAACAATATATTGATGGTATCAATAACTTAGATTACTGGACTGGAAAATCATCAGAAAGTAAACGTAATAATTACTTGTATTACCATGAGTCGACTTTACGTGCGATTCGCGTCAATCAGTGGAAGCTGCACTTTGAAACCAGTGCAAACTACTATGACCAATATCAAAAACAAAAATTCCCTGTGATGTTTAACATTCATATGGATCCGTACGAATCATTTGACACTATTTTAGACCGTTCACAAGTACTGCAAAGTAAACAATGGCTGAATGAGCCTGTTCAAGAAATCTTGAATGAGCATATTAAGTCATTGCAGGATTACCCACCGGTACAAAAAGCTGCAACACTGGATTTCAGTGAAGTGATTAAGCAAATGCAAGCTGGACAAGAATAGTGATCACTAAATGAAGTAGTGGGGCTAAATTGGAGTCATTCTGGTTTAGTCCCATATTTTCCTTGTCGTTCTATCAAATACGTCTTATCAGAATCTGCTTTATCTCCTGCGCATGATCATGATGCATCCAATATACATCGTATTTTTTATGGCAGATTATCTATCTGATCATCATTAATTTTAGTTTAAAAATTCAAATCCTATTTTCTCTGTAGTTGTTTGCGGGTCTCTGACTTTAGCCAATTAGAAATAATGAAATACCATTCTTTCGCATGGTTTTTACATAATTAAAATTTGATAAATTTCCGCATCATACAGTCAATTAATACCAGTGCTGTTGCTTCTTTTAATGTATCTCAAATGGAATGAGTGCATTCATTTGTCTCGTGCATCAAGATTTGCTGGACTCAATTTGACTAATAAACAAGGAAAAATAATGCAAGATCATACTTTGATGTTATCGGAATCTCATCCACTTTATATTGAGATGAGAGACTTTAATATATTGATCTGGCTGAATTTTACCTTAACCGTGGCGTGTTCTAAATCGAATTAAATCTCTCAACAGCAAGCAGAAGTTATACCTATGAAGATGTTTTGCTGTTGAGTTGCTGAACACTGGTCACTTTTAAGGAATAGCGAAAAGATGCGCATAATACCGACACAAGCCGAAAGCCCACCGTTAAGAACCATGCAAATCAAGGGACAGACCTATCGTTATCACGTGATGATCAAACCTTCAGGTGCACAGTGTAATTTGGACTGTAGCTACTGCTTCTATTCGCATAAACAAGACATGTTGCATCAACCCAAAACGCCACGCATGGCAGAATCGATGCTGGAACTGCACATCAAACAATATATTGAAGCCCAGACAGGCGATGAAATTGTTTTTAGTTGGCAGGGTGGCGAGCCAACGTTAATGGGCTTGGCTTTTTTTGAACGCGTCGTTGAGCTACAGCAAAAATATAAAAAGCCAAAGCAACGCATCGAAAATGACTTACAAACCAATGGCACCTTGCTAGATGAAGGCTGGTGTGCCTTTTTAAAGAAACACAACTTCCTGGTCGGTTTATCGATTGATGGTCCTGCAGATTTACACGACATTCACCGCTACAACAAAGGTGGCAAACCAACGCATGCCAAAGTCATGCATGCCGCAGCACTCTTACATCAATATCAAGTACCGTTTAACGCACTCTGTGTAGTCAACCGCGACAACAGCAAAAGAGCACTTGAGGTCTACCGCTTTCTGCGTGATCAAGTTAAACCCTACATGATTCAGTTTATTCCGGGCATGGAAAGTGCCCAGTTCCAACAAACTGCACCCGGACACTGGAAACCGCAAGACTTACCACAACTTGGCAGCTCAGCAGCGCAACCTGGTACAGCAGATTCGGTGGTGACCGATTGGTCGATTGCCGCAGATGACTGGGGCATCTTCCTCACAACCGTGTGGAAAGAATGGTTAACGCATGACTTTGGACAAGTCTTTATCGACCAGTTTGAAAATGTCATTTCCATGATGTTTGGCTATGGTCCACAGAAATGCGTCTCGGGACAAATCTGTGGCAAGTCGCTGGCTGTCGAACACAATGGTGATCTGTTCTCTTGTGACCACTTTGTTTATCCCGAATACAAGCTGGGCAACATTCAAGAGATTCATCAGGGCGATCTGGTCTTTTCAGAACGACAAAAGAAATTTGCCTATGCCAAGTCGAATAGCTTGCCTGAATACTGCCGTAAATGTCCTTATCTACAACTGTGTTGGGGGGATTGTCCGAAAGACCGCTTCTTAAAGACGCCAGATGGAGAGCGTGGATTGCATTACCTGTGTTCAGGCTTAAAGAAATTTTTTCATACCGCAACTACATCGAAGCATGAGATTGCGAAACGTTTACAGCCACAATAAAAGAACCCGAATAACAAGGGGTTGGACTGAGCCCACAAACAATTACGAATCAGATAGTTGTGTGGTTGCAGCTATTTAGAAATACGCTTTTTTTATCTGTTCCAATAATCTGTTAAGGAAAACACATGCGTAAAAAGATCATTTCACGCTCGATTGCTTTGGCTGGCGGTACATTACTTTCAACAGTTTTGATGGCAAAACCGCCCAATATTTTGGTGATTATGTCAGATGATGTCGGTTGGCAGAATGTCAGTGCCTATAGCCATGGTGTTATGGGTTATAACACCCCGAATATTGACCGTATTGCTAAAGAAGGCATTTTGTTCACTGACCATTATGCCCAGCCAAGCTCAACTGCAGGTCGAGCAGCATTCATTACGGGGCAATATCCAATTCGTTCAGGCATGACTACAGTAGGACGTCCAGGTGCTTCATTAGGAATCCAAGCAGCGACACCAACCTTGGCAGAAGTGCTTAAACCATTGGGTTATATGAGCGGTCAATTTGGTAAAAACCACTTAGGCGATCGTAACGAACATTTACCGACGGTACATGGTTTTGATGAGTTCTTTGGTAATCTCTACCACCTAAATACTGAAGAAGAACCAGAACAATTTGACTATCCAAAAGACCCTGAATTCCATAAAAAATATGGTACCCGTGGTGTTTTACACTGTTATGCATCAACATCAGAAGATGATGCGGATGATCCTCGTTTTGGTAAGATGGGTAAGCAAAAATGTGAAGATACCGGGGCATTGACACGTAAGCGTATGGAAACTGTGGATGATGAATTTATCGCAGCTAGCTTGGATTTCATGAAGCGCAGTAAAAAGTCGGACAAACCATTTTTTGTCTGGCTCAATCCAAGTCGTATGCATATGTACACCCATTTACGTGAGTCTCGTCGATATCTTGCGGCAAAAGCGACTTCTGAAGAAGACTTATATGGTAGCGGCATGATTGAACACGACATGCAAGTCGGGCAAGTGCTAGATGAGATGAAAAAGATGGGTGTGTTGGATAACACAATCATTGTTTATACCACTGACAACGGTCCTGAGCATAGTGCTAAAAACCATGGTGGAACTACACCGTTCCGTGGTGAAAAAATGACGACCTATGAAGGTGGGGTGCGCGTGCCTACGATGGTGCGTTGGCCAGGACATATTCCAGCTGGACAAGTGAAAACTGGTATTCAAGCCAATATGGATCTGTTCACTACTTTGGCAGCAGCAGCGGGTAATCCGAATGTGGTGGAGGATATGAAATCCAATCGTAAACAATATATTGATGGTGTGAATAACCTAGAGTATTGGACAGGAAAGTCGGCTGAAAGTAAACGTGATAATTTCCTGTATTACCATGAATCGACGCTTCGTGCTGTTCGTATTAATCAGTGGAAGCTACATTTTGAAACTACCGAAAATTATTACGATACCTATCAAAAGCAAAAGTTTCCAATTATGTACAATTTGCGTCAAGACCCATTTGAGTCATTTGATAGCATACGAGACCGTTCAGAAATTATTCAAAAGAAACAATGGATTTCTGAACCTTTACAAGCCTTGCTAGGGTCACATATTAAATCTTTGATGGATTATCCTCCGGTACAAAAAGCTGCCACGCTTGATTTCAGCGAGTTGATTAAAAATATGCAGGCCGCTAAAAAATAAAATACTTCTGACATGATCAAAGCAGTCCAGTTCGTTGGGCTGCTTTTTTGTTTTGATATGGCATAAATTTTTAAAGCCATTTTTGAACGCATCAATACTCGTTTTCTGATTGAGCAGGGTCTTCAAATTGGTTATGGTAAACAGAAGATAACAATAAAGAAAAGGAGACCAAAATGTTGGTACTCGAAGACGTATTTAAGAATAAAAAAGCAGAGCATTCTGAAGCTTTTAATTTACGGCTGCATCGTGGCATCAGCTGGTTTAAAAAATCCATGTTGTTAGATGCTGATTTAGATTTGAAATTTCTCACTTTATGGATTTCGTTTAATGCCATTTATGCCCGTGAGGGTGCTGTACTCCAACCTCAGCAGGGAGTAAAACAATTTTTGGCCACACTTTATCAGCTTGATGATGAGCACAAAATAGAATTTGTACTTGGGCATAAGTGTAAGCAAACCATTCATGCAATTTTAGAAAATCCATATATTTATCAGGGTTTTTGGGATTATCATAATCATAAAGTTAGCCAGCTTTCATGGAAAACAGATTTTGAGGCAGAGCAGCGGGTGGTTCATCAAGCTGTGCAAGGACGCAAGTCCGTCGATGTTTTATGTTTTGTCTTTAGCCGTTTAAACACTTTACGTAATCAGATTTTACAAGGCGGTGTCACTTACAACAGTGTGGTCAATCGTCGTTATGTCGCGGAAGGATGTACAATTTTATCGGCATTAATGCCTATTTTTATGTTTATCTTGCTAGAACATCCAACGCAATTAGACAGTGATAAGCCATTTTATCCTGTCATGCAGGTGTCTTAGGCCTGATGTGGCTATTTTCCTGTCTTTGCCAATATTATCGCCTAGACAGGAAAGAGGACTGGAATCGATCATCAGCGGTTGTGTGGCGTGAGCGGTTTGTTGAAACTCAAGAGATCAATCAATGCAAAGACAGTCGCCGCAATCACTAAGCCGATCCCGACCAAGCAGCTCATTCCCCATCCTCCATGATGCCAAGCATAAACCCCCAGTGCAGAACCGCAGGCACCGCCAATAAAATACAGGGTCATATAAATGGAGTTAATCCGCGATTTGGCATCGGGGCGAATACGGAAAATGATGTTCTGATTACTGCTATGTACCACGGCTAAGCCTAAATTGATTAAGCCGTAGCCCAAAATATAGCTGATAAGATGATGCCCTCCTAAATACAGGAAGTACCAGCTGGTCGCCATAATGCTGCAGCCAACCCAAGTCAGTAGCGTGGTATAGCCTTGGTCGGCTAACTTTCCTACATACTGCGTTGATAAGGCACCGAACACCCCAATCAGTGGAATAATGCCAACCAAGACATCGGGTAATTGATAGGTGTTAGAAGTCAACAAGAGCGCTATGGTCGAAAATAGAATGCTCATGGCCGCAAATACACAACCACCAATCAAGGCACGTAAAATCAGGCGTCGTTCTTGCTGAAGCAGTTGAGCCATCGACTTAAAGACCTCTAGGTAGCTCATGCGATAGGACATGACATAAGGCAGGCGCGATTTCAGCAAAAAGGCTAAGATTAAAATGCTAAAACCGCTGAGTACATAAATCAGTTTCCAATGAAAGAGGTTCGAGAGTAAGCCGGCCAGACTGGTGGAGAGCAACAGACCAACCAATAAGCCACTCATCAAAAAGCCGATGACTTCCCCAGTTTTTTCAGGTTTGACCGCCATGGTAGCTAAAGGAATCAAGACTTGTGCTGCAACCGAAAATAAACCTGCAATTGAGGTTCCTAACCAAAGCATGGGTAAATTGACTGCAAAAGCACAAATAAATAATCCGATTGCTGCCAGAAACATTAAAAGCGGAATGAATTTGGTTTTATTGACCATATCGCCAATCGGAACAATCAGCAATAAGCCCAGTGCATATGACACTTGGGCAAAAGTGACAGTTAACGCCACCTGTGATTCAGGCACATTATAATATTGCTGAATTGAATGAATAAGCGGTTGGCAATAATAGTTCGCACCGGCACACAAACCGCAAGCCACAGCCATCAACCAGAGTAAGGGTTTGTCTTGGCTAATATCAGGAGAAGAATTCATAAAGTTCCTTTGCTGGTGCGGTTAATGACAGTAAGCGGTGGCTTCAATTTCAATCAGCATCTCTGCTAAGGCAAGACACGGAACAGGAATCAGCGTACAGACTGGGAAAGCATGATCTTTCCAGCGCGTTTGTATTTCCTGAATTAAAAGCGAATGTTTTTGGGAGCTGTGATCAACCACCAAAATTCTTAAAACCGCAATATCTAACAGAGATGCATGGGCATGCTGCAGTGCAGATTCTAAATTGACAAAGGCTTGTCGTATCTGTTCTGCAAAATCTTTAGATAAATGCCCTTGTTGGTTTTCACCACCTTGCCCTGAAATATGCAGTATACGAGAAAAATGCCTGACTTCTGCCATGTGACTATAGGCAAAAGAGTGTGGATTATAAAGTGTTTTTGGGTTAATCAGGCGAAAAGGCGAAGTTGAGCTGGATGCGGACATAAGCGGTTCTGCTTTGATGTAAATTTTTGCTAGTATCAAAGCTCAAGTTAACTTGAGGTCAAGTATTCATGTCAGATCCGCAAAATAAGGATAGCTCTTCATCTTCATGGCTCACGATTGGGGAATTGGCAAAACGGAGTGATGTCACGGTTGCTACATTGCGCTTTTATGAAGAAAAGCAGCTGATTTGGAGTATTCGTACCACGGGTAATCAACGACGTTATCAACGTGCAATGCTACGACGTGTTGCCATTATTAAAGCCGCACAACAGGTGGGAATTTCGCTGCAACAGCTCAAGACAGCATTTCAGGTGTTGCCGAAACAGGGTAATCCCACTAAGCACGATTGGCAGCGCATGTCACAACAATGGCAACAGACCTTAGATCAGCACATCATACGTTTACTGCAACTGCGGCAACAACTGGATGGGTGTATTGGCTGTGGTTGTCTGTCCCTCGAGCAATGTCCGCTGCGTAACCCTGAGGATACTTTGGCGGCAGAATCGGCTGGTGCACATTTTCAGCAACTGTTATTGCATATCCATGCAGATGCTGCACAGTTCCAGTTTACCGAGGAGGAGTAATGTGGTCTGTGCCTGGTATTCTGCATGCTTTATTGGGATTGCATCCCCTTAGTTGGCCAGTTTCTTTTTGGATAAAGTAATCAGCATGACCCCAACAATGTTGAGCAAGCAGCCCACCCATTGCCAAAAATTTAGATGTTCATTTAAAAAAGCCACGGCCAATAATATCGTCAAGATGGGGCCAATTGAGGCAATCATGGCCGATTGTGCAGCCCCAAGACGTTCAATACTCTGCATTAATAAAACGGTTGGAACCACGGTGACAAAAAAGCCGAGGGCTAAGCCATACCATAATACCCCTGTCGGTAATTGCTGGATCAGCTCAAAAGGTGTAGGAGTCACCCAAAAAAATTGTACTAAGGTTCCAATACAGGCAGTGCTGAGTGCCAGCCCAGTAAAGTTCCATGAACCAAATTTTTTAATTAAGGGTGGGGTTAATAATAAATAGGCCGCAAAGGCAATTGCACTGGCAAAGACAAAACTGGCACCCAGCCAGAAATGTTCTTGTACAGGAGCATTCTGCTGTTCTTGCAGCATCACTAATACTGTTCCGCCATAACTGAGTAAGATTGCAAATATGCTTTTAAGAGACAACTTCTGACGGTACAACGCACAAGATGCCAACACGGTTAAAGTGGGATAGAGGAAAAGAATAATCCGTTCGAGCGAGGCACTAATATACATCAGACCCTGAAAGTCCAACCAGCTGGCAAAGTAGTAGCCCATTAAGCCCGCCACCATCAACAGGGACCAATCTTTTACGGATAAATTTCGATTGTGATGACGATTCAGCCAACTCATCAGTAAAAAAAACGGGAGTGCGCAGGCCATACGAATTGCCATCAGGAGGGTGGCATCGACCAGTGGAGACAGGGCATAGGCTTGTTTAATGAAGATGGCCTTGCTGCTAAATAAGAATGCTGCACCAATTGCAAATAAGCTACCAAGTTGGGTACGGGATAAAGAAAAGGTCATGGTGGATGCGCTTTAAACAATTGGGCGATTGATCGAGCTTTGCAGTATAGAGTGTGGCAGGCACAGTTAAAAATGCAAAAAACTGATAGATCTACATACTATTTGGAATAATAAATTTAAAGATATATAGCTTAAATTTATTAAATTGGCTGATTTAAAATATTAAATATTTTGATAATCAATTGGTTATTTGAATTCTTATGCTGTGTAAAAATTCTATCAGGCCAAAAGACTTGTTCATACTGTCCGTTAGGCTTCAGCTTGGGTGAATATTTAGTGACCTAAAATAGTGCAAAATATGACAAGTGAAACATATTGCATCATCAGGCTAAATGATTAGAAAATTTTTTTTAATTAAATTTTCTGCTTGATAAGACTTTCGCCCTATTTCACTTTTATGACTTATTGTGGCGTTAAGCTTGAAGATGCTGATTCAGCACAGGCAAGTCATGAATTGATCCAAAAATTCAAATTTCAGCCTGATTAAGTCCATTCGTTGCTGTCGTCATGGTTTTATAAAATGTCATTCAGGTCAACTTTGTGCAGAAAAATCAAGAAAAGGGCTGAATCAAGCGCACCTTGATCAGGCTCAGCATAGAAGCTGCATCCTAGGGCAGTTGTCAAAATCACCAGTGCAACTACAGCATTGTGGGGAGTAAAGCTGAGATTTTTTGGTGATGGGGGAGATAAAAATAAAAATCACCCGATATTCGTATGAATTATATTCATCTGTGTGTTAGGCAAAACTGATGGATGATATATCGAATGATTATATTTATGAATCATCAGTTCAAAATATGGGTATTTATTAAATAAATATTGGGTGGTAATTTAAAAAAGTTCAATTAGAATCCAAAAATTCAACAAGAACACATCCTGGGGGAACATCGTTTTTAACGGTGTTTGCTAGACAAAAATTAGCTTGAGGAATGCTCATGCAAATCGGAATCCCAACCGAAACTGTCGTCGGTGAAAATCGCGTAGCCGCTACGCCAGAGACAGTCAAGAAGTTGATCAATGCTGGTCATACTGTGGTAATTCAACGTGGAGCAGGTGTTAAGGCTGCTTACATTGACAGTGCTTATGAACAAGCCGGTGCCAAAATTACAGATGATGCCTATACGGGAAGTCAACTGATTTTGAAAGTCCGCGCCCCGAAGGGTGAAGAAATTCAAAAATTGGCAGCAAATACCACAGTCGTGGCAATGTTTGACCCGCACCGTAACACCGAGCTAGATCAATTTGCATCACAACATGTGTCTGCATTTGCATTAGAGCTGTTGCCACGTACCTTGTCTCGTGCTCAAAACATGGACGTGTTGTCTTCTCAAGCCAACCTTGCAGGCTATAAATCTGTACTTTTGGCTGCAGCAGAATATCAACGCATGTTCCCAATGTTAATGACCGCTGCAGGTACAGTAAAACCTGCGCGTATTGTGGTTATGGGTGTGGGTGTTGCTGGGTTACAAGCGATTGCAACAGCGAAGCGTTTAGGTGCAGTGGTTGAAGCTACAGATTTACGTCCAACTGCAAAAGACCAAGTGGAGTCTTTGGGTGGTAAGTGGTTAGACGTACCAATGTCTGAAGAAGAACAGCAACGTGCAGCTGATGCCGCGAAAAACGGTTATGGATGGATGCCAGGTGAGCAATACATCAAAGACCAAGCGGCAATCGTCGATAAAGCGGTATCCAATGCAGATATCGTGATTACCACGGCATTGTTACCAGGTCGTGATGCACCACGTTTAATCAAGGCAGAAACAGTTGCCAAGATGAAACCAGGTTCAGTCATTCTGGATATGGCGGTGGAAACAGGCGGTAACGTTGAAGGTTCACAATGTGGTACCACTGTGGTTACGGAAAATGGTGTGAAAATTTTGGGTGTTCCAAATATTCCATCAACCGTGTCTACTGAAGCATCTGCACTGTATGCACGTAACGTTTTTAATTTTGTCGAAACCTTATTTGATAAAGACCAAATCCTTGTCTTGAATCAAGAAGATGAAATTCAAAAAGCGCTAATGGTTACTCATGGCGGTCAAGTACTGCTGAAGCGTGGTTAAGGAGATTACTCATGGTTGAAACGATTACAATTTTCGTCCTTGCCATCTTCGTAGGTTATTACGTGGTATGGGGCGTAACACCAGCATTACATACGCCATTGATGGCGGTAACCAATGCTTTATCTTCGATCATCATTGTTGGTGCGATGATTCAGACAGTGGGTATGCCAGTAATTGGGGTTGATGCCAATGTTGCTTTCCAAAGCGTGAATGTAGTGAGCATCTTGGGTGCAGTGGCTGTGTTCTTGGCAAGTATCAATATTTTTGGTGGCTTTGCGGTAACCGCTCGTATGCTTGAAATGTTCAAGCCGAAGCAAAAGAAGAAAGAGGGCTAATACATGGAATTTATTCGAGACTATGCGGATTGGTTCTACCTGATTGGGGCAGTCCTCTTTATCTTAACGTTACGTGGTTTGTCAGGTCCTAAGACGGCAATTCAAGGTAACCGTTACGGCATGATCGCTATGGCGATTGCTGTTGTGACCACCTTCTTTGTTGCCGACCATCCGGTGATTTGGATGATTGGTGGTGCCATGGTACTGGGTGCAGTGGTCGGTATCGCGCGTGCGAAAACGGTTCCAATGACGCAAATGCCAGAAACTGTTGCCTTAATGCACTCATTGGTGGGTTTGGCTGCGGTACTGATTGCGATTGCTGCCATTCTACACAACAACCAGCTCACAGCATTGTTTGAACAAAATGAAGCTGCTTTAACTGCTGCGGGTGTGCAACATGCGCATATGAGTAGTGTGCATTTATTCGAATTGTTTGTTGGTTGTTTCGTTGGTGCGATTACCTTTACAGCTTCTGTATTTGCTTACGGTAAATTGGCTGCGAAAAAATGGGCAAAAACCATTTCGGGTGCGTGGGTTAAACCGGTTCAAGCCACGATTTTTATTGCAATGCTGGCGTGTGGTTTCTACTTCTTCACCACAGGTAATATGAATGCATTCTGGGCTATGACAGCGCTTGCACTGGCATTCGGTTGGGTATGGATTGCACCAGTCGGTGGCGGTGATATGCCAGTCGTGGTATCACTGTTGAACTCATTCTCGGGTTGGGCAGCAGCAGGTATTGGTTTCACGCTTGAAAACAACATGTTGATCGTTGCGGGTTCATTGGTAGGTTCTTCGGGTGCAATTCTTTCTTACATCATGTGTAAGGCGATGAACCGTTCCATCATCAACGTTTTGTTTGGTGGTGCAATGGGCGGAACAGCGGTAGCTTCTGCGGACAAAGGCGAACAAGCACAGCAGCGTAACCATCGTTCGGGTTCAGCAGATGATGCAGGCTTCTTGATGTCAAATGCAGACAGTGTTGTGATTGTACCAGGTTATGGTATGGCGCAAGGTCGTGCACAAAATGCGGTTAAAGAGTTATGTGAAATCTTGAAGGAACAAGGTGTTAAAGTTCGCTTCGCGATCCACCCGGTTGCGGGTCGTATGCCAGGTCACATGAACGTATTACTTGCAGAAGCAGATGTAGCGTATGAAGACATCTTAGAGATGGATGAGATTAACTCAGACTTCCCTGCAACAGATGTAGTACTGGTGATTGGTGCAAACGACGTTGTTAACCCAGCTGCTAAAGATGATCCAAGCTCTCCAATTTACGGTATGCCAATTCTGGAAGCACATAAAGCGCGTACCATTATGGTAATCAAACGCTCGATGGCGACAGGTTATGCGGGCTTAGACAATGACTTGTTCTACAATGAAAAAACCATGATGGTCTTCGGTGATGCGAAGAAAGTCGTGGAAGATATGACTAAAGCCATTAATGGTACAGGTCACTAAGAGACTGAATCTTAGTATTAGAAAAACCACCCTACGGGGTGGTTTTTTTGTTTTAACAAATCTATATTTTTGAAAGTTATGAAAATATTGAATTAATTTCATTTACTCTGCTCTTAAAAATAGCATCGATTTTTAAGATGAGTTTAATCAGTGAATGGATGCTCAGCGACTGTAGTTAAAATTTATAAATATCAAAATACAACCAAATAGCGATCAAAATATAATCGAAATTAAGAGGGGAAATAGTCACAATAGTAAGATCACATGACTGGCAGATCATTATGGTTAGGAGGATGAGTAAAGCAAGCTCACACGGGATCATAAGGTAGTTGTGTTGATTCATCGAGGAGATGGCTTATGTTATTTATCGTTAAGTACAAAGTTCGCTCAGAAAATCGTAATGCGGCGATGGAACGGTTTCTTGAGTCAGGAGGAAAAGTGCCAACTGGAATAAAATTGCTAGGAAGATGGCATACAGTGGCGCAATTATCGGGTTTTGCTGTAATCGAGGCCAGTGATGCTGAATCGATACAGCAATGGGTAATGGAGTGGAATGATATTCTTTCTATGAAAGCTTTTCCTGCTTTGACGGATGAGCAAATTGCACCAATGATGATGGCTGTATTGGCGAAAAAGAGTGCCATCACAAAATAATCCATGCGGAAAAGAGCCAATTAAAAATATAAAAGCTCAGAGGAATTTAAATCTGAACATTCTCAGGCAATTCTAGATGTTTATTGATGTTCTTAAATTGTACCAAGTATAGAAACCTATATAGCGTGTATCTATATCTTGATTAAGAATGATTTGATTACAAGTTTTGTGGCTTAGATATTGAATTGAGCTGTATTTGAAAAACCACCCCGCAGGGTGGTTTTTTTATGCTTAAACCTGCATGGATTTTTGTGATGGGTTGTCTGAAATGGCATAGGAATGAATTGTGGGGGTTGGTGTTGGTTAAGAGGGGAATAACTTATCTTGATGGTTTTGTGTTCTGGTTGGCACTGATTTTGCTTTTTTGTGAACAGATTATGGGGGTGTTCATGAAAACTATAAATTATCTACTTTTAATGCTGTTATGGGGTTGCTCAGCCAATAGTTTTGCAGCAGATCCTGCAATAGCGCAGGCACAAAACATTCAAGAAATTCGCATCTCCCTAGATAGTGTCTGGGTGGTGATGGGCGGAATCTTGGTATTTTTTATGCAAGCGGGTTTTGCTTTGGTAGAAAGTGGTTCCGTTCGTGGCAAAAATACGGTCAACGTATTGATGAAAAACTATATGGATGCTTGCTTGGGAGGCTTGGTCTTTTGGCTGGTCGGTTTTGGTTTGATGTTTGGTATCAATAGCACAGGTTGGTTTGGTGCAAGTCATTTTGCTCCGAATCAACTAGATGATTGGCATTGGAATTTGGTGTTCTTTCAAATGATGTTCGCAGCAACAGCAACCACGATTGCCAGTGGAGCGATGGCAGAGCGGATTCATTTTGTGGCTTATGTGGTGAGTGCGGCTGTGGTCAGTGGCTTAATCTACCCAGTGTTTGGTAGTTGGGCGTGGGGGAGTTTGTTTGCAGGGGAAGGCTGGTTAAAGGCATTGGGTTTTATTGATTTTGCTGGTTCGACGGTCGTGCATTCAATTGGTGGCTGGGTGGCATTGGCGGGGATTCTGGTTTTGGGACCACGTTTGGGGCGTTTTGGGCGTAATGGGCAATCGCATTATCTGGCAGGGCATAATGTACCTTTGGTGGCGTTGGGCGGGTTTATTTTGTGGCTTGCGTGGTTTGGATTTAATGCGGCCTCTACCGTCAATGCCACGGTCAGTATTGGTCGAATTGCTTTGAATACCCATCTGGCAGCATGTGCCGCAGCGGTAGCTTATATGTTTTACGCCTTGGTACGTGGCAAGGCGATTCTTATTCGGACCACGATTAATGCTTCTTTGGGGGGATTGGTTGCCATTACTGCAGGCTGTGCCACCATGAGTCCGGTGTATGCAATTGTTACAGGTTTGGCTGCGGGGCTGGTGGTAAGCGTGATTCCTGTACTGATGGAGAAATTAAAGCTGGATGATGTGGTGGATGCAGTGACCGTGCATGGTTTTTGTGGTGCGTGGGGAACCCTTGCCGCAGGTCTGTTTTATGAAGCCAGTCCGTTTAATTCACACATTATTTCAGTACAGATTTTAGGTGTTATTGCCGGTTTTGTCTGGGGGTTTGGTGTGGCATTTGTGGTGTTTAAAGTACTGGAAAAGCTCTTGGGGGGCTTGCGTGTAAGTACTCAGCATGAACAACGTGGCTTGGATTATAGCGAGCATGCAGAATTGTCTTATCCTGAATTTCAGCGTGATGTGACTTTTGAAACTGATGGTATGACCAAACGTCATTAAGGAGTTCAGCAGTATGCCAAATGAATTGTTAAGTATTGGACAAAAACGTAGTGCCATAGAGCGAGGTCTTAGCCAATATTTAAATGGAATTGCTTTGGAGCGGGTCTTAAGTTACTGGGAAAAAGAGTATGGCGATAAACCTTCATTTGTATTGAACCGCTTTTTGAGTGAAGTCTGTAATACCGATGAATTGCGTTTCTATCGCAAAGAGATGCTACGTCAGGTCTTGTTTGAGATTGCGCAAGTCGAGAAGCAGGTTTTATTGGAGGTGAAACCGCAGAGCAAAGTAGAGGCTTTGGAATCGACACAGCTCAGGGATGCCTTTATGCAGTTTATCGCCCTACTGCTCAAAGGGGTAGTTCCTAGTGATGTTTCTGATTTTGATCAGGAGCTGAAAATGCGTTTCAGTAAGATGGGTTTTGTGGTTGCCTCTCATTTGGAAATTCATGCACATGATTTTTTTTCACTCTTACCAGTCAGTAGTTATGCCAAAGCACTCACTGTAATTTATGAAGTGTATTGTGAGTTTTATGGTCCCACTAAAGCAGATTTTATCTTTGCGCGGGCCAAAGAGCAGATCAAACAGCAATTTATGGAGGTTGATCTACAGCAGTTAATTTAAATGGATCTGGGCTTGTCTATAAAGGCACTCTCGGTTTGAGCGTGTCTTTTGATGGTGGATAAGATGGTGAGAATCCATATAAAGATGCACAATAAAAAAGCCAGTTACTCTGAAGAATAACTGGCTTTTTAGACCTTGAGGGTCATTGTTCTTATGCTACAGATTCAGGAGCTGTACGCCATAAACTTTCTAGGTCGTAGAATTTACGTGCAGTTGGAAGCATGACATGAACAACAACGTGTCCCAAGTCAATTAAAATCCACTCTGCATCACGTTCGCCTTCTACACCAATAGGGCGGAAACCAGCTTTACGTGCTTCTTCTGCCACATTGTCAGCAAGTGCTTTGACGTGGCGAGTTGATGTACCGCTTGCAATCACAATCGCATCTGCGACATTGCTGATGCTGCTCACATCAAGTTCAATAATATCTTTGGCTTTTACATCTAATAGAGCTTCATGTACAACTTTTAAGCAAGCTTGTACATCCTGAGCTTGAGAATTCATTGCGAGATCGAGAGAATTAGAAGCGCTGGGCGATGGTTCTAAATTCATAAAGGGTCATAATTCCTGACAATAACTCACCTTCTAATATAGCGGTTTTATCACGAAATTTCAATTGTCTGTTTTTTAACTTTGTGGATGCTCGGCAAAATACTTGTTTTTCCAAGCGAAAGAATGGTTGGAATGCGCTTGGGGGCGATATTCTGCACCAATAAAACCAGCATAATCGCTATGACTCAGCCAATCAAAAATTTCTTTGAAGTTAATTTGTGCGGTATCTGGCTCATGTCGTCCAGGGCAGTCTGCAAATTGAATGTGACCAATTTCTAGAATATTTTGTTTTAATTCTTCTAGCACATCTTCGCCCATCATGGCCATATGATAACAATCATATTGCATCTTCAGAGCAGGGTGCTGTACCGCTTCCAGAATTTCCTGCGCTTGGGCAATATTCTGAATGAGAAAGCGCGGCATGTCGGTGCCATTAATCATTTCAAAGACAGGCTGAATATGATGTTCAGCCAACATAAAACAGGCCAGCTTCAAATTTTTAGCGAGGGTATTTAGGCAAGGTAACAGGTCGCAGTCCAGTGGCTGTTTACCGGCCAAAATATTGACGCTAGGGACTTTTAATGCCACGGCATATTGAATGGCGGTTTCTAGAGCACGATGGAATTCAAGCTCTTTACCGGGGATACCCGCTAGGCCATTGCCACCTTGCATTAAATCACCCGCAGGAACATTAATCAGGCATAAACTTAAATCGTGCTGAGTCAGTTGGTTCTGAATGTCCGCAATGCTCAGTTCATAAGGAAACTGGATTTCAACATGTTTGAAGCCATGTGCATAAGCAAGTGCAAAACGTTCAATGAGTGGCACTTCCGTAAAGATCATGGACAGATTCACTGCGAGTTTAGTCATGAGCTTGCTCCTGCATTATTATTCTGTTTCAACTTGTTGAATTACTGTTGCTAAATCAGCTTCAGCATAGCCTTTATTTTGATGTGTCTGCAATTGCGACAACGCTTTTTTTGCGACTGGAATATCTAGTTGGAATTGTTCGGCTAGCTGTACCGCATTATTTAAATCTTTTGATAAAGTTTGTACCTTCCATTGTATAGGTTCAAACTGATGGCTGGCCATGCGAGGTGTTAAAATTTGAAACGGCTTGGAGTCGGCAAAGCCCCCCGCCAGTGCAGGCGCAAGCAATGTGGTATCTACGCCGGCTTGACGTGCCAGTGCAACGGCTTCTGCAATTAAGGTGCTATTGGCAGCCACAATCAGTTGATTACAAATTTTGGTGGCTTGACCTGTGCCAGTTTCCCCCATACGGGTGACGCGTTGTGAAAGCACGTTATAAATCAATGATAGGTCCTGAATGATGCTCGCGTCGCCTCCCGCAAAAATCACCAAAGTCCCTTGTTCTGCACCAGCTGTGCCTCCTGACACAGGTGAATCAATCCAGTGAACACCATCTTGCAAGGCCAGTGCAGCCAAGGATTGGGTTTGCCCGACCGATAAACTTGAGAAATCCACAATGACTTGTTGAGCTTGCCAAAACGGACGGATTTTCTCAATGACCTGTTGCATTGCAGAGTCATCTGCCAAGCAAGTCAAAATCACCGGATAGTCCGCAATCTGTTCGAGTTGTAAGGCTGTTGCCCCTAGATCAATCAGAACATCACAGGCCGCAGCAGTTCTGTTCCATACGGCTACTTCAAATCCCGCTTGCAGTAATCGGGTTGCCATACGGCTACCCATGAGTCCCATACCAAGAAATGCAATTTTCGTATTACGATCAAAACTCATTGGAATCTCTCTATCGTTTAAGGTTGCTGCTTTAAATTATTAAAATTGACGCGGAACAAATTGAACTTCAGGTTGTTTATCTTTTTTGCGTGCCAATTGGCTATTTTTGCCAAGTAAAAGTTTTAACTGCCAAATTTTCTCTAAGCGTAAAGATTTACGAGGATGGTGTTCCATGGCGTCCAAAACCTGTTTTGCAGCGGCTAAGGCATCTGGTGAACGTTGCAGCATTTCTTCTGCCAGTGCTTGAGCTTGTTGTAAGGGGGTTGCAGATAAATGGGTGACCAAGCCAATCTCTTTGGCATAGTTGGCATCAAAGATACGCGCCGTCAGGGTAAGTTCTTTGGCTAAATCCAGCCCAATAACCCCTTTTAGTGAGCGACTCAAACCCATATCTGGTACTAAACCCCAGCGGCTTTCCATAATCGACATTTGGGTTGCAGGGTGGGCAATTCGAATATCGGCCGCCAATGCCAATTGCATGCCCGCACCGAAGCAAAAACCTTCTAAGGCTGCAATCACGGGCACCGGTAATTCTTGCCAAATCAGAAAGGCTTTTTGAAATAAACTTTGGCCAGGTTTCACCAGTTCCCATGCCGCATAAGCACGATTTTTGGGATTGTTTAAATCGGCAAGGTCAATTCCCGCGCTAAATACATGGGCTTCGCCAGTTAAAATTACACAACGGATACTGCGGTCTTTTTTGAGTTGATTGGCTACTTTCACCAGTTCGTTTAAGAGAGCAAAGCTCATTGCATTACGCTTTTCTGGTCGGTTTAAGCTGACCGTTGCGATTCCATTCTGTTTTTCTACACGTAATAAAGCCATGTTGGATACTCTAATTTTGCTTTGCTTCGGAGCATAGCATGCAGCCCAAGCACTTGCATGACAGGGCAGTCACATCTTTTCGATGCTCTTTATTGCCCGTATTTATTCAAAACTGACTGTGCTGCTTGCTGTACTTGTTGCATGATCAATTTTAGTTCATCAAAGCGTTGTAGTGTTTCTTGAATAAACTGCTCATCCGCCCGACGTTTTTCTTTGCGTAGGGTCGAAATGAATTGCTCAAAGGCACCAGAAGCTTCTTGTAGACTTGGTGCACCCACGTAGCGAGTGGCGCCATACAGGCGGTGCAGGACATGTTCTAGCTGTGGAAAATCTTCGAGTTCGATCAGTTGCTGCATTTCATCCAGTTCGGTATGGAAGCTATCAACTAGCATTTTCAGTAAATCGGCCGCCAAATCTTCTTTATTGGCCGCCAACTGTAGGCTTTGTTGCCAGTTGAGAATCTGCGGATCGAGTGCTTCAAGCACTATGTTTTTCTCGACCAAAGCGGTTTTGTCGAATTGTTTACGTGTCCAGTGGGTTAAAATCTGAATAATCTGTTCAATTTGAATTGGCTTGGTGACGTAATCGTCCATCCCTACTTTTAACAGCTTTTGCTTTTCATCCGCTAAGGCATGTGCAGTCAGGGCAATAATCGGTAGGTGAGATTCTTCCTCTAAGGTGGATTCCAAAGCGCGAATGGCACGCGTCGTATCAATCCCCGACATCACTGGCATTTGAATGTCCATGAATACCAAATCAAAAGGTTTGAGCTTTTGTTCAAGCCGAGACTGAATAATGTCAATTGCTTCCTGACCACTTTGGGCTTTGGTTGTGGTGACATTTAATTCACTCAAGAGTGCTTCGAGTACAATCAAATTGGGTAAATGGTCATCAACCGCTAAAATATGCAAGCCCTGACCATCAAAGTTTTCATGCTGTTCCGACTGGAAAATGGATTGATTGCTTAATAGCTGAATCAAGGCATTCCGACTCAACGGTTGGTACAGTGGGCGTGCACGATATTCATTGAGCATGTTCGGATCGAGCGCCATTTGATAGCCATAGACCGCAAGACTACCTGTATAGCGACTACGAATCTCTTTCAGCATGGCTTCGGTGTCACCACTGTGATCGACAATCAACCAAGTGTTTTCTTGTTGCGACTGAATTTGATTGAGGCGGCTAAATAAATCCAGAATCGAAGCCGCTTCAATATGTTCCACTTGATAGTTTTCTAAATAATGGCGTAGAACATGCGCGGCGGCATGGTGAGCCAAGTAGGACACCACTTTCATGTGCCCAAATTGCGGATGCACGATTTCATATTCTTCATCTACCGCAAACATGGCGGTAAACCAGAAGGTTGAGCCTTTCTCGGTTGGGGCACGTTCTTGGTTGTCTTCAAAACCAATTTGCCCTTGCATGAGGTGTACCAATTGTTTGGAAATCGCCAGACCCAATCCAGTACCGCCAAATTGACGGGTCACTGAGGCATCACCTTGTGAGAACGATTCAAACAGACGCTTACGATCAGTACCACTTAATCCAATGCCGCTATCTTGCACACTAAAATGGAGTAAGCATTGTCCAATATCATCATGTTTCATGCGTACCCGTACGATGATTTCACCATCTGGGGTAAATTTAATGGCATTGGAAATTAAATTGGTCAGAATTTGCTTAAAACGCAGGGCATCGCCAATCACTTGTTTCGGGACATCATCGCCATAGTAGAAAGCCATATCGATATGTTTTTGTGCCGCCAGAGGGGACAACATATCCATCACATCAAAGATGGCTTCCTCAAGATCAAAGGGAGCAGTTTCCAGCTCCAATTTACCCGCATCAATTTTGGAGAAATCTAAGACATCATTAATCAGTGCCAATAAATGCGCAGACGATTTACGAATGGTTTGTAAATATAAGTTTTGTTCGTTGCTGAGATTTCCCTGTCGTAACAGCAAATGTATAAAACCATCAATACTGTTCAACGGGGTTCGTAATTCATGGCTAATGTTGGCCAGAAAAACCGATTTGGCTTGGTTGGCTGAAATGGCTTGGTCACGTGCTTGACGATAGGTGATGTTCTGTACTTCGAGCGTGTCGAGGGTGCGTCTTAAGTCATCTTCGGTTTGTTCGGTATGTTCTTTTAATTCTAAAAAGCTGAAATGAAGGCGTTTGACCACATTGGCAATATCACGCTGTAACAGTCGCAGTTCGCCAGTACTGTTAATGATCATGTGTTGATCTAATGTGTCGGCATTTAAGCGTTGTAACTGCATGCGAATTTCATACATCGGGGCAATCCAGCGACGTGAATAGAAATTCAGGCACAGCAATAACAGTAATAAGGTTAATAAGCCTGTCGCAACCAATACGATCAGTACGCGATAACGCGCAATTTGTAGCGGTTGATTGTCTAACTCAATTAATAACCAGCCTTTTTGATGCGGCGATTCATTAATTTGCATGCCATAGACATGATTGCCATTTTGTTTAATTGGACCAAAAAAGCTTTTATCTTTAGGGAATTTGGGCCATGGTTCTTGCGCATCACTGCCAATATTAATACGTTCAGCACCAGTGTGATCCAGAATGGTGGCGTGATTCAGCAGCTTTTCATTAAACATATACTGCATGGCATTTTGCGCTTGATCGTAATGCCATGGATAGCGATTGAGCAAATCCAACGCAGATTCAGCCGTGCTTTGATAGCGTGTCAGAATAGCAATCGCCATTTGACGTTGTTGTGCTTTTGCGGCATTGGAGGTTTCAGTCAAAACCAATGCCGCACCCACGCAGGCCAAAATCATAATCGGCACAAAAATCATGGCAATCAGCTGTCCATAAGCATGATTTAAGTGTAGGCGCTTAAATAACTTTTTATTGAAATTCGACATGGCAAACGTAATAAATTCCCTATGCCCAGCATATTAACATGCTTTATTTGAAACTGACCGTGCTTTAATCACTTTCATGAAAAACCCCGTGAAAAGGGTGCAGGACAATCCATTTTTTCATACAATAGCCGCACCTCGATCCAGGTGCAGACCATGAGTAACACAACCCCTGATTTCCAAGCAGATGAATTTTTGTTAGACCATTACGTCGGAAAAACACCTTTAGTGCGTTTACAGCGTCTAGCTAAACACACGCAAGCCACAGTTTTAGCGAAGTTAGAAGGCAATAATCCAGCAGGTTCGGTTAAGGACCGTCCAGCTTACAATATGATTATGCAGGCAGAAAAGCGTGGGGAAATTCAGCCAGGGGATACGTTAATTGAGGCAACCAGTGGTAATACTGGTATTGCCTTGGCGATGGTGGCTGCCATGCGTGGTTATCAGATGAAACTGATTATGCCTGCTGGTTCTAGTCAGGAACGCAAAGATGCGATGCGTGCGTATGGCGCCGAGCTGGTTGAGTCTGAGAATATGGAAGAAGCGCGTGATATGGCGCTACAAATGCAAAAAGATGGGAAAGGACTGGTCTTGAATCAGTTTGGCAATCCAGACAATGTGCAAGCCCATTACCTCTCAACGGGTCCAGAAATCTGGCAACAAACGGGTGGCAAGATCACGCATTTTGTCAGCGCCATGGGGACAACAGGCACCATTATGGGGGTGTCGAAATATTTAAAAGAACAAAACCCTGACATTCAAATTGTAGGATTACAACCTTCAGATGGTTCAAATATTGCGGGCATTCGTCGCTGGCCACAGGAATATTTGCCAACCATTTTTGATCCAAAACGCGTTGACCGTATTATGGATATTCCACAAATTGAAGCGGAAAAAACTGCACGGCAATTGGCGCGTAAAGAAGGCATCAGTGCAGGGACTTCATCTGGTGGTGCCGTGTGGGCATCCTTACGGATTGCAGAAGAAAACCCGGATGCGGTCATTGTCTGCATTATCTGTGACCGTGGTGATCGTTATTTATCGACAGGTTTATTCTCGGTCCAAGACCCTGAATAATTGCACTGTAACCCTTTGAATCGAGTTTGAGAGTATACATGCGCTTACCTGTTCTAGTTTTTGATATTGAAACCATGACGGACTTAAAGTCCGGTGCGCATTTGTATGGCTTGGATTTGCCTGAGCCAGACTTGGAGCAGGCACTGACCAAGTTGCGTCGCCAAGAAGCGGGTATGGACTTTCAACGCTTACCTCTGCATGAAATTGTCTGTATTTCAGGGTTGTGGGTCGATGAACTGGGTGCGATGAAACTGTTCTCCTTTAGTCGAGAACAGTTTTCTGAAGCCGAAATTTTAAAGAAATTTTTATCGATTTTTAATAAAAAGCTTCCGACATTGGTGAGCTGGAATGGTTCACAGTTTGACTTGCCAGTGATCCTTTTTCGGGCCATGTATCATGGTTTGTCTGCATCGAGTTTGTTTGATCAAGGCGAAATTGATCAGCAGAAGAAGTATAATAACTACCAAAACCGTTACCATCATCGTCATGTCGATTTAATGGATGTAATGGCGATGTTTAATATACGTCATTTCCAAAAGCTTGATGATGTTGCGCATTTACTGGGCTTTCCGGGTAAGCGTGGTGATGGCGGTTATCATGTGCCCGAATATGTTCGCTTACAACAATGGCAGGATTTAACTGGCTATTGTGAAGGTGATGTATTAAATACATGGTTAATTTATTTGCGCTGGTTGTTATTGAAAGGTCAATTACAACTGGAAGAGCATCGTGCTTGGATTCAAGCCAGCATTCAGTTGCTGCAGTCTCATCCTCAACATGCTGATTTTCTGAAAATTTGGCGTGAAACATCGCAACAGACAGAATTTACAGCATCCGATTTTCACCATTCAAACTAGGTTTTCATGAAGCATCGTCAGCATACCCGTCCAAGTCAGCAACCGATTTATACTTTTAAGGTTGAGACACTGTCACATGAGGGACGAGGGATTGCCCACTATGGTACGGATGCCGCTCATCCTGTCGAAAAACAGGGCAAGAAAGTTTTTATTCGTCAGGCATTACCTGGTGAAACGGTTCGTGCCAAAATCACTCATGCCAACAAACGCTTAGAAGAAGCGGATTGTATTGAGGTTGTGGGTCAGCCTTCTGAATTGCGGGTGAAGCCAGCGTGTCCGCATTTTCATGTCTGTGGTGGCTGTAGTTTGCAACATATCGACAAAGATGAGCAGATTCGTTTTAAGCAGGATGTGCTGCAATCGCATTTACAGCATTTTGCTGGCTTACAACCCGAACAGTGGTTGGCACCGATTCGTTCCCTGCGTGAAGATTATCGCCGTAAAGCCCGTATCGGGGTGCGTTATTTCCCGCAGCGTGATCAGTTGATAGTGGGATTTCGTGAAAAACAAAGTAATAAATTAACGTCAATTGATCGTTGTTTGGTGCTTGATCAAGCTTTTGGTTCAATTACACGCTTGAAGCAGTTACTCCAAAGTCTAACAGCCAAAGCAGCCATTGGGCATATAGAATTGGCGATGGGCGATCAGGAAGTTGCCTTATTGATTCGTCATACAGAAAAATTATCGGATCAAGATGTCAACCAATTAAAACAGTTTACGTTACAGAAGCAGTGGCAATTGTATTTACAGCCTGCAGGTCCAGACAGTTTGCAGCGTGTGGATCAGGATCAGGCAGAAATGCGCTTACATTATGCTTTAGCGGATTTTGATGTGAATTTTAGTTTTAGTCCGCTTGATTTTACCCAAGTGAATTCAACCGTAAATCCGCAAATGGTGAAGCTGGCATGTGAATTGCTAGAATTGCAGCAAGGTGATCGCGTATTAGATTTATTTTGTGGACTTGGTAACTTTTCTTTACCGCTTGCGCGTTGTGTAGCACCTACAGGACACGTGATTGCAGTGGAGGGCAGTGATGAAATGGTTCAACGAGGTCAAGACAATGCTCGTCGCAATGACATGACCAATATTGAGTTCTTTTCACAAGATTTAACAAAAGATTTTTCGCATCATTCTTGGGCAAAGCAGGGATTTGATGCATTATTGATAGACCCACCACGCTCTGGCGCGGAAGAGGTAATGCATTATGTGCCTAAATTTAATGCAAAAAAAATCGTTTACGTCTCATGTAATCCAGCAACATTGGCAAGGGATGCAGGTGTATTGGCACAACATGGCTATCGATTAAAAAAGGCAGGTGTGATGGATATGTTTACGCATACTGAACATGTCGAATCAATTGCCTTATTTGAGCAAGAAAAAGAGATAAACGATTTATAATATGAATGATTATTTTGTAGGAGAAGGGTATGGTCACAGTACGTGAGCAATTGCCTGGGCGACTCAATGAGTTGTCTGAGGAAGCGACTGTAGAGCATGCCGAACAAGCTCAACTTGATTTAGCAGAATGGTTGGATCGAGTTCGCAGTATTTTAGACGGGGCAGCGCTCAAGCAACTCGAAGAAGTTGCCAAAGAGACTTTGCAAAAAGAGTTAGAATCCACCACCAATCATCGATCGAATACCTTTTATACCGGTATTGAAATGGCCGACATCTTGGCGCATTTACATGTCGATGAAGACACCCTTTCTGCTGCAATGTTGTATCGCAGTGTTCGTGAAGGACTCATGAGCATTGATTTTGTGCGAGAACATTTTGGTGAACAAGTTTTTAGCTTGGTTAAGGGTACCCTGTCGATGGGTAAGCTTTCCGAGTTAATTGAGCAGAATAAACGTTTAGAAGATCATTTTAATAATGATCAGCGTGAGCATTTGACTGGCATTTACAAGATGTTGATTTCAGTCACAGAAGACGTTCGTGTTGTACTGATTAAGCTGGCAGAACGTACCTATGCTTTGCGTGAATTGGCAAAATCATCACGCGAACGTCAAGAACGTGTGGCGCGAGAAATTCTGACCATTTACTCGCCGCTGGCGCACCGTTTGGGGATTGCCCAGTTAAAATGGGAGCTAGAAGATCTAGCCTTCCGTTATTTAGCGCCCGAACGTTACAAGGAAATTGCATCCTTATTGAATGAAAAGCGCTTAGAGCGTGAACATTATATTCAGTTTGTGATTGATAAGCTCAAGAATGAACTGGCTGAACATGGGATTGAAGCCGAAATCAATGGTCGGGTTAAACACATCTATTCGATTTATCGCAAGATGAAAAGTAAGAACCTGAGCTTTGATCAGTTGTATGACATTCGTGCCGTGCGTGTCTTGGTGAAATCGGTGCCGGAGTGTTATCACTCACTGGGCATTGTGCATCAAATTTGGCGACATATTCCACATCAGTTTGATGACTATATTACCAATCCGAAAGCCAATGGTTATCGTTCTTTGCATACTGCCGTGATTGCGGAAAACAAGTCGCTGGAAGTACAAATTCGTACCCGAGATATGCATGAAGAAGCCGAGTTGGGGGTATGTTCGCACTTTAACTATAAAGAAGGTGCAAAAACCACCGATCACTCTTTCAATCATCGTTTACATTCGTTGCGTGCTGTGTTGGAACACTATCAGGAACGTAACGATGCCAGTGCGCATAAAGACGAGGAAGGTTCTGAAAACTTTGAACAGATTCAAGAGTTTGAAGACTTTGAGAAAATTTATGTATTTAGTCGTGACGGGGATATTAAAGAGTTACCTCGTGGCTCGACCGTACTGGACTTTGCTTATCACGTGCATACCGAAGTGGGTAATAAGTGTTATGCCGCGCGGGTTAACCAGCGTTATGTGCCGCTGACCTATACCTTAAAAACAGGTGAGCAAGTTGAGATTTTAACTAAAAAAGATCGTGAACCTAACCGTGATTGGTTGGTGAACTCTTTGGGTTATATCAAGACTGCACGCGCGCGCGATAAATTGCGTCATTGGTTCCGTCAGCAAGATCGCAGTAAGAATCTTGAGATTGGCCGTGATATTCTGAACAAAGAATTGTCGCGCCTTGCGATTCATCCAAAAAGTATTGATTTAAGTGACTACTGTAACCACTTCAATGTGAAATCGGGTGATGACATTCTGATTAATCTGGTCAGCGGTGATATTAGCTTGCATGCCTTGATGAATCAGGTGAATCGGCATATGCATCTGGATCAGGATGAACCTGAACTGGTGCTGAAGCCTGCGCTCAATCCTCGTGCCAGTCATACCTTGTCAGCACATGGTATTTTGATTGATGGTCTAGATAATGTTGAGCTGCATATTGCACAATGTTGCCAGCCTGTTCATGGGGAATCTATTGCAGGTTATATTACCCTGAATCGTGGTGTCAGTATCCATAAGGTCGCTTGTCCTGATTATATGCGTATGATTGGTCAGGAGCCTGAGCGCGCAGTAGAAGCTGACTGGGAAATGCAACCCACACGTGGTCAAAGTGTACAGATTGTGGTGGAGGCATATGACCGTCGTGGTCTGTTGAAAGATCTGACACAGGTGATTTTCTCCGACCAAATCAATATTCGTCAGGTGAATACCATTTCCGAAGCGGATGGTATTGCTAATATGAAGTTGTTGATTGAAGTCAAAGGCTTGGCGCAATTGTCACGCTTGTTGGCGCGCTTGGAGCAACAACCCGGCATTATTAGTGCCCGCCGTCTAATTCAGGGAAATTAAACCTATTACCTATTAAAAAAGCCTGCCAAGCGCAGGCTTTTTTATCCCTGTGATCGTAACCATTAAATTTTATTCAGGATTAGAGAGTCGTTTGAACATGGAACAACTATTGGATGTTATGCAGCAATTACGAGAAAAATGCCCGTGGGATCAAAAGCAAACACCCAATAGTTTAACGCCTTACGCGATTGAAGAAGCCTATGAGGTGGAAGCGGCTGTGCGTTCGGGTGATCTTCAGCATATTAAGGAAGAGCTGGGAGATTTGTTGCTGCAAGTGGTGTTTCAATCGCAAATGTATAGTGAGCAGGGGGCGTTTAATTTTCAGGATGTCGTGCAGGTGATTACCGATAAATTAATTCGTCGCCATCCCCATGTATTTCAGGCAGAACAGTTTAGCCAATTAACGGCAGAGCAAGTATCTGAGCTTTGGAAACAGATTAAACAGCAAGAAAAGCAGGGCAAGCCGAAATCTCGATTGGATCAAATTAAACATGGACCAGCTTTACAACAAGCAGAACAGATTCAGCAGAATGCTGCTCAGATTGGCTTTGATTTTGCAAATGTTGAGGATGCGTATGGCAAGCTAGAAGAAGAATTACAGGAGCTGCAACAGGCGATTCAACAGCAAGATTCCGATGAAATACAGGCAGAATTTGGGGATTGTTTATTTTCACTGATCAATGTTGGACGTAAACTAGGCGTTAATAATGAAATTGCCCTTTTAGGGACGATTGATAAATTTAGAACACGCTTTGCTTACATAGAAGATCAGGCCCGACTGCAACACAAATCACTGGCGCAGTTGTCACTTGCCGAAATGGATCAACTCTGGGAGCAGGCAAAAAATAAATGACTTCATAATAAATTAGGCATGCTATGCAACAATATTTCCCCCCGTTTCAAGTGGTACGTGTGCTGGTGTTTTTTACAGTTACGCTTTTGGCTATACACACGGTGTATGCCCAAAATTTTGATCAGCAGTATTTGAATTGGAAAGCTCAACAACAGGCGCAAGATGCGCGACTCGGAACATCGGCGACCGATGCCAATTATTATTTAGCCAAACCCAGTGTTGCACCTGTTTCAGGCAATAAAATTCGGCTCAATAGTGCGACTTCAGAACAATTGCAGCAATTGTCGGGCATAGGGGAGAAAAAAGCTGAAGCGATTTTGCAATATCGGCAAGCTCATGGAAAATTTAAAACCATTGATGAACTGCAACAGATTAAAGGCATAGGGCCGAAACTTTTGCAGAAAAATCGAGATCGACTGGCGCTCTAAGCTTTTATTTTGCAGGATTGCTAGGCAATAATCATGATCGTGTTGAGATAATCAAATTGCCCTTTGATTGTGTTAGAGATATGATTAGCAACATCTTAGACATTTTACGTTCAGGCGTAGGAGACAGCGTCTTTTGCAAACTTTGCGCGCGTCAAAATGCGGTTTATCCACCGCTCAATTACCCCCTTCAATACTTGATGTAATTGATGCCTTAACGAAGGCAGGCTACGAAGCTTATATCGTAGGGGGCGGTGTCCGCGATTTAATGTTAGGCCTTAATCCTAAGGATTATGATGCCGTAACCAATGCTACACCAGCACAAATTAAAGAAGTGTTCGGACGTCGTTGCCGTATTATTGGTCGTCGTTTCGAGTTGGCTCATGTTTATTCTGGGCGAGAATTAATTGAAGTTGCGACTTTCCGCGCACCACCTAAAAAAGCAGTCACATCTGCAGCGGGAATGATTTTACGTGACAATAATTGGGGTTCAATTGAGCAGGATTTTGCTCGTCGAGATTTTTCGATTAATGCGCTGTATTATCAGCCACGTAAAGATGTGGTGCTCGATTTTTGTCATGCGGTCGAAGATATTCAAAGTCGAACCTTACGCTTATTGGGTGATCCGCAATTACGTTTTGAAGAAGACCCAGTGCGCATGTTGCGGGCATTACGTTTTTCGGCAAAATTAAAATTCAGTATTGATCCGAAAATCTTGGAGATTTTTACTCCTGAACGCACCCAGTTATTACGTGATGTATCCCCACATCGTCTTTATGATGAATCACAAAAACTGTTTACTATGGGGCATTTGGCGCAAGTGCTGCCAATGCTGATTGATTTTGGGATTTGGCGTCAGCTATTTGCCGAGATTCGTCCTGAAATTACCCCGTTTATTGAGCGTGCCGCAAAAAATACAGATCAACGTATCCAAATCGGTAAAACCATCAACCCTGCATTTTTCTATGCCGTGTTGCTTTGGAAACCATTCTTGGAGCGTTGTGACTTCTATTTGCAAAAAGGTGTTGTTCCGGCTGAGGCGCGAGCGCAAGCTGGACTGGATGTCTTAAAGCGTCAAGCGACACGCACCGTCATTCCTCGTTTTGCGGAAACGTTTATTCGTGAAGTGTGGGAAATGCAAACCCGGTTATTAAATCCGAAGCCGCAACAAATTGAGGCACTGTCAAATCATGCGCGTTTCCGTGCTGGTTTTGACTTTTTGTTGTTGCGGGAAAAAGCAGGGGATAACACCACGCAATCGATGGGCAGTTGGTGGGATGCTTATCAATTGATGTCTTCCGATGAAAAAGAGCGTGCGATTAGTCAATACAATCGACAACGGGCTAAAACGCGTCGTAAAACGGCTCAGGAAGAAGTGCCAGAGGCTAAAGTCAAAGCGGAAATTGAGCCTTTGGTTCAAGAGTCTGAACCGCGTAGTCGCAGTCGCCGGAAAACCAAAACTGTAGAAACTAGCTCGGCAAATTTCAATTCTGGGACGTCCGAATTGGGGCAAGATCATCCTATTTTAAAAAGAAAGCGTGTGAAACGTGATTTGAGTCAAGTTGTTTTTGGGCCAACACAATGAAGACGGTCAGTTATATCGGTTTAGGCAGTAATTTGGGGGATTCACGCCAAATTCTGACCGAAGCCATTCAAAAGTTAGCGACATTAGGTGCGGTTAAAACTTCTAAGTTGTATCAAAGCCCTCCGATGGGGCCGCAGGATCAACCGCATTACTTTAATGCGGTAGCACGTTTGGAAACGGACTTGGCTGCTTTGGCTTTGCTGGATCAATTGCAGCAATTTGAGCAGGATGCAGGGCGAGTTCGTCTGCGTCGTTGGGGGGAGCGAACACTGGATTTGGACTTGTTGCTGTATGGCAATCAGCAGATTCAGCATGAGCGATTGACTGTACCGCATGTTGGCATTTTAGAACGTGATTTTGTGGTCATTCCGTTATTGGATTTAGACCCCGCACTACATATTCAGGGACACCGATTAAATCATCTTGATGTGTTGCAGCATTCAACGCTCACTGAAGTTGCAGATTGCAATTGGGCAAGTATTTAATCATTAATGGTACGTTCTAGGAACTTCTAGAGAGGAATAACTCATGATTAGTCTGAGTGACTTAAGACAATTTAAACAAGACGGACGTAAGTTCTCATGCTTGACTTGCTACGATGCAAGTATGGCAAAAGCAATGGAACTTGCTGAAGTGGATACGATTTTAATTGGTGACTCTTTAGGAATGGCAATACAAGGCCGTGATTCAACTTTGCCAGTAACGGTTGAAGACATGGCTTATCATACTGCGGCAGTACGTCGTGGTAATCAGCATGCGTTGATTATGACGGATTTACCGTTTATGTCCTATGCCACGCTCAATGACGCATTAGCGAATGCGAAAGCGGTGATGCAGGCAGGCGCGCAGATGGTCAAAATTGAAGGTGGTGCTTGGTTAAGTGAAACCGTTGAAGTCCTGACCCGAAATGGCATTCCCGTGTGTGTGCACTTGGGTTTAACACCACAATCCGTCCATGTTTTGGGTGGTTATAAGTTGCAAGCTCGTTCTCGTGAAGCAGCAGATAAGTTGCTTGCAGACTGCCAAGCCGTGGTTGATGCTGGTGCTGCAGTGTTATTGCTGGAATGTGTACCTGCTCAGCTTGGACGAGAAGTGACGGAGCATTTTCCGCATATTCCTGTGATTGGGATTGGGGCAGGTGTGGAAACCGATGGACAAGTCTTGGTTGTGCAAGATATGCTCGGTTTGACTTTTGGTCGTGTGGCGAAATTCGTTCGTAATTTTATGAAAGAGCAAGCTGGGGAAACTGCAATTTTAGATGCTTTTAAAGCCTATCATGCAGCGGTGCTTGATCAATCATTCCCAGCAAAAGAACATACTTTTCAAGTAGAGCTGTAATATGAAAACCGAAACAACAATACAAGGCTTAGCCGCATCGTTACAACCAGCTCGTACAGCACGAAAAATTATCGGCTTTGTTCCGACCATGGGGAATTTGCATCAAGGGCATTTGAACCTTGTGCGTGAAGCAAGAAAACTCTGTGATGTAGTAGTGGTGAGTATCTTCGTGAATCCAATCCAGTTTGGACCGAATGAAGATTTCGATAATTACCCGCGTACTTTGGATCAAGATAGCCAGTTGTTGGCAGATGTCGGCTGTGACATCATTTTTGCTCCATCGGTCGAGCAAATGTATGGTAAACAACAGCGTTTAACCAATATTAGCGTGTCTGAAATTACCAATGATTTATGTGGTAAACAGCGCCCTGGTCATTTTGATGGTGTGGCAGTCGTTGTAACCAAATTATTTAATATCGTACAGCCGAATTATGCCTTCTTTGGTCAGAAAGACTTTCAACAGTTGGCGGTGATTCGTCAACTGGTGCGTGATCTGAACATTCCCTTAGAGGTGATTGGCGTGCCGATTGCTCGCGCTGAAGATGGCTTGGCTTTGAGTTCCCGCAATGGTTATTTGAGCGAAGAGCAACGTAAGGTTGCGCCCGTAATTTTCCAAAGCCTAAAACAGGCGGAAGCTAATTTAAAGCAAGGTACTGATTTAACAGAAGTGTTAGAGAATATTAAAACCACATTGACAGCAGCAGGTTTTGTTGTGGACTATGTGGAAGCCCGTACACCAAGCTTGCAAGAGATTGATCAATTTAATCAGGATCTTGTTCTGTTTGTGGCGGCAAAATTGGGCACAACCCGACTCATCGATAATTTGCAGGTTAAGCATACTGCAGCATAAAACCTCAAGGAATAGCTTTGCCATGAAGCGCATTTTGATTGTGACAGGACAATCTGGTTCAGGTAAGTCATCTGCATTGCAGGTCCTAGAAGATTTGGGTTATTACTGTATTGATAATTTGCCTTTGGCATTGTTGCCCGAGATTGTCGAGAAGCTAGATCATGAAAATAATCTAGAACTGCTCGCGCTTGGGGTGGATGTGCGTAGTACCCGTGCGGATTTACAAGAGTTTGATCATGTCTTTGAACTGTTGTTAAGGCACGGGGTGGTCGATATTATTTATTTGACTACACGCGATCAGGAGTTGATTGCACGTTTTAGTGCCTCAAGACGCCCGCATCCGTTATCCAATCGTTTTAAAAGTTTGAATGGATGTATCCAGGAAGAAAAAACATTATTACTTCCGATACAATTGCGTGCTACCGTACATATTGATACAACTGATAAAAGTGTGCATGATTTGAAGCATACTTTATTGTCTAAACTTGGACAGTCCGATAACTTAATTGTGATTTTGCAGTCATTTGGCTATAAGCACGGTATTCCTTTAGATGCCGATTATGTCTTTGATGTACGTCATTTGCCTAATCCGCATTGGGATTTAGAGTTGCGGAAATATTCGGGTTTAGATGTACCAGTACAAAATTTTTTAGAACAAAGCCCGCAGACCAATGAAATGTTTAAAGACATTTATCATTTTTTGGACAAGTGGTTACCTGCATTTGCAGAAGGACATCGTCACTATATGACCATCTCCATCGGCTGTACAGGTGGACAGCATCGTTCTGTTTATATTGTGGATAGACTTAAAAAAGCACTTGAAGCAAATTGGTCTATTCAGGTCCTACATCGAGAAATGAAGCATTGGTCATGATTGACACAACTGTTGACGTAATTAATAAACTAGGGTTACATGCGCGTGCATCTGGCAAACTCATTGAAGTAACCACCAAATTCAAATCATCTATTCAAATTGGAAAAGGTGATAAATTGGTCGATGCAAAAAACATTATGTCTTTACTTATGCTTGGCGCAGGTAAAGGCACCACTTTACGTTTAGTGATTGATGGGGCAGATGAGGAAAAGGCACTGTCTGAAGTTCAAGCACTATTTGCAGCAAAATTTTACGAGGCAGATTAACCGTGGCACGTCGACCGAACCGTTTTACTGACGAAGACTTCGAAATTTTAGAAGGACGCGCAAGTAAAACTGAACAAAAGAAAGCAGTTCAGCGTATGGCTGCTTTAGGTGAGCAGTTGGCGCAACTGAATCCAAAACAAATCCAGCAACTTCCTGTGGATGAGCGTTTAATTGACGCGATTTTGGATGCGCAAACTATTACCTCACATGAAGCGCGTCGTCGCCAATTTCAGCGTGTAGGTAAGTTATTGCGCAATGAAGACGAGACCGTCATTTTGTCGTATTTGACCCCACAGCAGGGTGCAAAGAAAACTGCACAGTTGCAACGTTGGGTAGATCGAATTATTAAAGATGGTGATCCGATCATCAATGAATTCTGTAAAGTTCATAATGCTGCAGAACGTCATACATTACGTCAACATGCTTTGCGTATTCACCGTGATATGGCAAAAGCGTTGACTGAAGCTGAACTGGCGGAGTCTAAACTCAAATTATTCAACTATGTTCAGCAAGTGGCACTGCTATCTGATAACTGATCAGGTTGAATTAAAAAAGCACTTCATTTGAAGTGCTTTTTTATTGAATTAGATGTTGTTGGTGTCTTGAGAGCTAATTAACCAAACTCTCCTATTGCACGTTCTTTTGCCCAGTCGCGCAATACAAATTTCTGTAATTTTCCTGTCGAGGTTTTAGGAATCTCGGTAATCACAATATCTTTAGGCACTTTAAAGCGTGCCAGATGTTCTTGGCAGAAGCTGATCAGCTCTTCAGGTGTGATCGATTTGCCTTCTTTCAGTTCAATAAAGGCACATGGCACTTCTTGCCAGCGCGGATCCGGTTTTGCGACTACAGCCGCAGTTAAAATGGCAGGATGACGATAGAGGACTTCTTCGACTTCAAGTGAAGAAATATTTTCACCACCTGAAATAATGACATCTTTGGAGCGATCAGTGATTTTGGCATAGCCATCCGGTTGGCAAACTGCTAAATCACCGGTATGGAACCATCCTCCTTTAAAAGCCTCTGCTGTGGCTTCTGGATTTTTTAGATAGCCCTTCATCACAATATTGCCACGGAACATAATTTCGCCCATGGTTGTTCCATCTTTTGGTACAGGTTCTAGGGTTTCAGGGTCAAGCACTTTCATGCCATCTTGCAGTGGATAAGGCACCCCTTGGCGCGAATGCAGTTGAGCTTGTTCCTGAATGCTTAATTCGCTCCAGCCCGCTTGAGATGCACACAGGGCAGAAGGACCGTAAGTTTCTGTTAGACCATACACGTGGGTGACGTTAATCCCGAGATTACGCATGCCCTCAATAATTGCAGCGGGTGGTGCAGCTCCAGCCACCATGACTTCAACGCGATGTTCAAATTTAATCTGCTTCTGTTCTGGGGTATTAATCAACATAGATAAGACAATTGGAGCACCACAGAAATAATCGACCTGATGCTCAGCAATTAGTTTAAAGATGAGCTCTGAATCGACTTTGCGCAGACAAATATTGGTTCCACCATTGGCGGCCATCGTCCAAGCAAAACACCAGCCATTACAATGAAATAAGGGTAAAGTCCAGAGGTACGTGGCACGAGGTGTCATGCCACAAGCAATGATATTGCTGGCAGCATTGATGTAAGCACCGCGATGATGATAGACCACGCCTTTAGGATTGCCCGTTGTTCCTGACGTGTAATTCAGGCTAATCGCATCCCATTCATCATTCGGCAGGTGCCACTCAAACTCTGCATCGCCTTCTGCTAACCAATCTTCGTATTCGATTTGCCCAATTGGCGTCGAAAAACATTGCTCATATTCTTCATCATCGACATCAATTACATAAATGGAGTGAGAGACCAAACTCAAGGCTTCTTTCGCCAGTGCTGCAAATTCTGGATCGACCAACAGCACTTTGGTTTCTGCATGTTCAAGCATGAAGGCAATGGTTTTGGCATCTAAACGGGTATTGAGGGTATTGAGTACCGCACCAACCATCGGGACGGCAAAATGCGCTTCAATCATGGCGGGAATGTTCGGCAGCAATACCGAAACTGTGTCATTTTTGCCGATGCCTAATTTTTGTAACTGATGAGCGAATTGACGACAACGGTTATAAGTTTCACGCCAACTCAGGTGTCGTTTGCCATGAACAATCGCATCTTGATGGGGATAGATGTAAGCAGCACGCTCTAAATAGCGTAAAGGGGAAAGTGCAACGAAATTTGCAGGGGTTCGCGGTAGTTCATCATAGGCAGCGACCATGTAACAACTCCATGTATATTTATTATCATCGATGATTTAAAGATAAGCATTTCAGGGGCGACTTGCATTTATGCTTTAGTCGAGTATTAAATTTATGTGCAAGCTTATGAATTTTAAATGGAAAATATAATTTAATGAATTGATGTTCAAAAATTACAGTGAATTCAACGCGCTATAAAATCATAATGTATTTTTTGGGGATTTTTAAGCATTTTAAAGCGATTAAACGGGGGAAATGTGGATTGAAAGCCGATAAGAATTTTAAGTTTGGTTACAAACGAGCGGATGTTGGACTGGTAAAACATGACAATTTTCTGCGGTAAGAAAGATTTATCGAGGGAAAAGGTTTTATCCAATCCTGAACACGTGTAAAATTCTTAGCAGTTTTTTATCCACCGTTTTTATCTTTTGAGGTTTACCTCGATCATAATCTCGCGGTGACATGCTCCATGGTACGGGGCATCACTCCTTAAGGATTTTTTATGCCAATTATCACTTTGCCAAATGGCGATCAAAAACAATTTGATCAAGCTGTATCTGTGATGGAAGTTGCTCAAAGCATCGGTCCTGGTCTTGCTAAAAATACAGTTGCAGGAAAAGTTGATGGTCGTTTAGTCGATGCATCGGACTTGATTACCACGGATGCAAGCCTTCAAATTATTACGCCTAAAGACGACGAAGGGGTCGAAATTATTCGTCACTCTTGTGCGCACTTGGTGGGGCATGCTGTTAAGCAATTGTTCCCTGAAGCGAAAATGGTGATTGGTCCTGTCATTGAAGAAGGCTTCTACTATGACATTTGGATGCCACGTCCGTTTACTTTAGATGATATGGCAGCCGTCGAAGAGCGTATGAAAAAGCTCATCGATCAAGATTATGATGTCATTAAAAAAATGACCCCACGTGATGAAGTGATTGCAGAATTCACAGCACGTGGCGAAGAATATAAATTACGCTTGATTGCGGACATGCCTGAAGAAACACAAATGGGCTTGTACTACCATCAAGACTATTTGGACATGTGTCGTGGTCCACACGTGCCAAACACAAAATTCTTAAAATCATTCAAGCTGACTAAAATCTCTGGCGCATACTGGCGCGGTGATGCGAAGAATGAACAGCTACAACGTATTTATGGCACAGCGTGGGCAGACAAGAAACAGCTTGCGGCGTATATCAAGCGTATTGAAGAAGCGGAAAAGCGTGACCATCGTAAAATTGGTAAAGCGCTAGACTTGTTCCATATGCAAGAAGAAGCCCCAGGTATGGTGTTCTGGCATCCAAATGGCTGGACCATTTATCAAGTGCTTGAACAATACATGCGTAAAGTTCAGCAGGATAATGGTTATCTTGAGATTAAAACACCACAAATCGTCGACTTTACCTTGTGGGAAAAATCAGGTCACGCAGCGAACTATGCCGACAACATGTTTACGACGCATTCAGAAAGTCGTAACTATGCGGTGAAGCCAATGAACTGTCCATGTCACGTACAAGTCTTCAACCAAGGTTTGAAATCTTACCGTGATTTGCCAATTCGTTTGGCAGAATTTGGTTCATGTCACCGTAATGAGCCATCGGGTTCATTGCACGGCATTATGCGTGTGCGTGGCTTTACGCAAGATGATGCGCATATTTTCTGTACCAAAGAGCAGATTGGTCCTGAGGTTGCAGACTTTATTAAACTAACGTTAGATGTTTATAAAGACTTCGGCTTTGAAGACGTGCAAATGAAACTCTCAACCCGTCCAGAAAAGCGTGTTGGTGATGATGCACTTTGGGACATGGCTGAAAAATCTTTAGCGGATGCTTTAGATGCAGCGGGTCTAGAGTGGGAACTTCAACCAGGTGAAGGCGCATTCTATGGTCCGAAAATTGAATTCTCATTGAAAGACTGCTTAGGTCGTGTATGGCAATGTGGTACTATACAGTGTGACTTCAATTTACCAGAACGTTTAGATGCGTCTTATGTCACTGAAGACAATGATCGTGATCAACCGGTGATGTTGCATCGTGCAATTCTTGGTAGTTTTGAACGTTTTATTGGTATACTTATTGAACACTATGCGGGCTTTATGCCACCTTGGTTAGCACCAGTACAAGCATGTGTGATGAATATTACCGATTCCCAAGCGGAAGCCTGTGAGTCGGTTGTCGCTAAACTTAAAGAAAGCGGTATCCGCGCGATTTCTGACTTGAGAAATGAGAAAATCGGCTTTAAGATTCGTGAACGTACATTAGAGCGTATTCCATACTTATTGGTACTAGGGGACCGTGAAGTAGAGGAAGGTACAGTTAACGTGCGTACCCGCTCTGGAAAAAATTTGGGCACTATGTCAATCGATGCTTTCGTTGACCTAGTGAAAGCAGCCGTAGCCGAACGTGGCCGGTACATTGTGGAGTAAAAGCGATTAAACAGCCTGACCGTAATCAACAGGGCGGAAAATCAAACCGTCCTGCTTTGAATGATGAAATTCGTGCAAAAGAAGTCCGTCTTGTAGACGAAAATGGCGAGCAAAAAGGCATCGTAAGCCTAACTGATGCTTTACGTGCAGCTGAAGCAGTTGATCTTGATTTGGTTGAGATCGTTGCAAATGCAGAGCCTCCAGTCTGCAAAATTATGGACTTCAATAAGCATTTGTTTGATTTAAAACAAAAGCAAAAAGAAGCGAAGAAAAAACAACATCAAGTGCAGGTTAAAGAAATCAAGCTCCGCCCTGCAACGGATGTTGGTGATTACAACGTAAAATTACGTGCAATTATCAAGTTCCTTGAAGAAGGCAACAAGGTAAAAATCACTTTACGCTTCCGTGGTCGTGAAATGGCCCATCAACAGTTAGGTTTGGCTCAATTGCAGAAAATTGAAGCTGACGTGGCTGAATTTGGTGTTGTTGAGCAAGCACCAAAAATGGAAGGCCGTCAAATGGGTATGTTACTTGGACCGAAAAAGAAAAAGTAATCCTCATTTGAAAAAAGCACTGCATTCGCAGTGCTTTTTTTTGCTCATTAGTTGGGTGAATCACCATTTGAAGGGGGTGCGGTTATATAAGTTGATTCTCATGATATGCAAATAAATTGAGCTTTGAATCATGTCGCTATGGGTAAAAGCGTGCTATAAATAACAATGCATTGCTGCAAGCACAGTAACAAGATAAAGGAAAAAAATGATTGATTTATACTACTGGGGGACACCCAATGGCCATAAAATTACCATCGCATTAGAAGAAATGGGCTTGGAGTATCAAATTTTTCCCATCAATATCTTGGAAAATGACCAGTTTCAACCTGACTTTCTGCGGATTTCTCCGAATAATAAAATTCCAGCCATTGTTGATCAAGACGGACCTCAGGGAGAGTCAATTTCTGTATTTGAGTCAGGTGCGATTTTGCAATACTTGGGGCGCAAAACAGGCTTATATTACCCAGCAGACGAGCAGGAACGTGTTGAAGTAGAGCAATGGTTGATGTGGCAGATGGGAAATTTTGGACCAATGCTCGGACAAAACCATCATTTCAGCCATTTTGCACCCGAGCGCATCCCTTATGCGACAGAACGTTATGTGAATGAAAGCAAACGTTTATATGGGGTACTGAATAAGCAGTTGATTGGTCAAAAGTTTGTAGCAGGTGAGTATTCCATTGCTGATATGGCCATTTTGCCATGGGTGCTGCGTTATGAATGGCAGCAAATTCAATTGGAAGATTATCCGTATGTCAAAGAATATGTTGAGCGTCTAACTGCGCGCCCAGCGGTGCAAAGAGCCTTGGCAATACAGGTTTAAGCGTTCAGCTAGAGAGTTTATATCCTTTATTTTATTTTTGAATGAATATTTCTCATTAGATGCAGTTGAGATTATGAATTTTTGCTGATCTGCAACAGCGTTTTGATGGATAGGCAAAGCTGCTATCTGTGCCGATCAGCAAGTCATGAAATTGATCGGCTATAGTGGCTTTTACTTATCTGGGTTTAAAAAAGATTGCTGCGTAGCATTCTTTGTTTTTACTTAGTTCGATTTATATTCTCGATACTTTGTGCAGTAAGTTTTTCTTCATTCTGTAAGCGATAAAAATTTATGTATTTGTTGTATGACAATCATTGATTTGGATTGTGAAATTTTATTCGCCTCTCTAAGCGTGGCCCATTCAGTGTTAATATCCTCGGTACTGTTTATTTGAGGTTTTCACGCTTGAAAACTAGCTATCTATGATGAAGGCATTCTTTTTAAATTTAACCCGCATTATTGAAACCAGTCCTAAAATTTATATTAGCCTTATTGTTGGCATTGCTGGATGCTGCATGTTATTCGTGGCAGAAGCTGTACACGTGCAAAAAATCGTGGAGCTACTGAATACCAAAGATCAGGCTGTTTTACGTGCTGCCATTGAGCCAATTTCTGATAGATATTCGCGGACGCGCTGGTTGTTATTGTTAATGAGCTTTATTTGGTCGGGTTATGCATACCATACAACAAAGAAAAAACTAGGTTTGTGATCATAACGCCATGTGGTCATTGGGACTCTTGTTTTTCTCTGCCTTTGGTGCAGCCACATTATTACCGCTTCAGTCGGAAGCAGTTTTATTGGGCTTGTTGGCTACGGGAAGGCATTCTGCTGCTTTGCTGATTGTCGTTGCGAGCCTAGGGAATGTCTTAGGTTCCTGTGTAAATTGGTATCTGGGCTTGCAGGTTGAACATTATAAGCATAAAAAATGGTTTCCCGTCTCTGAGCAAAAAATGCTGCAAGCGCAGCGGATTTATCAGAAATATGGGTTCTGGTCGCTCTTGCTCAGTTGGGTGCCGATTATTGGAGATCCAATTACCTTAATTGCTGGATTGCTCAAAGAAAATTTTCTACGCTTTCTACTGATTGTGATACTGGCAAAAACAGGACGCTATTTGGTGCTATATAGTCTATTTATCGGCTGGTTTTAACACTTTGTGTTAAAGGTGAGATGGCGTGTGCTGACGAGATTAAAATTTGGGAGGGAAACCCCTCCCGGAAAGTTAATTTGAACAGGCATTGAGTTTAAATTGAACTTCGTCTTTAAGGTTGGACTTCTTATAAAGCCATAAGGTTGAAGCCGTACGTTTTACACGGACTTGGCTATTAGAAATTGCTGCTATGACGCTTTGATCTAAAGCATAAAGACCAGATCCTTGCTGGATTTTGACTTTTTTTACAAGTCCTTTTTTATCGACCTTAAAGCTAAATTTGATGTTGCGGTCATGTTGGTTTAAATCATCACGACTTAATACCAGTTGGGGTTGCTGTATATAGCTGAATTTAACCGGACCTTGTTGTTGAAGCTGCCAATTTTTAGAGTTAAATGCATACTGACAGTCAGCTTCTTCACGCTGCAGATTTAAGTTAAAGGTTTGGTAGCCAATAATCGGCAGGGTAGTATCTTCTATTTTGTAAGGTTGAACCCGTGCTTGACGTACCGCTTGAAGCAAGCGTTCATCTAAATCTTTTAAACCAGTACTTTCTTGAATACTGGTTTGAGTGATTTTTCCTGTTTCATCTGCGTAAACACGTAAAATGGCAGCACGATTTTGCCCTTTTAAATCTTCACTTTTGTATTGGGGTTGGGGAAAGCTGGTCCACTGAATCCGCGTGGTTAAGTGAGCGGGTAAGGCTACACTTTTCTGCACAGAAAGCTGTGAGGTTGAGGGTTTTTCCGCACTAAAACTTTGTGTAAATGGGAAGGTGAGAATCAGAGAAAAACAAAGCAGTCGTTTCATACAGTTTAATTTGATCCTTGCTGCAGCGAGATCGCGAATAGGGTGGCTAAATTGTTGCCAGTATTTCCTGATTTGAACATGCTGGCAAGCCTAAAATTATGTTTTATGGATATTTTTCTTCGCCTATTTTGATACCGAATTCATCCTTAATATGTCGTCAATTCATTCTAATCGCAGCATAATCCTGCGGCATTCAAATATTGGGGGAGTGATCATTCTCATCGCTTGAGCAGCTCGTCTAAAGTCAAATATGCTTACTCATTCCTTGATGCAGTGGGCAGACCTTCGGTGCTATAGCTGACGTTGCATGTTTTTAGTTGGATAAATTGGCAGAGAGGGCTGTCGGATGACTCGAATAAGATGGGCATAAGTCGCTGTTATGGTTGGGTTGAATCCAAGCAGTCAGACATGATTGCGAGAGCGGAATTGACCTGAACATGCCTAAACCAGCACACTCAGCACGATATTCCAGCCTGCGTTAGACAGATCATTCAGATACAAGCAGCTGATGAAAAACATTGCCTTTAACCAATAGATTTATTCGTTAAATAGCGCGGGTTTTGCTTTTGTTTTGTACAAAGATGATTTAGAATAGCGCCTTCCTTACCTGCAGGTCGTTTTTGCAATGGTGCAGACGTTCCGAACAGGTGTTTAAAGAGGTTGTTATGGCTAAGTTAAAAACTCGCCGTGGTGCAGCTAAACGTTTCAAAGCGACTGCAAACGGTTTCAAGCGTAAACAAGCGTTCAAACGCCACATTTTGACCAAAAAATCTGCTAAGCGTATTCGTCAGTTACGCGGCTGTGTAATGGTTCACGTAAGTGACGTTGCTTCAGTTCGCCGTATGTGCCCATACATCTAAGGAGATTTATAAATGGCTCGTGTAAAACGTGGTGTACAGGCTCATCGCCGTCATAAAAAAATTCTTGCTCGTGCTAAAGGTTACTACGGTGCTCGCTCACGCGTTTATCGCGTAGCGTTCCAAGCAGTAATCAAAGCTGGTCAATACGCTTATCGTGACCGTCGTCAGAAGAAACGTCAATTCCGTGCTTTATGGATTGCGCGTATCAATGCTGGTGCACGTCAAAACGGTTTGTCTTACAGCCGTATGATCGATGGCTTGAAAAAAGCTCAAGTGATCATCGACCGTCGCGTACTTGCGGATATCGCTATGCATGACGCAGTAGCATTTGCTGCTTTAGCTGAAAAAGCTAAAGGTGCATTAGCTGCATAATTGTCGCAAGATGATTGAAAAAGACCGCTTTATGCGGTCTTTTTTTATGCCTTATTATTTTGATGATGTTGACTAAATAGATGTTCTTGAATAGGTTACATAATTGAACTTTAAATTTACTGGGCTTGGATGCCTAATGAAATGAAGTCATCATAAAAAGGAATGGGGCGATGCTTGCAGAAATTGTCGGTGTGAATCAGGCGCGGATTAGTGTCAAGCTGGAGATGATTCCGAGGGTTGGAGAGTCTGTGAAGATTATGTACGGACCTGATGCACAATTAGAAGGTCAAGTGGTTGCCGTGCAGCATTATATTAATCAGCATGCCGATGAGCATAAAGTCAGAATTGAGGTACGACCATTTAATTTGCTAATTACTTCTTAAATGCACTGTGCTGTTGAGTCACGGCATTCTCTGAATCTACAAAAAGCAGATGCTGAACCTGATTGCAAATGCTTCATCTAGATCTATAAAAAAAGCCACTGATGTGGCTTTTAGATTAATGATTTTTTAGAGTCCAAAGTAATAGGCTACAATACAGATGATGACTGTAATTAAAATCAGTTTAATTACTGCGGAAGTGCTGACTTTATGGTGATGAGCGTGCGGCTTGTGAATTGAGCTTGGGGCTGAGGCTGACATGCCTTCTAAAGGATTAGGGGCTACGACAGGAGTCAGTTGTGCTGATTGATAGTGATTGGCAATTTTCACAATAAATTTAGCGCTTAAATCATCAAGTTTTTGCGAGAAATGACGTAGATTAAGTTGTTCATCTGCGCTCAGCGGTGAGCCATCTTCATGTTGGGGATGTTGGAGCTGGTTTTGGAGATAGTGCTCTAAGGCTTCAAGTTGATATAATGATTGATGTGCAAAATCAGCAGAATAATCTGTTGGAAGTAGGGCGAGTTTGTTTGAATTTAAGGTGGTGTCAGCGTTGTTAGTTGGATTTTGGGTATAACCATAATAGGGAAGATTTTGTTGTGCGGGTTCAGCAAAGCCTTGCGCGAATGGGCTATTAAACAATTCAGTTTGCAAATAACTTTGAATGTCATCCCAATTGGGAGAGTGTAAATCAGTTTCAAGGCGCTTGGCCAGTTTATGATTCAGCTCAAAGCGCCAGAAAGTTTCATCTCGTAGCAAAATTTGTTGTGCGGCTGGGGCTTCAAAATCATTATCGGCATTGTACCATTCAGCAAGTTCTTTACCAAAAATCCAGGCCGTTTTCTTGTTGGCTTCATGGCTGACAATAAAGTGTGCCAGTGGCAACAGTTCAACATTGGCATTTGGATTTTGTTCATCATTCAACAGGCTGGAGCTATGTAAACTTAGGCGTTTTACCCCTTGTTTTTTTAGTCCTTCCAGCCAGATTTGAAAGTGTTGCGCCAATAAGTGTTGCGAGAGTAAATCCCGAAATACAAAAAGATGTTGATCAAAAATCGGATGTTGCTTCCAGCGATTAAACCCCAGCTCTTTGTTCAGATATTCGTTGCCATAAGTGACTAATGTGAGCTGCTGTTTCCAAATTTGATCGAGGGCCATAGATATTGATCTCTTTGCAATTGGGTTTATCTTAAACTTTTTCTAATTTCGGATGTTAATCAAATTTTCCTTAATTGGAAACTTCATCAATCTCTTTAAAAACTGATAGAATATCGGGTTTTATCTTATTATTAAATTGTTGCTTTGAGAGTTACTATGTCACTGGAAGCCCTGACCACCGAAGCGCTTGCTGCCATTGCAGCAGCTCAAGACCTTGCTGCACTTGATCTCGTTCGTGTGCAATTTACAGGGAAAAAGAGCCAGCTTGCAGAACAATCGAAAGCGTTAGGTAAAATGGACCCTGAGGAGCGTAAAGTTCAGGGCGCCGCAATTCATGCTGTGCGTGAAGCCATCAATGCTGCATTGACTGAACGTCAAGCGCAATTGCAAAAAGCCGCATTAGAACAACAACTTGCTAGTGAAACCATCGATATTACCTTACCGGGTCGTGGTCAAACCATTGGCAGTATTCACCCAGTTACACAAGTGCAGGAACGCATTTGTCAATTTTTTACCAAAGCAGGATTTACTGTTGCGACAGGTCCAGAAGTTGAAGATGACTATCATAACTTCGAGGCGTTGAATATTCCGGGTCATCACCCGGCACGTGCAATGCATGACACCTTCTACTTTGATGCCAATCATTTGTTGCGTACGCATACCTCGGGTGTACAAATCCGGACGATGGAAACCTCACAACCACCAATTCGTATCGTATGTCCAGGTCGTGTTTACCGCTGTGACTCGGATCAGACACATTCACCAATGTTCCACCAAATTGAAGGTTTATATGTTGCTGAAAATACCAGCTTCGCTGAACTGAAAGGTTTATTGGTGAATTTGTTGAATGAATTTTTTGAGAAAGATCTTAAAGTCCGTTTCCGTCCGTCTTATTTCCCATTTACTGAACCAAGTGCAGAAGTCGATATCATGGATGAGCGCGGTAAATGGTTGGAAGTCTTAGGCTGTGGCATGGTACACCCGAATGTATTGCAAGCAGCAGGTATTGATCCTGAAAAATACAAAGGCTTTGCATTTGGTTTAGGTGTAGAGCGTTTTGCAATGTTGCGTTATGGTATCAATGACTTACGTATGTTCTATCAAAACGATGTGCGTTTCTTACGCCAATTTGCTTAAACAGATTTAGACCTCTCCCTAACGATCCTCTCTGAAAAGGAGATGGCTTCAACGTGAAATAGGGTTCTTCATCTTGGAAAAGGTGAAGTTAGAGGGGATTTAAAAAATAGATTGATAGGTTTTTACAGAAATGAAAATTAGCGAAAATTGGTTACGCACTTGGGTTAACCCTACGATTGATAGCGAAACCTTATCTGACCAACTAACCATGCTGGGTCTAGAAGTTGATGACTTGTCGCCTGCAGCGAAACCATTTACCGGCGTAGTGGTTGGGGAAGTTTTAACGGTTGAGCAGCATCCTGATGCAGATCGCTTACGTGTGACTACCGTGAATATTGGTTCGGGGGAACCTTTACAAATCGTTTGTGGTGCACCCAATGTCCGCGTGGGTATGAAAGCTCCTGTCGCAACCATTGGTGCGGTGTTACCAGGTGATTTTAAAATCAAAAAAGGTAAATTACGAGGGATTGAATCACAAGGTATGTTGTGTGGTGCCTCTGAAATTGATCTCGAAGATAAAATTGATGGTCTATTAGAGTTACCAGCAGATGCACCTGTGGGTGTGGATATTCGTGAATATCTAAACTTAGATGATCATGTGATTGATATTAGTATTACCCCAAACCGTGGTGATTGTTTCAGTATTCGTGGTGTAGCGCGTGAAATTGCTGTCATTAATCAAATGGCGGTGACTGCGCCAGAAATTCAAGAAGTGGCTGCGACAATCGCTGATGAGAAAAAAGTGGTTGTCACCACCGAAGGTTGCCCGCGCTATTTAGGACGTGTGATTAAAAACGTCAATACCAAAGCACCGACGCCAGAATGGATGGAACGAGCGCTTGCCCGTTCAGGTATTCGTCAACACAGTATTTTGGTGGATATTACCAACTATGTATTGATGGAGTTAGGTCAACCTTTACATGCTTTTGATGGTGGAAAAGTTCAAGGTGCGGTTCATGTACGTCAAGCAACGGCAGCTGAAAAGCTAGTGCTGTTAAATGAGCAAGAAGTTGAGCTGAATGAAAAAGTCATGATTATTGCTGATGATGAAAAAGCATTGGCGATTGCAGGTATCATGGGCGGTTTATCTTCTTCTGTGACCGATGAAACGACTGAAATTTTCTTAGAGTCGGCGTTCTTTGCCCCGTTACATATTGCAGGTCGTGCACGTAGCTTTGGCTTACATACAGATGCATCGCAGCGTTATGAGCGTGGGGTAGATTTTGAATTGCCAATGCTTGCAATGCACCGTGCATCTCAATTAATTGCTGAGCTCGCTGGTGGTGAGTTTGGACCAATTACAGTAGCAGAGCAGCCAGCATCATTACCAAAGCGTGAAGCGATTGCACTCAGTCAGGCGCAGGTAGATCAACTCTTAGGATATAGTGTTGATACGGACTTCATTGTAGCGGCTTTAACCCGTTTAGGCTGTGACGTGACGGAAATTGCTGCTACGGAATGGTCGGTAGTCCCACCATCTCACCGTTTTGATATGGCGATTTATCAAGATCTGATTGAAGAAGTGGCACGTATTCATGGTTATGACAATATTCAAGTTAGTTTGCCAAAAATTGAAGCTCAATTAGCCAGCTATCAGGATCAATTTGAATTGTCACAATTGCGTCAGACTTTAGTGACTTTAGGCTATCAAGAAGCGATTAGCTTTAGCTTTGCTGATGCTAAATTGGAAAAACAGTTAAATCCGTCTGTTCAGCCATTAATGTTGGCCAATCCAATCTCAAGTGATTTGGCGGTAATGCGTTCGACATTGCTTTCTAGCCTGATTCCTTGTGTTCAGTACAATATTAATCGTCAGCAGCATCGAGTGCGTTTCTTTGAGTTAGGGCTACGTTTTGATTATCAGGGTGCGAACAGCATTCATGATTTAAAACAGATACCAACCTTAGCAGTGATTGCGGTTGGATCGAAGCAGGCAGAATCTTGGCATGCGAAGCCACAAGCCATGGATTTCTTTGACTTTAAAGGTGAAGTGGAAGAGATTTTAGCGGCAGGTCGTGTTAAGGTGGAATATGTCCGCTCGGAACGCGTATGGCTACATCCAGGGCAGTCGGCTGAAATGATGGTGAATGGGGTATCGATTGGTTATTTAGGTCGCTTACATCCATCCCTAGAGGCAGATTTAGACTTGGGGGTAACTTGGGTCGCTGAACTTGATCAAAAAGCAGTTTTGCAAACTTATGTATCTAATTTTACAGAATTATCACGTTTTCCATCAGTTAGACGTGATATTGCGCTTTTAATTAGTGATAAGATTAATATTGGTGAAATTCAGCAACTTATCACTAAAACGGGTGGGGAGCTGTTACACTCGAATTGGCTCTTTGATGTATACACAGGACAAGGGGTTGAAGCAGGTAAACGCTCATTGGCATTTGCTTTGCTATGGCAACATCCTTCACGTACATTAGAAGATGCTGAAATCAAAACCGGTATGGATACAATTATAGAAGTGTTGCAAAACACTTATCAGGCGACATTGAGGGCTTCATGACAGCATTAACTAAAGCAGAAATGGCTGATCATTTAAGTGAGCTCACGAGTTTAAACCGTCGTGAAGCAAAACAAATGGTCGAATTATTCTTCGATGAAATTAGCCAAGCGCTCATTTCTGGAGAGCAGGTTAAACTTTCGGGTTTCGGGAACTTTGAGTTGCGTGATAAGCGTCAACGCCCAGGACGAAACCCTAAAACGGGTGAAGAGATTCCGATTTCTGCCCGTCGGGTGGTTACATTCCGCGCTGGTCAGAAATTTCGACAGCGTGTAGGGAAAGAGCAGATCGATTGATCTGCTTTTTTTATGTGTGTGTACTCATGATTTTTTAATATATAAAATTGAAATGATTGAATTTGTTTTTATGAAGACATAAAAAAAGAGAGAACATAATGTTCTCTCTTTTTTGTGCTACGTAATCGTAAAGATTATTGAGCAGCAGAAGCAGCAGCGTCAGCAGCAGAAGCAGCAGCATCTACAGCAACGTCAGCAGCAGAAGCAGCAACTTCAGCAGCAGAAGCAGCTTCAACAGCAGCAGCGTCTACAGCAGCAGAAGCTTCCATTGTAGTTTCAGAAGCAGCAGCTTCAGCAGCAGGAGCTTCTTCTTTTTTAGCACAGCCAACAAAAGCTAAAGTAGTAGCAACTGCAGCAGCAATAGCGATTTTTTTGAATAACATGGCATCACTCTCTAAAATATGAGATTAAAAAAAACCAAGGTCAGCTGTTATATGCTTTTATTCTTCCTAAATTTGTTAGGCAGTAACAACGCAGGAGCAGCTTAACTGGTCTGCGAATATGCTATCACTGCCCATTTTTAATTACTACTACTTTGTGTGAAAAAAAACCAAAAAATGAGCAAATATTTGCTATTTTTTAACAGAAAATAACAATTAAGAGTGCGCTTTATATTGGATAAATACTTTTTAAGTTTTTAAAAATAAAGCAGTTTTTCTAAGCAATATTTTTACAATCAAATATTTGAAAATATGCTTACACAAGATCAAATGAATTGTGTTTTTATGTTAAGAAAGTCAACCAAATAAAAAAGGTCACGACTGTGCGTGACCTTTTTGATATGTCTTGAAAATTAGTTACTTGCTTTGCGTTTCATTTGATCAAAGAAGTCATCATTGGTTTTTGTTTCTTTCATGCGATCAAGTAAGAACTCCATCGCCGCCAGTTCATCCATAGGGTGAAGTAACTTGCGTAAAATCCAAACTTTACGAAGATTATCTTCATCCATCAAGCGCTCTTCACGACGCGTACCTGATTTCTTGATGTTCATGGCAGGGAAGACACGTTTTTCAGCAATGCGGCGATCAAGCGTAATTTCTTGGTTACCTGTACCTTTAAACTCTTCGTAAATCACATCATCCATTTTACTGCCTGTTTCAATGAGTGCAGTTGAGATGATTGTGAGTGAACCGCCTTCTTCAATATTACGCGCCGCACCAAAGAAACGCTTAGGACGTTCTAGGGCATGTGCATCTACACCACCTGTGAGCACTTTACCGGATGATGGAATAACGGTGTTATAGGCACGTGCGAGACGGGTAATTGAATCGAGTAAAATCACCACGTCTTTTTTATGCTCAACTAGACGTTTTGCTTTTTCAATCACCATTTCAGCCACTTGGACGTGACGCGCTGGTGATTCATCAAAGGTCGAAGCCACGACTTCACCGCGAACGGTACGTTCCATTTCAGTCACTTCTTCAGGACGTTCATCAATCAGGAGGACGATTAGAAACACTTCCGGGTTATTACGTACGATCGACTGGGCGATATTCTGTAATAACATAGTCTTACCCGCTTTAGGCGGAGCAACAATAATCGAGCGTTGTCCTTTACCAATCGGCGCGATTAAATCGACTACACGGGCAGTTAAGTCTTCAGTAGTACCATTACCCAATTCCATAACCAGTTGTTCGGTCGGGAATAATGGTGTTAAGTTTTCGAATAGAATCTTGTTACGCGAGTTTTCAGGCGTATCGTAGTTAATTTGGTTGACCTTTAGTAAGGCAAAATAACGTTCACCTTCTTTAGGTGGGCGAATCGTTCCTGTGATGGTGTCACCTGTACGCAAGTTAAAGCGACGAATTTGTGAAGGACTCACATAAATGTCGTCGGGACCTGCAAGATAAGAGCCTGCAGCTGAGCGTAAGAAACCAAAACCATCTGACAGAATTTCGAGAACGCCGTCACCAAAGATCTCTTCGCCATTCATCGCATGACGCTTTAAGATGGCAAAGATAATATCTTGCTTACGGTTACGTGCCATTCCTTCAAGGCCCATAAACTCTGCAATTTTGATGAGTTCGCCAATTGGTTTTTTCTTGAGTTCGGTTAAATTCATAGGTGGTCAGATAGAATCATAAATTCTAGAAACAGGTTGGAAAGGGAGCAACATTCGGTCGCATACAGCAATAAAATGACGGCATTGTATTTGTATAATATCAACGCGGAGGTCTGGTAAATTGTTGCGAAGAGAAAATGTGTGAAACAATTTCTGTTGCCGAGCGGCGATCTTATGTGTTGTGTCTTGTAAGAAAAAGATGGACTTGAAATCCTTTCTTTCTTGAGCATGCAATATAAGAGAGATTACAGAGTTTGTCAATTTATAGTCGAAAAAAATGCGCTATCGGGGATAGCGCATTTGGTCTAATTGCAAAGCGAGAATTAGATATGTTCTTCGATAAATGCAGTCAATTTAGACTTTGGTGCTGCGCCCACTTGTTGTGCAACTACTTCACCATTTTTAAACATCAGTAAAGCAGGGATGTTACGAATGTTGTAGTTTACGGCTGTTGCTTCACATGAAGTCACGTCTACTTTAACAATTTTTACTTTGCCTTCGTATTCATTTGCAAGCACTTCCAATACAGGTGCAATCGCTTTACAAGGCGCACACCAGCCTGCCCAGAAATCAACAAGAACGGGAGTATCAGAATTTAAAACATCAGCTTCAAAGTTGGCATCTGTAGTGTTAATGATATTACCTGACATGGAATATGCTCCAAAATTTTATTAAAAGATCGCTAATGGCTCTAAGTATTACATAGCCATCTTTAACAATGTAGTGTTAGATGCAAATTTTCAGCCTTTCAGGTCAATTTGTCTAATTGATGCTCACGATGATGCTGATCGTGTAACACAATTGTCATATATGCTTAAAAATAAAAAGCTCAATATTTAAAAGAGATAAATGGCTTTTAAATTGCATGCATGTGCATTACTCTAGGCTCAATTCTGTACAGGTTTATTTGAAGAATGTCTGATTTTTTGATTGATGAAGAATTACTTGCTGCCATCGATATGGGATCGAACAGCTTTCACCTTGCGATTGCTCGTGTAGACCATGGTGAAGTCAAAAAAGTTGCATCAATGTCAGAAAAAGTTCAGTTGGCGGCTGGGCTTGATGAAAATAAAAATTTAACTGAAGCAGCACAACAACGTGGTTTGGCTTGTTTAGCGCGTTTTGTTGGGCGCTTAAGTTCAGTACAGCCCAATCGTTTGAGAATTGTGGCGACCAATGCTTTACGCCAAGCCAAAAATGGTCATGAATTTATTCAAAAAGCGGCAGAAATTTTACCCAAACCGATTGAAATTATTGCGGGTCGTGAAGAAGCACGTTTAATTTATCTAGGTGTATCGCATACCATGGCGAATAGTGGTCGTCGTTTGGTGATAGATATTGGTGGTGGTTCAACCGAATTGATCATTGGTGAGGAATTTGAACCCATCCATACCGAATCTTTACAGATGGGCTGTGTGGCTTTTACCAAGTGTTATTTCCCAGATGGTGAAATCAACCAAAAAAGTTTTGATAAAGCGGTGGTTGCGGCGCGTAAAGAACTTTCTGCGATTGCCAATACCTATAAAGAAGCAGGCTGGGATACCGTTGTCGGGTCGAGTGGTACCATTAAGGCTTGCCGCCAAATTGCGGTCAATATGGGTTGGAGCAATGAACAGGAAAATCTAACCCGTGAAGGGCTGGAAAAACTCAAGGAAAAACTGCTCAAGTTTAAACATGTGACCGAAATGGATTTTGACGGTTTAAAAGAAGACCGTCGAGCAGTTTTGCCAGCTGGGGTTGCTATTTTATCGGCAGTGTTTGATTTACTGAATATTGATGTTTTGGTGTATTCGGATGGTGCATTGCGTGAAGGTGTGATGTATGACCTGCTTGGTCGTTTCCAGCATGAAGATATTCGTGACCGTAGTGTACAAGCCCTGATGGGACGTTATGGTGCAGATCCAAAACAAGCAGAACGCGTGGTCAAAACGGCACAACATTTATTTGATGGTGTGGCCGAATCACTCAATTTAACTAGTGATGACAGTGACTTACTGCGTCGTTCAGCGTATTTGCACGAAATTGGTTTGGCCATCAGCCATGGGGGATATCACCGTCATGGAGCGTATTTATTACAACATTCCGATATTGCGGGCTTCTCACAAATTGACCAAAATCTTATATCGCATTTGGTTGCCCACCATCGTCGTAAGTTACGTAGTGATGCCAAAATTGATGTGATGAAGGTCGGTGGTAGCAAACTTGTGCACTTATGTCTATTGCTTCGATTAGCAGTTTTGCTGAATCATAGTCGTAGCGATGCGATGCTTCCTGCCATTGAATTAACCATTGGCAATGCGCAACAATGGCAACTCTGCGTTTCTGGTGATGCCAAACAATGGCCTTTGCTTGTAGCAGACTTGCACGACGAACAAGTGCAATTCAAGCACTGGGATATTGAATTGAATATTCAGTCGGAACAATTTATCGATTAATACTGATTGGTTAATCTAGGGATAATGGTCGACCTATGAAAAATAAAGCTGCTCAATCTAAAGCATGGACAACAGTCCAAATTGCACGTCATCCAGATCGTCCGCAATTTTTGGACTATGTTGGCGAAATCTTCACTGAATTCGATGCTTTACATGGGGATCGTTTGTTTGGTGATGATGGTGCGATGGTCGGTGGCTTAGCGCGTTTTGATGGCAAACCTGTAATGGTTGTCGGTCAACACCGTGGTCGTAGCACTCGCGAAAAATTAAAGCATAACTTTGGGATGTGTAACCCTGAAGGCTACCGTAAATCACAACGTTTGCTAGATATGGCTGAGCGTTTTAATTTACCTGTTTTCACTTTTATTGATACTATGGGCGCTTACCCAGGTGTAGGTGCTGAAGAGCGCGGTCAAGCTGAAGCGATTGCCACCAGCCTTGCACAACTTTCTAATTTGAAAGTACCTGTTATTGCAACAGTTTTGGGTGAAGGGGGTTCAGGTGGTGCCTTAGGTATTGGTGTTGCTGACCGTGTGATTATGTTGTCACACAGTATCTACTCAGTGATTTCACCAGAAGGCTGTGCCTCTATTTTGTGGAAAACGGCAGAAAAAGCTGAACAAGCCAGTGAAGCATTGGCATTAACAGCTGACCGTTTACAACAAATTGGTATTGTGGAATACGTGGTTGACGAAGGTCAAGGCGCGCATTTAAATCCTGAACAAGTGATGGAAAATTTAAAAGCCGTACTCAAACAAGCTTTGGATGAGTTACAGCCGATGGATGCCCAAGAACGATGCGAAGCACGTTACCAACGTTTAATGAAGTTTGGCAGCGACAATTTAGGTCTAACGTCTTAATCCAGGCACAGACCTTTACAGAACAAAGTTCGTATCTGATAGGATGTAGCGGTGGCGTGGATTCCATGCTGTTGCTGCATCTTATGTCTTTTTTATTCCCGCAAAAAGTACGTGCGATATATGTCGATCATCAACTGCAAAGTATGAGTGCGGCATGGGGCGATTTTGTCTTTCAGACCTGTCAGCAATTGCAGGTGCCGTGTTCGGTTGTTCCTGTACACGTGGCCGAAGGAAATCTAGAAAATCAGGCCCGTACTGCCCGTTATCAGGCATTCGCTACGCACTTAAAAGCCAATGAAATTTTGGTATTGGCACATCATCAGCAAGATCAAGCCGAAACACTGATGCTACGTTTGCTTTCTGGAGCCGGAGTGCAGGGTTTATCAGCGATGTCCGTATTGGATCAGCGCGAGAATATGACCCTTTGGCGTCCCATGCTCGAGTTATCACGTGAGCAGATTTGCCAATGGGCTGCCCAGTCGAATGTACAAAATATTCAAGACCCGACCAATGCTGATCCAGATTATGATCGTGCTTGGTGTCGTGAAATTTTATGGCCAGTCCTACAACAACGCTTTCCAAAAATGCAGCAAGCGCTGAACCGGACCAGTATTTTAATGCAAGATGCAGATGCTATTTTACTAGAAGTACTGCAAGACGACTTATTGACCTGTGGAAATTCAAGGTTATTGAATCTTGAAGCTTTATTAAATCTGTCAAAACCCAGACAGCGGCAATTACTCTCGGTGTGGATGCAAGGTGAGGCGGTGTATCGACCCAACTTTGCAATGGTTGAACGTGTGTTGAAAGAAGTGATTGCCGCTAAACCAGATGCGCAGGCTGCTTTGCACTGGAATGGCTATTATTTTATTCGCTATCAACAGCAGATTTTCCGTTTAACTGCTCAGGAATATTTGGCAGAACAGTTGTATCCCATTCCTTTGCAGCAGTCGGTGCTGTGGCATCAGCAAGAAGAGATTGTTTTAGCCTCTGGAACATATCGCATTACCCCGCAAAAACAGGGCTTAGCTGCAAGCTTATTGGGGCGGGAGCTGACCTTATCGGCCCGTATTGGCGGGGAGAAAATTCATTTACTGGGACGTGTAGGGAGTTGGCCGTTAAAAAAAGCCATACAACAGGCACAAATTTTTCCGTGGTTGCGTCATACAATTCAAATATTAAGCATAGATAATGTTATGCTAGGGGTTTTTACACCTAATGGTTTTTGGTTCGCTCAGTCTGAATATATTGAAGCAGAAGGATGGCAACCAAAATTGTTTTCTAAGCAATAACATACTCAATATCGAGCGTAAATCATGAGTGCAGTTTTAAATTGTAATATTAGTTTTATTGGTGGCGGCAATATGGCTCAGGCCTTAATTGGAGGCTTAATTGCTCGCGGTATGCCAACCACACGTATTACAGTTTCTGATCCGTTTGAAAATATTCGTCAACTTTTACAAGAAAAAGATGTGCATGTAACGGATGATAATATTGCCGCAATTGAGCACGCAGATATTGTAGTTTTAGCAGTAAAGCCACAGGTGTTGGCGACTGTATTAAAGCAATTGCATGGCTTACTTGATGGTAAGTTGGTGATTTCGATTGTGGCGGGTGCTGAAATTGAAACCATGGCCACTTTATCTGGCACAAACCGTATTGTGCGTGTTATGCCGAATACACCGGCTTTAGTACAAACGGGTGCGCATGGTTTATTTGCGACTGAAGCCGTAGATGCCAAAGACCGTGAATTAGCCAGTCAAGTGCTCGCCGCAACAGGCTTAACCATTTGGGTCAATACTGAAGCGCAGATTGATGCGGTGACGGCTGTTTCTGGCTCAGGACCTGCTTATTTCTTCTATATGATGGAAAGCATGATTCGTGCAGGTAAGAACTTAGGTTTAGATGAAAAAGTAGCGACGGCTTTGACCTTACAAACGGCTTTAGGTGCAGCCCAAATGGCGATTACCAGTGCCAGCTCACCTTCAGAATTACGTAAAAATGTAACCTCTCCAAATGGCACGACTCAGGCGGCTTTAGAAGTCTTTGATCGTGCGCAAATTTCACAAAATATTCAGTCTGCTTTAGCAGCTGCGAAAAAACGCAGTCAAGAGTTGGCACAAGAATTAAGTGAAAGTAGCAAATAATTAATTTTTAATTAGGAAAATTTAAATATGGGTGCAAGCTCTGCGCTAATTTTTGGCATTATTATTAACGTAGCGATTTTGCTCGTATTCTTCCGCTTTTTAATGCAATTAGCAGCGGTTAATCCTTACAACCCAGTGGTGATGTCGACAGCTAAAGCCACCAAGATCGTGGATATTTTTGGTCGTATTTTTCCGACACTGGGTAAAGGTCGGGTGAATACTGCAGCATTGGCTTTGGTGGTGGTGCTATATTTATTAAAAATATTTGGCATCATGTATTTATCGGGTGCGATGCCGAACAGTCCAATTCATCTGGTGATTTTGACGTTTGTGACCATGATTCAGGACTTGATTCGGTTCTGTCGTTACCTGATTTTCGCTACGATTATTTTAAGTTGGGTGGTCATGTTTACCCAGTCTCGCTCACCTTATATTGAAGTCATTCAAGAATTGGCTGAGCCGTTATTGGCACCGTTCCGTCGTTTGTTGCCGAATATGGGGATGATTGATTTATCACCAATTATTGCCTTCTTGGCTTTATATATTGCTGAAATCATTATGAATGAAGTGGCAATTGCCTTGTTGACGGGGTTATAAAGTTTTCCCGCTTCATTTTCAACATATAAAAAAGGACTCACTAGTGAGTCCTTTTTTATGCTTAGAATTTTATTGCTTAATGGGCTTCATCCCAGTTTTTGCCTTTGCCGACTTCAACCAATAATGGTACAGAAATTTCCAGTACCGATTGCATCACTTCAGCCAGTTTCGGTGCTAATTCATCGGCAATGTCAGCATCAACTTCAAACACCAATTCATCGTGTACCTGTAACAGCATTTTGGCTTGATCTTTCGGCAGCATTTTATCGACTTCAATCATGGCCATTTTAATGATGTCCGCAGCACTGCCTTGTAGTGGTGCATTAATGGCAGCACGTTCAGCCGCTTTACGAATCATCATGTTACGGGCATCAATTTCAGGGGTATATAAGCGACGCCCCAAAATAGTCTCGACAAATCCTTGTTCCAACGCCACCTGACGAGTACGTTGCATATACTCATAAATGCCAGGATAACGGTGAAAATACTGTTTGATATAGTTTTGTGATTCTTCGCGGGTAAAGCCCAATTGACGAATCAAACCAAATTCCGACATGCCATACAACAGACCGAAGTTCACGGCCTTAGCTTGGCGACGTTGATCATGGGTCACCTGTTCGAGCGGAATATTCAAAACTTCAGAGGCAGTACGGCGGTGTACATCCTGACCGTGGCGGAAGGCATCGAGTAGGGCATCATCCTGAGAAAAATGGGCCATTAAGCGCAGTTCAATTTGTGAATAATCGGCTGCAAGTAATACACGACCTTCTGGGGCAATAAAGGCTTTACGAATTTGACGGCCAATTTCTTCGCGCACCGGAATATTTTGCAAATTCGGATCGGTGGAGGATAAACGTCCTGTCGCCGTCAAGGCTTGGTGATAGCTGGTATGCACACGATGCGTTGCATTGTTGGCTTGTTTGAGCAGACCATCGGTATAGGTGCTTTTCAGTTTGGACAGGCCACGATAATCCAAAATTAAAGCACTGATTGGATGATCAATTTTTTCTAAAATACTTTCGCTGGTGCTATATTGACCGGTTGAGGTCTTTTTACCGCCTTTTAAGCCCAATTTTTCAAACAGGATTTCACCCACCTGTTTCGGGGAGCTGACATTAAACGATTGTCCAGCCAATTCGGTAATCTGGTTTTCCAGATTTTGCATGGTTTTAGAAAAATCTTCCCCCAAGTGATCGAGGAATTGGAGATCAAGCTGAATGCCATTTTCTTCCATGTGCGTTAAAACACGCGCTACAGGCACTTCAATATTATGCAAAATATTAATCAGTTCTGGATGGGCTTTGAGCTTTTTATCCAGTACTTCATACAGGCGGAAGGTGACATGGGCATCTTCCGCCGCATAATGTGCTGCAGTTTCAATCTCAATCTGATTAAAGGTCTTTTGTTTGACACCTTTGCCAGCCACTTCTTCATAGGTGGTGGTGAGATGGCTTAAATAGAGACGTGCAACATCATCCATACCATGACGAGTGGCGACGGAATTCAACACATAAGAGGCCAGCATGGTATCAAAATACCAACCTTGTAGCTCAATGCCATGATTAGCAAAAATGTGGGCATCGTATTTTAGATGATGTCCGATTTTCTTGATCTCAGGATTTTCTAAGATGGGCTTGATTTGCGCTAAGACCTGATCACGTTCCAATTGCACAGGTGCCCCTTCGTAGTCATGCGCGAGCGGGACGTAATAAGCATCTTCAGCATCAAAAGCAATTGAGAAACCAACCATTTCCGCTACACGATAATCCAGACTGGTGGTTTCGGTATCAATCGCAAATTTGTGGGCATTCTGCATACGCTGTAATAGTTTGTCCCATACTTCTGCGGAGAGTACGGTATGGTAGTTGGCTTGACCGAGTTGATCATCAACACTACTTAAGGTCGCTTGATCTTCCGTTTCAATCGGAGCAGGCGCAGCCGTTTGTTGCAGGCTGGCATTGCTTTGTTTGTTTTTACTGTTGTTTGGATTGTTCGGGTGATCAAGGGACTGTAACTGATTACGGAATTCGAGCTCGGTGTATAAGCGACGTAATTCATTCACGTTCGGGTCTTGCAAGGCAAGGTCTTCGTAGCAAATGCCGATGTCTAAATCACAGACGATGCTGGCCAACTGATGGTCAATCGCAATGTTGTCGACATTTTCTTTAATGTTCAGTCCAACCTTGCCTTTAATCTTGTCGACATTTTCTAAAATGCCACCAATCGAGCCATATTCGGTGAGCAGTTTTGCCGCAGTTTTCGCACCGACGCCTGGAACCCCCATAATGCCGTCAGAAGCATCACCCATTAAGGTCAGGTAGTCGATAATTTGATTTGGCCACACGCCGAACTTTTCAAAAACACCATTCACATCCATTGGCTTTTCTTTAAAGCTGTCTTCGAGGGTCACTTTTTCGGTGACCAGCTGAGCCATATCTTTATCGCCTGTAGAAATCAGTACTTGCTGACCTTTGGCTTCAGCCCGTTTTGCCAATGTCCCGATAATGTCATCGGCTTCAGCACCTGGGAGCATGTGAACCGGAATACCTAAAGCACGAATCAGCGCATGTAGATACGGAATTTGCTGTGCCAGTTCATCAGGCATGCTAGGGCGGTCACCTTTGTAGATGGGAGATAATTCATGGCGGAAGGTGGGTTCTGGTGTATCAAAAATGACAGCCATATGGGTCGGTTGAGTACGACGCATCAATTTTTGAATGGCAGAAATTGCGCCACGTACCGCATTGGTATGCAACCCTGTAGACGTGGTCAGCGGGGGAACCGCGTGAAAGGCGCGAAATAAAAAGTATGACCCATCGACCAATACAAAAGGTGGCATGCTGTAAACCTTGATTATGAACTCAGGCATATATTACGTGAAAAAGCCAAATCTGTCTTATTGGCGATGTAATCCTGTCTAGGGCATGAATGGGAATCATCATGACAAGTCTATAAATTTGCAGCATTTTGTATGTAAAACTGCCTGCTCGAAGCCTGATCAAGTAAGATGAATTGAAGTCAGCTGCATAACTTAATTTCGCCATGTATAAAAAAGACAAGCAGGGCATGCTGTGGTTATTGATTGCATTAAGCATCCTGTTGCTGGTTGCAATCGGTTTGCAATGGCAATCTGCGCTATTTGCTGCGGCCATTGGATTGACTGTCGTGATGGTTCTGGTAATTGCTAATCTGCATCAGCGCTTATTACACTTAGAACAGTCGCAAACGCCTTCTGTTGTTCATCCCGCTAGTCTGGGTACACAACAACTCCTGATTTATGCAGCCGCTTTTGCTGCACTCTGGGGATATGCCCATACGTGGATTTGGCTGGTACTAGGGGCATTATTGCTGTTATTGCTTTGCATGATTCAAGTGATCAGCAATTTTCAAACACGTTTAGCTCGATTAGAACAGACGCAACAGTCTTCGGCAGAACTATCTTTAGCCACGGGCATGGTCAAGCCATCTGAACAGTCGGCCTTTACTTCACCGCCACCACTGCAGCCGCAGCTGATCATCACTCAGCAAAATGATCCTACAGTTCAGCAACCTGTACAGCATGAGCATGCTCTACCTGAAAGACCGTCAGTTGCATGGTGGCAACCTGCACTCGACTGGATGAAACATGGCAACCCGATTTTAAGAGTTGCGGTTACGTTGCTTATGGTCGGTGTTGTGTTGTTGTTACGCTTTGCCAGCGAACATTGGCAGCTGAGCTTGGCGGTGAAGTTGGGCTTTATCGCGTTCGCGGGCGGTGCCACGACTGTTTTTGGTTATCTGTTGCAACGAAAAAATACGTTATTTGCGATTGCCTTACAGGGTGTGGGCTTAGCCGTTATTTTCCTGACGTTAATCTTTGCGCATCATTTTGCCATCGTCGCCAGCTTGATGGGGGCAAGTGGCTTATGTGTGATTCTACTGGGGGTTACCGTTGTTTTAAGCCTGAAACAGCAAGCGTTGTATTTGGCAATTTTAGCACTCAGTATGGCCTATCTAGCGCCTTTGCTGATTCCACACACTCATCCTGATGTGGTGTTCCTATTTGCCTATTATTGGGTCATCAATTTGGCTGTGGTGGCGCTGAACTTTTTGCAACCATGGAAAATTCTGCACCAAATTGCTTTTTTTGCCACCATGTTTATTGGGGGGACGGTGGTGGGCATCTATGCAGAACATAAGCAGTTGCATACCCTTGATATAATTTTATGGCTGCACATCGCATTATTTATTGGGTTGAGTATTCGCTACAGTCAGCTCATGCTGAAAGCTCAATCGCAGCAACAGGCTATGTTTGAGCCGAGAAAAAAATTGCAGCCCATTTTAGATGTGGGTTTGATTTTTAGTGTACCTGTCTTGGGTTTTTCTTTACATGCTTTCTTGATGCATGATTCAACCGCGGCATTGACTTGGGGCGCTGTTGCTTTAGCCGTCACCTATGCTGCATTACATTTCTGGATAAAGCATCGCTATCCAGAGTTGTCCATTTTGGCGAAAAGCTTCTTTATTTTAGCTGTGGTCTTTACGGCGCTAATTTTTCCATTGGCTAAAGGGGCGCATTGGACGTCCACAGGTTGGGTGATACAGGGGACAGCCTTAATTGTTTGGGGGATTACTGAACGCTATCGTTTGAGCCGTTATGTGGGGGTGGTTCTGGTTTTGATCAGTTCGATTGCCCTGATGTATCAGGTCTGGTCGAATGATCATTTTCCGATTTTAACAACGCTTATTTATGCCTTGGCTCAATTTATTTCTGCCTTCTATTTACTGCATTATCAACAAGTCGAGAAATATTTCAGTGCGCGCATGCTCAGCGGTATTTTCCTGCTCTCTGGTATGTATGCTGGTGCTTTGGCTGGGGTGGAAGTGCTGCATGGGCAGGCATGGGCCTTCAGTTACTCGATTGCTATCGCAACGCTGTTGCTAGCGCTGTTCAGTTTAGTGGTGCATCTAAAATCTAAATTAGAGTGGCAAAATGTGCAACTGGTATTACTGGGTGGGCTTTTGCTGCTGCTGTACCTGCTAAGTCTGCTCGAAGCAGTTTTTACCATGCAGCAATGGTCCAGTACCCCTGTGCAATACAGTGTTGCGGTGAGTGCAATCACTACAAGTTTAATCTTGCTGATGATGCCGCGTGTTCCAGATCGAATTAGCAATTCGCTATGGTCAGGCATGCTGTGTTTTAGTCTGGCAGGTATTGGTCTGGCAGTTTTTCCACAGATGCCAATTGCGGCACTAGGCATTGTGCCACTGGGTTATGCCTGCTTACAATTCATGCACCATAACCCCCGGTTTTTACATCAACAATCGGTGTGGAGTTTGGGGCTGTTATGGTTGTTGATCTTGAACCTCGACCCATATTCTGCAACTCAGTATTATGTGATCCCATTACTCAATTTGACCGATCTCCTCTCACTCGGGATGTTGCTCGGCTTATTGTGGCTGATTTATCATCATGATTTTCAGCAACAGCAAAGTGTTGAATGGGGCTTTAAAGTCAGCACGATCCTGATCGGACTGTTGGTGTTTAGTAGTGTGGTGGTTCGAGCCATGCATCATTATCTGGCAACCCCATTATGGGGCAGTGCGATTTGGCGAGATGGTTCGGTACAGCTCAGTTTGACTTTGTTGTGGGTGATTCTAGCCTTTGTCTTGATGACTTTTTCCAGTCGACGGCAGATACGTCAGATCTGGTTTGTGGGATCGGCGCTGTTGGCGATTGTCGTGGTTAAACTGTTGTTGTTGGATTTATCGCAAAGTGGAACCTTAACGCGGGTGATTTCATTTATTGCATCGGGTGTGGTGATGTTGGTGATTGCATATCTTGCACCTTTACCTCCAAGCCTGCTTGAGCCAAAAAAAGAGCGATAATTTTATCGCTCTTTTTGTTCCTGTTTCAGCTCTTTGGCATAAGCATACTGGTCGATTTCATCTTTTTCTTTTGGACGTGGTCGATCAATAATGCCCATTTTCGGTACAGGGATTTCAATCTGATTTTCCAAGAAACCATTACGAACCCGTTCCTGTAATTCATCGCGTGCTTTAATGAAAATTTCTTGTCGACACCAGACGGCAAATAGAATTTCAATGGTAGATTCACGAAAGGCGGTTACAGTCACTTCAGGTTTGGGATCATCTAGAGCCAGCGGATAACGCGCGGCCACATCGAGCAGAACTTCACGAACTTTGATGATGTCTTCCTGAAAATTAATCGCCAGAGTAATTGGAATGCGTCGTATTGGAAATTTAGATAAATTCATCACGGGTGCACGAATCAACTGTTCGTTGGGTAGGCGCACATAAATATTGTCTAAAGTGAGCAGTTTGACCGAGAGTAAATCAATCGAAATCACTTCGCCTTCAATCACATGACCACGAATTAAGGTAATTTGAATAGTATCGCCCACTTCGAAAGAACCTTCTCCAATTAGGAATAGACCACTAATTAAGTTACTGGCAGAAGTTTGTGACGCAAAACCTAAAGCTACGGTCAGAATCCCTGCAGCACCTAAAAAGACACTGAGTTTAAAACCCGCTTCTTTTAGGCTCGCCATAATAAACAGCAAGAAAATAAAGTAGAAAATCCCGCGGCGCCAAACCATGCTTTGATGGGCATTAAAGCGTTGTCCAACCGTGCGGATAAAGGTATTCGAGACTACGCGTGCCAAAACAAAGCCAATTAGGCACAAAACTAAGGCGACCAGAATCTCACTCAGGCGCTCAAGGTTAATATTGGTGAAAATTCCTTTAAGGCTGACTGCAACATCTTTAGGAATATTGGTATCTGGCATAACAGCCTCCTAAAAAAATGAGTCAAACATATTGAATAAGGCACCACCAGGGGAGCGAGGTGCATGCACATAGGTCACTTCGCCCGCCAAAGGCGGAGTCCGGTTTTCAATTTTAATCCGAGGTGGTCGATCTAAATCTTCATGCACCACTTTAATTTGTGATGTCCACAGCCGATCGGTACTTTCGCTGTAAAATAGTGGCAGTGCGGCAACGGGCACATTCATGCGGTCAAAGCGTAATTGCTGTCCGCTGGTATTGTGAAACTCAATCGGAGTCACCGCGCGAAATGGACTTGGCTTGAGCAGATTTAACTCGGTGCGCCCATCAACGGCCGTGGCATAGCACATTTCACCAGTGCGTTGGTCTGGACCAAACCAGGTGTCTTTAGGTTGCATCATCGGTAGATCAAATAAGGGTTCGCGTTGGCTTTCCACAAATCCAGCAATCCATAATGGTGTGCTGATATACAGCGTACCGCGCTGTCCTGCAGGAATGTAAATTGGATCGACAGGCTTAATTACCACTGAGCGATCGGCCAAACGAGGCATCAAATGAAAGGTTTCATGAGTTTTGCGAAACATATACCGTTCAATTTTAATCGGCTGTGGAAAAGCAAAGTCAGGATCCTCAATGGTTTTCCATTTACGTTCAGAGTCTTTTTGAAATTGTGGGCGATGGTATTCAAGCCGCCATTCATTAATACTACGGGTTAAACGAAACAATAAAGTGCCGAACTGCCATGTTCTGGCTTGGTTTAATTCGAATTTTTGTTCTCCCCACCATTTTAGGGGAAGATGCTCCGCAGGAGCATGCTCTAAATCAGATGCTGCCAAAATAAAAAAATCCTCTAGTCAGTTCAGTCAAAAACAGACTTCACGCTGTCATAAGCTTAGAGTACACTCAAAAGCCTCTTTTTCATCATTATAATTTTGTGATGCAAATACTTAAACAAATACAAATTCCTTATAGTTTTGCCAAACGACATGGCGTTTTACTTCGATATGAAGGTGATCAGATTTTTATTGTGCGACGTGAAAATACCGCATGGATTGCATTACAAGAAGCGCGCCGTTTACTCAATGCCCCAGCCCATTATGAATTATTAGATGACCAAAAATTTAATGCTTTATTAAGTTCCAGTTATGCTGGAGATACCGGAGAATCTCAGCAAGTCGCGGCAGGACTAGAAGATCATCCCGATTTACTCAGTTTGGCAGATCAAGTCCCTGAAGCAGAAGATTTAATGGATCAGGAAGATGATGCGCCAATTGTCCGTTTAATTAATGCCTTGCTTTCGGAAGCGATTCGCGTTGGTGCTTCGGATATTCACATTGAGGCGTTTGAAAAGAAACTTTCAGTGCGCTTGCGGGTCGATGGTCAACTGCGTGAAATTGTCCAGCCGCGCCGTGAATTGGCACCGCTTTTGGTGTCTCGTATTAAAGTGATGGCAAAACTGGATATTGCTGAAAAGCGCATTCCGCAAGATGGACGTATTTCATTGCGTCTTGCAGGGCGAGAAGTGGATGTCCGTGTTTCGACCTTACCGTCCTCGCATGGTGAGCGGGTGGTCATGCGTCTGTTGGATAAACAGGCTGGACGTTTAAACATGACTCATTTGGGCTTGTTACAGCCAGACTATCAACGCCTGACACAATTGGTACATCGCCCACATGGGATTATTCTGGTTACAGGACCAACAGGCTCGGGGAAAACCACCACTTTGTATGCGGCTTTATCTGATTTGAATGATAACACCCGTAATATTCTGACGGCAGAAGATCCGATTGAATATCAACTGGAAGGGATTGGTCAGACTCAGGTCAACACCAAGGTCGATATGACCTTTGCACGAGCGTTAAAAGCCATGTTGCGTCAAGATCCTGATGTGGTGATGGTTGGCGAAATTCGTGATCTAGAAACCGCTGAAATTGCGGTGCAAGCATCCTTAACGGGTCACTTGGTTCTATCGACCTTGCACACCAATACCGCAATAGGTGCGGTCACCCGTTTAAAAGATATGGGGATTGAGCCGTTCTTGTTATCCAGTTCATTAATCGGAGTTATTGCCCAGCGTCTAGTGCGAACCTTATGTCCACATTGCACCACTTGGCGGGAAGCGGATGCTTTTGAACAGCAAATGTTTCAACATCTGCAGACTTCAGTTTCGGGGCTGAAATTGCCAGAGCCGCATGGTTGTGAACAGTGTTTGCATGTCGGTTTTAGTGGGCGAACCGCAATTTATGAAATTGTGCCTGTCGATGAGTCCATGCGCCGTCTGATTCATGGCAATGCAGCTGAGTTTGAATTAGAAAATTATGCGCGACAGCATTCAGGCTCAATACGCGATGATGGTTTGCGCAAAGTTCTGGCGGGTAAAACCACCTTGGAAGAAGTGCTACGTGTCACCAATGCGACTGAAGAATAATCAGGCAATAAAATACTGCATAAAAAATGCGCTCCCGTTGAGCGCATTTTTATTGTTCTATGCTTAAGCGGTAAGAATATTAAAATTTACGTCAATATTGCCACGCGTTGCATTTGAATAAGGGCAAACAATATGTGCAGCTGCCACCAGTTTTTCTGCTTCAGCAGCATCCATAGCAGGAAGGTGAACATTCAATGTCACTTCAATGCCAAAACCCGTTGGAATAGGGCCAATCCCGACTTCACCTTCAATAAAAGCATCAGCGGGCATTTTAAATTGATCACGATTAGCCACAAATTTCAGTGCACCAAGAAAGCAAGCTGAATAACCCGCAGCAAAGAGCTGTTCGGGATTGGTGCCACCACCCATACCGCCCATTTCTTTAGGTACGATTAATTTGACATCGAGAATACCATCATCTGAAACGGCACGGCCATCACGACCTCCTGTAGCCTTTGCTTTTGCACGGTATACGACTTGTTCTAACGACATTTTATTCACCTAATAATATTGTGTACAAATATATCGTACACGATTTAAGTTAAAGTTCAAGAAACAAACAAACCGATTTGTAGAAAAAGGGTAAACATTTTTCTTCAAAAAGAGCAGATCAGCTGCGTGATTAATCTATTGAGAAGTTTAGGGTGGGCTAGGTCTAAAATATAGAGCTTGTGCTTAGGCATACAGCCTTAGCAACTTGAATGGAAATCACACTTCAACTAGAAGGTTAAAGCATTAGCCATAATGTGCCAGTCGGCGATGTTGCATCAAAGGCATAGAGGCACGAATGTGTTCTTGTTCTTGCAAGTCAAATGGTACTGTAATTAATTGGGCGCCTTCAGCAGTCACGATATCCAACAGCTGTCCACGGCTATTGGTGGCGGCTGTATGTCCCCAGGTTTGACGTTTCTCACCATGCCAGCCTTGCTGTGCTGCACCTAAAACCTGACATTGACTGTCCATGGCACGTGCCTGTAACAGCAGTTGCCAGTGCATTTGACCCGTCGTGTAAGTAAAGGCGGCTGGCGCAGTCAGAATATGAGCACCACGTGCACGCAAGTGTAAGGCCAGTTCAGGAAAGCGTAAGTCATAGCAGACCATCATCCCAATATTGCCAAAGGGAGTTTGGGCAACCACAATGTCTGTGCCAGGTTCAAAAAACTTGGATTCTTGATAGCCGCCAACAGCATCACCCACTTGTACATCAAACAAGTGGATTTTGTCATAGCGTGCTTCAGTACCTTCAGGACTAATACATAAACTGACGGTACGTACACGACCATCTTGAATCACTGAACCATCAGGACGAAAAGGACAAGGCAAAGTCCCTGCCACAATCCAGATTTCATATTGATGGGCAAGAACTTCAAGTCGCTTTTGAATACTCTCAAACTGTTCAGCGGTTTCGCGCTGCTTCCCTGCAGCAAAACAGACAAAGTTTTCAGGGAAAACCACTAAGGATGAACCTAGCGCTTTACTCTGTTGAATAAATGCCTCAATGACCTTGAAGTTTTCTTCAATGTCATTTTGAGAATTCATTTGAGCAACAGAAAGTAAAGGCATGTGTTGTTCCTTGCAACGGGTGCATTAAGCGTTTTGCTGACTAGACGCTTGTTCCAGATTATCTTGTTCTTTTTGGAGTTGTTTGACCAGCGGTTCAAACATATTCTGATTACTTTCGTTCAATTTCATTAAGGTTTTATGCGCATCCAGTACCGTGGTCAGCATATTGCTATGGGTCACGTGTTCTTCCATTAATTCACGTGTGCATACGCTTGGATCACCGCAGTAATTCAAGATGACAAAAACCTGACCCAAGCCCATGCTATTGGCTAAAGTCGTGATATCTGGATTGGTTGATAACATGACAGCTTGAATGTTATGCACTTGCTTTAGCTTCAAACCTAATTTCGCTAAAATACCTAACACGGTGCTGTCGATAAATGTGGTTTGGGTTAAATCTACGATTGCCCCAACTACATTTGACTGTTGTTCAATTCGGTTTAAAAGTTTGTCTAGACTGATACAAGATTGGGCACGCACTTCGCCAATAAGCTTAAAAATATGCGTTCCATCCAAACTTGCATATTCAACATGACCTGTTGACATATAAATGCCATTTTCAGAGAAGGATAGGAAAATTATCACATAGGGCAAGTGTAGACTCAAGTATTCTTGAGTCGTAGATATATGTGTTAATGTTTAAGTATTTGAAAAACAAATTAATTCATTCTGCATAAACTTAATATGGCAATGTCATCTGCCACATGTTCGGGGGCTTGGAATGATTGATTTTGCAAGTGGTAGACCAATTGTTCAAATTGTTCGTTCAATCCGCCATCAAAAGGTTCTAGAGCGCCATCTGAACAAATAATGAAACGGGTCTGTTTATTTAAGACACACTCAAATTCTTCAACCTCTAAATCTTCCGTCAGACCTAAAGGGAAGCTACTGGTGTTTAAGATTTTTGGAGGATGATTCGGTTCTAACATAATAGCTGGGGGATAATGTCCAGCGCTGGACCATTTTAACACGTGGGTTTCTAAATTCAGTGTACCCGCAATCATGGTGATATGTTTTTCAATATTTTCCTGTACCAACATCCCATTCAGCTTTTTAATCAATTCTCTTGGTGTCTTGGAACGACCATGGAAGGCCGCCATCCAAGAGGTCAGCAAGCTACTGGTGACACCATGACCCGAAACATCAGCTAAATAGAAAATGATTTCTTTATCACTGAGTTTCCAATAGTCATACCAATCTCCAGAAAGATAGGCAGATGGTTGAAAAAGGGTTTCAATACGATAGTTGGTTAATTCAATCGGATTAGGGAGTAAGCGTTTTTGTAATTCAGCCGCAGAAGGCAGGTCTCGGCTATCTTGGTTACGCTTATATTGTGCGTCGATTTTTAATAAAGAGTGTTCTGGATTTGCCGGAAGTCGATTCCAGATCCAGCCTGCAAGTGCACCCATTTCCCACGCTTGTGCCAAGGCCGTACCTTCACTTTCAAAAGCCAAGACAATCGTGGGTAAATTCCATTGATGAATTAAATAATCTTGCACATCAGCAATGGCAATAATTGTAGGATCATACAAATCTATGTCATCTATGTGAATCATTTGTACACTCGGGAGAGTGTTAATCACCTGATCTAAATAAGGAATATTGCGAGTCGGTTGAATGAAATACATATATAAATTGTATGATCCTTACGTTTACTTCGTTAGATGTACTATATCAATCAAGTAATTGCTAGAAAAAGTATAATTTTACCTGAGAATAAGTTTTACAAATTATTCGGAAGGCGTTGAAATATCTTCATCTTGGCTATCATCTATCCCATCATCAGTTTCTTCATCAATAAAGGAAATATTGTCTGCATCCAAGCCACGTTTCTGGGCAATCTCAAAGTTTTTACGCTGCAAGTAGATGTCGCGAATCGCAGCATAGCGATCACCTTGTAACACATCTTCAACATCAAGAATTTGTGCACGGGTATCAATACCACGTAACACTTGATCCGACCAATATAAACCATCCTGATCATCAAACAGATAACGCTGTGGACGAGCCTGACCATCTACAAAGAAACCAACACCATCACGGAATGTGCTTGGACCTATAATCGGTAAAACTATATATGGGCCAGAGGGAACACCGTAATATCCCATCGTTGTTCCCAATCCTTCTTCTTCCATATCCAAACCAAGACGACGTGCAGGATCGGCAAAACCTAAAGTTGTGACAGAGTTAATGGTAAATCGACCTAAAGATTTTGCAGCACGTAATGGTCGGCCTTGAATTAACTGATTCACCGCATTCCAAGGTTCATTTAGGTTTTTACGAAAAGCGCGATAAGAACCACGTACAGTATCTGGAACTTTTTTCTTATATTGAACAGCAACAGGACGAGCAAAGTTTCGGTCAACGACATCGTTGAGCGCAAAGATCTGACGATTCAACGGCTGAAGGGGATCTTTTACTTCATCGGGTTGTGCAGCATTTGCATTCACTTTTAAATCTGTAGCTTTAACATTCTTAAGTTCTTTAAGCGATTCAAAAGTCGAAGTTGCAGTTGGGGCAGAGGCTGTAGCATCTGTACCCACTTCAGCAGCTGTGCTTTCTGTATTGGCAATCGCTACAGTGTCATTGGCTTGAAGAGTTGGGGCAAGGCTAACAGCTATAAGTGCAGCACATAAATAATAGTGAGTATGATGCATAATAGATCCAAGACAATTCTTAATTTTTAGCTCAAATTTAAGAAACCGTCTAAAATTAAAGAGTATAAGCGGTATTGTAACAGTAGTTTTCTTTGCTGTATTAAAACAAATTTGATCATAATATGTAAAAAAAACCTATTTTAGTTCAAAAAACACCCACTCAAAAGAATAAGTTGAGAAAAGGGGTTGCAACGGATCTGAAATGCTGTAGAATGCACATCCATCGGCGGTGATGCAGATAAAAACTTGTTGATTAACAAGGATTTAGCGAAAGAGTTAAATTTTTAAGTTGA
>NZ_JBTLFO010000007.1:0-200026 GCF_054457875.1 Acinetobacter sp. GXMZU3951 | reverse complement strand
GTTGTTGCTGACAATGGTCAGGTCTTTACGTCCAAGCTTGATCAGCCCGTCAATGAGTTCAGCGGGTTGGCCTGCTGTGCCAAAACCACCGATCATGATGGTTGAACCGTCAGTGATTTGGGATAAAACTTCCTGAACTGAAGTCGAGGATTTATTGATCATATAAAGCACCCATACATGGATTTCGGATCTGCTTCATTCGTGCAAATATCAAATGTCGAAAAGAGGATGAAAAAATTAAAAAATTGCAGCGCTATCTAAAAACTGAATGGAATGAGCTAAGTAATGCCTTAACTCATTCATGTTTAAACTTTTAGGTGTTATGCCACCGCACGACGACGCTCAACTTCAGTTGAAGGGGCAGAAGCCACCTCTTTTACCAGCTCAATATTAAAAGTGATGTGTTTAAACGGTTTGTCTAAACCACGACGTTGAATTTCAGCAGGATCAGTCACATCGACTGCAGTTGCCACTAAGCCATCGCGGGTTGCAAAAGCGAAGTCATCCCACAGGTATTGGTCACCTTCAATGTTGAACTGGGTGGTGAGCTTACGGAAACCTGGTGCAGAAACAAAATAATGCACATGCGAAGGGCGGTTACCATGACGACCAAGCTTATTCAACACGGCTTGAGTCGTGCCTTCAGGCGGACAGCCATAACCCACAGGCATGGTGGTTAAAGCGGTATATTGACCCTGAGCATCGGTCAAAATAGTACGACGCAAATTAAACTCAGATTGCGACTTATCAAAGAAAGAATAATTGCCCATGCTGTTGGCATGCCACATTTCTACTTTGGCATTTTCAATGATCTGACCATCCGCATCACGGACAATACCTTCAATAATTAAAGTATCAATCTTATCCGATTCACTGCCATCATCCATACGTGCAAAACCAACAGTTTCAGGCGCACCCGCTACATATAACGGTCCTTCAATGGTGCGTGGCGTGCCACCGGTTACACCGGCTTTGGCATCGGCTTCATCGGCACGTAAATCTAAATAATGCTCTAAGCCTAAACCTGCTGCTAATAGACCCAATTCGTTGGCTTGACCAGCATCGGTAAAATATTCCAAACCTTTCCAGACTTCAGAAGCTTGAATATCTAAATCTTCAATGGCTTGGAACAGATCGCCAAGTAAGCGAACAATAATTTGTTGAATACGTGCATCGACAGGTCCTTGTGCGGTGTCGACATTCATTTGTTTAACGAGAGCATCAATGTGTTGACGGTTCATACTATAACTCCTGAAGTATGTAGATTATGGATGGCATTATTATTGGCTATTGATTTAGCTACTTGGTTTTAATGCCACAGTCCTTGTTATGTTTAAAATACAGATTAATGGTGATTCAGATTCTATGAATCATCCTCACGGATGGAAGAGGGATGACGATTCAATGCCATCACTTCAATCTTCATAAAGGGATACAGCGGTAATCCTTGTAAAATGTTATGCAACTCTTCATTACTCTCAACATCAAAAATGCTGATATTGGAGTACTGACCTGTCACACGCCAGATGTGTCGCCATTTGCCAGAACGTTGTAATTCCTGCGAATAGGCTTTTTCAACCGCTTTAATTTCATTGACTTTTTCAAGTGGCATATCAAGCGGAATATGCACGTCCATGCGTACGTGAAATAACATTTACAGCTTCCTTGTCTTTACGACGGAGTCGTTCAATTTTGTCTTCATCAATTTCAATGCCTAAACCTGCACCTGTAGGTAAATGCAACTCAAAATTTTCATAGCGAAGCGGGGTTTTTAAGATGTCTTCAGTCAAAAGCAGTGGTCCAAATAATTCAGTCCCGAAAGCCAGTGTCTCGAAGGTGGCAAAAGCGTGAGCCGAAGCAATTGTGCCAATTGGACCTTCCAACATGGTGCCACCGTATAAATCAATGCCAGCCAATCCTGCAATTTTGGCGACTTCACAGGCTTCGAGTAGACCGCCAGATTGTTCGATTTTGACTGCAAACACATCTGCACCATGACTTTTGGCAATGCGATAGGCGCTATCAGGACCAGTTAGGGCTTCATCCGCCATAATCGCCACGTCAAAACGTTCAGTTAAACGGGCTAATGCATCAGTATTTTGAATGGCACAGGGCTGTTCAATCAGGTCAATACCACCGTCCTGTAACTGTTGAATACCACGAATACATTCCAGTTCTGACCACGCACGGTTCACATCGACGCGCACGCTAATGTCGGCACCGAGAGCCTTTTTAATCGCAATGACATGTTCCACATCTTGCTGTAAAGGGCGTGAACCAATTTTGAGCTTGAAGGCATTGTGACGTTTCAAGGCAATCATTTTTTCTGCTTCAGCGATATCCGTTTCGGTATCACCCGATGCCAGTGTCCAGAGTACAGGCAGGCTGTTCCGTAGGCGTCCACCCAGTAGTTCGCTAATAGGCAGCCCAAGACGTTTCGCCTGAATATCAAGTAAGGCAGTTTGTACGGCACATTTGGCAAAGCGGTTGCCATTAATATTTTTACGAATGAGTTTTAAGGTTTGTGCGACATTAAGATTTTTTATTGAAGTCAGTAATGGCGCAAAATAAGTTTCAATATTGGCTTTGACACTTTCAGGGCTTTCTTCGCCATAGCTTAAACCACCAATAGTGGTTGCTTCACCCCAACCGACAATACCATCAGTGGTGGTGATTTTTACGAGGACTAAGGTTTGTGTACGCATCGTCGTTACTGACAGTTGATGCGCTCGGATCGTTGGAATATCCACGAGTATAGTTTCTATGTTTTTATACATGAAGTTTCAACTGTTTCGAACTTGTTTGTATACGATAGAAGAATGTAATACCCTAAAATAGTTATGGACTGGTATTTTTAAATACTAAAAAGGTATGTTAATGGAACTAAGACATTTACGATATTTTGTGACTGTGGTTGAAGAGCAAAGTATTACCAAAGCGGCTGAAAAATTGTTTATTGCACAGCCCCCGTTAACTCGCCAAATTAAAAAACTAGAAGAAGAACTTGGGATTGATCTGTTTGAAAAAGGTTCTCGACCGTTAAAAGCCACTGAAGCCGGCTTATATTTTTATCAGCACGCGGTACAAATTTTAACGCATGCTGCACAAGCAACCAGCATGATTAAAAAGATCAATGCCGTGAATACCACGGTCAAAATCGGCTATGTCAGTTCGTTGCTGTATGGGCTTTTGCCGCAAATTATTTATTTATTCAGGCAGAAAAACCCTGAGATTCAGGTGGAATTGCTGGAATGCAGTACCAGAGATCAGGTTGAAGCCTTAAAACTGGGTAAAATTGATATTGGTTTTGGTCGCTTGCCGATTAGTGATCCTGCCATCAAGCGAATTTTATTGCGTAAAGAAAAATTAAAACTGGCGATCTATAAAAAGCACCCTTTAAATGCCTATCAGGAAACTGGAGTGTATTTATCGCAGCTGGTGAATGAAACCTTATTTTCTTATCCGAATACGCCTAAGCCGAATTTTTCTACCACGATTCAGGCCATGTTTACGCAATTGGGTTTAATTCCAACCAAATGGACTGAGGTACGCGAAATTCATATGGCTTTGGGTTTGGTTGCATCGGGAGAGGGCGTGTGTCTTATTCCGGAAAGTGCCTGTGATATTGGGATGAAAAATGTCGCCTATCTCGATATTCTCGATCAGCAAGCCTACAGTCCGATTTCCTTATCTATACGTAATATGGACCAGAGCAGTTATATTCCTAAAATACTGGATTGTATTGAAGAGATTTATCGTAGCGAAAATATTTCCAAAAACCTGAATTTATAACGGGATGTCATCCCAAACCAATGCCTCATAAGGATGAGGCATTGTGTAATACAAGACACCCATACAGCTTAGAATTTTTTCATGTAATTCACAAAAATACGGTCTTCGGCAAAATCATTGCCATATTTCACGTCATAGTCAATATGAATGTATTGCAGGCCGATGCCTTTTAGATAGGGCTGTTGCAATGCATAATTCAGCACGTAATTGGCTTCAGTTTCACGATTGTCTGCACCTGTTGCTGACTTGAAATCATGACCATAGACATATTTTACAGCGCCAGTTAAACCCGGAACAAAATTCTTAAAATCATAGCTATAGATAAAGTGATATGATTTTTCATCTTGTTTGGCAAAGCCAGTGACATTCCAGTTAATAAAATAGGTTTCTGGTAAGTAGCCATCCAACAGTGGATAGGCTGAATCCCCAATGATCTGTTGATAGCCCAGTCCCACAGCGTGATTGCTGACTTTGAGTGTTTCCAGCACGCCAATGTTTTGTGCATCTACAGTGAGTGAATCATTGTGATCTTTAGTATTGAAATACTTCAGCTTGGAATTAATCGAAAAACTCGGTTGTTTCCAGGTATGTTCTAGACTGGCGTAGTGCGTATTATAAAGATCTTCCAGATTGCCAAAATAGTATTCACCTTTAAGGCTTGGGCTAAATTGATAGCGCAAATCGAGATAATTTAAGCCATCTGAATAATGGGTGAGCCCTTTCGTGGTGTAGGAAAATTTACGAAAATCTTCTTCATTGCGCGGGGAAACTTTTTCTACACGACCAATTTCGGTCTGGAATTGATCCGTCCATTGTGACCTGAGGTTCGTCCCCCAATAGGATGTTAACAGTTGACGACTGGTGTCTACCGAGGTCACAGGGAGGTCTAACCAAAGCTCACCCACGCGTAATAAAGAATGAGCATAACCGAGTTTAAGCGTTTCACCATATTTCAGAAAGTCTGAAGCTTGTGACTGACTGGCTTTGTCAAAAGGTAGAATGGAGTCGGGAACATGCTTATCTGAACTTAAACGAACGGCATACTGCACTGAGGCATCTGCACCAATTGTAATCGGGCGATCAGCGAGATGAAGTGGGGTATCGAACATGCGTGATTTGAAAAAAAGCGAAGCGGCTTGTGACCAGCTTCCAGTATCTCGAATACTGGCATTGTCAAAGTCTCGGTCAATATAGGCATTTCTTAAGGTAAATTTCCATTCATCTGTTGCATCAGGTTCGGCAGCAAAGACACTTGAACTGTAAAAACTACTAAGAATAACAAGGGTAGAGATCGCAAGCGTGCGTTGTCTAAAATGTGATGTGATTGGCATATTCCATTTCCAATGTGCGAACGCGATAACATGCGTGTACGCTTATCTAAAACATAAGAGGGTGTCTTCCCCAAAAGAGTGGGGAAAGACCTTAAATACGTCAGTGCGGTTAGGGATTAATGTGATTTTTCGAGTTGAATGCTCTGATCAAAAAACTTGCAGCCCTTGATCAGTAAAATCAGAGCGAATACACAAGAGACACCACCAATCATTGACAATGAAGAACCGACCATGAGCGGATTACCAAAGTATTTATCGGTCAAAATTGCGACCAATGTTGTACCAATGCCCAGACCAATTAAATTACTTACCAGCAGGAAAATAGCAGAGAGACGCGCACGGAACTGATTTGGTGCCAGCATTTGTAGGGCAGTGGCAGAAATCACCAAAGGGAATGAAGCAAAGAACATCGCAGGAACTAAAAGGGCAATAGAAATACCTAAATGATTGATCTGGGTGAAAAGAGAGATAGGAATAATTAATCCAAGAATGCCAATCACACCTGTGAGCATCGGGGCATTTTGTTTGCCTTTTTTAATTAACCAGTCATTTAACCAGCCCGCGCAGAACACCCCTAAGGTGTTGGCAACCAGCATGATGGTGCCGAGCATATAGCCTGTTTCAGTCGGGGAAAGTGAAAATTTACGAATGTAAAATGCAGGTGTCCAACTGGTCAGGCTGTAAAGTGCCATGGCATAGAAAGTGAAGCCTAAATAATGACAAGTAATGGTTTTGCTATGTTTACGCATGAATTGTAAACATTGCTTAAATTCGCCTTTTTCTACATGACCATAGGCATTTAAGCGTTGTCCTTTACGTTCTGGATCACGTACCGTCAATATAAACAGCAAGCCAATGAAAATACCCGGTAAACCGACCACCAAAAATGCCACTTGCCAAGCTTTCATTGCACCCAAAAGTGGAACTTGTATCAGCGTGGCACCTTTTAGCAGTTTAATCACATAACCACCGACCAAGAAGGCAATGCCGCCCCCTAAAAAGGCACCTACAGAATAGATCCCGACGGCACGGCCTAACTTATCTTTACTGAACATGTCACTAAACATGGAATAAGCCGCAGGCGAAAGCGCTGCTTCTCCAACCCCAACTCCCATACGACATAAAAACAGTTGAATAAAATTTTTACTCATGCCACATGCAGCTGTTGCCAAGCTCCAGACAATAATACCAATCGAGATGAGTTTGGGACGGGAGAAGCGGTCTGCAATATAAGCCAGAGGCAATCCCATAAAAGCATAAAACAATGAGAAGGCAAGACCATGTAATAAACTAAATTGGGTATCGGTTAACAGCAAATCTGCTTTAATTGGCTCAATCATGAGCGCTAAGATTTGTCTGTCGATAAACGAAAAAATATAGGCGAGCATACACAGTATGACTACATACCATGAATAGAGATGAGTTTTTTTATGTTCCGCCTTTTCTACATAGACTTCTACATTGTCCATATGTTGTCCCTTTTGTAATTTGATGTGCGGTGAAAATTTCTGAATAGATGTTGTTCGCTCTATTGAAGGCAATAGAGGATTAGATTTGATTCAGATCGATCGTGCTAAGAATGGCTCAAGCATATTTTTTGAATCGGAAATCGCATTTAAATGCAGAATTAAGTTTGAGCCGACCATAGATGCTTGAATAATTATTTTCTTTTTATATGTAAAATTCCATTACCTTTTGAGTATTTAAAAATACCCACGAAGTATGTTTAAGCGGCATTGATTGAAGACAGAAGGTGAAAATGGAATGACCGGGAAGCTGGAAGCAAAATTTAAATGAGATAAAAATTATAATAAAATGAAAAGATTAGCAGATAAACAGCAGTGGATTTACCACTGCTGAGGACAATCGTCAGTAGCGTTTAGCTAGAAGGCATCAATTCAAACAGCTTTTTTAATTGATGATTCAGTGTATGTAACTCTTCTTCCGAAAAGGCATTCAGAATCCCCGCTAAAGTCACGGCACTAATTTGGTTAATCTGTTCCACCAAAGACAAGCCCTTATCTGTCAGTTTCACCATGGAAATACGTTCATCCGTGGTTGAAGAAAATACTTCAACAATACCATCCTCGACTAAACGATACACGGCTTTAGTGGCTGTGGTCAGTTTTAGGGTGGAGAGGTTGGCAATGTCGGTAATGCTTGCTTCACCTAAGGCATTGGTACTCAAAATAATTTTACGACGAGTGTTGTCAATTCCCAGTTTTTTAATTGATTTTTCAATAAGTTGGGAATATTTACCATTCACTTGAGAAATCCAGAAAAAAGGGAAATTTCTAATACTTTCAGGTTCATTATTCGGTAAAAATTGTTCTAAATGGTTCAGCATGGCTAAGCAGTAACTTAGTAAAAATCGATAATTCTATTATAAACAAAATTTTGTGTGTTGCCTCGACAACTATTGGAAAATTTACTTGACAATTACATATAAATTTCCTATATCTATATTAAGGAATAAAAATACATGGAAAAGTGAATGAATATTGTAGCGCAATCAATTTCTATAGGTCAGGGGAAATTGAAAGTTATGATCAAAGACACGATAGATATTCAAGGCTTTAAAACCATTTCCGGCAGTCAAGCGTGTTTGGATACACCACCTGCGGAACACAATGCCGAGGTGATTGAGCATATTCTCAAAGCGGACTGCCAAATCATCGCCAAAACCAATTTACATGAATTGGCGTTTGGCATTACGGGAATCAATCATGCGTTTGGTACACCAACCAATCCTAAATATCCAGAACTGATTCCAGGCGGGTCATCTAGTGGCTCGGCAGCGGCGGTCGCAGCACATTTGGCGGATTTCACCTTGGGTACCGATACTGGGGGGTCTATTCGTATGCCGGCAGCATGCTGTGGGGTATATGGCTTAAAACCGACTTTTGGGCGTGTGAGCCGTCAGGGGGTACATCCTGCTTCGAGCAGTTTGGATTGTGTCGGGCCTTTTGCCAATTCTGTCGACATGCTTGAAACCGCCATGCAGATTATCGATCCCAGTTTTATTCCCTTAGCTCAAGTACCGCAGTCGCCTAAACTGGCCTTTTTGAATGTGGCTGCAAGCGATGTAGTTTGGGGCTGTATCGAAGATTTTATGGCCAAACGCAATCTGGGATTAGCACGTGAAAATGTTGAGTCTTTTCAAGCGGCATATGACGCGGGCATGCAGATTATCAATTATGAAAACTGGCAGGCTTATGGTGCATTAACCCAGACTGGACTGATTGGTGCCGATGTGAATTCACGTTTATTAAAAGCGGCGGCAACCAGCTTAGAACAGGTTCAGCAAGCACAACGGGTAAAAGAGCAGTTTACCCAAGAAATTAATGCCTTATTGGATCGTTATGATGCCTTAATCCTACCGACGCTGCCGCAAATTCCCCCCAAAGTTCAAGATGCTGAAAATACCGTCGCATTTTTAAATTTAACCAGTCTGGTCCGTCCTTTTAATGTGTCGGGGCATCCTGCGATTTCCATTCCCTTAGAAACAGAAGCGGGTTTACCGGTGGGATTACAAATTATTTGTAAGCAGCAACACGACGAACAATTATGTGCAATCGCTAAGTATATTGCGAGCTAAAACAAAGATATTACAAGGAGTTAGATAATGAATCATTTATCTAAAATGGAGTTTGTGTCACAAGATAAAGCAGCAGAATTAGATGCTTTATGCAAAGAAATTAGAACCCGAGCCTGTACAGGTGAGTTTGATAATCAAGCATTTGTCAGTCAGGACATCATTGAGAAGCTCAAGCAGATAGGGGTATATCGTGCCTTAGTGCCTAAACGCTTTGGTGGAGATGAGGTTTCGCCACGCGAGTTTTGCGAGTTGATTGAAACGCTCTCGAAAGCCGATGGTTCGGTGGGTTGGGTCGCGAGTTTTGGCATGAGTCCAGCCTATTTAGGTAGCCTGCCAGAAACAACGTTGGAAGAACTGTATAAAGATGGCCCTGATGTGGTATTTGCCGGCGGGATTTTTCCACCACAACCGGCCGAAATCACCGATGACGGGGTAATGGTGAATGGCCGTTGGAAATTCTCCAGTGGCTGCATGGGGGCAGACATTATTGGTGTAGGTATTGCACCGCTTAAAAATAATGAAATGCAGGGTTTACCCCGTATGGCAGTGATGCCAGCCCACAAAGCCAAAATTGAAATGACTTGGGATACTGTGGGTTTAAAAGGCACAGGTAGTCATGATTTGGTGGTGCAAGATGTGCTGGTCGAAAAACACTGGACATTTGTTCGCGGCGAACCTTCGAAATTACCGGAACCTTTCTTTAAATACCCATCGCTTTCCCTAGCGACCCAAGTGCTAACCGTTGTTGGTATTGGGGTTGCAGCGGCTGCACTAGAAGAATTTCAAATTTTAGCACCCGGTAAAGCCTCGATTACAGGTGGTGCAGAAATTGCCAACCGTCCTGTAACGCAATATGAATTTGCCCAAGCAGAAGCTGAATTTCAGGCGGCCAAAGCATGGTTCTACCAAACCATGGATATTGTTTGGCATGAAGTTGCAGCAGGACGCGTGGCAACGACGCAACAGATCAGTGATATGCGTTTGGCCTGCACACATGCGGCTCGAGTATGCGCCAAAGTTACACGCAAAATGCAAATGCTGGCAGGTATGACCGCCATTTATACCCATAACCCATTTAGCCGATTTGTGAATGACACCAATGTGGTGACTCAGCATGCCTTTATGGGCGATGCCACATTACAAAATGCAGGCTCAATCAGTTTTGGCTTAAAACCAAGCCCAGGCTATTTATAAGTTTAAATTTGGATAAAGGAAATCAAGATGGACGCGAAAAAAAGCTTACGAGTGTTGTTCTGCATGGGCATTAATCAGAATTTTTTTGATGCAACGCCAGAAGAAGCAAAAGCAGTTTGGGCGGCATTTGGCGAGATGTGGAACGGTATTCATGACCTGCCGGGCGTGCATGTATTTGGCAATCTTGATGATGACCAAAGCATGGTTGGACCAAGCTCAGGCTGGCCGTGGACGACGTATCTCTTAGCGGATGTACCCAACATTGAAACCGTGCATGCAGCCTGCAATTTATTGCGTACAACGGTGGTGGGTGAAGGTCCATTTAAATTATGGAAATACTGCAAGATTGAAGCACGTGTTGGACGTGAATTGATTATTCAACGTTAAGGTGCATGGCATGGATGACACAGTGAACTTGGCAACTATTTTGGCCCGTATAGAGCAGTTGGAAGCACAGAATGCCATTCGGAACTGTCTCAATCGTTATATGGAAATTTGTGATGAGCTGAATCCAAACACCAATTTGGATGAACTCATGGCACTTTTTGATGACGAATGTATTTGGGAAGGCATTGGTGAAAAATATGCAAAAAGCTTAGGCCGTTACGACTCTTGGCAAGCCATTTACGACATGTTCAAAAGCTATACCCAGCAGCAATCCCACTTTGTCATGAATGCCCATTTTGTCAGTTCGGAACAAATGGAAATACAACAGCAACAGGCCTGTGCAAGCTGGTTAATGTTGCAAACCTCAACCTTTCGCGATGGGCGCAGTCATTTAAATAGCGCCAAACTTACGGTGAAGTTTGTGCAGCAGGCGAATGGTCATTGGAAAATCAAGCATTTTCAAACTGAAAATATCTTCAGTCGCCCAGTTTCCCATTGGCACAGTGAAGCTGAACTGCCTGTTCCCAACAAGCATTAAATTTGAAATTTTAAAAGGATTATTGAAATGAACGGTTTGATTTCGACCCTCAATATTGGTGTGGATTACGAAAGTCTTGTACAGCATGACCGCGCACATACCTCGTTATACAAAGATGAACGCATCTTTAATGAAGAAATGGAAAAGATTTTTTATAGCACGTGGGTTTGGGTGGCACATGCCAGTGAAATTCCTGAAGCAGGTAGTTATAAAACCATCAATATAGGTAAGCAACCTGTAGTCGCAGTACGTGACCGTAAGAAAAAAGTCCATGTACTGCTGAATCGTTGCCGTCACCGTGCTGCGACTGTATGTGAACATAAAAAAGGTAAAACCAACAGTTTTGTCTGTCCATACCATGGCTGGAGCTATGCGCTAGATGGCACATTACGTGGTGTGCCTTCACCAGAAAGTTATGGCGAATGTTTGGATAAATCAGAATTGCCATTGATCAGCTTACGTGTTGAAGAATACAACGGCATGATTTTCGCGTCATTCAACCATGATGTAGAGCCTCTAGAGCAATTCCTCGGGCCTGCGAAAAAGTGGATTGATTTATTCATGAAACAAGGTGCCGGTTATCCAGTCAAAGTCTTGGGTGAGCACCGTTTTACCTTTCCGGGCAACTGGAAAATCCAGCTGGAAAATACCACTGATGCCTATCACTTCCCATTGGTACACAAGTCGTTCTTAAGTTCAGTCGATGAAAAAACCGAAGAGTTGTTCAACTTCGAAAATCAGCCGGGTTATGTCGAAGACTTGGGGAATGGCCACAGTGTGATGGTGATGATTCCAGAATTAGTCGATTTAGATGAAGAATTAATGGAACGCCCAATTCAGGAACGCTTTGAAGATTTAGCGCAAGCACTTCGTGATGAAGGACATGCAGAACTTGAAGTCCGTCGTATTGTGCGTGCAGTCGGTGGTTCTGGTTTTAACTTAAACCTGTTCCCGAACATCGCTTGTTCAATGGCATTTTTCCGCGTCATGCAACCCATTTCGGTTGATAAAACGGAAATTCACCACTCTGTGATTACCATGGATGGTGGACCACAAATCGCCAACCAATACCGTTTACGTTTACATGAACATTTCCAAGGTCCGTTTGGATTTGGTACGCCAGATGATGCAGAAGCTTGGGAGCGTGTGCAAAAAGGCGCTGCCGCTGGTGAAGATCTTTGGATCATGTTGAACCGAGGTTTACCGGGTGAAGTGAAAACGGAAGATGGTTTAAAAAGTGATGTCAGTGCTGAAACAGGGATGCGTGCAGCCTATCAGCAATGGAAAAAGTTGATGACGGCTTAAGGGGAACAACATGAAAATTGATTTGAATTTATTGAATGAAGTGACGGCTTTTATTTGGGCAGAAGCCGATATGTTGGATCACTCTGAGCATGCTGCTTGGCTGAATCTTTGGCATGACAAAGGGGTGTATATCATTCCCATTGATCCCAACCTGACTGATTACGAAAATAATTTGAACTATGCCTATGACGATCATCACATGCGCAAAATGCGGGTCGCACGCTTGGAAAATGGTGAAGCGATTTCAACATCTCCAAAAGCCAACACGGTACGCAGTATTTCACGTGTCCGCATTCTAAAAGATGAAGAAGGCGAAATCGTTTTGCGTTGTGCACAAAACTTGCGCGAATTCCGTAAAGAGAACCTGAAACACTATACCGCAGATGTGACCTATCACTTAAACCGTGATGCTGAGTCAGGTTTTAAAATCAATCGTAAAATCATTAACTTGATTAACTCGACCGATACCTTGGCCGGTATTAGTTACATTCTATAGGAGTATCGGTATGCAACAGGTTGTATTAGTGACAGGTGCTGCGTCGGGATTGGGTTATGTCATTGCAGAGTATTTTGCCAGTCAAGGTCATCAGGTGATTTTATCTGCCAGTACTTTGGAAAAAGCCGAGAAAGCCAAAGCACAGAGCCAATATGCTGAGCAGATATTCCCTGTGAAATTGGATATTTCCGTCGAAGCGGATTTTCATGCGGTGGTGCAGTGGATTGAGCAAAAATTTACCAAACTGGATGTGTTGATCAATAACGCCACCGTCACGAAGGCAACCCCTGTATTGGAGATTACGGCAGCAGATTTTGACTGGATTACTCAAGTAAATCAGCGTGGGACATTCCAGTCTTGTCAGATCATTGGGCAGTATATGGCAAAAAAAGGCTACGGACGCATTATTAATATGGCGTCTTTAGCGGGTCAAAATGGCGGTACGGCTACGGGTGCACACTATGCAGCCAGTAAGGGTGCGATTGTGACTTTAACCAAAATCTTTGCCAAAGAGTTTGCGGCTAAGGGTGTTACGGTCAATGCCATTGCCCCGGGACCCATGGAATCACCGATTGTCCATAGCGTCGTTTCTGATGAAAAAATGGAACAGTTTATCCAAAATATTCCCGTCAAGGCTTTAGGCAGCATGTCATTTATTGCCGAAACCTGTGCGTTGCTGGCCAGTCCAAATGCTGGCTTCGTAACTGGGGCGACATGGGATATTAATGGTGGATTATTCATGCGTTAAGCCTAGAGCTTCATGGATGAACAAGGAGAAATAACAATGACTACACTTTATGATGTTGTCGTAAAAAACCGCCATGTAGAAGGCGGCAATATTGCCGTAATTGAATTTGAATCGGCAACAGCAACCGTGTTGCCACAAGTCGAGCCGGGAGCGCACATTGATGTACATCTGCCAAACGGGATGGTGCGTCAATACTCGCTTTGCCAAAATCCAAATCAAGTAGGCAAGTTCCGACTCGGAATTTTAAGAGATGCAGAATCACGCGGTGGTTCAATCTCGGCTTTTGAAGACATTCAAGATGGTATGCAACTTCAGGTCAGTGCACCCAAGAATTTGTTTCCCCTTCAAGCCGCCCAACATACGGTGCTGATTGGCGGGGGCATCGGCATTACCCCATTGATTACCATGGCGTATCAATTGGCCCATCAAGGCGCTTCATTTGAGCTGCATTACTGTGGGGCAAGTGCAGACCGTTGTGCCTTTGTTGATGAAATTCAAAATGGGGTACTGGCAGTATTTACCACCTTTCATTTTAAGTCTGAAGGTGCCAGTCATCGTCAGTTCTTTGAGTTGGCCATCAAAGATCTAGCGCCTGACAGCCATATTTATACCTGTGGACCTGTGGGCTTCATGGATTGGGTCATTAACCTCGCAACAGCTCACCATTTCCCGCAAGAACAGATTCATAAAGAGTATTTCCAAGTGGAAACCGATACTTCAGGAGATGCCTTTGAGGTGGTGGCAGAGCGGAGTGGAAAAATCATTCTAGTCGATGCGGGGGAAACCATTTTGCAGGCTCTCGCCAAAGAAGGCATCAACATTGAAATGTCTTGTGAGCAAGGCGTCTGCGGCACTTGTATGTGCGATGTGATTGAGGGTGAACCTGATCATCGTGATGTGTATTTTACCGACGAAGAAAAAGCCAGTAATGAACAGATTTTGGTGTGCTGCTCACGTTCAAAATCAGCCCGTTTAGTTTTAGATATTTGATTCTTTGCCTTGTGATATGGAAATTGAGGAGAAAAAGATGAATGTAATACAAAAAGTAGAACCGTTGAGCATAGATCCTTTGCAATTCCGACGTGCATTGGGCAATTTCGCCACAGGCGTAACCATTGTGACTGCTCAGAATGAACAAGGTGAAAAAGTAGGGGTGACGGCTAACAGTTTTAACTCCGTGTCACTGGATCCGCCGCTGATTTTATGGAGCATCGACAAAAAATCCTCCAGTTTTTCGGTGTTTGAGCAAGCGACGCATTTTGCGGTGAATGTTTTGTCTGGTTCACAAATTGAATTATCCAATAAGTTTGCACGACGCAATATTGATAAGTTTGAGGGTACGCATTATCAGGAAGGTGAAGGTGCGAGTTTATTGCTTGAAAACTGTTCTGCGGTATTTGAGTGTGAACGACATCAAGTGATTGAAGGGGGTGACCACTGGATTATTATTGGCAAAGTGGTGAAATTTCATGATCAGGGTCGTAGTCCACTGGTCTATCACCAAGGAGCTTATTCTTGTGTCATGCCACATCCCAGCTTAAAACTGAAACATAGCACAGAACAGCCTAGCGAGATTCCGCAGCAAGGGCATTTATATAACAATGTTTGCTATTTAATGAGTCGTGCATTCAAGGCTTATCAAACAGACTATATTCCGAAGCAGCTGGCATCGGGTTTTCGCACCAGCGAATCTCGACTCTTATTGGTATTGGCCAGTGGTACAGCATCGAGTAAAGAAGATTTACCACGTGATATTGCCATGCCCATGCTGGAAGTCGAGCGTGCCGCAGACATCCTGAAACGTGAAGGGCTTTTGATGGATGATCAGCAGATGTATCAGCTGACCGAAAAAGGCAAACAAACTGCACAATACCTGTTTGAAATTGCCGATAGTCATCAGAATGATGTCTTCGAAAAATATCCGCTGCAAGAAAAAGAGGCGTTTATCAGCATGCTGCGTGACTTTGCTGGAGTCGCTTAAGCTGAGTAAAACTGATAAATCTTGGGATTTATCAGTTTTTCTATTTGCCAGCGTTGCTCATTTCAAGTTAAAGGATCAAATGTTTAGATCAAGTATATGTGCAACAGACATAGAAAAAGCCAAGGCAAACGCTTGGCTCATTCATGTTTAAACTTTTAGGTGTTATGCCACCGCACGACGACGCTCAACTTCAGTTGAAGGTGCAGAAGCCACCTCTTTCACTAACTCAATGTTAAACGTGATGTGTTTAAACGGCTTGTCTAAACCACGACGTTGAATTTCAGCAGGATCAGTCACATCGATTGCAGTTGCCACTAAGCCATCGCGGGTTGCAAAAGCGAAGTCATCCCAAAGGTACTGGTCACCTTCAATGTTGAATTGAGTGGTAAGCTTGCGGAAACCTGGTGCAGAAACAAAATAATGCACATGCGAAGGGCGGTTACCATGACGACCAAGCTTATTTAACACGGCTTGAGTCGTGCCTTCTGGTGGACAACCATAACCCACAGGCATGGTGGTTAAAGCGGTATATTGACCTTCAGCATCGGTCAAAATCGTACGACGCAAATTAAACTCAGATTGCGACTTATCAAAGAAAGAATAATTGCCCATGCTGTTGGCATGCCACATTTCTACTTTGGCATTTTCAATGATTTGACCATCCGCATCACGGACAATGCCTTCAATAATTAAAGTATCAATCTTATCCGATTCACTGCCATCATCCATACGTGCAAAACCAACAGTTTCAGGTGCCCCCGCCACATATAACGGCCCTTCAATGGTGCGTGGCGTACCACCTGTTACACCGGCTTTGGCATCTGCTTCATCGGCACGTAAATCTAAATAATGCTCTAAGCCTAAACCAGCGGCCAATAAGCCCAATTCATTGGCTTGACCAGCATCGGTAAAATATTCCAAACCTTTCCAAACTTCAGAGGCTTGAATATCCAAATCTTCAATGGCTTGGAACAGATCACCCAGCAGGCGAAAAATAATTTGTTGAATGCGTGCATCGACAGGTCCTTGTGCGGTGTCGACATTCATTTGTTTAACGAGAGCATCAATGTGTTGACGGTTCATACTCTATCTCCTGAAGTATGTGTATGTATGGGTAGCTGCTTGCTGTTGTTATTTCAGCTACCCGAGTCCCTCTGAATGATTAACCTAGCGTTGAGCAATTAGCTTCGAGCTGTATTACTTTGTAAAAATTTTTCACTATATAGTCGATAATCCTGCAACTCCTGTTCATCTAACCAGCTTTTTACCGCTTCGATCATTGGCGGTGGGCCACACAAATACATGTCGAAAGCCTGTTCTGCCAATTGATCTTTGTTTAAATGTTCATGAATAAAACCTGCTTTACCTTGCCACTCAGCTGAAGCCTTGGTCACAATCGGGTGATAACTAAAATGAGGAAGTTGTTCAGCATAAGCATGTAAACGATTTTGCTCGCACAGTTCAGATTCACTATTGACGCCATAGTAAAGCTGAATTGGAGGAGGGTTGGACTGTTCTAGCAGATTGTCGAGCATACCCAAGAAAGCCGATAAGCCTGTGCCTCCGGCTACAAAGACCAATGGGCGTTCGACTTCACGTAAATAGAAACTGCCCAGCGGTGCTTCCATAAGCAAGGTTTGACCCACTTGGCAGCGTTCGCGCAAGTAATTGCTCATGACCCCATTGGGTAAGAGCCGAATCAGAAACTGTAACTGGTTGCTGGCATTCGGGCGGTTGGCAAAAGAATAAGAACGCCAGTCATCCGTATCTGGAATTTGCAAGCGTGCATATTGTCCCGGCAAATATTGCAGTTGGGCGCTATGGCTACTGGCATCCAGATGTAAAATGGCCGTGGTTTCCGAAACCAGTTCTACGGCGGTCACTTTGGTGGCAATTTTGAGACTGTCACCTGCATGGCAAATACTGGAGTCGTGGTCAAAATAAAAAGCGGCATCCGATTTGACTCGGGTCTGGCAGGCCAGCATTTTACGGGCTGCCAAATCGCGTTCACTCAACGCATCTTCATCAACATAGTCTTGTTCATAGCTGCCAGTTTCGCATTGACCTTGGCAGGTGCCACAGACACCTTCACGGCAATCTAAGGGCAACTTAATGCCCTGACGGACTGCTGCATCAAGCAGCAATTCGTCTTGGTTTACAGAGATAAAAAAGGTTTTACCATCGGCAAAATTCAGTGCAACAGAATGTCCCATTGGATGCTCCTTACACGTGGTAGAAGTCGAGCACGGAATCAATCTTGTCATTCAGTAAAATACTGTGCTGACGACGAATCTTGAAACTGTGTTCGGTTGGGCGTAGGAGGTAAGTGGCATGACCATAGAATGAACCTTCCAAACCTTGGCGGTTATAGAGGGTATGCCAAGCAACTTTGGCTTCGATCAAGCCATCTTCACGCGTGTTGACTTGAACATTGTTAATACTGTGAAACGTGCGGGGTAAGGGCATAGCAGAGGCCGCTTTACCCGTACGAATACGGAAGACCCGATCTTCTAATCCAGTACGGTCAGCATAATAAATGTAAGACAGGCCCTGATTGGGGTCTTGTACATAGTTATGCTCATCAATCCACTGCGGAATATGGTACTCGCTGTCTTCATCATAAAGATCAAGATAGGCATCCCAGTCATATTTGTCGCAAAGCTCTGATTTTTTGTATAAAAATTGAGATACTGCAAATTGAAGTTGTTGTGACATGGTTACACCTCATCCATCACGGTATTATTTTGAAAAGTAAGATCCAGCATTTTTAAAGATTGCTTTTTGAAGCCATCCAGCATGAGGCGTTGCCAGTGACCATGTTGATTGACATATAAACCTTCATGGGTAAATTCACGGCCTGTAATCACAGGCGCAATGCCTAAATCAATTGAGTTCTTGGTTGGCCCGTATTCCCAAGTATGGTAGCCACGAGAAATATCGCTCCAGCGTTCTAGACGGGCTTGGAAGCCTTTTTGCTGTTCACGGAATTCAACCAGATCATCAGGTGTACCCAGACCTGATACATTAAAGAAGTCTTCAAATTGACGGATACGGTTACGACGTGCCTCAGCAGATTCGCCTTTCACCCCAATACACTGACTAATGACCTCGGTTTTATTCCATGCTACAGGGCGCACAATCCGTAATTGAGAGCTGATTTGATCCATGAAAAACAGGCTTGGATAGAGGTTTAAATTTCTTAAACGATGCATCGCCCATTCAGCATATTTTTGCCCGTACTTTTCCACCATATACGGCATAACCGTGTCATAGCCGGGACGCACTGTCGGATTGGGCATGTCACTGAAGAGTACTGTGTGGCCATTTTTAAAACTGAACCAGCCATCATCGGTTTCCGCATCACCTGCACCTAACTTGCTGTAATCGAGCGTGTCCAGTTCAGCGCCTTTTGCGGCATTGACCTGTTGGCGATGCTGTACGGTAGAAACATAGTTATAATGCACGGTGCTGACATGGTAGCCATCTAGACCATTTTCATTTTGCAATTTCCAATTGCCGGCAAAGGTGTAACTAGATTTACCTTGCAGGACTTCAAGCTCACCCGTCGGCGACTGATTGACCATTAAGTCGAGGAAAATTTTACTATCACCTAAGAACTCTTCCAAAGTGTCCGTGGCTTGGGTGTCCAAACTCACAAAGACAAAACCACGGTAACTGGCAATACGGCCTTGTTTGAGTCCGCGGGTGGATTTATCAAAATCTTCACAATATTCGCCTGGAGCTTTGACCTTGACCAAGCGTCCATCAGACTTGTAGCACCAGGCATGGAATGGGCAGGTAAACGTAGATTGATTGCCTTTGCTGACACGCGTCAGCGTTGCCCCGCGGTGTTCACAGGCATTGACCATGGCATGTAATTCACCTTGGCCATCGCGGCTGACAATGATTGGTTGACGACCAATTTGTACCGTTAAAAAATCATGGTTATTCGGAATTTCGCTTTCATGGCAGGCATAGATCCAGACTTTTTCGAAAATGAATTCCATTTCCAAATCGAACAGTTCAGGTTGGGTAAACATGTCACGAGCAACGCGAAAAACACCATCCTGAGGGCGGAAGTCAATACATCCATCCACCAAGTCATTCCATTGTTGTAAATTTGAAGTGGTCATCTGCTTAATCCTTCAGTCAATCAGCTTTTGATTGATTGAAACGCGATTAAGCACTGGGCTCTATCCACTTTTTCCAGATGTTTATCCAGTCTGTGCAGCTTTCCTCGCTAGGTGCGAGATAAGGAATGGTTTCGGTCTGCACAAGCCTAAAGAGGGTTATGCCAACTAATTTTGCGGAATCAGTTGCTGCATAATCAGATGGATATATTTAGTTAAGTCATCTTTAAAAATCATATATTGCAGGGCTAAACCATAGCTGAGCGCAATAATTTCTAGCAGCTTGCTTTCACGATGTGCCGCATCATGAGTGGCAAAATCAGGAATTAGTGCTAATAAAACCTCCAAAATCTGTGCCTGATGTAGCTGCCAAACTTGCTTATATTCGGCCGCAAAAAGAGCATCCCGAGCGGCATATAATTGCAATTCAATTGAGATTTTGAGCCATTCATCATTTTTAAAAAAGTCGATTAACCACTGTTCCAGTGCAGGGGCCAAGCTAGAAAGTTCGGCATGGTTGTGTTGAATCATGACTTGTAATTGCGCATTTTCACGTTCAAATTGAATTTTCATCAACTGCAGGAGAAAATCCTCTTTGTGCATGAAATTAGAGTAAAAAGCACCTTGAGTGTAGCCTGCATATTTTGAAATATTGCGAATGGATACCGCACTATAGCCTTGTTCTGAAATCAAGCGAAAACCTGCTTGAATTAAATGGTGTCGTGTTTGTAACTGCCGTTCTTCACGTGAAATTTTACTGTGGTTCATCCGGGGTTCTAAATTTCAGATATCACTTGATATCTTAATTTTTATCCGTTACTTTGGCTATGTTTATTTCAGATCTCAACTGTTATCTGAAAAATTCAACAGAATAACAAGGTATAAAATGAACCACTCCAATATGAAAAAAATTGTACTGATCAATGCACATCCTTCAGCGACGAGTTTTAATCAGGCATTAGCCCAAGCTTATGTGGATGCAGTAGCCGACAATCTACAAGTCGAGCTGATTGAAATTGGCAAATTGAATTTTGAACCCAATTTGAAATATGGCTATGAACAACGCATGCCGCTGGAACCAGATTTACAGGCTGCTTGGGAGAAAATTAAAGTTGCCGATCATCTGGTGTGGATTTTTCCCGTTTGGTGGGGTGGCTTACCTGCAGTCAGTAAAGGGTTTATAGATCGCGTATTTTTACCTCGCCAAGCATTTAGTTATGTCGGAAAAAGCAACCGTATTCGCGGGCATTTAAAACATAAAAGTGCCAGAATTATCACGACGCTGGATCAGGCGGGTTGGACTTATAAATGGTATTTTGGCGAACCCAGTACACGACAGCTTAAAGACACCACCTTAAAATTTTGTGGAGTCGGCAGGGTCAAGACCCATTATTTAGGTCCTGTTCGTGGTTCAAGCCTATCGCAACGACAAGTTTGGCTGGCGTATATGCAGGAATTGGCTCAGCGTGATAGCCGTATGTTGCTCAACAAGTCTGAGCAAGGGTTCACGGAGCGTCTACGATTGTATTTTTCAAATTAATCGAAGAGCTACAAGTTATCAGCCGAACCTGACCGTACAAACGGTGTTTGCTCACACCATGTTCAGTGAATCCTAGCGGTTAAAGACCAAATTTTTTGCGATATCGCCATAAACTGGTCCGACTGATGCCAAGCGCCTGTGCTGTCAGTGCCAAATCATGCTGATATTTGTTTAAGGTGTGCTGTAAGGTATAGGCATCGATTTTTAGCGGAACAGCCACAGTAAAACTCTGCTCAGCTTGACGTGGATTTTCCGATTCTGGTTCGGCATGCACAATCTCATCAGGTAAATCTGTGATGTCGATTACAGATCGGCCATGCGCCATGGCAAGCGCATAGAGCAGGGTATTTTTCAGCTCTCGGACATTACCAGGCCAGTCATATTGCATCAGGGCTGTCATTGCGGCATCGGACAAAACTGGATTTTGCATTGCAGTTCGATGCTCATGCAGCAGATATTGTGCAATGGTCGGAATATCTTCTTTCCGCTCACGCAGTGGTGGAACAAATATTGGAATCACGCGTAATCGATACAATAAGTCTTGTCGGAAACGCCCATGTTTGGCTTCTTCCCGTAACGCACGATGCGTTGCTGCAATAATCCGCACATTGGATTTAATCGACTTTTCTCCGCCTAAAGGCGTGAATTCGCCCATTTCCAGTACGCGCAGTAATTTGGCTTGCAGTTCTAGTGGAATTTCAGCAATTTCATCTAAAAACAGCGTGCCCCCTGCGGCACGTTCAAATACACCTTTATGTTCCCGAATGGCCCCTGTGAAAGCCCCTTTAACATGCCCGAACAATTCACTTTCTAATAAGCTAGCATTTAAGGCCGCGCAGTTAATCGCAATAAACGGGTGTTGGCTTCTTTGACTCTGCGCATGAATGGCGTGTGCCACCAATTCTTTGCCGCTTCCCGATTCACCGCGAACTAAAACCGGAAACTCAGTAATCGCAACCCGTTCAATAATCGAAAACATATGTTGCATGGCACTTGAATGACTATGAAAGGTGTCTTGTAGCGAGGGTTTTTGCTTTGCCACGATGCTATGTTTGCGCTGGCCTGTCATCGGTTGAAAGAGATAAATCTCGCCTGCAAATTCTTGATCTTGAACACGGATTTTTTTATATGTCAGTACATATTCTAATGCTAGCTCTGACAGTTCAAGGCTTGCTGCTTCTAGCGGATGTTGTTGTACTAAGGTTTTTAATGCATTCAGGGTGGTTTTGTATTTTGTTTGGCTATAGGTATAGATAATTTGAGCAGTTTGATTGTCTCGAATGATTAAGAAGCAATCATCTATAAGCAACTGTATTTGTTCTAAAAACAATTCAAGCTGCGCTTGGTGGGCAAAGGTAAGCATAGCTATATTGTTTCACTTGATGATTCATATGGTTCTAATTGAAACATGATATGAAACAAATGTGAAACATGATTTGTGATTTGTAATCATAAATCTATTTATAATATATTGTTTTTTATTAATATAATTAAATAAGATAAAAGTTGGCATTGAGTTTGCAAATTAAGAATAAAGAAATGCATTATTCAGGATATGCCGACATGATTTTTCATCAATTTTTTGAAGTAGAAAGCTCAACGTATACCTATCTCTTGGCTTCAGAGCACACTCGGGAAGCGGTGTTAATCGATCCTGTGGCATCTGAAATTGACGTTTATAGCCAGTTTTTACAATCCCATGATTTAAAACTGGTGTATAGCCTCGATACCCACGTACATGCTGACCATGTGACCGCAGCAAATGTATTACGTGAAAAGTTTGGCTGTAAAACCGTTTTGCATCGTAATTCAGGGGTCAGTTGTGGCGATATTTTTATCTCGGATGGTAGTGCCATTCGCATTGGTGAAATTACCATAGAAGCACGCTATACCCCAGGGCATACCAATGCCTGTACCAGTTATGTGGCCGAAGGTATGGTTTTTACTGGGGACGCATTATTAATTGATGGCTGTGGTCGTACTGACTTTCAGGAAGGTAATGCTGAAACCTTGTATGACAGTATTCATCAACAGATCTTTTCCTTGCCTGATGAAACCGTGGTGTATCCAGGGCATGACTATAAAGGTCGTTTAGCCTCAACTGTTGAGCAAGAGCGTTTACATAATTCACGTTTAGGCGCAGGGCGCACCAAGGCAGAGTTTGTGGAGATTATGCAAAACTTGAACTTACCTTATCCAAAAAAAATCGATATTGCTTTACCTGCCAATAAAGCATGTGGTCAGTAAAGGAGAGCAACATGCAATTAAAACAAGTGAATGCCGAATTCTGGGTTGCTGACCAAATTACGGTACCAGATATTGAACAGATTGCCAGCCGCGGCATCAAGACCATTTTTTGTAACCGTCCTGATGGTGAAGGGGCTGATCAGCCGAATGTGATTGAAATTGAGCAGGCTTTACAGCCTTATGGCATTCAAATCCAGTATTTGCCTGTCGTGAGCGGCAAAGTAACCGATGCACAGGCCGAAGAATTTAAGCAACTGTACACACAGGCGCAAAAACCTTTATTGGCCTATTGCCGCTCAGGTACACGCTCCATGACTTTGTGGGCCTTGTCCCAAGTGGCCAATCAAACACTTGAGCAAATGCTGCTGACGGCTAAAACATTGGGCTATGACCTACAAGGAGTAGTGCCACGAATTTTGCAACAACACAGTCATAACCAAGAAAATATTCCTAAATTCACGGTGGTGATTGTGGGTGGTGGTGCAGCCGGCATTTCTGTGGCATCAAGTCTGCTGTCTCGCCAACCAAATTTGGATATTGCCATTATTGATCCTGCGGAAATTCATTATTATCAGCCGGGTTGGACTATGGTTGGCGGTGGAATCTTCAAGCCTGAAAAAACGGTACGCACAATGGCGAGTTTAATTCCAAAGCAGGTGCAATGGATTAAGGCGGCTGTTGCGGCTTTCGACCCTGACAATAAACAAGTGCTGCTCGAGGGTTGTAAGCCGCTTAACTACGAAGCCTTAGTGGTTTGTCCGGGGATTAAACTGAATTGGCATGGTATTGAAGGGCTGGTCGAAACCTTAGGAAAAAATGGTGTCACCTCCAATTACCGTTATGACTTGGCACCGTATACCTGGCAGTTGGTGCGTGAGTTAAAACAGGGTAAAGCCGTATTTACCCAGCCACCGATGCCGATTAAATGTGCCGGAGCACCACAAAAAGCCATGTATTTGTCTGCGGATCATTGGCAAAAACAAGGGGTGCTCAACAATATCCAGATTGATTTTTACAACACAGGTGCCGTGCTGTTTGGCGTAGCGGCCTATGTACCTGCGTTAATGGAATACGTTAATCGCTATGCCGCAAATTTACATTTCAATCACCAGTTAGTGAAGGTAGATGGGCAACGTAAACGGGCATGGTTCAAACACACGGAAGGGGAAAACAGCAGTATTGTCGAAACAGATTTTGACATGATGCATGTGGTTCCACCGCAACAGGCACCGGATTTTATTCGAGCCAGCAATTTGGTCGATCAAGCAGGTTGGGTCAGTGTCGATCAAAACACCTTACAGCATACGCAATACCCGCATATTTTTGCTTTAGGGGATGTGATGAATGCACCGAATGCCAAGACGGCAGCAGCGGCACGTAAACAAGCACCGATTGTGGCGGTCAATGTACTCGAATATTTGCAAGGTGGCAGCAACTTTGCGCAATACGATGGTTATGGTTCCTGCCCATTAACCGTAGAGCGCGGCAAAATTGTTCTGGCCGAGTTTGGTTATGGCGGCAAGTTGCTGCCAAGTTTCCCGAAATGGCTGTTAGATGGCGAAAAACCAACCCGACTGGCCTGGCTACTCAAAGAGCAAATTTTACCTCCAATGTACTGGGATGGCATGCTCAAAGGGCATGAGTGGTTAGTCAAACCCAAACGCTAGTTTTTACTTAATTCCTTTCAAGACAATAACCTACCTGTATGCGTACAGGTGGGAGAGGGATTATTTATCTTCAAAAATAATCCGCCATTCTGTTTAAGAGGTACTCACCATGTGGTTGTTAGTGTTAGAAGGCTTGGCAATAGGCTGTTTGCTCGGATTAACAGGGGCAGGCGGTGGCATTCTTGCGGTGCCGGCATTAATGGCGAGCCAAGGCTGGAGCGTAGCACAGGCTGCACCAGTTGGTTTATTGGCTGTCACCTTGTCGGCATTTGTGGGAAGCATTCAGGGTTTAATCAAAAAAATTGTCCGTTATCGTGCAGCCATTTGGATTGCCGTGATTAGTATTCCTTCGGCACGCTATGGGGTACAGCTGTCCAATGTGGTTTCACCGGTTTGGCTCAGTATCGCTTTTAGCTTGGTCATGCTGGTGGTGGCCTATCGGGTCTTTTTTAATAAAGTCAATGATTTGGACAATCCACCTTGTAAAGTCAATAAATCCACAGGGCGTTTAATCTGGAATGTGAAAACAGCGTCAGTGTTAGGCTTGATTGGTGTGGTGGCAGGCTTATTAACCGGTTTGCTGGGAGTGGGTGGCGGTTTTGTGATTGTACCTGCTTTACGTAAAGCAACTGACCTCGACATGAACAGTATTGTGGCAACCTCGCTGATGATTATTTTTTTAATTGGCGGCGTAAGTATCTCTATTCATGTTTTAGATGGGTTTCAATATCCCATCAGTATTTCAGCCACCTTTGTACTTGCTTGTATAGCGGGGATGCTGATTGGGCGTAAAGCAACCCATTTAATTCCATCAAATGTCATTCAAAAGATTTTTGCTGTGACAGTGATTGTGGTTGCTTTGTCTATGCTGCTAAAAGCACTGGCTTAAGCGAGTTACCCCGATCGTTGTACTGAACAGTTGTTCATCCGCTTTAACCCATTTAAAGCAGTAACATAGTCCTCTAAAAAGTTGCTAGGTTACTGCTGTGTTTTATTCTGCCGACTTATTTATTTGTATTGCAAATTGCATCACATGCGAAAGCCCATGATGCAATTGACCTTCAAAACGCTCAACTTCACCGACAAAGAAGTGCATCAAATGATCGTTTTTAAAATATTGAAGAAATTGAATAGGGTCATAAAGCATGTCTATGCTCGGTGGTCCTCCAGTGTGATAGGCCAGTTGTGCAGTTGAGTAAACCTCACCGATGAAATAACCGTCATGTTTTAAGCTTTCACGCACGCCCTTGAGTACGTGTTGTCGGGTATTGGGGTCAAAATGCCCAAATACACAGATGATGTTGTCATAGGTATTTGGCTGCCACGTGGCTTGGCTTAAGTCGATGTGGCGCGTTAGCAGGTGAATGTCTTTTTCAGCGGCATAACGCTGTGCTTTATCTAAGGCCACTTGTGAATAGTCCCAGAGTTCAGCATTGAAAGAGCGATGCTGTAACTGTGCTTGCTTGGCCAGAAACAGCAGATTTCGACCTTCACCTTCTGCCAGCCCCAAAGTTTTACCTGAAACTGCTATTTTCTTGGCAATCTGTTGGATAAACGCATTTGCATCCTGACCATATAGATGGTCTTGTTGTGCGTAGCATTCATCCCATGGATTATTTAATGGTTGCATAGAGCTATTCGGTTTGGGTAAATTCTTTAAAAGCCGAAACTGCATTCGCAGCATACATTAACGATGGTCCACCGCCCATATAGACGGCAATGCCCAATACTTCATTCAGCTCTTCAAAACTCATGCCCATTTTGACCAAGGTGCGCACATGAAAACCAATACAGCCATCACAACGGTTGGCAACGCCAATGGCTAGGGCAATCAGCTCTTTGGTTTTGGCATCCAAAATACCGTCTTTCATGGCAACTTGAGACAGGGCATTAAAGCTTTTAATCAGATCGGGTGATTGTTCCCGCATAGTTTTAATATTGGCAGAAATTTCTTGGGTAATTTCAGTATAACGCATGATGATTTACCTACTTTTTTTATGACTTTATAGCTTTAAATTAGCACACTTTTTACTCTATATATTATAAGTTTGTATATTAATTTTTGGGTTGGATGGAGTGTTTTAATTTATTGTTTTATATTGTTTATTTTATTTATTTCATGTCGATTCAGGCATGCGGATTCATCAAGCAGCATTTAAAATGAAACCAATCGTAGTGCTTTGCCATGCAGTAAATCAGGGATGAGCAAGCAAGCCATTAATGCGCCAATGCCTGTTTATGTTTTTCACGCCATTCTGAAGGACTCATGCCAAACCAATGCTTAAAATTACGACTAAAAATTGACAGTTCGGCATAACCCAGTTGTAAGGCGAGGTCGGTCAGACTAACATTACCTGATTCGAGCATTCGGATCGCTTCTTTTTTACGGACATCCTCAAGCAAGTCCCGATAGGTCGTTCCATACATTTTTAAAATGCGTTGCAATTTTTTCGGGTGCATCCCCACACACAATGCAATTTGTTCAATACTACAGTCACCAGTAGCTAGCAGCATGCGAACAGAGCTTTCAATGAGCGTTGTATTATCACTGGCTTTAGCACTAGTTTGTGTTTCGAGTTGTTGAACAATTAATTGGTTTACAAAGGCTTCATTAAATAAATAGGGTTTATGGTTTAAAAAGGAAGAAGGGAAATAGAGCGCATCATCTTCTGCATTAAATTCAACCTTACAATCAAAAAGTTTTTTAAAAATTTGAGTATTGCTTTTCGGCTTATTTTGTTTCAGTTGTATTTTTTCGGCATGCCAAGCGGAACCAATTAAGTCTTTTAGAATATTGGAAATAAGCGAAATGCTTAATTGGGACTTTTGAGGAACTTCCATATTATATTCACTTAAGCGTACGAAAGTGAGTTTACACAGTTGCTCATTAAATTCGGTGACTTGAAAGACGATACCATCTGCATGAAGATAAACATACTTTTGAGCAGCGATTAATGCTTCTAAAATGGTTGGTTGTCGGGACATATAGACACCAATCAAGCCAATGGTGCTAATATTTTGTAATGCGCCAAGTTTTACCCCGAAGCAATCATCATGGCAGCGTAAAGCCGCGATTTCTAATAAAGTTAAATAATGCTCATAAGGAATAAATGAGTCAGGGTCTCGAAGTAATGAGGGCAATATGCCGACCTGTTTTAAAATGTCTATAGGATTAACATCATAACTACGTACGAGTTTTTCAAATCCGCCAAGACTGGCTGCACGAATATAACTTGCCATAGTAATGTTCCAGTTGTCCTAAAATATCAATTTATTGTCTTAAATTATCAAGCGATCTTCAAGTGATTTGATAAAGTAATGTGAGAGATTCAGTCCATTTAGGCACAAAAGAGCGATTTAGTCACCTTCATAGCCGTTATAAGGAAAGTCTATGCAACTTACAGTTCAGTCTCATATCGAGCAAACAGTTATTGAACAGACATTATATGACTGCTTTCAGTTACAACAAAGCAGCTTCCGACAACATGGTATAGAAAACAATGCGGAAAGAAAGCAGCATTTACTCAATTTAAAAGCCATGATTAATAATCATCGTGAAGCAATTATTGAAGCATTGAATCGTGATTATGGTAATCGTTCACGGCATGAAACCCTATTGGCGGAAATTATTATTGCTACAGATGACATTAACAGTAGTATTAAGCATTTAAAACAATGGACCAAAGTACAGAAACGTAAAGTGGATCATAGTATGTATTTTGGTGCAAAAAACCTTGTGATCCCGCAACCTTTGGGCGTAGTCGGCATTATTGTGCCGTGGAATTTTCCGGTTAATCTGATGTTTTCTCAGCTTTCCGCCGTATTTGCTGCGGGTAATAGGGCTATGGTGAAGCTTTCTGAGAATTCACGTCATTTGGCAAAACTGTTGATTGAAATTATCCCGAAATATTTCAAGCCTGAAAAATTACAGATTTTTGATGAAACTGGTGAGGTTGGAATTGCCTTCTCAAAAATTCCATTTGATCATTTAATGTTTACAGGTTCTGGTGCGACGGGGCGTAAAGTGATGGCAGCCGCTGCGCAGAATTTAACGCCAGTAACTTTGGAGTTGGGCGGGAAATCACCTGCGGTCATCGACCCTGACTATCCTATAGAAAAAGCTGTGGAACGGATTATGTTTGTGAAACAGTTTAATGCGGGTCAAATTTGTACCAATGTCGATTATTTATTTGTACATGAGTCGAAGTTGCAAGCCTTTATTCAAGCAGCGACAGCTTGGGTTCAAGCACATGTGCCTGATATTCATAGTAAAGACTATACGTCAGTTATTGATGATCGTGCCTATCATCGCTTAATTCAAAGTTTGGCAGATGCTGAAGCAAAAGGGGCCGAGCTGATTAACCTAAATCAGCAAGAGCCTGATGCTGCTTCACGGAAAATTCCGCTGACGTTGGTTTTAGATAGTCATGATCAGATGGAAATTGATACGCGGGAAACCTTTGGTCCGATTTTGATGGTGAAAACCTATCAAACGCCTGAACAAGTGGTGGACTATATCGTGCAGCGTGATCGACCATTGGCATTTTATCCATTTAGCCATAACAAAACTTTGGTTGAGTACTATATCAATCGTGTTATGTCGGGTGGGGTATCTGTGAATGATGCTTTATTCCATGTCGGGCAGCACGATTTGCCTTTTGGTGGCGTGGGGGCGAGTGGCATGGGGCATTATCATGGTTATGAAGGTTTTTTAACGTTCTCTAAAATGCGCCCAGTATTTTATCAGGCCGGTTTTTCCAGCTTGAAATTCTTGGCACCGCCATATGGCAAGTTCGCGACATGGGTATTGAATTTTTTAATCCGGTTAAAATCTTAATCGTCAGATTGTTAAACTTGAAGAGAACTGTAGCGCCTCAAACAGGTTGCTTTGAGGCTTAAGCAGCAGTCTTGCTACACAGGGACAAATAACAACTATTAAAGGAGTAATAGTATGGACAATAAACATTTTGATTATGATCAAATTGTGATTGGTTCAGGTTTTGGTGGATCGGTGAGTGCCTTACGTTTAAGCGAAAAAGGCTATAAGGTTTTAATTCTTGAAAAAGGCTTGCGCCGTGAAGATCAGGATTTTCCGACCACGAATTTAGATACCAAAAATTATTTGTGGTTACCTGAATTGGGATTCAAAGGCACCATGCAATTTACCTTCACCAGTAAAACCACCATTCTGCATGGCGTAGGCGTAGGGGGTGGTTCGCAAATTTATGCCAATGTACATTTGATCCCAGCTGATGCCGTGTTTGAGTCCGAGGCTTGGACTAAAATTCGTAAGGACTGGAAAGAAACCCTCAAGCCATTTTATGGTTTGGCACAGCGTATGTTGGGTACGGCTACCAATACCTATACCAATGTGGCAGACGAGACCTTAAAAGCAGTGGCGGGTGAAATGGGCTACGCCAATTCCTTTAAAACGGTAACGACAGGGGTATTTTTCCCACAAGCAGATGGACAACAAGGGAAAGCTTTTTCAGACCCTTATTTCAATGGTGATGGGCCAGAGCGTAAAACGTGTATGTATTGTGGTGCTTGCATGTTGGGTTGCCGCAAAAATGCCAAAAATACCCTCATGAAAAACTATCTGTATTTCGCAGAACGAAATGGGGTGGAAATTCGCCCAAGTTCAGAAGTCATTAAAATTACTCCGCTCAGTGCAGATGGCAGTGAGGGCTATGAGATTCTTGTGAAAGAAACCCTTGGCAAAAATGTTCGCCAGTACAGCTTACGTAGTCGTGGCATCGTATTATCGGCAGGCGTGATGGGTACAGTTCCTATGCTGTTGAAAATGCGGGATCAATACAAAACCTTGCCTAAAATCTCATCATTACTCGGACAGGAGATTCGGACAAACTCCGAAACGCTCACGACAGCCAATAACACGCGCGAAAGACTGGACGATGGGGTCGCAATCAGTTCATTTATTTCGGTCGATGCGGATACCAATATTGAAGTGACTCGCTTCCCCGAAGGTGCAGATGCTTCATGGATTTATATTCCCTATGTGCCAATGGTGACAGGACAGGGTGTGATCCGCTTTATGAAGTTTTTGTTGAATACGCTCATGCATCCATGGAAAACCTATAAAGTGTTGCGTTATAAGGGCAAAGCCAAAAACTCAATCATTTTGTTGGTAATGCAAAAGTCAGAGGCATTCATTCATTTGGAATGGCGTCGTAAGTGGTATCGACTGTTTAAAAACAGTATTACTGCGGTACAAAAACCCGAGGATACACCACTGACAGTCTCCTTTCCTGCTGCGGAAAAAGCCACGAAAATGATCGCAGAAAAATTGGGTGGAGAACCTGGCTCGGCATTGACGGAGATTTTACTCGGTACACCAACCACAGCGCATATTATGAGTGGTGTACCCATGGGCAGTGACAGCACGAATGGAGTCGTGGATTTTACCGGTGAAGTTTTTGGTTATAAGAATTTGCGGGTTATCGACGGTTCTATTGTGCCTGGTAACTTAGGGGTGAATCCTTCATTGACCATTACGGCACTGTCTGAATTCGCCATGAGCCAAATTCCCGTTTTTTCTGAAGAACGTGCGGCTAAAATTAAACGAATTCAGTTTAGTCAGCCATTGGCAGGGCAAGTCTCTGCACTGGATGGTACTGGCGATTTAGCATCGGCTTTAAGTCGCGTTTAAGCTGAAACAGAGATGATCCATTATTGCTGGGGCAGTAATGGATTGCTCGTGTTTGGGTTCTTTATAAGATCAATCACAAATTGCAGCAGACAAATATGCCCTAGTTCAGTTCAATGGCTAAACAGGCTACAGCACCATGACTTCATATTTAAAACCTTATATATTTTTATAATTAATCACTATTTTAACTGTTTTTTATTGCAGCCATCATTCCTAGTCTGCTTATGCAAACGTATTTTTAAAGCGATATATTAGATGTATTTAAAATACGAAAGATAATAGTTTTCAATACGCCGGTTGTGCCTCGTATTTAAGTCATATTATTGTAACTGTGCTTAAGCTTTAGAATCTGTTATTTACTATTTAATCTATTGATTTTAAATTATTAAAATAATTGAATGCAGCATGGTGTAATGTAATTGTCATAAATAATTTAAGTAATTTTTAAGTTTCAAAACTTATTTTTTAACTAATCTATTTATGGCGAGATGACTATGACGACATTCATCTTTGGGAAAAATTTTACGACTGAATTTAATAGTCTAAATTATTTTATAAATCATCCAATCTATAAAAACTATGCTTTAAAACCTGAAGATTTATTGGCTCAACAGACTAAAAAAACCTATGAGCTTGTGTCACTGAAAAAGAATATGCAGCTCACGGTACATGATGTTTGTTCACGCGAGCCGGAACGGCAGCAGGTTGAGGAATATATCAGTTTAAAATATCGCGAAATGCACAAAGCTACATTGTCGCATTTCTCCTCGACGTTATTTGTTGGCACAGCGAACCAGCAAACTCAGGTGGCAATTGGCATTGAACAGCTACAATCGCATCAAGCTTTTTTGGAACAATACCTTGAGCAACCGATTGAACAGACCTTAAAAAAAATAACCCAGCAAGATGTAGCACGAAACAAGATTGTGGAAATTGGGAATCTGGCATCGCAAAACATGGAATACGCCAAAATGATCGTGGCATTTTTGGTGTTCTATTTAACCCTTGAAGAAGTGGAATGGGCGGTGTGTACAGGCACAATCGCGGTACGTTATGTGCTTCAGCAAATGGGGCTGCATTTTCAAGTCTTGGAAAAAGCCGACCCAGACGTATTGGGGGAAGCGAAAAAGCAGTGGGGGAATTATTACCAGCAGAAACCTTTGGTTTTAGCCATTAACGTGGCAGATGCTTTGGCAGCTACGCTACCGCACTTTACGTTTAAGCAAAAATGTTCAGTAAAACAGGTGGGCTAAGCAGATGAATAAGCTTTTTGATGCAATCGCACAGCAGGCAAGATTGACACCTGAACGCGAAGCGATAGTTAGCGATGCTACTGTCCTGAGTTATGCGGAACTGAATCAAACGATTGCGCAGTTAGCGCAGGAGTTATTGCGTCTAAACACCAAAAAGCTCGCGATTTGGGGCATGAACAGTATTGACTGGGTTTGCGTTGATCTGGGCGCAACAAAATTGGGAATTACGGTGATACCCATTCCCTTATTTTTTACGGCACAACAAACATTACACCTCATTCAAGACAGTCAGATTGATAGCATTTTTATGGCGCAGCGATTTACGCATGATAATCAAGCCAGCATTTTCTCCAATGTTGCTTGGCTGAAGTCATTGCAGGAACAACAGCAGATTGTGAATGTGATTCAGGCAGATGTGGTGGATGGAAGTTTTGTTCAATTAAAAAACAATGTGGTTGAACATAGCGCACAAATCGCGCCTGCAAAAATTACTTATACCTCTGGCAGTACGGGTACGCCCAAAGGAGTCTGTCTGGCTGAGGAAACGATTCAATCTATTACTGAGTCCCTGAGTTCGGCTTTAGCATCGAGTCATTTGGGGCGACATTTATGCCTAATTCCGTTTGCCACCTTACTGGAAAATATTGCAGGGATTTATGTGGCATTAAACATGGGACGCTCCATTGTTGTCGGTAATGTGAGGGCGTTTGGACTCATCTCGAATCATGAGTTTAATGTCGAGCGCTTTGCCCAGACGGTGCAACACTCTCAGATTGAAAGTGTGATTTTACTGCCACAGATGCTTAAAGCCATTGTGGAATATATTCATTCATCTGGCACGACTACCTTGAAAACACTGAAATTTATTGCTGTGGGTGGTGGTAAGGTCTCGCCGGATTTATTAAGGCAATCTGAACAACTGGGACTGCCTGTTTATGAAGGCTATGGCTTGTCCGAATGTGCTTCGGTGGTCAGTCTGAATTTACCCGAAGCCATCAAAATCGGGAGTGTAGGTAAACCTTTACCACACGTGGATGTGCAAATTGCCGCCAATGGTGAAGTGGTGGTACGTGGTAATGCCATGCAGGGTTATTTGAATGAAGCGGTCGTTGATCCGTTAATTCATACAGGTGATGCAGGCTTTTTTGACGAAGATGGTTTTTTATTTATTACCGGGCGGATTAAGCAAATTATTGTCAGTAGTTTTGGGCGCAATATCTCCCCTGAATGGGTGGAATCCAATGGCGCCAGCGAGCCTGAAATTAATCAAATTGCCATTTTTGGTGAAGCACAACCATATTTATCGGCAGTAATTTATGCCCGCGCTGAAATCAGTGACAGCATGTTAGCGCAGGCAATAGAGAAAGCCAATCATCGTATGCCTGACTACGCTCAAATTAAACAGTGGTGCAGAGCGATTGAACCCTTTTCAATGACCAATCAGATGCTTACAGATAACGGCAAACTCAGACGCAATGAAATTAAAAAGCAATTTGGTCATGTTTTAACGCTGAATTAAGCTTCAATTAATCTGACCCGTAGATATTAGCCAGATAACTGAAGTGTTGGATGTAGCGGCTCAGCCAAGACCATGCGAAATAGTGAGTAGTACATATGAAAATTGAACAATCGATGTTTGATATTAAAACAAGTCAAAGTTATCAGCAGTCGACACATGCTGAAATCAAGCAGACCTTGCGTGAGCAAGGTTGGATTCTACTCAGACAACAACAGTATGATGTGCATAGCTTTAGTCAGCTGATGACGGCTTTGTGTCAAAAACTGACCTATGATCCTGCGCGTGAAAATATTACCCAGCAATCGCAAAAAGTCGATGCTGGTACACAGGCAGTCGGTCTGCATATCGAAAATGGAACCACGCCGTTACCACCCGATATTATTGCTTTTTTTAGTGAAGTCAGTGCCTCTCAAGGCTCGCAAACAACCGTCTGTGATGGGCATGAAGTCTGGAACAACATGTCTGAATCACTGAAGCAGAAGTTCGCGGCCCCAATGACCATTAGTCGCTATTTACCCAAACAGATTTGGCAGAAATATGTGGCGACAGCATTGAATATTGAACAAGCTGAAACCGTAACATGGGAAGACTTAAACCAGTTTATTCAAATGATCCCCGGTCAGGCGATCAGTCCTGCACAAGAAGGCGGAGTCGAATACCATCTGCAAATGAACATGATTCGCCTAGACAATTTGAAGGGTGTTCCAGCATTTGCCAATACTATTTTGGGACCTTCTTATAACTATCAAAAACCTAAATTTACCTTTGCAGATGGCAGTGTGATGAGTGAACCATTGATTGCCGATCTGGCTGAACTTTGTGAGCGCTATACACAGGAAATCCAGTGGCAAGATGGTGATATAGCCATTATTGATAACAAGCGCTTTATGCATGGACGACGTGAAATTTTAGTTCCACTTGAGCACCGTAAACTCTATATCAGTATGGGTTTAGGGCTGAATGAATCCTTTTAAATGTCAATTATTCAAACAATATTGAGGGCAGAGCCATGTCAAATTTAACAGCAGTGATTGTCGGGGCAACGGGTGGTATTGGTAAAGCCATTGTTGAAAATTTATGTCAGCATCACATCAATGTGGTTTTAGTTGCGCGTAATCAGGAATCCTTGACGCGTATGCAAACTGAACTTGCCGCGAAGTACCCACAGTTAAAGTTACAAGCGATTTGTTGTGATCTGAGTGAACCTAGTAGCCGAGCACAGTTTATTCAGACCCTCAAACAGCGCAATATTCGCATTAATTATTATATTAACAATGCTGGGGTGAATGATTTTTCTTTGTTCAGTCATCAATCTGCCGAAGCCATTGAGCAAATGATGCTGATCAATGTGGTCTATCCACTCGAATTAATTCAAAAAATTATTCCATTGATGTCAGCCACTGCCCCAAGCCAGATTGTGAATATGGGATCGACTTTTGGCAGTATTGGGTATCCGGGTTATGTGAGTTACTGCGCCAGCAAATTTGCACTGCGCGGGGCGACTGAAGCTTTGTCGCGTGAATATTCAAATTCGCAGATTCAGTTTAAATATTTTTCACCCCGTGCAACCAATACTGCGATGAACAGTCCAGTCGTGGTTGAAATGAATGCCAAATTGGGCGTGAAAATGGACAGTCCTGAATTTGTTGCCGCAGAGCTGTATCAGTTTTTACAAAATGACAAGTTGTACTATCAGGTCGGCTATCCTGAAAAAATCTTCGTGAAAGTGAATCAGGTTTTACCGAATGTGGTTTCGAGTTCAATTCAGAAAGACATTGAAAAAATCCAGAACTTTGCCGAACTCAATCATCCGAAAATCACGACGGTTTCCTAGCAGGCCTTATCCTTTTTATTGTCATTTAGCTGTTCAGGGCTTAGAGACGTTAAGATAACGGCACAGTTGTGTTAACTTCTCTTGTGCTTTCAAGGCTTTGTTCAACTTTTTGCGGCGAGTTGCCTTGTTCGCTGTAAAGCTTCAATCGGTTATAGATGCATCTTATGCATTACAGCAGGCGTATAAACGGGGCAGTATTGGGTGTGGCTGCCAGCTAGATTAAAAGACCAAAAAATCATACGAAAATTCAAACATTTCAATACGAACCCTGAGAATACATCAGATAAAGGCAGCTCTGGGACATCCGAAGATGCCCGAGTGCTCAAATCCATCAAGATTTAGGCTGAAGGTTTTCAATGGTGGAAATAAAGTCGGTAAATTTCTGCCCTTGAATCACCACATGCGCTTTGAGTAGGGCTTCTGCTTGCTGTTCATCGCCAGCAAAAATGGCTTCTAGAATCGCATTATGCTCTGAAAAAGAATTATTCATACGGTTGTTAACGCGAAGTTGCAAACGACGATACGGATGCAGGCGTTTATGCAAGGTACAGGCTTGCTTAATTAAAAAGGAATTATGACTGGCATGATAGATCGCGAAGTGAAATAAACGATTCGCTTCGTAGTAATTTTCTGAGTCATTCTGATTTAAATAATCCTGACACAGTTGATGTAAACGCTGTAATTCTTGTTTTTCTTCCAGCTGAATACGTCGAGCGGCCAGTCTGCCACACATAGCTTCTAATTCAGCCATCACTTCAAACATTTCACATAACGTCAGTGGGTTAATGGTTGGAATAATCGCCCCACGACGCGGGCGAATTTCGACTAAACCTTCTGCGGCCAATAGCTTGAGTGCCTCACGAATTGGGGTACGTGAAGCGCCATAACGATCACATAACTCCTGTTCATCCAGTTTGGTTCCCGGTAAGTAGAAACCATAAATAATATCGTCCTCTAATTTTTTACTAATTTGAATAGAAAGAGGGAGTTCCGCAATTGAATTCATACACCACCAAATAAAATTGTATACAATATATGTTTATTTGAGTACAAAGTATTGTACACTGAATACAGATAGGCTATAACTATATCAAATTATTAGAAGCACAGACAGCATGATCCAGGGAGGATTCAGCGATGATTATTTACGGAACAGCCATACTGGCAGTCTGCCATCTACTCGGTGTTTATCTAGGCAACATTCTAGGTATGGCACTCGGTGTTAAAGCCAATGTTGGTGGTGTAGCAATTGCCATGATTTTACTCATTATTTCAAAGGAGCTTTTAGCTAAACGTGGACACCTACCACAAGTCACTCAATTCGGTGTGTTGTATTGGTCAGGTATGTACATTCCGATTGTGGTTGCCATGTCCGCAGGACAGAACGTGGTTGCCGCTTTATCTGGTGGCATGTTGGGACTGATTGTCTCTGTCGCTTCACTCATTGGTACGGTTTTAGTCATTCGCTGGTTAAACAAATCTAGCGGTGATTATGCAACCTATGAATGGCCAACTGAAACAGCAGAAAAAGCGGTCTAACAGCCAGTCAGGCATGGATACAGAATAAAAACGGTTGGTCGGGTTACAAGGAAGAAACGTAATGGAAGAAATAGTCACAGTATTGACGAAAAACGCGCTGGTTACAGCGTTGGCGGTAACAGGGTTGATGATGTATGTCTCGCATCTCCTTTCTAAATATTTCACCAAAGGCAAACTTCAAAGTTCAGCCATTGCCATCACCATGGGCTTAGTCTTGGCGTACTTTGCAGGGGTGTATACCCAAGGCGAAAAAGGTATTTCAGACATCGCAATTTTTGGTGGATTTGCCTTGCTTGGTGGCGCCATGTTGCGTGACTTGGCGATTGCATCTACCGCATTTGAAGTTGATGTTAAAGAAGTGAAGAAAGCGGGCAAAGTCGGCATGATCGCATTGATGTTGGGTTGTGTGATTCCCTTTGTGATTGGTGCCATGGTAGCTTGGTTCATGGGCTATAAAGATCCAGCATCTATGACCACAATTGGAGCTGGTGCAATGACTTATATCGTAGGTCCGGTAACTGGCACAGCGGTGGGTGCAAGCTCAGAAGTGATTGCTTTATCAATTGCAATTGGTCTTATCAAATCAGTGTTCTTTATGGTTGGAACACCAATATTCGCGAAATTCATGTATTTAAAAAGTCCGCGTTCTGCCATGGTATTTGGTGGTTTGGCGGGCACAACCAGTGGTACAGCAGCAGGTTTAGCGGGTACAGATGTACGCCTAGTGCCTTATGGTGCCTTAGTTGCAACATTCTATACAGGTTTGGGGTGTTTGCTTGCTCCATCGGTATTTTTCCTCACGATCAATGCCATTTTCGGTTAATCAACGCATAAAGGTGTCAACATGAACCAAATGGTTAAGAAGCGCTTATGGGATAAGCAGCGCACACGCAGACAGGCGAAGCTAGATCTTGCACAACAAAAGGGTTTTAGCAAACAAGTTGAACATGCGCGTGTCATTGAACTTTTAGAAACTGTCATTGCCAGTGGTGACCGAGTTTGTTTAGAAGGCAATAACCAGAAACAAGCCGATTTCCTGTCAAAATGCTTAAGTCAATGTAATCCAGATCAGGTGAATGACTTACACATCGTGCAATCGGTTTTGGCGTTGCCAAGCCATATTGATGTATTTGAAAAGGGCATTGCCTCTAAAGTCGATTTTTCATTTGCAGGCCCACAAAGTTTGCGCTTAGCCCAGTTGGTTCAGCAGCAAAAAATCAGTATTGGTTCAATTCATACCTATTTAGAGTTGTATGGTCGTTACTTTATCGATCTGACCCCAAATGTTTGCTTGATTACTGCGCATGCCGCAGACCGTGAAGGTAACCTTTATACCGGTGCCAATACGGAAGATACCCCTGCAATTGTTGAAGCGACTGCATTCAAGAGTGGGATTGTCATTGCACAGGTCAATGAAATTGTCGATAAGTTACCACGTGTCGATGTGCCTGCGGATTGGGTCGATTTCTATATCGAAAGTCCCAAGCACAACTATATAGAACCACTTTTTACCCGTGATCCTGCACAAATTACTGAAGTGCAAATTTTAATGGCGATGATGGTCATTAAAGGGATCTATGCGCCATATCAAATTAAGCGTTTGAATCACGGGATTGGTTTTGATACCGCAGCCATTGAATTGTTATTACCAACCTATGGCGAATCTTTAGGGCTAAAGGGGCAGATTTGTACCAACTGGGCATTGAATCCGCATCCGACCCTGATTCCAGCAATTGAAAGTGGCTTTGTCGATTCTGTCCATAGCTTCGGTTCGGAAGTAGGGATGGAAGACTACATTAAAGAACGTCCAGATGTATTCTTTACCGGTAGTGATGGCAGCATGCGTTCCAACCGTGCCTTTAGCCAAACGGCTGGGCTCTATGCCTGTGACTTGTTCATTGGTTCGACGTTGCAGATTGATTTACAAGGCAACAGTTCAACCGCTACGGTCGACCGTATTTCAGGTTTTGGTGGTGCGCCAAATATGGGTTCCGATCCGCATGGTCGCCGTCATGCCAGTTATGCCTATACCAAGGCAGGTCGTGAAGCGACCGATGGCAAGCTGATTAAAGGCCGTAAGTTGGTGGTGCAAACTGTCGAAACCTACCGTGAACATATGCATCCTGTCTTTGTTGAAGAGCTAGATGCATGGCAACTTCAAGAGAAAATGGAAAGTGAGCTGCCGCCCATCATGATTTATGGTGAAGATGTCACGCATATTGTCACGGAAGAAGGGATTGCCAATTTACTGCTCTGCCGTACAGCAGAAGAGCGTGAACAAGCCATTCGTGGTGTCGCAGGTTATACCCCCGTGGGTATGAAACGTGATGCTGCCAAGGTCGAAGAATTACGCCAGCGCGGCATTATTCAACGCCCAGAAGATTTAGGGATTGACCCGACACAGGTCAGCCGTGATTTGCTCGCAGCAAAATCGGTCAAAGATTTAGTTAAATGGTCGGGCGGTTTATACAGTCCTCCAAGTCGCTTCAGAAATTGGTGATTTACATGGAAAAGTTAAAATTTGAAATACAGTCTGCACCTTTGACACTTGAAAAAGCCCCGGTCATTTGCGGTGTGGTGGGTTCTGGAAATTTAGAAGTGCTGGTGTCTCAACATGATCAAGCCAATGTGTGCCAAGTGGAAGTCACGACCTCAGCTGTGGGTTTCCAACACGTATGGCAATCGGTCTTGAATGAATTTGCACAACGTCATGCTGTGGCGGGGTTGAAATTTCAGTTAAATGATATGGGCGCGACCCCAGCGGTGGTGAATTTACGCCTAAGCCAAGCCGTCTCTATGTTTAAGGGGGAATAAAGCATGGATTTAGTGATGTTGAAAAACAGTTTTTATGAAAAAACTGCACGTGCGCGTATTCAAGCCGTGGTGGATGAGCACAGCTTTAAAGAAATCCTTAAGCCGACAGAAATCGAAGCCAGTCCACATCTAGCCGCTTTAGATATTCCAGGAAGTTTCGATGATGGTGTGATTATTGGTACAGCATCTATCGGTCAAACGCCAATTCATATCATTGCCCAAGAGGGACAATTCATGGGTGGCGCAGTGGGTGAAATTCACGGGGCAAAGATTGTTGGGTTGTTGCATAAAGCCATTCAGGATCAATCGCATGCCGTGGTGTTCTTCGTGGATTCTGGTGGCGTGCGTTTACATGAAGCCAATGCAGGTCTCATCGCCATTTCAGAAATTATGCGCGCCATGTTGCAAGTCCGAAATGCGGGTATTCCTATTATTACCGTCATTGGCGGGACTTGTGGCGCGTTTGGTGGTATGGGCATCAGTGCTTGCTTAAGCAGTACCATTATTATGACGGAAGAGGGGCGTTTGGCCTTATCAGGTCCAGAAGTGATTGAAACAGTGAAAGGCGTGGAAGAGTTTGACTCTAAAGACCGTGCTTTAGTCTGGCGTGTAACTGGCGGTAAGCATCGATATTTACTCAACCATGTGCAAGTCTTGGTTGAAGATGACGTGACCGAGATTCGTGATGCAATTTCAGCACAATTGAATCAAGCTGCTGTAAGTTTGGATTTGGAACAGTTACTGCAACAGCAACAACAACTTGAGCAGCAACAACAGCGCTGGTTTGGCAAAAATGATGGATTGCAGATCTGGCATGAAATGGGCATCGCTCAGCCAGAACAAATCCCAATGCTCTCTGCGCATGAAGTCACGTTGTTAAAGCAAGGATAAGCAGATGAATACAGAATTACTTTTAAAACAATTATTTCCCAAGCAATTGGACTACCAGATTAATGGTTATGTGATTAAAGGCAATGCAGAAACCGCAGCCGGCCCAGTCCGAATTTTAGGGACGATCAATGCTGCGCCCATCAATCAGGAAATTGCGATTGAACTCGCGGGTGAAATTTTGCAATTGATTCAGCTACAGCAGAAAACCCCCGTGGTGTTTATTGTGGATACCCAAGGGCAAGACCTTTCACGTGCAGATGAACTGTTGTGTTTAAACCGTACTTTTGCGCATTTGGCCTCTTGTGTCGATTTGCTGCGCCGTAGTGGACATGCCAATTTAGCCATCATCTTTGGTCAAGCCGTGAGTGGTGGATTCTTGTCTTATGGACTCATGGCCAATGAAGTTTATGCACTCAGTGATTCACAAGTTAAAGTGATGGACTTAAATGCCATGTCACGTGTGACCAAAATCCCTGTAGAGAAATTGAAAGACCTGTCGCAAAGTTCAGCCATCTTTGCTCCGGGTGTAGAAAATTTCTACAAAATGGGTGCCATCAATGCGATTTGGCCAGATTTAGAGTCTGACTGGATTAGCCAAGCCCTTTTAAATCAGCAACAGCATCTCGAAAGTTACATGACAGATCAGCGCCGTGTTGTCGGCCAGCAACGCCAAGGTCGCCAGTTGTGTAATCATGTGATCGAGAAAGTGCTACATAGTTAAGGAGGAAGCATATGGATCGTCATGACTTAGCTTATCTGCATCCCGAAGCAGTCTTACAGTTTTTGGATAGTTCCTTACCTGAACCTCCTAGACAAAAAGTGTATCAATTACTGCAACAGCATGTGCCTATGACCATTTGTCGGCAGGAGCATATCGATGCAGATCAAGTTAAGTTAGCGATCAATTGCTTAATCGAAGGGCAAAAATATCGTGTGGCTTGCTTCGTGGAGGCTGATGAAATTCAGTTAATCACACGACCGTTGAGCTTACACACCTTGCTTAAAGAAGCTGCTCATTTAATCCAAGATGCGGCACTAAGCAGTTTTGCAGAAGGATTATTAGCACTGAACTGTGAAGTCTATGTCTATGGTTCTTATGCTTATCAATATCTGACCAAAGAAAGTTATATTCGTGTGAGTTCTGATTTGGATTTGGTTTTATATCCACAGGATAATTCACGACTTGCCGATATTTTACAGCTTATACAGAAGACACGGCTTTTGAGCCAAATTCCTTTAGATGGAGAAATTCAAATCCATCCTGAATGGCATGTGTCATTTAATGAATTGCTGATGATTTACCCAGATATAGAACAGCGCATTATTGCTAAGGGGATTCAGCGTGTGGACATGCTGAAATTAGAACAACTCTTAGAATGGAATCTAGAAGATGCAAATTGTACAGAAGCATGACCATTTATTATTAGATATTTCGCAACATGCGATGCGCTTAGATCTGCTTGCGCGGACTGCACTGTATGAAGAAGTCAGTTTGGCACATAAACCCGGCTTAGTTTGCCCAACTTCACAGGGTAGCCATCAAGATATGGACTTTGGCTTGTTTGAGCGCAGTATTCAGTCACTCACTCATTATTTTCAGGAACAATGTTTAAATGGCTATCATGAAGTCAGTTTTGACAACATTCGACAATGCGGTATTCAAGCTGAACAAGACATGATGACTGCCACAAATCAGATTAATACCCACAAAGGTGCAATTTTTAATTTAGGTTTTGCCAGTGCTGCTGTCGGGAAATGTTTGGCGGCTGATCTGCCAATTCATGCCGATGCCGTCAGTAAGATGCTCAAAAAAACATGGCAAGATGAGTTACTGCATCATTTAGAGCGTAATCCAAATAGTCATGGGCAGCGTATGCGCAGTCAATATGGGATTACAGGTGCCATTGAAGAAGTTGCTTCAGGCTTCAAAACCGTTATGGATGTTGCACTTCCACATTATTTCGCGATTTATGCAAAAACTGCGGATCAAAACAAAGCCTCTATTCAAACCTTATTTGCTTTGATGGCTCATTTACAAGATACCAATATTGTTTGGCGTGGCGGTTTATCGGCTTTATATATTGTGCAAGATATGGCAAAACAATTTCTGGCACGAGGTGGGGTATTGCAAACGAACTGGATTGAAGATGTGCAGAAAATTGAAGATTATTTTGTGCAACACCGTCTTAGCCCGGGGGGGAGTGCTGACTTACTCGGTGTGACCTTGTTTTTGCAGAAGGTGGAACATGAATTTCGCAATCATATTTAGTGGACAGGGCTTGCAGAATTTATCGCATGTCCAGCAATTATTGGACATGGCGGCAGAATTAAATGTCACGCAGCAACTGCAGCAGCATTTACCGAAATTATTTGATCCTGATTTAACCGAAGCCGACTTATATCCCAATGACTTCGCACAACCCTTTATTTTTGCCTTACAGTGGTGTCGTTGGCAAAAGTTAAAGCCCATGCTGGATGAAATCATGAGTTTTTCAGGTTATTCACTGGGGGAGTTGAGCGCACTCATTTGTTCAACTGAAATTAGTTTGGAACAAGGTTTATCTTTGGCACAGCAGCGCGCGCAGTTGATGTCGGCAGCAGCAAAAATGCCGAGTGGTCTCATGACTATTCAGGGAATCAACTGGAAAACGCTGGAACCACTTTTACACAGCACAGCGACCGAATTATCTATAAAAATCAGCGATAGCAGCTTTATTGTCGGTGGTAATGATGCAAATCTAAAACAACTGGCACAACAGCTCGAACAGTTGGGGACTCGCTCCATTAAGCGCCTGAATGTAACCATTCCTTCGCATACTGTTTTAATGAATGTTGCTGTAGCACCATATCAGCAGGTTTTACATCAACAGAGCTTTAATCGGCTGAGTATTCCAATCATTAGTGGTTCAGGTGGGCAGAAATACTTTAAATCGCGTGAAGCAGTCGATGCCCTGATTGAGCAAATGAATCATGCCATAGACTGGGATTCGTGTTTAACGGCCATCCAAGAAAATCAGCCAGATGTCGTATTGGAAATAGGGCCGGGAACGGCATTAAGTAAAATGTTATTGGAACGACAACCGAACTGTAGCGTCAGAGCCGTGGATGAGTTTAAGTCTTTTCAAGGCTTGCAGCTTTGGATTGAAAAACAACAAAATTCTTATTTTTAAATCAAGGCAGCCATGCAGCATGGACTCTTAGAGGCAATCTCTCAGCAGACTTAAAGTGCTTTGCAGAAATTCATTTAAGCAGAAAATATGCTTAGATCGGCATAATTGCTTATTTCAGGTGACGAAAAAGATTCAGTATATTGAATGAACTTAAACACACTTGGAGTATTGAACAATGACCATTAAATCGATCCGTTATAACCGAGGAGAACTCGCTTGCTGATCCCTCCCATGTGCAGCGTACCAAGCAATTCATTTAGACAATATGCGATGGGGAGCGAAAAAAGCATAGTGTCTAATCCAATTCACTCGCTAGATTATAAATTAGAACAGATAAACAGAATAAACTTATAAAGTCCCAAGTGTTGGGACTTTTTTTATGTTTGGATAAAGCAATAAAGCTTAGTCACGTTGCTGTACCGCGCGTTCCACTTCTTCAGGTTCAATTTTCTGGATTTTATTGCCAAAGCTACGTAACCACCACGTAAGTTGCGAGGTAAAGGGTACAGTTGCCGAAATTTGCACAAGATTGTCTGCCAAAGGGGTCACGACTTGGTCTTTACTCAGCTGACTTTCTTCAAAATAATGCGCTTCACATTCAGGAATGGTGAGCTTTAATGCAACATTATCGGTCGGTCGGTTGTAGTCGACCCGAAAACCGAGTGCGCCCGAATCAATATATGCATCAATATCGAAATTCACTGGATGCAGTGCACGTGAGTCGAGCACTTTGGCTGACTTAAAACGGTGCAGCGCAAAGGTTTGGATATCAGTTTTATCGTGTCGGGTGCAAATCAGGTAAATCGTTGCACCCTTTTGCACCAATGCCAGCGGGTTTAATGTATAAATGCTTTCTTCCGCCTGCGGACGTTTCTGATACACACACTCCAACTGTTTGTCTTGTAATAAGCCTTCATAAATGGCTTGTTGCGCTGCACGATCAACCACAGGTGGAATTAAAGGCTGATTGGCAGGGACAATCCGTACCCGATTAATCCATTGGCGCACATTATTTTGAGTCGATAAACTGCGACGTGCCAGATCAAACCACGGATTCATTTCCTCAAGTAAACTGGGTGGAAGAAGATGCTTCAAATGTTCCTCTACCATCATAAACGTAACCGCTTGTGAGCTGGTCATATGCGGTAAACTTTGAATTGGTGCATCAGAACGCCAACGCCAGCCTTGCGGTACGGTCTTGTTACTTTCGATGGGAAATCGCTGAGAAATTTGATTCAAATCACGCTGAATGGTACGCAAACTGATATCAATGCCTTCCCGTTGTAAGAGCTCTTGTAATTCTCGCGTGCCCATCCATTTGCCCGTAGAAAGGCGAGACAGGATTTGCCATTGTCGATAAAGACTATTCGATGTTTCTTTTTCTTGTGCAGACATAATTCAGATAAAAATAGATAAGTTGGAATTTACAAGACAGTGTCCAACACAATAAAAAAACCCAGCCAGATTGGCAAGCATTTCTCAAACAATAGGGCAAAGAAAGTCCAATCTGTTTAAACAGAAGATCAAGCAGAAATGACATTGAGTACAACACAAATACATGAATAAATAGCGACACAGCATAAGCGATGCAAGGAATGGCATCCTTATTGCTAGATAAAAATATGCTTGGTGATAACTATAAAGAGGGTCATATGCTTAAAGAAAAAGAGATTGTAGATACCAACGGTTTTTCACTTGAAGTGAATAATAAGCAATTGACGACAAAAGTGGAGGTTACAGCAAGCCCGCAGGAGAATACACAGCTGCTTTTTGAGCGAACTGAGTCAGTTTTCTTTAATGAAATGCTCGATGATTCGACAGTTTCTGAAACTGCCTGTGCCAAAATTGAGCAATGGTTATCTCAATATAGTCTGGATGAATTACAAGCGTTAAATCAACGCGCTAAAGAGCATTTCTTATATGAAGGCATTACATTTACGGTCTATGGCGAAGCAGAGGGAACAGAACGCACAATTCCGTATGACCTGATTCCCAGAGTCATTGCCAGAAAGCAATGGAATAAAATATCACTTGGCTGTGCGCAGCGGGTTAAAGCCCTGAATTTATTCTTACACGACATTTACCATCAGCAAGATATTTTAAAATCTGGCATTGTGCCTGAGTTGCAAGTACTTAAACACGAAGCTTACCAACCGCACATGTGTCATCACAGTTTAAAAGGAAAAATTTATAGCCAAATTAGCGGTATTGATATTGTACGTGACCGACATGGCGAGTTTTATGTGCTCGAAGACAATTTACGGACCCCATCGGGTGTGTCTTATATGTTGGAAAGCCGGAAAATAAGTCAAGAATTAATGCCTGAACTCTGTCAGCAAAATAACTTACAAGGCATTGAACATTACCCATTATTATTGAAAGAAATTTTGGCAGAGAATGCCTTCTGTGATCATCCATTTATTGTGATTTTAACCCCGGGTCGCTTTAACAGTGCATTTTATGAACATGCGTTCTTGGCAAGAGAGATGGGTGTACCTTTAGTAACATCGCGTGACCTTTACGTCGAAAATGATCAGGTTTTTGTCAAAACTGTGCGGGGTAAACAACGGGTTGATGTAATTTATCGTCGTATTGATGATGATTATTTAGATCCTTTGTGTTTTATGCCCAACAGCAGCCTTGGTGTGGCAGGACTCATGTCTGCCTATCTACAGAAAAATGTCGTGATTGCCAATGCCCCAGGTACAGGGGTTGCCGATGATAAATCGATCTATCCTTATGTGGATAAAATGATTCAATTCTATTTGGCAGAACAACCTGTACTGAAAAATGTTCCAACTTACCAGTGCCGCGAACCTCAAGCACTTGAATATGTGCTGGATCATTTATCTCAGCTCGTGGTGAAAGAGGCGCAAGGTTCAGGGGGATATGGGATGTTGATTGGTCCACATGCTTCTGCACAGCAAATTGCAACATTCAAAGACAAAATCTTGGCCACACCACATTTATATATTGCTCAACCCACCTTGGATTTGTCGGTATGTCCGATGCTCACAGGTACTGGGCTTTCAGAACGCCATATTGATTTGCGTCCATTTGTATTAAGTTCACCTTACCGTACCGAAATTGTGCCTGGTGGATTAACCCGAATGGCGATGCAAGAAGGCTCTTTGGTTGTCAATTCTTCTCAAGGTGGCGGAATTAAAGATACATGGGTAGTCGATCATCTTCATTCATAAGAACAGTACTGAAAAGAAATAAGGAGCGATTACATGATTTTATTAAACAGCAATGCACAACAAATTTTTTGGTTAGGTCGATATTTAACGCGTATTGAGTATTTATGCCAACAGTTTCCATTTACAGACGATCAAAAAGCACTGACCTATGCTCATGCCTTTTGTTTGCCTGCTTTTGATGCCAGTTCTCTAAATGAACTAATTTTGGACCCAGAGCAGCCTTATTCATTTATTCAGCAGTTCCAATATGCAAAAGATAATATTCAGGAATTAAGAGGGGTGTTTTCTGCAAAAACCTATGCCGAATTAAATCAATTTATTCGTAATGGCTGTGAAAATTCGACCTGTATTTGTGATGTGATTGCAGATTGTTGTGAAGTGCTGGAATCGGAGCCTGAAGATATCTTTTTATTTTATTCCTTAGGACAGTGTATAGAACAATTAGATGCTCAGCTCCGTTTAAAGCACGATCATGCACAGACTTTAGCGCAAATTACCGGACTCATGCAGATTTTGCAGGACATGGGCTGGGAAAGTATTGATGACGCTTGGCAGCAGCTGAAACAACAGCCCGATCAAATGAATTTTTACCACTTTAGTGATCAAATTCAGTTCATGTTTGAGGTGAATGCATGAAACTCATGATTAACCACCAGACGCATTACCAATATACTGAGCAAGCTTGCAATAGCATTCAGTATATTAAAATGACACCGCTGAATAATCTGCACCAAAAAGTCCATTATTGGGATGTTAGTGTGCCGGGTGAACGTTGTATTAAGCAGGATGCTTTTCACAATGTCTGGATTACCAGCACTCAGCGCAATGCCTATGCGCAAATGACCATCATGGCGCAAGGCATTGTCGAACTGAGTGAAAAGCCCTTTGCGCTGTCATTGACCGATCATCTCAATCCCAATTTGTTCTTACAACCGACGCCTACCACCTTATGCAATGCAGAAATGAAGGAATTTGCGCATCGTTTTGTACCCGAGTTGACCCATAGCAATTTAGTCAAACTCTCCGAAGCGATCTTAGACTATATTCCGTATCTACCCAATCTCACCTCAGTACGGACCTCAGCCATCGATGCATTTCAAGATCGTCAAGGGGTTTGTCAGGATCATAGCCATGTATTTATTGCGATGTGTAAGGCTTTAGGCTTGCCAGCACGCTATGTTTCAGGTTATTTATTTGTGCCAAATACATCACACCTTGCCAGTCACGCTTGGGCTGAGGTATATCTAGAAAACACGTGGTATTGTTTCGATATTAGCAATCAGATTTATAGCCCCAATGCACATGTCTATGTCGCGGTGGGTCGTGATTACTGGGATGTTGCCCCAATTCGTGGAGTGCGCGAAAAAGGGGGTATTGAATCGATGCACTCTATTGTTCAGGTGCTTGCATGTTAATGTAAGCTTTAAGGGGAAAAGATGACTTATTGTTGTGCGCTACGATTAAAGGATGGACTCGTCTTTATTAGTGACACGCGTACCAATGCGGGCGTGGACCATATTTCGGTATTTCGAAAACTCTATACTTTCGGGATTGAAGGCGAACGTTTTATTACCATTCAAACATCGGGGAATTTAGCCACAACACAAGCGGTAATTGGCTACCTGCAGAATCAGATTGATTTAAAACGTGAACCGAATCTGCTCAGTGTAGACTCCATGTTTGAAGTTGCCAATTTAGTTGGGCATACTTTGCAGAAAGTCATTTCGGATGTGACTGAAAATACGCAGGAACAGAGCAATTATTACTGTAGTCTGTTGGTAGGAGGGCAAATTGGTGCAGCTGAAATGCAGCTCTACAATATTTACCCGCAAGGCAATTTCATTTGTGCCACCAGCGATACGCCGTATTTCCAAATCGGAGAAAGCAAGTATGGTAAACCGATTTTGGATCGTGCGCTGACTTATGATATGCCACTGAGCGAAGCCTTGCGTTGTAGCTTAATTTCTTTTGATTCGACCTTACGTTCCAATGTATCAGTGGGTATGCCACTTGATGCGTTAATCTATCATAAAGACAGTTTAAGCATCCCCGCAGGTAAGCGAATCACGGAAGAAGATCCTTATTTCCAAAGCATCAGTAAACAATGGTCTGATACACTCCGTAGTGGTTTACAGGCATTGCCAAAACCTTCTGAAGATTATTTTAAGTAAAATTCAGGTATAAATTTTATCAATAGCGCGAAAATTCGCGCTATTCTTTTATGCATCCATAATCAGAATAATAAAATAATGGGGGTAGTGGTGATTTATCAAATTTGTTATGCCAGTCGCTCTAAATCAGATGCAAATCTGCTCTTACAAGACCTGCGCGATATTTTGTCTGAAGCCAGAGACTTTAATGTCAGGCAACGAGTAAACGGGGTGCTGTGCTATGCCGATGGTCATTTTTTTCAATGTCTAGAAGGCGATCAAGCAGTAGTAACCAACTTGTTAGAAAAAATCAAAAGAGATCCGCGCCATGCTGCGGTCAGCATCTTGTTTCAACAGCATGTCTCTGCAGAAGTGCATTTTCAGGATTGGAGTATGAAATATATCGGACGTCATTCGGACATACACCAGTTTTTTGCGCAACTTGGGTTGGCTCAGTTTGCACCAGAAAAGCTAGAGCCAGAGACATTAAAACAATTTTTGCAACTGTTGTATCGTATTCCAGAGCAATCCGTTGAGTTTGATTGAATCATCGATATTCAGAAGACGACTCAATATTTTACTTAAGTCGTCATCAAAAATTTAGGCGTTTAAACTAATTTACGTGTTGGACGCTGACTTAAACGGCATAACAATTCATAGCCGATAGTGCCATTTGCTGCTGCGACATCATCAACCAAACGCTGTTTACCCCAAAGTTCTACGCGAGTGCCAATGCTACAGTTTAACTGGGTGACATCAATCGCAATCATATCCATCGCGACACGTCCCACAACAGGCACGGTATGATCATGAATTGCTACGTAGTTTTGTTGGATATAGGCACGTGGATAGCCATCCCCATAACCAATCGAAACAATGGCTAATTCCATGTCGTGCTGGGCGGTAAATGTTGAGCCATAGCCCACATGCTCCCCTTGTTGAATCTGATTGAGCGCAATAATTTCAGCACTGAAGGTCATGACAGGTTGCAGCACTAAGTCATGAACAGTTCGGTCTGCAAAAGGGCTTGCCCCATATAACATAATACCAGGGCGGACATAGTCAAAATGTAATTCAGGCCAACGATAAATCGCAGCAGAATTACAGCACGATGCCAAAATAGGCGCACAGCTTTCTTTTACGTGTAAAAACTGTGCGATTTGTTGATCATTTAACGGATGGTCTGCATCGGCATTGGCAAAATGCATGGTTAGCACGCAGTTAAAACCTTCAGATTTAAGCTTTTGAATCACATCAATAATTTCATTGACTTTAAAGCCTAAGCGGTTCATGCCACTATTGAGTTTAACCCAAACTTTTAAGCCTAATGCATTGTATTGAGTTTTCTGCTCGAGTAACCAATCGACTTGCTGTTGATGATGAACAATACATTCGAGTTGATGTTCAATGACCGCCTGCATTTCATCCGCAGAAAAAATACCTTCAATTAGGGTAATTGGCTGCTGATAGCCTAGGGCACGAATTTCCAGTGCTTCTTGTAGGCAGGCGACACCAAAAGCATCGCTCTCATTTAAGGCTGCGAGACAGTCTTTGATGCCGTGTCCATAAGCATTGGCTTTGACCATACTGACGACTTTTGCCGTAGGGGCAAGTTGTTTGACACGGTTTAAATTATATTGAAGTGCTGATTGATCAATATAAACTGTTGCTTGGCGCACCCGAATGACTCCTTTGGGAACAGAGAATGGCAAGATTAAAACGATTGCTTTATTTCATGTCATAGAATGAAAGAGAGGTGATGTGAAGATGCCAAAGCAGCACACTCACAAAATGTGTCAATTATTGTAGACCGATAAAATTCAAATACTCACCTAATTTCATGGCTTTATTCTATTTAAAAAGATTATTCCTAGGATTTGTTCGATTAAGCCTAAGGTTTAAACAGGCCAAAGGATCAACGGTATAACGGCCGATAACCCCAAACGCACAAATAAAAAAACGGGCATCAAGCCCGTTTTTTATTCTTCGTCATCATATTGACTGTAGTATTCAGGAGACAAATTACTAAAGCGGGTATATTGACCTTCAAAAGCCAGTCGCACAGTACCAATTGGTCCGTTACGTTGCTTACCAATAATAATTTCGGCAGTACCAGCTTCTTTCGACTCTTTGTTATAAACCTCATCCCGGTAAATAAACATAATTAAGTCGGCATCCTGCTCGATGGCACCCGATTCACGCAAGTCAGACATTACAGGACGTTTATTCGGACGGTTCTCTAGAGAACGGTTGAGCTGTGATAAGGCAATGACGGGACACTGCATTTCTTTGGCCAACGCTTTTAAGCTACGGGAAATTTCACCAATTTCACCAACACGGTTATCGCCCATGCCTGGGACTTTCATTAACTGTAAGTAGTCGACCATGATACAGCCCAGTTTACCCCCATGCTGTTTGGCAATACGACGGGCACGAGCACGTAATTCAGTTGGCGGCAGGGCAGAAGAGTCATCAATATACAGATGTTTTTCTTGTAGCTGTAAAATCGTACCTGTGACTTTTGACCATTCATCCCCATCCAATTTACCTGAACGTAAATGGCCTTGATGCACTTTGCCGTAGGCAGAAATTAAACGCATCGCGATTGAGTCAGCGGGCATCTCCATCGAAAACACCAGTGCGGGCAAATCACAATTGAACAGCACACTTTCAACCAAGTTCATTGCGAAGGTCGTTTTACCCATGGACGGACGAGCTGCAACAATAATCATATCGCCTGCTTGCATCCCAGAGGTTTTATTGTCTAACTCGACAAAACCCGTGGTTAAACCGGTAATATTGCCATCAAGTTGCGAAAGCTCGTTTAATTTATCAAATACATCCGCCACAACGGTATTAATTGCTTTCGGGCCTGCATTTTTCTTATTGTTATTGTGCTGCTCGGCAATCGAGAAAATATTGGTCTCGGCTAAATCCAAAATTTCACTGACACTCCGCCCTTTGGTGTCATAGGCATTCTGGAGAATTTCCGAACTGACTTTAATCATATTTCGTAAGGTAGAAAATTCCTTAATTTTATTGGCATAAGTTTCTAGGTTATAGAAACTCGAAGGGGAATCAGCCATCAGCTGCATTAAATATTCTTCGCCACCAATTGCTTCGAGTAGATTTTGCTTAATCAACCAATCATTCACCAAGACCGCATCATAGGGTGAGTTATCTTGTGCCAGTTTCTCAATGGCACGGTAAATATATTTATGCCGAGTTGCATAAAAATCTTGTTCATTTAGTACATCACTGACTTGTTCAAATGATTCAGCAACGGTCATCAGTGCAGCAAGCACGGCCTGTTCCAGTGCTAAATTATGCGGTGGTGTACGAAATTCTTTTAGCTGACCTGAGTCACTCACTTTACTCTCTGTATTGGGAGAATTTTTTGTAAAATTGGCATTCGCCTGTGACATAACAAGACCTAATAAAAAGATAAAACATAACCGGTTGACTATCTTAATCCAAATGAAGCCGTTCTGGATAATTTAATTCTGCAAAATTGTAGAGGTGATGCAATAGCATAATCGATAGTCTTGCTGCTATTGCATCAGATTATGTGTAGCTTATGCTGAATAGAGCCTAGAACAATGCTTAAGACTTTACGAACCCGTCTGTTACGAACTTCCCATTTTTTAAATGTTAAGCAGAAAGCCATAGCGAAGCTTATTTTTCTTTGCATCTTTAATAAAGCCAACATTTTTACCTAAAGAATAAAGCAAAGCATCTATGAGAGGTAGGGCTGAATCAATGAATCACCAAATGCCAAGCCACTAAGGGTAAACAGTTTAAAAACCACTGGCTTTTTTTCCAAGATAGAAACGATCAAAGCCGAAGAGTCCTAAAAACAGGGCGAGTGTTCAAGCAATTAAACGATTTTTTTTTAGCATCGTAAGTCTAAGACAAATCATTATAACGTTAATGGTTAACATTTGATCTATTTATATTTTTTAGTCATAAAAAAAAGAGCATGCGTGAGCATGCCCTTTTTCTTGCAAGAAATTACTCAGATACGATAGTAACGAGAACTTCAGCAACAACATCATGATGCAATTGGATTGCGATGTTGAATTCGCCAGTGTGACGAAGTGCACCGTTCGGTAAACGAACTTCTGCACGGTCAACAACAAGACCTGCATTAGTTAAAGCATCAGCGATGTCACGAGTACCGATAGAACCGAAAAGTTTACCTTCGTCACCAGCTTTAGCAGTGATCACGATGTTAACTTCGTTCAATTGGTCAGCACGAGCAGTAGCAGCGCCTAATACTTCAGCTTCTTGTTTCTCAAGTTCAGCACGACGAGCTTCAAAAGCAGCAGTATTTGCTTCAGTTGCAGCTACAGCTTTACCTTGAGGGATCAAGAAGTTACGACCGTAACCAGCTTTAACTGATACTTTGTCGCCTAATTTACCAAGGTTTTTAATGCGTTGTAATAAGATAATATCCACAGCTCAACCTCACTTATGATTGTCAGTGTAAGGGATCAAAGACAAGTAGCGAGCTTGTTTAATAGCAAGCGCTAATTGACGTTGGTAACGAGCTTTAGTACCTGTAATACGGCTAGGAACAATCTTGCCGTTTTCAGTGATGTACTGTTTTAAAGTGTCGATATCTTTGTAGTCGATGTACGTAACGTTCTCAGCTGTAAAGCGGCAGAACTTGCGACGACGGTAAAAACGTGCCATTGATGTTCTCCTTATGCTTCAGCAGAGTCTTGAGCAGCAAGTTGTGCTTCTTCACGTTGAGCTTTACGCGCACGCTTTTCTTCAGCACTCTTAGCCAATAAAGACTCTTCAGTGATTGCGTTTTCACGACGGATGATTAAGTTACGAAGGATCGCGTCGTTGTAACGGAACAATTCTTCTAACTCATCAAGAGTAGTTTGACCACACTCAACATTCATAAGAATGTAGTGAGCTTTGTGGATCTTGTTGATTGGGTAAGCCAATTGACGACGACCCCAGTCTTCAAGACGGTGGATTTGACCTTCAGCTTCTTTGATGTGAGTGAGGTAACGTTCTACCATACCCACAACTTGATCGCTTTGATCTGGGTGTACCAGAAGTACGATTTCGTAGTGACGCATTGTCAGCTCCTTACGGATTATACAGCCCCTAACGTAATTGCTAGAAGCAAGGAGTCACAACCAAGGTTGTGTCGCATTAGATGCGAGGTGTGAATTTTAGAGGGTTTAGCAACAAAATTCAAGCAATATCGAATTTATGCTTAGAGATAAGAAAATATGTGGATTTGATAAGGTGAGGAATAGATATGAACTTACGGAAAGTTATTTGCTATGGAAAGTAGACCAGCTTTAAAAGATAGAGAGGAGGTCTCTATCTTTTAAAACAGGGGTAAATGTGGGGCAGGGCTTACATAGCTAAAACTAAAACTAAAACTCAAAGCAGTAATCAGAATCACTGAATATAAGAAATAGCGCTTTGCCCAAACTTGATCATTTTCAGCTTTAAAACCAATAATGGATAAATACACCCAATAAGCACATAAAGCATTAAAAGTGACTAAGAAGAATAAGTTTGTATAACCAAAGCAATATAAACCATTTAATACGGCTGCAAATAATAGTACGTAAATGAGGCTTTCAACCTTGGTACGTAAAATTGAACGTGCAACTGGTAAAATTGGAATACCTGCATTTTTATAGTCATCGAAACGATAAATTGCAATTCCCCAAGAATGAGGCATTTGCCATAGTGCATATGCTAAAAAAATCAGCAAGGCAGCGACATCGAATTCATTCGAAACAGCGGTATACCCAATCACAGGAGGACTAGCACCTGAGATACTGCCAATCACCGTTTGGTGAATGGTGGTACGTTTGCTCCAAAGACTATAAAACCCGACATAAACAACAAAACCAAGAACAGCAAAACCAAAAGCATAAGCATTCACAAAGAACCACAGCATGCAAAAACCTAAAAGACCCAAGACAGTTGCAAAGAGAAGTGCAACAGTTGGACTAATGGTTTTTTTTACAAGTGCACGGTTTTGAGTACGTTGCATCTTCTGGTCAATGTCTTGATCGATGACATTGTTGACTACACAACCTGATGCAACAACAAGGGTCGTTGCCAGTAGTGTAATGAGAAGTAAAAGGAAATCTACAGAACCTTGGGCGGCTAAAAAGAAGCCGCCCAAAGTGGTAACGAAGTTACCAAAGAGAATTCCTGGCTTAGTCAGGAATAAATACTTTTTCAACATGACAAACAGTTTAGAGCATCATGTTGAAGTGAAGGTAATTCATAACCCATACAGAACCGATCAAAAGAACGGCAATTGTAAGAATCGTATAAATGAATGCAATTACGTTCCAACGTTGCTCTGCAGAAGAGTTCATGTGCAAGAAGAAAATCAACTGTACAAGAACCTGAGCAACAGCGGTAATACCGATAACTGCAAGTGTAGCACCACGACCGAAGTTTTCTGGGTTCATTGCCATGTAGAATGGAACAATGGTTAATAACACAGAAACAATAAAACCAATGGTATATTGTTTTACGGTACCGTGAGCTGCATCAGACGTATGATGATCGTGACCCATTAGAGAACTCCCGCCAAATAAACTACGCTGAATACACAGATCCAAACGATGTCAAGGAAGTGCCAGAACAAGCTCAAGCAAGCAAGACGACGTGTATTCGGTAATGTCAAACCATTTTTCTTGATTTGAACCATTAACACGATCATCCATACCAAACCTGAAGTTACGTGAATACCGTGCGTACCAACTAAAGTAAAGAACGCAGATAAGAACGCACTTGTGCTTGGACCATGACCAGCGTGTACAAGGTGATTAAACTCGTACAGTTCCATGCCAATGAAGGCAGCACCAAATACCCAAGTAATCGCTAACCAAAATAATACTTGGCTAACATTCTTTTTGTATGATGCAAGAACAGCAAAACCAAAAGTCACAGAAGAAATCAAGAGAGCAAAAGTTTCTGTTAATACGAAACCTAAAGACTCACTGAAAAGATCTTTTGCACTTGGCGTACCTGGTGGAACGTGACCACTTAATACAACGAAAGCAATGAAGAGTGTACCGAATAGGATCAAGTCACTCATCAAGTATGACCAGAAACCAAAGACAGTGATGTCTGTATCATCGTGATGATGATGTTCATCGTGTCCGTGGTTATCGTGATGAAGTACTTCAGCCATTGTCCTAGTCCTTCTTCAAGTGTTTTTCAAGAATCGCATAGCGTTCGTTTTCAATGCGCTCAACTTCAGCAGCTGGAACATAGTAATCAACTTCCTTAGTGAAAGAGCTTACGATGAAGCTGATGATTGCAGCAACAAAGCTTACGACAACTAACCACCAAATGTGCCAGATTAAACCGAAGCCCATAACAGTGATGAACATTGCGATTACAAAGCCAGCAGCACGGTTTGTCGGCATATGAATATCTTCATAAGACGTTGGACGTGCATAAGCAACACCATTCTCTTTGTCATTCCAGAAAGTATCGATACCGCTGATTTTTGGAAGGTGAGCAAAGTTATAGAACGGAGCAGGTGAAGACGTAGACCATTCAAGTACACGACCATCCCATGGATCGCCTGTAAGGTCCATGTTGTCATGACGTTGTAAGAAACCAACGATGATTTGCATTAAGAAACATGCAATACCGATTGCGATTAATACAGCACCAAACAATGCGATTGTGATGTACGGATCCCATTCTGGGTTGTCATATGTATTCAAACGACGAGTCATACCCATGAAACCAAGGATATAAAGCGGCATGAATGCAAAGTAGAAACCGAAGAACCAGAACCAGAATGCTGCTTTACCCCAAGCTTCATTTAGCTTCCAGCCAAACATTTTTGGCCAGTAGAAAATGATACCCGCAAACATTGCGAATACTACACCACCAATAATTACGTTATGGAAGTGAGCGATAAGGAATAAAGAGTTGTGTACAAGGAAGTCCGCAGGTGGAACTGCCATTAATACACCGGTCAAACCACCGATACCGAAAGTCACAAGGAAGCCAAGTGTCCATAGCATTGGAGTTGTGTACGTAATGCGACCTTTGTACATGGTGAATAACCAAGAGAAGATTTTCACACCAGTCGGGATCGCAATAACCATAGTCATGATACCGAAGAACGCGTTAACGTTGGCACCTGCACCCATGGTAAAGAAGTGGTGAAGCCATACAACGAATGACAATACTGTGATTGCGACTGTTGCATACACCATTGATTTGTAGCCGAACAACGTTTTGCGAGCAAAAGTTGATACAACTTCTGAGTAAATACCAAATGCTGGTAATACCAAGATATATACTTCTGGGTGACCCCAAGTCCAAATCAAGTTTACGTAAAGCATTGGGCTACCGCCAAGCTCATTGGTAAAGAAGTGGAAACCGAAGTAACGATCTAGCGACAACATTGCAATTGTAGCTGTTAACACTGGGAACGCAGCAATAATCAGAACCGCTGTACAAAGTGCAGTCCAAGTGAAAATTGGCATATCCATAAGTTTCATGCCAGGCGCACGCATTTTGATGATGGTAACAAAGAAGTTAACACCCGTTAAAAGCGTACCAAGACCTGAAACCTGAAGTGCCCAGATATAGTAGTCAACACCAACACCAGGAGAGTATTCAATGCCAGAAAGAGGAGGGTAAGCCATCCAACCTGTAGCAGCGAATTCACCTAAAGCAAGTGAAACCATCATTAAGCCTGCAGCACCAGCAAATAACCAGAAACTGAGTGAGTTTAATAATGGGAAGGCAACGTCACGAGCACCAATCTGTAAAGGTACAGAGATGTTCATTAAGCCTACAACAAGACCCATCGCTACGAAGAAGATCATGATTACACCGTGTGCGGTGAAGATCTGGTCATAGTGTTCTGGGTGTAAATAACCTTCACCGCCACCACGAGCGAGGAAAAGTTGTAAACGCATCATGATCGCATCTGCGAAGCCACGAAGTAACATGACTACAGATACCAAGATATACATGATACCAATTTTTTTATGGTCTACCGATGTGAACCATTCGTTCCACAGGTAGCCCCATTTTTTGAAGTAGGTGATACCTGCTACAGCAACGATACCACCTAAAATCATTAGTGCGACCGTTACCAACACGATAGGATCGTGTGGAATCGAGTCTGGACCTAACTTACCTAAGAAGCTCATGTCTTATTCCCCTACAGCCGATGAAGCAGCTTCAACTGCGGCATGTGCGTCAGCAGCAGCCCCGTGAGCACCCGCAGTAGCTGAATGATCAGCACCGTGATAGTTACTCATGTATTTGTTGATCACTGATTCAAATAAGCCTTTCTCTACAGAAGAGTAGTAAGTCACTGGATGTGGCTTAGTTGGATAAGGCTTCATAGCTTCAGCAGCAGCCTTTTCTTCTGGAGTTGTCGCTTTAGCGATAAGAACTTCGATCTGATGATGCGAACGGTTGCCATCACGCAAGGTTGCAAATTCAGCTTGGTCTAAAATACCTTTTTGAATTGCTTCAGGGTTAATAGAAGTACCGTTGCCTGCTTTCACCGCTGCTACCCAGTCAGCAAACTGAGCTTCAGTCACAGAGTGCGCACGGAAACGCATTTGCGAGAAGCCATAACCTGAATAGTTAGAAGAGAAACCGCGGTAGCCTTCGGCTGGGCTAGTTTCATCTGCTAATAAGTGCAGGTGAGTTTGCATACCAGCCATAGTATAAATCTGGCCAGAAAGTGCAGGAATGAAGAACGAGTTCATTGTGAAGTTAGACGTTAAACGCAAGTTCACCGGAGTTTTCTCTGGGAAGCGAATTTCGTTAACAGTCGCAATGTTTTGCTCTGGATAAATAAAGATCCATTTGAATTGTTCAGCAATAACTTGAACAGTTACAGGTGCTTTATCAGATTCGATTGGGCGGTACGGGTCATACTTGTGTGAACCCCACCAAGTTAACCAAGCTAGAATACCAATAATAATAACAGGAACACCCCATACTACAATTTCAATTGCAGTTGAATGTGCCCATGTAGGTTTATAGTCTGCATCTTTATTCGACGAGCGATATTTCCAACCAAACCATAATGCCATTAAGATCGAAGGAATAACGACCAATAACATTAAATAGATCGCAGTCATCATCAAGTCACTTTGACCTTGTGCAACTGGACCTTTAGAGTTTAGAAGTACCATATCACCACCACACCCAGTTAAGAGTGCAGCAATCGTTGATAAAGACAATACAGCTAAAATCGTTTGTCTCATTTTACAACCTCGGTGAAGAGTCCCATTCCCTATATAATATGGGATAGCGATTAAAGTGCCGCATGTTTGAGAATTTTGATTTTTTACGCAAAAAAACTTCTCAAGCATCTGGCACCGCTACGTTGTAGGGCATTATGCCTGATATCGTTAAACTAAGCTATATATAAAGTTGCTTTAAATGACTGTTATAAAACCTGATTTTGAAGGTCGGAATTCTAAGTTTTTACTTTTTTTTTATTGAAATATCAAACTTATGTATGAAAAAAGGGATGAAGCGTTCATCCCTTGTTTTTGGTCTCTACTATTGTTTTACCACAATGGTTTTTGCGAGTTTATCGTGCAATGTTTGGCGTTTTTTTCCAAATGCGAATAAATAATCTGCAATTGTAATAAAGGGCATGAACAACATATTTAATATAATGAAGACAATGCTGCGAAGCAGGAAGATACGAGTCAAGTTTACTTTTTCGCCATTGTCTGCATCGACAATTTTAATACGGGTTAACTTTTTGCCAATGCTCTGCCCTGATTTTGCTAAAAAGAAGGCCTGAATGGCAAGCATAATAATGATGTATGCAAACATGGTCTGCCAAGCTTCTAGCGGGATCAGTGCAAAAAGTTGTTGCTGTAATTGCATGGCTTGAGTAGATGAATCTGCGGTTTGCATTTTTTCTTGAATGGTTGCAAGTTCATTGACTTGATCAGCATTCAGGAAAAAAGAAGGAATTGCAGCAGCAGGCAACCAAAGTAGTAAGTCAATAACTTTAGCTAAGCCACGAATATTGACTGAAGCCAGTTCTGGATTCGCTGTTTTGGTTTCTACTTTAATTTGGCTAATGGTAGGGTTGGATAACGGAGCATGAGTAGGAGCTACATAGCCAGTCGGCATGTATACAAGTTTCCCTTGGGTTAATTCACCTAAAGCTTTCCATTCGGTCATACCTTCATGCCAAGCCAAATCGGTTAGTAAAACTTGTTGGCTGGCAAGCATTTGATTCAACTGTTCTAAAGTATATGGACCAGCTTGTTGATTATTACGTGCCAAGTAAATTTGCATAAAAATAATATCTCAAAAAAGGTAAGAGAAAAAAAGACCCAACTAATGGGTCTTTTTTTAACATGTTTTCTTAAGCTTGTTGAGCTTTTTCTTCTGCAAGGAAGAACCAAGTGTCTAAAACTGAATCTGGATTAAGTGAAACAGACTCGATACCTTGTTCCATGAGCCATTTTGCTAGGTCTGGATGGTCTGATGGTCCTTGACCACAGATACCCACATATTTACCCGCTTTGCGGCATGCATGAATTGCCATAGAAAGTAATGCTTTAACCGCAGCATCACGCTCATCAAACAGGTGAGAAACAATACCTGAGTCACGGTCTAGACCTAAAGTTAACTGAGTTAAGTCATTAGAACCGATTGAGAAACCATCAAAATGTTCAAGGAATTGTTCAGCTAACAAAGCATTAGTTGGTAATTCACACATCATGATGACTTTCAGGCCATTTTCACCACGCTTAAGACCGTTTTGTCCAAGTAATTCAATAACGCGTTTCGCTTCAGCGACAGTACGTACAAACGGAATCATAATCTGAACGTTGGTTAAGCCCATTTCATCACGAACTTTTTTCAATGCACGGCATTCTAATTCGAAGCAGTCACGGAAGTTTTCAGATACGTAACGGCTTGCACCGCGGAAACCTAACATCGGGTTTTCTTCTTCTGGCTCGTAAAGCTTACCGCCAATCAAGTTTGCATATTCGTTTGATTTGAAGTCAGACATACGCACAATAACTGGTTTGTCTGCAAATGCAGCAGCAAGAGTTGAAATACCTTCAACTAACTTCTCTACGTAGAACTCAATAGGGGAAGCATAGCCAGAGGTACGTGCAAGAACTGCGGCACGCGTCTCACGCGGTAAACTGTCAATGTTCAATAATGCTTTAGGGTGTACACCAATCATGCGGTTGATGATGAACTCTAAACGTGCAAGACCAATCCCTTCATTTGGAATTTGAGCAAAGTCAAATGCACGGTCAGGGTTACCTACGTTCATCATGATTTTGAACGGAAGTTTTGGCATAGAGTTAATTGAATTGCGTTGAATTTCGAAATCTAACGCACCTTCATAGATAAAGCCAGTATCACCTTCTGCACAAGAAACTGTCACTTCTTGACCATCAGTTAATACTTCAGTTGCATTGCCACAACCCACAATTGCCGGAACACCAAGCTCACGTGCAATAATTGCAGCATGGCAAGTACGGCCACCGCGGTTAGTTACAATCGCTGCAGCACGCTTCATAACTGGTTCCCAATCCGGGTCAGTCATGTCTGAAACAAGTACGTCGCCTTCTTGTACTTTGTCCATTTCTTTAATAGACGTAACAATACGAACTTTACCTGAGCCAATACGTTGACCAATTGAACGGCCTTCACACACAACAGTGCCTTTTTGCTTGAGCAAGTAGCGTTCCATTGTGCCGACATTTTCACGGCTTTTTACAGTTTCAGGACGCGCTTGAACGATGTAGATTTGACCGTCGTCACCATCTTTCGCCCATTCAATATCCATTGGTGCTTGGTAATGTTCTTCAATAATAAGCGCTTGTTTAGCTAATTCTTGAAGCTCATGGTCATTTAATGCAAATTGTTGGCGTTCAGTTTTTTCAACGTCAACTACAACAACAGATTTACCTGCAGCGCCTTCTTCACCATAAATCATTTTTTGGTGTTTAGAACCAAGGTTACGACGTAAGATTGCGTGTTTGCCAGCTTTAAGTAATGGCTTAGAAATATAGAATTCGTCAGGGTTTACTGCACCTTGAACGACCATTTCACCTAAACCGTAAGAAGCAGTAATAAATACAGCGTCACGGAAGCCTGATTCTGTATCTAGCGTAAACATTACACCTGCCGCACCCGTTTCAGAGCGAACCATACGTTGAATACCCGCAGATAATGCAACGATGTCATGGGCAAAGTTTTGGTGTACACGGTAAGCAATTGCGCGGTCATTATAAAGTGAAGCAAATACTTCCTTGATAGCGATCAATACATTGTCGATGCCACGAATATTGAGGAAGGTTTCCTGTTGCCCTGCAAAAGAAGCATCTGGTAAATCTTCTGCTGTCGCAGATGAGCGAACGGCAACCGCGATATCAGGGTTGCCGTTTGAAAGAGTAGCGAAAGCGTCGCGAACTTCTTTTTCCAATTCCGCTGTGAGTGGGGTATCTACGATCCATTTACGGATTTTTGCACCAGTTTCAGCAAGTGCAATTACATCATCAACATTTAATGCTGCAAGTTCCGCGTTAATTTTAGCGTTAAGGCCACTTTGCTCGAGAAATTCACGATATGCAGCAGCTGTAGTAGCAAAGCCCCCAGGTACTGATACACCTGCATTTGCTAGGTGGCTAATCATCTCGCCTAGAGATGAGTTTTTTCCACCCACGAGCTCAACGTCGTGTTTCCCTAATTTTTCTAGACCAATTACGCGCGCTTCCAAAGTTGTTACTCCACTTTTGCAGTATTAATCACTATCTTGGCATGAATTTAAGACAAATCTACTCAGTATTTTAATTTTACCAAGCGACAGTCATGTAAGATCAGTTTACTATAATGATTATATAGCACTTAGACAAATATTCGAGGGGAATTTTAATGTCAGAAGGTAAACAAATAAAGCGAAGTGTGTTTTTTATCTCGGATGGAACTGCGATTACAGCAGAAACTTTGGGACACTCTTTGCTGGCTCAGTTTCCAAATGTAGATTTTGACATTCACATTATTCCTTATATTAGCTCTGAAGAAGCTGCAATGAATGTAGTTGCTGAAATTAATCAACGTGCTGAGCGGGATGGTCAACAGCCTTTGGTATTTGATACTTTAGTCGACCCTTATGTGCGTGACATTATTAATACCGCCAATGCGGTGAACTTAGATGTATTTGAAGGCTTAATTAGCAAGCTGTCTGAAGTGCTGGGTACACCACCTACGACATTGGTCGGACAGACGCATGCCGTTACCGATTCTGAGTCCTATAAGGCGCGTATTGATGCAGTACATTTTGCCTTAGACAATGATGATGGTGCGCGTACACGTCATTATGACAAAGCAGATTTAATTTTGATTGGTGTGTCGCGTTCAGGTAAAACACCGACCTCGATTTATTTGTCATTACAATTCGGTATTCGGGTTGCGAACTATCCATTAACTGAAGAAGATTTGGATGACAACCGATTACCTGCAGTGCTCAAAGCACATAAGCATAAACTGTTTGGTTTAATGATTGATGCTGAACGTTTGGTGGCAATTCGCTCGGAGCGTAAAGCCAATAGTCGTTATGCTAGTTTTAGCCAGTGCCAAATGGAATTACGTGCGATTGAAGGAATTTATATTTCTGAAGGGATTAAATATCTGAATGTTTCGGAAATGTCGATTGAGGAAATTTCTACGCGTGTATTACAAATGACTGGATTAAAGCGTCGTATTGGATAATTCAAAGAAGATAATTGTAATAAGGTAAAAGAGAAAACACTCAATGAGATGCGTCTGATTGAGTGTTTTTTTTGAATTATATTCACAGAAAAATTAATCGTCAGTCCACATGCGGATAATCAGATCTACGCGATAAATCGAGCCATCTACACACTCAATACTATCTTGTGTGATCTTTTTAATGGGCCAAGTGATTAACTGGCAGTTGCTTTGCTGTAGCGCGTAATAATAATCATCAGATTTCAGGAACTGTTTTTTGTCACTGGCCAGATTGGGCGTCAGTTGCCGTTTGAGCCATGTGTCTTGAATTTGGGTATCTAAAAAGCGCAGTGCCAATATACTTTTGACTCTTGTATTGATTTGACGTTTGTTCCGAATCAGCAAAGGATGCTGCATATTTCGATGAAATTTCTGTTCATTTTGCGGCAGTACAAAGCTTGGCTGAATTTGAAAAACTTGGACTAAATGAGCCTGTTGTCTTATTTTTTCCAGTTTTGAAGCGATATGTTGATCTAGACCAATAATTGCAATGTTTTGCATTGCGCAAATATTCAGCTCAAGTTGTTGGGATGAAATAATATGACCATGAAAGGCCGCATAGTCTTGAGTACGATTTTGAAAAATATAGCTGCTTGTGTTCAGCCTATTGGAAGATCGCATGATTGTTCCTTAATCATTTTTATTGTCAGGATTTTGTCAGTATATTGTTGGCTTAAATTGAATCGGAATTTGTCTGTGACGTAAAGTTGATTCAGCTACTCGAGAGTCATCTTATTTTTTCAATTGGGTGGAGGTAATTTAAGTTTGCGCCAAAATACGTGAGGTACTTTGACGCTTGCTACTAAGGATGGTTTATCCGTTATTTTTGATTTGCATTAAATAGCTAAAATTGTCTAAGCGTTTTTCTGTGTCGTAAATATCACAGGTAAAGATAAATTCATCGACTTCATAAGTTTTCAGTAAATCTTCTAGACCATGTCTTACGGTTTCAGCAGATCCAATTTGAGCCAGAGCAAAGAAATTATTCACCGACATCTTTTCTACAGGCGACCACAGCTCTTGCATACTGGTTACGGGTGCTTTTAATTTTAAACTTTGACCGCGCATTAATGCCAATACTCGTTGAAAAGCACTGGTTGCTAGATATTGTGCTTCTTCATCAGTGTCTGCGATGACCGTAGGAACACCCATTGAGACATAAGGTTTTTCCAAGTACTCGGATGGCTGGAAGTTATTTCGATACAGTTGAATCGCTTGGCCAAGCATTCTTGGTGCAAAGTGTGAGGCAAAAGAATAGGGAAGACCTAAGCGTGCAGCCAATTGTGCGCTAAATAAACTTGAACCTAAAAGCCATACTGGAACATGTGTTGATTGTCCTGGTGTGGCGACAATTTTCTGCTGTGGTTCTGGTGCTTTGAAGTATTGCAAAATTTCAGCAACATCTTGAGGAAATTGATCTTCGGTTTCTTGGCGACCACGACGTAAGGCACGCATGGTGACTTGGTCTGTTCCTGGCGCGCGTCCTAAGCCTAGTTCAATGCGCTCAGGGTAGAGTGTTGCCAATGTACCAAATTGTTCTGCCACAACCAAAGGGGCATGATTGGGTAGCATAATACCGCCTGAACCGACTTTAAGTGTCTGGGTGTTGGCCAGTATGTATCCTAACAACACAGCGGTGGCTGAACTGGCAATACCATCCATATTGTGATGCTCAGCCAACCAAAACCGTTCAAAACCTAGTTTTTCTGCATGCTGAGCCAATTCGAGTGCGTGATGGAGTGAAAAGGCAATGGTTTTGTCATCACGGACTGGAGCAAGCTCCAGAATGGAAAATTTAGTTTCTTGAAGTGTTTTCATTAACTGAACTCAAAAATCATATATCGAAATAATACGATATAAGTTGAGCTTTGTATATCGTTAATATTCGATATATTGGCATCAGTGAAAAGAAAAGCATCCGAAGATGCTCTCATACAGGATTAATCATCCCAACGTTTTTTCTTGTAATGACCCAGATGACGGCCATTATCATGGCGGTAATTGCGATCATTATAACGTGCATTACTGTAGCGGTAATTGCGATCAGAACGGTAACCGCGATTATCATAACGCTCATCATCACGACGATCTTCTGAAACTTTACGACCCAGTGCTGAACCACCTGCTGCACCGACAGCTGCACCAATGTAACCGCCATTGGTTCCTGCCATGTTTTTACCCACGGTATAACCACCAGCACCACCTAAGCCCCCGCCGATTGCGGCTGCAGTTCTATTGCGTCGGTCACTTGCTGCTGCAGCACCGCCAGCACCACCGACAGCAGCACCAATCATTGCACCCGTTGTGCCGCCAAGTTGTTTCCCAATAGCGGTACCCGCCACACTGCCTAAAGCTGAGGTCGCTGCTACACGAGTACCATTGTCCGCATGTGCGGTTCCAATTAAGGTAGTTGCGATACACGTGGCATAAATAAAATGATTTAATTTCATGACAAACTCCATTCTTGATTTCGTTTTGTGCTTAAGGCTTATTTAAAACAATTGCAGTGACTGAAAACGCAAGACTGTGTGTTGATGAATGATGATTGTGTAATGACTTTGTATGTTGTCTTCATTAATTATTCATCATTAAAAGTAGGAGAGTCTTACCGAATTTAGGTTACGGCCGCCTGTGAGATCAGCACAAAACAAGCACCTTAAGGTGCTTGAATTGATTGATGCTTTGCAGCATTAATGGTAATGACGGTGGCGTTTTTTCCATTTGCGAGAAGATTTGGCTTTTTCTTCAGCTTTATCTTTGGAAATTTTATTACCTAATGCAGCACCACCTGCGGCACCGAGGGCTGAACCGATATAGCCACCACTTGTACCTCCCATGCTTTTACCGACGGTATAGCCTGTACCACCGCCTAAAGCACCACCAATTGCTGATTCTGTACGGTTACGTTTATCGCTTGCAACAGCCGCACCACCTGCACCACCGAGTGCTGCACCAATGGTTGCACCTGTGTTTCCACCCATGCTTTTACCTACTGCTGTGCCTGCAACACTGCCGAGTGCACTTGCCGCGGCAACGCGTGTAGTGCTGTCTGCATGTGCGTTGATGGTCATCATTGATGAGGCAGCCAATGCCGTACTTAATAAAACAACATTTAGTTTCATGGTGTTCTCCATGTCCAAACTACGGACGTAATATATTTTTGATGCGGCAAATGTAACAAAAGGCATCTTCGCAAATATGGAGAGCAGCACTGAATGTTGTGCGGTTCGGTGAGTGCTTTGTATAAGTTTGATTAAAATTGGCGATTTAATGAGTTATTTTGCGCTGAATGGTTATTCTGTAACCGCTATTGTTTCTACACTTTATGGATTCTCGAGCGTGCCAGTTGAAAATGATTGTGAGCTGATTTGGCTTCTATAATAAAGATGTCTTTTCAATAGCGGAATCGGTAAACTATGCGCAATTTTGAAATTGTGCAGCCTGATTTGGGACTGCTTTAGCTATTGAGATTGATTAAACAATGAAAGAATCGTTGCGCTTACGATTAGATCAACTTTCTGACCGTCATGAAGAATTAACAGCTTTGTTGGCTGATATTGAAGTTATTTCAGATAACAAACGTTTTCGTCAATTATCACGTGAACATAATGATTTAACTGAAATTACAGAAGTGTGGGCGAAATATAAACAGGCAGAGGAAGATATTGAAACTGCTGAAGCGATGTTGTCTGACCCAGACTTTAAAGAAATGGCACAAGAAGAGATTAAGGAAAACAAATCGATTATTGAGCAGCTTGAGGCTGATTTAAATATTCTGATGATTCCGAAAGATCCAAATGATGCAAACTCCGCTTATTTGGAAATCCGTGCCGGAACAGGTGGTGATGAGGCGGCAATTTTCTCGGGTGATTTATTTCGGATGTATAGTAAATACGCCGAGTCACAGGGCTGGCGCATTGAAATCCTTTCTGAAAATGAGGGAGAGCATGGCGGCTTTAAAGAAGTAATCTGTTTAGTCAATGGTGAAGGCGTTTATGGTCGCTTGAAATTCGAGAGTGGTGCGCATCGTGTTCAACGCGTACCTGCAACTGAATCTCAAGGTCGTGTGCATACCTCCGCTTGTACCGTCGCAATTTTGCCAGAAATTGATGTGGATACGACCGTAGATATTAATCCATCGGATTTGCGTATTGATACTTATCGTGCATCGGGCGCGGGTGGTCAGCACGTCAACAAAACCGATTCTGCTGTACGTATTACGCATATTCCAACAGGCACAGTGGTTGAATGTCAGGAAGAGCGTTCACAGCATAAGAACAAGGCTAAAGCGATGGCGTTACTGGCTTCACGTTTAGAAAATGCTAAACGTGCCGCAGCAGATGCTGCGACTTCAGAAATGCGTCGGGACTTGGTTGGTTCTGGTGACCGTTCTGAGCGGATTCGTACCTATAACTATCCTCAAGGACGTATGACTGACCACCGTATTAACTTAACCTTATATAAGTTGGATGCTGTAATGGAAGGGGATTTAACGGAATTACTCGACAGTCTGCATCGTGAATATCAAGCTGATCAGTTGGCGTTGCTTGCACAGCAGAATGGTGGTTAATGAATATTGCTGAGGCGTTGGCGGTTCGTGGTGAAGTTGATAGCTACGAACGTCAGGAGAATGCATGGTTACTTGAGCATTTGCTTAAGATGTCAGCTTTAGAATTACGCTTTCGTTTGGATCAGGAGTTACTGGTCGAACAAGAGCTAGCTTATCTTGAGGGTTTGAAGCGCATTGAAAATGGTGAGCCGCTGGCTTATGTCCTAGGTTCTCAGCCGTTTTGGACACTCGATCTGAAAGTGACACCCGATACCTTAGTGCCCCGTCCTGACACCGAAATTTTGGTAGAAACTTGTTTGAATCTGGATCTGCCTGCACATGCTACAGTGATTGACTTAGGCACAGGAACGGGTGCAATCGCCTTGTCTTTGGCGAGTGAACGACCACTTTGGTCAGTCATGGCAACGGATATTTACCCACCTACTTTAGCTGTGGCACAAGAAAATGCTATAGCGCATGGCTTGGAGCGCGTGCAGTTTGCGTGTGGCGCTTGGTATGCTGCACTGTCCTCTTGTGCAGATAAACGCTTTAATTTAATTGTGTCTAATCCACCTTATATTGCGGCAGATGATGCACATATGGCTGCATTGGCCAGTGAACCAGAACGCGCTTTGGTTGCTGCACAGCATGGTTTGGCAGATATTGATGTGATTATTCGCGAAGGTAAAGATTGGTTGCTGCCTCAAGGTTGGATCGCCCTTGAGCATGGTTATGAGCAAGCCTGTGCTGTTCAGCAAATATTTGCCGATGCAGGATTTAGCCATATTCGTACCATTAAGGACTATGGCGGCAATGATCGCGTGACCTTGGCTCAACTGCTTGAGTCATCAGGCAAGTTTTAACGGGTCTTGCTATTTTGTCCCTTGGACGAATCATAAAAAAAGCACAACTTTTAGGTTGTGCTTTTTTTATTTAGACGGGCTTGTCACCCTAAAATGCTGCCAATTTGCCTTGAGATTAGGTTAAGTTGCTTTTCACAAGTTGGATGACAGGTGGGAGTTCTACACCGAGGGATTCCGACATTTCACGTTCAATTAAACGGACAATTGAATCGAGTGGTAAATCATTGTCTTGTAGGCCAAATGGTTCTTCAATTTGTGCACTAAGTGCATCTAAACCTAAAAATAGGTAGGCAATCAGTCCCACTAAAATCGGGGTCCAAATTCCCAAACTGGCTTCGAGACTAAAGGGTAAAATTAGACAAAAACAATAGACGGTACGATGCAACAACACCGAATAAGAAAAGGGTAAGGGTGTGCTGAGAATACGATCACAACCAGCTTGAATATTGCCTAAATCGACAATGTGCTGATTCAGCCCGTTATAGAGAATATCTGAAATTTGTCCCTGACGAAGGGCTTGCACCAAGTCTTTTTGAATGCTTTCTAAGACAAATTGTGAAGCATTAATTTTTTGAGTTAACTGTTGAAATTGTTCAGGAGTGTAGCCGACTTTATCTCGATAAAAATCGAAATTCTGCTGTTGTGCTCTTAGGCGGTCACGGAGTAAATGGGTAAACAGCATGACCCGATACATGAAGATGTTACGTTGCACATCATTCAAGATATGCGTATCTCTGGAAATATGACGTGAATTGGCGATGAGCGCTCCCCAGAGTTTGCGACCTTCCCACCAACGTTCATAACAGGCATTGTTGCGGAAGCTTAAAAAAATGGAAAGAATCACGCCAAAAATGGTAAAACCAATGGCCGGCACAGCAGGGACGGTAAAAAATTGGTGGGAAGATAGATAAACCAGAACTGCCGAAATCAAGACGACAATTAACAGTGCAGGTAATACCGTAGGTAAAATTGTGCCCGACCAAGCAAAAAGTAGAGTAAAGCTATTATTTTTATCCCGAACAATCATTTTCATTTACCGTTTGTAAAACAGAGACAGTGTTTCATAGGGTAATGTGGCGATGCAAGAGACGAGTACGGCATCCCTATTAAAAAAGACGACAGGGTTGTCGTCTTTTTTAGAACTTGAATGGTGTGATGAGCATTAGACAAAATAGTCGACAGAAATGTCTGAAACTTCGACTTGAGCAAAGGCATCAATTTCTTCTGCCAAGCATAACGCAATAATTTTAGAGGCTTGAGTGAGCGACGTTGCTTGAGTCAGGTGTTCGCCTGTTTGCAACTGAGCAATCGCTTCATCACTGATATCGAGGGCCTTGGCCTTGGCCAAAGCATCTTTCTGTGCAAAAAATTGTGCAATCACATTTTGCAATTCAATCTCAGATAAGTCTAAAAGACTTTGTCCGAATAATTCATCTAATTCAGTTGCAGAGTTTAGGGAGGTTGTGAAATTTTGGACTAGATTTTGATCGAGTACATCAATCATCTTGAACATAACATTGACCTTGATAGAAAGGTGATAAAACAGGAGGAGTACAGCCGAAATAAGCATGAATTCATGCTTTAAATTGATTGAAAAATATACTAAATCGCAAAAAGATGCAATGAAAGCGGATGACTGAGGAGTCGAGCAAAACTTCGCAGTCATGGCTTGAAATGATAAGACGGGTTTAGTCCTTTAATTGACGGTAAGTGCCAGGGCTAAGTCCCGTCCACTTTTTGAAGGCACGATGAAATGCACTCGGGTCATGAAAATTCAGTTCGTCACTAATGTCATGTAAGGGTTTATCAGTTTTACTTAATAGTTCAATTGCGGTGTCGCGGCGGATATCATTTTTTAATTGTTGGTAACTACAACCTTCACTTTTTAGGCGGCGTTGAATGGTGGCTTCTGACATGTTGAGTTGTTGTGCCAAAGCATTCAGTTCAATCCATTGTGCAGGTGGAACTTGTAAAAGGTATTTGCGAATTTGGGTGCTCAGTGCATTGGGATTTTTAAAGCGAACCAGTAGATTATGTGGTGTTTGAGAGATAAAGGCATACCACGATTTTTTGTCCTGTTTAATTTTGATGTCTAAATATTCGCGGTCAAATTCGACACTGTTTTGCGTGGCAAGATAATGAATGTTGGAACAGAAGCGGACACGATAATCTTCATCATCTAAAGGTTTTTCACATTTGAGTTGAATTTGATTTAAAACAATGCGTTGCCCACTTAGCCAACAAATTAAGGTGTGTACCAACATGAGATAGGTGGCATAACTGAACATGCGCTTGGGCTGTTTTTTGTCGTGAATGACAATACAAGCAAGCTTGTCTTCCAGACAAAGCTCACTCTGAAAATCATCTAATATGAAATTTAAAAATTTTAGAATATCTTTGAGTGCATTTTCTAAGGTTTCACATTGCATTACTGCTTTAGAAATAAATTGATAACTCCCGCGGCGCATGGCGTGCTGATCCATCCCAAAGAATTCATCATTCATACTATTGGCCAGCTCAATCCACAGTTGCGCGTATTGTGAAATTGAGACTCGGGCTTTACTCGACAGCATCAGCTCAGGTTGAATGCCAGCTCGGTGTAGAATTTCTTGAATATTCATGCCCTGATGATGTGCCGCAAGAATGGCTTCATGTACCAGACTGATTGAAATACTGCTTTTGTCATAGGTTAATTGTTGTTCGTTCACATACTGTTCCAAATTGCCTGACATAAAACTGTCCAAATCCATCATGAAGAATGCAATATTTGGAAATTGTACTCAAGCTTGACAGTGTTTACTCTGCAGCTAAAGTCGAGTATGAACTTGCAAAAAAAGATAGGACAGGGAAATGAAAATTCAAAATAAAGTATTTGTGGTTACAGGCGGTGCATCAGGTTTAGGTGCAGCAACAGTGAAATTTTTAGTCCATGCCGGTGCGCGTGTTGCTTTTGTCGATATGAATCAGGAACTGGGCTATGCATTAAAACAACATTTGGGTGATAACTCAAAATTCTATCCTCTCGATGTCACCAATGAACAGGCTGTGAAATCGTTTTTTCTGAATGTGGAGCAGGATTTTGGTCAACTCAATGGCTTGGTTAATTGCGCAGGGATTGCACCTTCAGCAAAAGTCTTAGGTCGAGAAGGTTTACACGACTTAGCGCTGTTTCAGAAGGTGCTGGATGTGAATGTGACGGGCAGTTTTAACATGATTCGTTTTGCAGCAGAGTTAATGGCGAAATATGAACTGCAAAATGATGAAGAAGACCGTGGTGTGATTATTAATACTGCTTCGGTTGCTGCTTATGATGGTCAAATTGGTCAAGCCGCATATTCTGCATCTAAAGGTGCAATTGTCGCGATGACGTTACCACTGGCTCGAGAGCTGGCGCGTAATGCAATTCGAGTGATGACCATTGCCCCGGGCATTATGGAAACCCCGATGCTGAAAGGTATGCCACAAAATGTACAAGATGCTTTGGGGCAAATGGTGCCTTTCCCGCCACGTTTGGCGAAACCAGAGGAATTTGCCAGTTTAGTGGGACATATTCTGGAAAATAATTATTTAAATGGTGAAGTCATTCGCTTAGATGGTGCCATCCGTATGGCTGCCAAGTAGGTTTGATCGTTTTAAGACACATGACGTAAACCTAACAGCACAAATGGGAAGTGCAACCTTAAATAATCAAAGAATTGAGAATCAGCATGATATTAAATGATGACCAAAAAATGGTGCAGGATATGCTGCGCGATTTTGCCCAGACTCAACTTAAGCCGACTGCCGCAGAACGAGATAAAACAGCTCGATTTCCAGCAGCAGAGTTAAAGCAGCTGGGTGAGTTAGGTGCATTAGGGATGACCATTCCTCAAGAATGGGGTGGTGCAGGCATGGATTATGTATCACTGGTTTTGGCCTTGGAAGAAATTGCTGCGGGTGATGGAGCCATCTCGACCATTGTGAGTGTACAAAACTCTTTACCCTGTGGCATTACCTATAAATATGGAACAGAACAACAAAAGCAAAAATATCTGCCGAAACTCGCTTCGGGGGAATGGTTAGGTTGCTTTTGCCTGACTGAACCACAAGCAGGTTCAGATGCGGGAGCATTGCAATGCCGTGCAGAACGAGATGGTGATACGTGGGTGCTAAATGGCACCAAACAATTTATTACCACGGGTAAACATGCACAATTGGCGATTGTCTTCGCAGTGACCGATAAGCAAGCGGGTAAAAAAGGCATTTCCTGTTTCTTAGTTCCTACGGATACACCGGGTTATATTGTTTCACGTATTGAAGAAAAGATGGGGCAACACTGTTCGGATACAGCCACCATTGTGTTTGAGAACTGCCGTATACCTGCTGAAAATATTCTAGGTGAGGAAGGACAGGGTTATAAAATTGCCTTGTCTAATTTGGAATCGGGGCGTATTGGAATTGCCGCTCAATCCGTCGGGATGGCACGAGCAGCGTTGGATGCAGCCTTAGAATATGCCAATCAGCGTAAAACTTTTGGGGTTGAGCTGGTACAACATCAGGCGGTGGCATTTCGTTTGGCTGATATGGCGACACAAATCGAAGCGGCAAGACAACTGATCTTGCATGCTGCAAGTTTAAAAGATGCTGGGCTTCCCTGTTTGAAGGAAGCTTCTATGGCGAAATTATTTGCATCCACCATGGCTGAAAAAGTGTGTTCTGACGCGATTCAGATTCACGGGGGGTATGGCTATGTCAATGATTTCCCAGTGGAACGCATTTATCGTGATGTGCGTGTCAGCCAGATTTATGAGGGTGCATCAGACATTCAGCGACTCTTGATTGCCCGAGAGATTACCCAAGTTTAAAGAAAATTGCACATTGAAAGCGTATGTTTTCAATGTGCATAAAACAGCAAACATATTGATGGATTTGGAAATTGCTGCAATGGCTAAGACATGATTAGCTTAGACCATACCACCCAATCTGAGCATGGATTGGGGAAAACAATAAAAGAGGAAAAGACAAAGCGAGAGGCTTTGCAAAAGGGAACGAGGTTGTGGTCATGAAGACATTGGTACAAGCCCATGAAGAATTTAATCTGGAACAGGCTATTCAAGAACAATTGCTAGGACATCCACAGGCGATCAATGCCTATGTTGAATGTTGCGAACGCTATTTGGGTCAGCACAAAACAGCACTGCTTTGGGAAGGCAAACAGGGTGAATCGCAGTCTTGGAGTTTTGAGCAACTGGCGGAAGCTTCAGGTCAATTAGCCAATTATTTGCTTCAAATTGGCATTCAGGCTGGCGATTGTGTGGCTGGGTTGCTACCAAGAACTCCAGAATTGTTAATCACGGTACTGGCGACTTGGCGTATTGGTGCAGTTTATCAACCTTTGTTCACGGCATTTGAATCTAAGGCGATTGAACATCGAATAGATGTTGCCAAAACACAGCTTATTGTGACCAACAGTGAGCAACGCATTAAACTCAATCAAGTTGAAATTCCACATATTTTAACCGTTCATGCGGGTCAAGATGGGATTCAGACAGATCCAGATTTTTGGCAAGAACTTGCGGCACAGCACTCGAACTGTCCTGCAGTGATGCGTCATTTTGATGATGACTTCTTGATGATGTTTACCTCAGGTACGACGGGGTTGGCAAAATCAGTCCCTGTACCGTTGCGTGCGATTTTAGCTTTTAAAGGCTATATGACGCATGCAGTCGATTTGCGTGAGGAAGATTCCTTCTGGAACTTGGCGGATCCGGGCTGGGCTTATGGTTTGTACTACGGCATAACAGGCCCACTCAGTTTAGGGCACAGTATTATTATGGATGAGCGACCATTTAGTGTGGATCAGGCCATCGAAATTTTAAAAAAGTATCAGGTTTCCAATTTAACCGGTTCACCAACGGCATTCCGTATGTTTTTTGGGTTTAAAGAAAAATTTGATCAATCCATTCAACAGCACCTCCGTGTGGTCAGCAGTGCGGGTGAACCGCTCACTCCTGAAGTGATTCATTGGTTTAATCATGATTTAAATGTCAATATTTATGACCAATATGGTCAGACCGAATTAGGTATGGTTATTGCGAATCATCATGCATTAGCTCACCCTAAAAAAGTTGGTTCTGCGGGCTTTGCAATCCCTGGGCATCGCTTCGCAGTCCTTAATTCTGAGCATCAAGAGCTGGCCGAAGGTGAGGCTGGAACTTTAGCCATTGACTGCTCGCAATCACCTTTGTTCTGGTTTAAAGGCTATGAAGGAAAAAACCGAAAATCATTTGTGGGGCAATATTATTTAACGGGTGATACCGTTCAGTTAAATGAATTTGGCGGGATTGATTTTATTGGTCGTGCTGACGATGTCATTACAACGTCAGGCTATCGAGTTGGCCCTTTTGATGTGGAGAGCACTTTATTAGAATGTGAAGAAGTGTTGGAGTCTGCCGTTATTGGTAAGCCTGATCCAGAGCGCACTGAAATCGTCAAAGCTTTTGTGGTCTTAAAGTCGCAATATTCTGCGAGTGAGAATCTGAAGAACCAACTGCAACAGTATGTGCGTTCACGATTATCTAAACATGCCTATCCTAAAGAAATTGAATTTGTATTGAGCTTGCCGAAAACATCGAGTGGTAAAATACAGCGTAATTTGCTTAAACAACAGGAAATTGCTTTACAGCAAATCCAGAAGGCAGGCTAAGCTTTTTGTGAATTGATAAACTCTTGCTCTTGCACCCGAAAGGGTGCTTTTTTTGTACAAAATTCAGGCTTTTTTAGAGTAAAAGCTCTGTTTTTTATGTAATTTAAATTTTTGTAAAAAGCCTTTACAGATATTTTTTCACCGATATAATCCAAAACAATTAATTTAAATGTGTTGCAAGTCACTTTATTTGGGGTTATTTATGAAAAAAATCATTCTTTCTGCGATTTTTGCAACTTCTGCATGTTCAGCAATCGTCACGCATGCAGCAGGTACAGATTCAGCTGAGTTTCAAGTAAAAATTACCGTGAATGAATCTTGCAAATTTTCATCAGCACAGCATGTTGAGTTTAATGCTGTAGATCGCTCTACCAAAGCAGGCAGCACCGCTAAAGGTCAACTTAATGTAACTTGTACCAAAAATACCCCATATAAAATTGCTCTTGAGGGTACGGGTGCTATGAGCAATACTAATCTTTCATCTTCAAGCAAAGTTCCATATAAATTATATCAAGATGCGGCTCGTACTGCAGAGTGGGATGCAAGCAATTTACTTTCTAAAACAGGTAATGGTAAAGATCAAGCCATTCCAGTCTATGCGAAATTAGCTGGCGATACCAATGTGGAAGCAGGTAACTACGTTGATACAGTTATTGCGACGGTAACTTATTAATTTTTATTCAAGGGTCAAGCGAGTGAAGCAATATATCAACACATCTATTTCTTGTATTTGTACTGCTGTTGCTTCACTCCTTTCCGCGCCTGTGTATGCTGCGAGTTTGCAGGTTTCACCTATCTCGGTTAGTTTTGCTCCGCAAGAAAAAGCCAAAGAAATTTGGTTAACCAATACCAGTGATCAGCCCATTCGTGCGCAAACTCGGGTATTGAGTTGGGTTCAAAGCAATGCTCAGGAACAACTCGATCCTTCACGTGATTTAGTGGCAAGCCCATCGATTACTGAAATTAAAGCAGGTGATCGTCAGCTTATTCGTGTGTTACGGATTAATGCGAAAAATACTGGGGTAGAACAAACCTACCGACTATTAATCGATGAGCTACCAAGCTCAGCACAGAGCACGCAACAAGTGGGTTTGCAATTGTTGCTGCAATATTCAATTCCTGTATTTATTCAACCAGCAGAATCAATTACTGCTAAAAATGGTTTAACTTCCTTAGATCAAGTAGTTTTCAAATACCAACAACAGCAATTAATAGTGACCAATCATAACAAGAGTCACATTCGACTGAGTGAACTCACTTATATCAATCCGAATGGTGAAACAATTCCGTTAATTAATGGATTGGTGGGTTATATCCATAATGGCCAGACCATGAAGTGGAGCGTTCCTTTTACACCACAAATGCAGCCCAACGGCAAATTTTCTGCACGTATTAATACAGATGGATTAGCACAAACCTTGCCTATCCAATAAATTATGATGGGGAAGTTGGTTTACTGGAACACATTGGCTCGGGTGTTATTTTGCTCCTGTAGTTTTACTTTATATCTGCCAGTTACTTGGGCAAATGAAGAGGGGTTACCGAATCCGGTTATTCATGAGCAAGAACTGTACTTAAGTGTGGTCCTGAATCAATCAGCGAGTTCCGTATTTGGTCACTTTATACAAACCAAGCCATCCTTACTGATTTCGCGTGAAACGCTACAAGAATTGAATCTCAAGGTGAATGTACCGGATGCTGTTGATCATACAGGCTTTGTTGCGTTAAGCGATATTCAGGGTTTGACTTATCACTATCATGCAGCGGAACAACAAATTGAACTCAGTGTCCCTGCCGAAATTCTCCAGACGCAGACGACCTCGGGTTTTATTCAGATTCCCGCAGCAAAAGTGAATCCAGAACAGATCAAACCTGGGCTGCTGTTTAATTATGATCTTTATACACAGGCGACTGAAGATCTCTGGTCTTTAAGCGGCTGGAATGAGTTGCGCCTGTTCGGTGTGGGGACTGGAAATATTTTTAGTATTTCAGCCAATCATGCCTATACCAAGAGTCAAGCTGCAGATGACCTTTCAAGTCAAATTTTAGATAGCTATTGGCAAAAAGATTTTGCAGATCGAAGCATTAGTCTCATTGTTGGGGATAGTCAGTCACGCGCCTTGGATTGGACTCGTTCCACTCGGATCTCGGGGTTAAAGATTACCAAGAATTTTAATTTGCAACCTTATCAGGTCACGTCACCACTCGCATCATTTAAGGGTTCTGTCCTTGTACCATCAACGGTCGATTTATTAATTAACGGGATTCAGCAGAGTAGCAGTGAAGTTTTGCCCGGACAGTTTGATATACAAGCGGCACCATCCATTTCTGGGGCAGGCAATGCTCAGCTTGTAATTACCGATTTAAACGGTCAGCAACGTGTGGTGAATTTTTCTTTATTTGGTACTACACAATTATTACAGCAAGGATTGTCTGACTGGGAGCTAAATTTAGGCGTCAATAAACTCGATTATGCTGTAAAGTCATTTAGTTATGGTAATGAACCTGTGGCTAACGCGACCTATAGATTTGGTTTAAGCAATAATACAACTGTAGAAAGCCATGCTGAATATTCTAGTGACGTGGCTATGGCTGGTTTAGGCTGGGTACATCGCTTACCGAATACGTGGGGATTATTAAATGGTTCCTATAGTTACAGCGAACTTGAACAACAAGCTGGGCAATCTTTTTCGATTGGATATGAGTGGAATAATCCCATTTTTAATATTTCACTGCGTCATCAGCAAACTGATGGTGCTTTTGGTGATTTGGCCAGCGCACAGGGTTATGATTATATCAAACGTTCAGATCATGCTTTTTTGGGGATTAATACCGATTTTGGTCAATTCGGTGGCAGCTATATTGCGCAAAAATATCAAAATACCGAAAATGAATACTTGGTCTTTAATTGGTCCTATTATTTTCCTTCAAAAAAATATCTAACTTTTAATACCACCCGTAACTTGAATGATCAAGAAAACACGTTCTTTTTGTCTTTGAATATTCCACTGGATCGTCAGCGTAATGCAACGTTGAATGCACAAAAAGATACCGAGCGAAATAAGTTATCCGCCAATATCCGGAAGTCAGCTTTGCAAGATCAGGATGATTGGGGTTGGCAAAGTAATCTTGAATATAGTGATGATGAAAATTTCAGCCTACAAGGTCAGATTCAGCGCGAAACTCAAGTGGGTGAGTGGGATGCGGGTTTTCAAACGGCAAAAATTAATGCCGAAGACTATACCACCTTGGTTGGCTCAGCACGCGGCAGTGTAGTGATGATGGAAAAATCTGTTTTTCCAATGCGTCAGTCCTTAAACTCGTTTGCTGTGGTGTCAACCGAAGGTGTGGCAGATATTCCTGTTCGCCTAGAAAATCGAGTGGTGGGTAAAACCAATCGCAGAGGATTATTATTGATTGATGCTTTAAATCCTTATCAGCATAATGATATTTCAATTGATACTTTAGATTTGCCTTTAGAATACAAGATTGAAACCACCCGTATTGATGCCGTGCCTTATAACGCCAGTGGTGTTGCGATTAATTTTCCAGTTTATAAAATCAGATCCATTCAGTTGATTGCACTGGACTCATCGGCAAAAGCATTGAAAATGGGAAGTCGGGTATGGGTACAAGATTCACCACCAGATTTAGAGCGTGTTGAAACAACAATTGTGGGACGTGAAGGGATGATTTATCTAGAGAATCCGACTTCAAACCTACTTTATGTAGAGCAGGATGGTGTTATTTGTCAGCTCAAGTTGCCAGATTTTCAACATCAATACGGTTTTCTCGATTTAGGGAGTATCCAATGTCAGTGATCATGTCTGGTTTTAAATTAAAAAGAAATGTCATCCTGATCGTTATGTATTGGGTACTCGGCCTAATTTCGATGCTTGGTTTACAGCTGGTTAGTACTTCGGCTCATGCAGCTAAAAGCTCAGGTTCGTGCTGGTTGTCTGGTACAACCTTAAGTTTTGGTTCAGTGACTGGTAAAGGGAAAAGTAATTATGCAAACCTGCAAATTACATGTAATCAGTATAATCAAACCCAAACGGTCAATGTTGCACTCTGCCCTTATATAACCGCAGGAGGGCTAGGGCTGCTGAATAATAGACGCTTAATGGTGAAGTACGGGGCAGTACATAGTTATTTGAGTTATGATTTATTTTATGATGCAGCCTTAACCAGACGTATTGATACGCAAGCCAATGCTTCGACATTAAATTGTACCTATCAAACATTTTCTGTAAATGAAGATGAGAAAGTTTTTACTATTCCGATCTATGGTTTGGTGTATTCAGGGCAAAATGTGCCAGAAGGTAGTTTTGATAACAATAATAACACCCAAGTCTATTTACTTTACGCCTTTAGTGAAGATGAACGACCGAGTAAAGAAGATGCAATTACGGCAACCCAGTCTAAGCCTGGAACAAATAGTTTGAATGTTACGGCAAACTTTGAGAATAGCTGTAACCTGATTTCTGCATCGGATTTAAATTTTGGTCAAATCAATGATTTTTCTAAAGCGGTAACCAGTAGTACACGTGTCACTTTGTCTTGTCCGAGCAATACAAACTGGAAGGTCGGGTTAGATCAAGGTTTAAATTATGACGGCACTACGCGTCGTATGCGCAATGGAGCTGACTATATCGGCTATGAGCTTTATCAAGATGCAGGCTATCGTCAGCCTTGGAACACTACCGATGCCTCTCAGGGCACAGGTACGAATGGTACTCAAATTATTCAGATCTATGGCAAAGTACCCCAAAGTGCAGTTGTTGTTCCACCTGGGGAATACCAAGATACCATTACCATTACCTTAACCTATTAATAGGTAATCACAGCCGTGACTTTGTCGGTATAGGTTCCTGCCGGGACATTGGTATCCCTTTGATCAATGCTTCCCCAAACAGGAACTTTCTGGGTTTTTCCTGTACCGGTATCGCGGTAGCTGTTTTGGTTGTCACTGCCCCAAGGGTTTGTGCGGCTAGCATCTTGATATAAAACATAGGGAATACTAACCGTGCTGCTGTCGGCTGCCATCATTTTTCTTTGGCTTTGCAAGGCAATATTATAAGGTGTGCCTTGTGTGCAGGTAATAGCAAGCTGAGTATTCTGCATACTTGCTTTAGCTGAGCGATTCACTGTACCAAAATCAAGGGCTGTACCATCGGCAGTGGTGATGTTGCACATCTCTTTAATGGTAATGCTGACATTAAACGAGGTTGAGTCTTGCTGGGCTGCATAGACGATAAACGACGCTGCCATTAATGAACCCGCAAAAAGTACCGAATAATATAATTTCATGAAGTGTTTAGGTGTTTATGACTCTTAGTTTTAGTTCAGCATACCTGATTTTTATGAACGATTCTTTTCCTAAATTTAATGATTGTTCAAATTCTAATAGATTAATAATTTATTTTATCGATTCGAGTTATGCTCGAGCACTAAATGCCATGCCTGTGCAAAAGTATTATCCTATATAATATTTCACTGACCATATTTACACTCACAACGGAATAGCAGTGAACGCAGTCAATGAAAGTGATCTGGAATTAACAGATGATGAAATGCATTTATATAGCCGACAGATTTTATTAGAAGGTTGGGATATTACTGCACAAGAAAAATTAAAATTAGCCAATGTCTTGATTGTGGGATGTGGTGGAATTGGTTGTGCGACGGCTGAATTGTTAGCACGTGCAGGGGTGGGAAAAATTACGCTGATCGATGCAGACCTCATTGAAGTGAGTAATTTACAGCGTCAAATTGCTTTTACTCAAGCCGATTTAGGATGTTATAAAGCCGAAATTTTGGCGAAACGACTGAGTCAAATTAATCCTTATATTGCTGTTGAATACCATATAGCCAAATTGGATGAAAATAACGCTCAACAACTGATTGCAGCGCAGGACTTGGTTTTGGATGGCTGTGATAATTTTAGCACGCGTTATTTGGTCAATCAGGTGTGCAAACAGTTCAATATTGCTTTAATTAGTGCATCGGCCATAGGTTTTCAAGGCCAACTATTTATGGTGGAAGCCGATTCTGCCTGCTATCAATGCCTGTTCCCGAAAGAGCAGCATGTTAATGAAAGTCTGCGATGTGCGGATTCAGGCGTCCTTTCGACGACTCCGAATGTCATGGCAAGTTTGCAGGCACATCATGCATTACTATATTTAGGGCTGAATCGAACCCCACTGCTACAAAAACTATTGTTGTGGGATGGTTTAAGCATGAAACAGCGGATTTTATCCTTTGAGCAAGACCTAAATTGTCCAGACTGTCAGGCAAGATCAGCCTTAACCCCTTAATTATTTGCTAAACTCTCAATATGCTCTTTTGACCACCTTCAAATATGATGAAAAATAATATCTGGCTGGATGGACTGCGTTCAGTTGCCCGTATGGGTGAAACAGCAGTCGTTGCTGCAAAAGCAGGTTTTAAATACGCGACTGAAAAGCCGAGTAATGCCAAGTTAATGCGTGAAACTTTTGAGGATTTAGGCTCAACTTATATTAAATTGGGGCAGTTTATTGCCAGTACGCCGTCCTTATTTCCGCGTGAATTTGTTGAAGAATTTCAGGGGTGTCTAGATCAAACTCCGTCATTACCCTTTAGCTATGTTCAACAAGTTTTAGCCTCTGAATTTGCAGGACGGAATTTAGATGAAATCTTTGCGTCTATTGAGGAAAAGCCTTTAGCTTCTGCATCCATTGCGCAAGTGCATGCTGCGAAACTGGTCACTGGTGAAGACGTTGTGCTGAAAATTCAGAAACCTGGCGTAGAAACCATTCTCTATACCGACTTGAATGTGTTGCACTGGGCCACCAAAATTTTGGAAAAAGCAGTACCCAAAGTGAAGTTTGCTTCTTTGGCTGATATTGTGGATGAAATTAAAACACGTATGGTGCGTGAAGTTGATTTTATTGAAGAAGCACAAAATATTGATGATTTTGTAAATTATTTAAATATTACGCAAAATAAGGCTGCAACAGCGCCGAAAGTCTATCATCAATATTCGACGCGCCGTGTGCTTACCATGCAGCGACTGTTTGGTGTGCCATTAACCGACTTTGAAATTGTAAAGAAATATGCCAAAGATCCGTCACAGGTGTTGATCACGGCCATGAATACATGGTTTGGTAGCTTGATGATGTGTAAGAGTTTCCATGCCGATTTGCATGCTGGAAATTTAATGCTGCTAGAAGATGGTCGTATTGGTTTTATCGACTTTGGAATTGTGGGGCAATTGAATCCTGAAGTCTGGACAGCGTGTATGGCATTTATGGATGCGTTGCAGCGCACAGATTATAGCCTCATGGCTGAAAATATGCTGAAAATGGGCATGACCGATGTCGCGGTTGATACCAAGGTTTTGGCAGCTGATCTGGAACGCTTATTTAGCGGTGTATTACTGGCTGATCCACAAGAAATTTTAAGTTCAAATCCTGCGGATCTAAATGACGTGATGATGGATATGGTTGCTGTGGGTGAGCGTCATGGTATCCGCTTCCCGCGTGATTTCGCGCTCTTGTTTAAGCAAATGCTATATTTCGATCGTTTTATGCGCGTCCTTGCGCCTTATACCGATATTTATGCAGACCAGCGTTTACAAATGGTGCAAACTATCGATCCGAATTTGATGTTAAAAAATTAAACCTCAAATTTTCTTGATCAGTTCATGGCTTTAGGTCGAGTTTTTAAGCCATGAACCATCTGAAATTTAAGAGTCAGGTTATGGATGCAATTGTAATTGAAGGTCTAAAGGTTAATACGGTTATTGGCTGTTTTAATTGGGAAAGACAAATTGTTCAACCCTTAATGTTGGATTTGATCATTCAAACTGATTTAGAGACTGCAGCCAATTCTGATGAATTAGACGACACTTTAAACTATGCTGAAATTTGTAGCATTTCTGCCAGCGTCATTCAAAAAGCTCAACCAAAATTAATCGAACATGCTGCAAAATTGGTACTCAATGCGCTTTTTACTACCTATCCAGTGATAGAATCGATTAAAATTACGATTCGTAAGCCTGCCATCATTGCAGAAGCAAATTCTGTAGGAATTCGTCTTGAACGCCACCGACACGATTTTCGCCTTAGCACTGGCGAGTAACCTCAATCCTCAGCACAATTTTCAATATGCACACCAACGCATTTGTGAACTTGGCTCCGTTGAATTCTCCAATATTTATATTATTCCTTGTCGGGATGGTGTAGGGGAAGACTATTGGAATGCGGCTTGTTTATTACGTTCATCACTTCAACCCGAACACATTGTTGAATGCTTAAAACAGTGGGAAGCTGCATCAGGACGTGTACGTCCTTCGCACCAGATCTCACTTGATGTTGATTTGATTGCTTGGGGTGAATCTTTGCAGCAGATGCAGTTTAATCCCAAAAAAATGCCGCTTGCACTTGATGTCAAAATCCCGATGTCGGATCTGTGGTCACATCCTTTATTTATCCATCCCGAACAGCATTTTCCTATCGTGCAATGCCAAGAAGTCATTAACATATAAAAACGAGTTGGTTCGCTTTGCTGTTTTAAAATATACAAGACAGTCGATTTAAGAGACGCTTTACTCATGAAAATTCGAATTTATATAACCGCACTCTTAAGCCTTTTGGCTGTGGGCTGTAGTTCCAACGCACCAGTCGATAACACAGGAACCACTCAGCCGACCATTCCCTCTACAGAGATGAGAAGCGATGCTGAAACCTTGTTACCAGCTTTGAAACAAGCTGTTTATCTGTATATTCAGGAACAAGCGTTGTATCAATATGCATTTGTGGATTTAAATCGAGATGGTTTACAAGATGCAGTGGTATTGTTGAGAGGAGCGAACTGGTGTGGTACAGGTGGCTGTACGCTCTTGGTTTTTCAGGGGATGAGTGGAAACAGGTTCCAACCATTGAGTAAAATGACAGTTTCGGATGTACCCGTCTATGCCTTAAATACACAAACCCAAGGTTGGTCGGATTTATCTGTCTACACTAGAGGTTTGGGACAAGTCATTTTGCAATTTAATGGACAAACTTATCCAAGTAACCCTTCATTGCAGCCAAAATATACGGGTAATTTACAACAGTCAGGCAATAAAGTTTTAATTCAATAGAAAATCTCGCCAATAAAAAAAGCAGTGTACGTCACACTGCTTTTTTAATTTAATACACACTGCGATGATTAAATATAGTAACTGGTTTTGGTCATTAGCTTAGAAATAGCGGTCATGGTCATTTTGACTGGTAAAGGCAAATCTACGCCACCTGCATTCAGCGCTGTATCACGATGATGTAATTCATCTTCATTCATTTGCTCGAGAATTTTACGGGAACGATTATCCTGAGCAGGCAGTTGGCTAATATGATGTTGTAAATGCAAGCTGACCTGACGCTCAGTTTCAGCCACAAAACCTAGGCTGTATTTATCACCGGCAATGCCCGCAATGGCACCCATACCAAAAGACAATCCATACCAAATAGGGTTGAACACACTGGTATGACTATCGAGCTCTTTTAGGCGATCTTCACACCACGCTAAATGATCTTGTTCTTCAATCGCAGCTTGTTCCATTTCGCGTCGAACATTGGGAAGTTTGGCCGTAAGAGCCTGACCATGATAAAGTGCTTGAGCACAGACTTCACCACTATGATTGACCCGCATTAAGCCAGCCACATGACGAGCTTCACTCACTGCCAAATGAGTTTCTTCTGGAGAAGCCGGATTTTCACGTTGCGCTACTGTTGTACCAGGCACTAAACTACGCAAGGCTTGGTCAAATGAGTGAATGAGCTTATCAATACCAGTGTAGTGACGCATAGGTTATTCCTCTAAAGAAACTTGGGTATTTTGCAGTAAAGGTTTTAGGCGCACTAAAAGCCAAATACTAAACAAAGCGCTAAGAACAGCTGTAATACAGAAAAGTATTTTAATATCAATTTTTAAGACACTTAAGATAATAATTGAAAAAATTGCAGAACTGACCATAAACACAGCATTTAAAATATTGTTGGCAGCAACCACCCGTGCACGATGGGAGCGTGGAGAATAGGCTTGCATCATGGCATAGAGCGGAACAATATAAAAACCGCCACTGATTCCAAGCAGCGTGACAGCCAACATCACATGATAATAACTCCAACCTTGATGGAAAACGTCTGCTAAATGTAAGAGTTCACCTGTGCGTACTGGCACAAAGGATAAACTGGCAGCCAAATATAATGCAAACACGGTTAATCCTATTGCCCCAATTGGCACCATTTTGAGATTGACTTTGCTTCCACCAAGTCTGCGACAGAGTAATGAACCAATTCCAATACCGACAGAGAAAAATGTCAGCAGCAGACTGACGACGTTTTCCGAAGCATGTAAATTTTGTTGGGTGAGTTGAGGGATTTGTGTCAGATAGGTGGCGCCATAAAACCAATACCAAGAATTTCCCAATAAGACTAAGTAAACTAAGGGAATACTTCTGGCATATCTTAAGGTTTCAAAACTGGTTCTCAAAAAATTCCAATCGACTTTGATGTCAGGCGACGTCACATTTTGCTTTAAAATAAAACGACTGGCGATAAAACCGAGTATCGCAATTGTCACAATCGTGATGCTGATCCAGAGTAAATTCCCTTCTGATGCGGAAATTACCGCTCCACCCAAAATCATACCAATTAAAATGGCCATGGATGTGCCAGACTGAAATAAGGCATTTCCCGACATCAATTCATTGGGTTTTAGAATTTCGGGCAAAATTGCATATTTAATCGGACCAAAGAAGGTGGAGTGCGTGCCCATTAAAAATAAGGCCAGCAATAAAAGCCATAAATGTCCCAGTAAAAAGCCGGCACTACCAATCAGCATAATGATAATTTCTAGCACTTTAATGCCTTGAACCAAGCGTGCACGTTCATATTTGTCGGCAATTTGCCCAGCAGTGGCTGAAAAAATGAAATAAGGCAGAATAAACAGCAGGGCCGCCAGATTATTCAAAGTGCTCACATCGGCATTTTGCTGGTTAATCCAGCCATATGTAATGACGAGTAATAAGGCCTGTTTATAGACATTGTCATTCAATGCGCCAAAAAACTGAGTCACAAACATCGGTAAAAAACGACGTGAGCTTAAAAGATGTTCTTTTTTTTCCATGACAATGTGAACTTCATAAAGTTTTATTAAGAAATGTGAGCATCTGGTAAAATAGCAAAGAAAATCATGTATGATATTTTAATCCTATGCTGTGGTGAAAAATCAATAAAATTGAGTTCTTTGGCCAGTATGATTTTTGAACTTTCCACTATAAATACGAAGGGCTACAGAATAGACCCATCATGAGTTTAGAGTATTCTATGCTTGTTAAGATCAATTTTAAAAAGTCACCACTGACATTGAGTGTGAACTCGATCATGCAGTGGAATCATACCAACAAAAGATTGTGTTTGAGTGCTTTTTTAATATTTTTTGCCCATTATAGCTTCGCGCAAGAAGTGGATGCCGTTTCCGCAGAAAGTGCCACGCTGAGCAGTATCAATCAAGCAGCACAAGATGAATTGAACGCGCAAATACAAGCAGAGACCCAAAATCTAAGTCGCGCGCAACAAGCGGAAAAAGTAGAACACGCCAAAAATACCGACCCTGCATTAGATAGTTATACCATGCTGCAATATCAAGAGCAGCATACCAATGAAATAGAGGTATTTAAGCCGATCACGTTTGATGAGCTTGCAGAGCTGCCAGTCGCTCCTGTGGATCAGGAGATGGCAAACGAAATTTATAATGTTGCCAATGAAGCAAAAGCCGAAGCGGAAAAATATCGTGTAGGTCAAACCCAAGACATGGTGGTGGCAAATCCGACTCCGCAAGAGCTCACTGAAATTAATCAGGCTCCTGTAAATGTTGATCAGTTAATGTCTAGCATTCATGCGGACAGTAAAATTGTGGTTGAAGCGAATGAATCGGGCAAAACACTGGCTGAGTTAGGGCTTGAAACTGCAACCAATGTGGAAGAGGAAAAAGGATTTTTTAAACGTTGGTATTATAAATTACGACCATCCAAAAATGATTTAGAAGTAGCTAAAGTACCTCGTATTAAAGCTGATGTTGTCATGGTTCAAGCCACCAATACCAATCCTGATTTACCCGAAAAAGAATATCAGCAGGCGATCACCAATTTAAAAAATAATGTGAACGCCAAGCTTTCGAGTTTTACCCAAGAGTCTTATGGCGATTTTAATGCGGCCTTACCACAATTACGGAGTTTGGCAACGCTAGCAGCACAGGCTGTCGGTTTTTATCAAGCCGAATTTAAATTTGAAAAAACCAGTGAAAGCAAAGTTACGGTTTATATTAAGCCTAATATGCCAGTCTTGGTTGAAGAACAAAATATTGAGTTTTCAGGCGCTGGCGCTAATCGTCCTCAATTCCAAGTGATTAGTGTTTTACCAGATTTGGATATTGGTGATGTATTGAATCATGGCTTATATGAGCAAACCAAACAACGCATATTAGAAGCGGCTGGTAACAACGGTTTTTTTGATGCCTATTGGCGTTTACATGATGTCAAAGTCGCTCAGCCGCAAAATACCGCGGATATTAATCTTCGTTTTGAAACGGGTGAACGCTACAAACTGGCAGGTGCAGAATTCCGTATGAGTGATCCTTCCAAGCCATTTCCGCTGGACATGGATATCTTAAGGATGATGGTGCCTTGGGAAGATGGCGCAGATTACACCTTATGGCGTGTGAATACCTTAGCCAATAACCTGACTAACTCAAGGTATTTTAATTACACCTTGGTGGATGCGGTAAAACCAGATCCTGTGATAGTACCCTTAGAATTGCCACCCGATTTGCAGGCATTGGTCGATCAGGAGAAGCTGGCTGAAAGTGATTTACAGGTACAAAATCAACAAGAGCTGAATGCGGCTAAAGAAGTGACGCAATCGGTGGTCAATGAAGAACAATTTGCTGGTACGGAAGATCAGGAACTGGACTCAGAAGTTCAAATTCAACGTGCTGCGCAGAATGCTCGCTTGGAAGAGGAAGAGCGCCTCAAGCTACAGGCACGTGAAGAGCTTAAAGTCCCTGTGATCGTTACTTTAAATGCAGATCGCTTAAATAGTGCGGAAATTGGTGCCGGTTGGGGATCCGACACGGGACCTCGTTTAAGAACCACTTATCGTCGTTCGATTGTCAATTCGCGTGGGCATTCTTTTGATGCCAACTTAGAGTTGTCGCAAATTCGCCAGGCGGTAGATGGTCGCTATAACATTCCTTATAACCATCCACTCAATGACTATATTAGTTTGGTCGGTGGTTATGAACGTGAAGAACGTGATGATGTAGCCAAAGGGAATGGGTTAACGATTGAATCTGCCGTGATTGGTGGAGACCGAATTATTAAAAAACCAATGGGGAATTGGCAACATACCTTCGGTGTGCGTTATCGACTGGATCGTTTAACTCAGGAAGGCGTTGTGAATGAAAACGATATTCCTGATGCGTTCTTAGCCAGCTCGGATACTGAACAACAGTCTTTATTGTTGGGCTATGAGGCTTCACGGGTCGATATGGATAGACGTGTCAATCCAACCCAAGGTTTTAGGCAAATTTATAAAGTTGAATTGGGGAGTGAGGCTTTACTCTCAGATGCAGATATGGCCATATTAAATGCTGGTTGGCGTTTTATTTATTCACTGGGTGACGAGAATAATCATCAATTGATTGGTCGCAGTGATTTGGGCTATATCGTGACGGAAGATTTTAATAAAATTCCTTATAACTTGCGTTTTTTTGCAGGCGGAGACCAGTCGATTCGTGGCTTTGATTATAAGAATTTATCTCCAGAGGTTGATGGTTATAAAGTCGGGGGACAAGCTTTAGCTGTCGGCTCATTGGAATACAATTATCAATTTAAAGAAGGTTGGCGTGCAGCGGTCTTTAGTGATTTTGGTAATGCTTATGATAAAGATTTTAGTAATGATACCGAATATAGTGTGGGCTTAGGGGTACGTTGGGAATCTCCGATTGGGCCACTGCGTATTGATGTTGCTTCAGGCATATCGGATGAAGGTCACCCGATTCGATTGCATTTCTTTATTGGTTCACCACTTTAAAATTTAGACTTTATTTGTACTTGAGAATGTTATGGCTGAAGTAGAACAGCAAAAACAAGAGTTACCTGAAGCACCGACACCTAAAAAACGCCGCGTTTTTAGGAGTGTGATCTTAACGCTGTTCATTCTTATCGTTTTGTTAGTTTCAGCTTTTGCCATCATGTTTTCGACGGATAAAGGCAGTAAGTTTTTATTAAACCGTGTACTTGAACGTCAGCATATTATTCATTATGAATATGAAGGCGGTAATCTTTTAAAAGGAATTATTCTTAAAAATGTTAAGGTGACGCTGGCAGCGGTAGATGTAAAAATTGACCGTGCAGATGTGACTCTGGGTTGGCGTGCCTTAGTGCATAAAGAAATCCATTTATACAGTGCTGATGTGCGTAATTTGCAAATCATCACCAAATTACCCCCAAGCGATAAGCCATTCGCATTCAAAGAAATTAAGCTGCCATTCACGTTGCGTTTAGATCATGCTGACGTCGATCATCTATTAATAAAAACCCATGCAGCGTCGGTCAATTTTAACGATATTGTGCTGAATGAAGCCCTTTGGTCAAACACCAAATTAGAATTTAAAGACTCTAAAGTGGATATGGGCTATTTATCTATCCGTAATGCTTCTGGTGATATGGATTTTCATGGGAATTACCCGTTGAATGCAAAGGCCTTGGTGAATATTCCTGCACTGAATCATAGTTTGCAAGTTCGAGATATTCATGTGGTGGCTAAGGGGAGTTTAGACACCATTAGTGCTGGCTTTGCGACCAATACACCAGATTTAGTGTCGGGCTGGGGGGTTGTTCATCCTGTACGGAGTCATGTCCCTATGTTTGGCCAATTACAATTTAAGAATTATCACTGGCCATTACTCACTGAGCAGAAATTATTTACTCAAGCAGGAGTTTTACATTTTCAAGGCAATATCCAACGCTTAAATTTAGGTTTATCTACCGATTTAACAGGGCAGAATATTCCCAAAGGTAAATACACGGCAGTGATGCATACCGATTTAATTCATCAACTCAATATTGATCAATTTAATGGTCAGGTGATGAAGGGGACGGTCACAGCAAAAGGACTGGTAAGTTGGCAAAAGCATGTACATTGGGATGTGCAAGGTCGTCTGAATAAAATTGATCCGAACGATAAGTTGATTCCGCATGTGGTGAAAGATTTCTTGCCACCAAGCTTGGATGCCAAAATTGCTTCGACCGGTCGTTTGGAAAAAGGGCTACATCTCACTGGTTTGGTTGATTTTGATCAGTATGAAACTTGGAATCTGAAACTGAATCAAGATGAAGCCAAAGCGAAACAACCATCGCCGTTGCTGCTGGATATCGCATGGAAGGATATTGACCGCGCGATGCCTTATATTGGTTGGTTGAAAAGTGACTCAGGGGATGTACAGCTGCGTTTACTAGAGGGTCAGCAAAATATTCTGGTATCCACTCAGGTCGGGTTGCATGAAAGTGCTTTACTACCTGAAGGGGCTTATAAGGCGCAATTAGAACTGAAAAAGAATGTCTTGAAAGTTCCAAGTTTTAGCTATGTTGCGCAGAAAGGAAGTCTTACAGGTCAAGCCAATATAATCTTGCCGACCGAAAAGGCCCAATTAAAATGGGATGCAAAACTTAATGCAAAGGATTTTAATCCACAAACGGTTGTTGCGGCAGCCCCGGTAGATTTGGTCAATGGACAAGTCTTAGCCAGTGGTTATGCCAAGCCCAATCAACATATTATTGAGCTCAAGTCAGTTAACTTGACAGGGCATATGCCACAGCAAGCGCAGCAAGAGTCTGTGCAATTAACAGGTAAAAGCACCATTGCCGTTTTATTCCATGACCCGAAATCGGGAGGTGGTTTTAAAAGCTTTGCAGTCAATTATGATGGCGCCTTGAAGTCGAGTAAAGTTAAAGAAAGCAATGGTTTATTAAAAATTAAAATTTCTGGCACACCTCAGTTTTTAAACATTGCTGAATTCCAGCATGATGGCGCTGCAGGAAAAATTCAGGCCAATGGCAAAATTGATTTAAGCAAGGGGATTGGTTGGAATATCAAAGCGTCGTTAATTCATTTTAAACCGCAATATTTTGTGTCATTACTGCGGGGCGAGCTGTCGGGTAACATCCAAACGGAAGGGTTCTGGTCGGAAACCTTAAAACGAATTAATATTCAGAAACTGAATGTTGCTGGTTATCTCAATAATAAACCGGTGCGTGGTACAGGTAACTTGGCGCTGGTCTTTAATAACAATCAGAAAGGCTTCTTGCCACAACAATTTGAAGCCAATAACTTGTTTATGGCCTATGCACAAAATCAGATTCAAGCCACAGGTAATGCTCAAAACTTAAGAATTAAAGTGAATGCCCCTGCCTTGTATGAGATCTACAGTGGATTACGTGGTCGCGCTTATGGCTATTTAAATGTACAGTCTCAGCCGCGGTTACAAGCTACGGCTAATCTGGCAGTAGATGATTTCCGATTCGGAAATTTACTAAGTATGCGTAAGTTACGTATACAAGGACAGTTACCAACTGCTGAAACGACTCCAACTTTGCTGAAAGCGGAAATGAATAATTTACGTAGCGGCAATCGTGAAATTGAAAATGGCATTGTGACTTTGGCGGGAACGCGTAAAGCACATGTATTAAGAGTACAAGCCAATAACCGTCTTAGTCAGTTTTATGTGCAACTTGCAGGTGGTTTCAATGGTCAAAATTCTTGGTTAGGACAAATTCAAAAGGGTGATTTTGACTCGCTGCGGGTGCGTTTGGTACAACGTCAAAATGCTTCAGTGGTCTATAATCAAAACACCGCAGAGCTGTTTGTAGGGGCACATTGTTGGGCGAGTCAACAGAGTCAACTCTGTTTCGATCAGCCAATACGTATCAGCAAAGCCAAAGGCAATATTTCCTTTGTCACGAAAAATTTGGATTTAAACGATTTTGCAGCATTTATGCCAGAGGGATTGGCCATTACAGGTAAAGTCAACGGCTATGCTAAAGCGGCATGGGCGCAAGGCACTAAACCTAAAATTGACGCACGTTTGGTCACGCGGCAAGGTGTTATTGGAATTGCAGCCGAAGATCCTCAAGATCCTGGTTCTACTTTACGATATGACGAAATTTCGGTCATTGCGAAAAGTGTGCCGCAAGGTCTGCAAATGCGCTTTGACGTGAAAACACCTGAAATTGGTACGGGTTATGCCAACGTTATTATTGACCCGTATAAACCGAATAAACCGATGCAAGGTGAAATTGCCTTCGATGAGGTGCAACTCAAAGTATTTAAACCCTTTATTCAAGATATCCGTACATTGAGTGGGACATTGTCCTTTGCAGGGAAGATTGGTGGTCAGCTTACTGCACCACGCTTAACTGGTGAAATGCGTTTAAAAGATGGCGCGATCAGTATGATTTCACTGCCAGTAAACTTGAGCAATATTCAAGTGTACTCATCGATTCAGAGTGATCACGCAACGATTAATGGCGCGTTTAATAGTGGGCAAGGTGTGGGTTTGCTGACAGGAAATGTCGACTGGCGTGGCGAACCGCGTATTCAGTTACATTTAAAAGGCGACAACTTGTTAATTCGCCAAGCACCACTCATTACTGCGTTAGTCACGCCAGATTTTAGTCTAGATGTCACACCTTTCCAGAAAAAACTGGTGTTAAAAGGTGAAGTAAATGTACCGCGTGCTTTGATTTCAATGCCTGAGTCTTCTGCGCCTGTTGTGAATGTTTCCTCGGATGTCAGAATTGTGCATGAAGGACAAGACCAGTTGGCCATTCTTAAATCGGCACGACCTTGGGACATTAAAGCCGATGTCTTGATTAACTTGGGTAATCAGGTGGTATTCCAGGGTTTCAATAGTCGAATTCCATTGGTTGGTCGTTTATATCTTTCACAACGCGGGGTAGAAGCTGCCATGCGTGCCAATGGTGCGATTGGGGTAAGCCAGAAAGTTAAAATTGAAGCCTATGGACAAAGTTTAGATTTAAACCGAGCGATTGCACGTTTTAATGGTCCATTGGCGAATCCGACACTCGACGTAGATACCAATAAAAATGTACAAGGCACGATTGTGGGCGTACGTGTGACTGGTACTGCAAGTAATCCAAATATTCAGGTCTATAACGATGGCGGTTTGTCTGAACAAGAGGCAATGAATGCGATTATTACAGGCCGTATTAATGAAGGTGCGAATAACATTAATCAGTCAGAAACCTTCAAGTCAGATGTCAATAATACGATTGCTGCTGCGGGGATCAGTATGGGCTTAGGTGGCACACGTGCCTTTACCAACCAACTCGGTCGTTCATTTGGGCTCAGTGGTTTGGCTTTAGATGCACAAGGAACGGGTGATGACACACAAGTGAGTGTGACAGGCTATATTACACCAGATCTCTATATTCGTTACGGTGTAGGTGTGTTTACGCCAATCAATAAATTGACGCTACGCTACCAAATGAATCAACGTTTATATTTGGAAGCGAGTCAATCTGTCGATCGTGCAATTGATATTTTTTATAATTGGCGCTTTTAATTTCTGTGTATTTAATAAAAAGCCATAAATATATGGCTTTTTATTTTAGAATGTATTTTTAAATAGGTTTTGTTGTTTTAAGTGATATAAAACAGTGGTTTTAGTTTAATTTTTATAGAGAGTGATGAGTAAATATATGTTGAAGAGGTTTTTTTAAAGATAAAATATAAAAAATTAATTTAAATATAATTTGCTTTATTTATAGCAAGAGAGTATAACTGTCTCACTCAGTTGCGGGGTGGAGCAGTCTGGTAGCTCGTCGGGCTCATAACCCGAAGGTCGTTGGTTCAAATCCAGCCCCCGCTACCAATTTTATTTTTATTTGTGATATAGATTTTCCAGTATATTGAAGTGTAGCAAGTTATTGTATTTTCAAGTTATTAAAAGAAGATTTAAGACCCCTCTTTAAGTTTTTCACAAATGCTCAAACGATGAGTAATTTATATTGAATTTATCAGTAGAATGGCAACAAGCCATTGCAGTTAATGGTCAATTAATTGATGTGCAGTTAATTCCCCTAATGCGAAGCCAAAATACCACATCTGGTTTTGTTGGTGTTGAAGTGGGAAAAATGATCGAACTTAGATCAGGTGAAAAAATAGACCTGAACTTAGATGGTCGAAGTTTTTATATAGGTTTAAATCAACTTTATAAGTTGATTTAAACAACATATTCTTAACCTTAAATCAGAAAATATTTTTGGTCAAAGAGTTTGGGTAATCTAGTTTTGAAGTTTTAAATATTTAATTGTAAGTCTGCTTTTAATGTCAAAATTTCAAAATTAATTATTTTAATTTTGTTTAATTTAAGCGAATAAATGCTTAATAGGAATTTTTATGTCAAATACTGTGACTGGTACAGTTAAGTGGTTTAATGAAACTAAAGGCTTTGGCTTTATTGCCACTGATTCTGGTGAAGACGTTTTTGCTCATTTCAGCGAAATTGTTAGTAACGGTTTCAAAGTTTTACACGAAGGTCAACGTGTACAATTTACCATTACGCAAGGTAAAAAAGGTTCGCAAGCAAGCGGAATCGTTGCGGTTTAACTTGTATTTTGAGAGAGACTCTCAAAATAGTTGAACAGTAAAAAAGCTCATCACAAGATGAGCTTTTTTTTTGTGTCATAAAACGACATGCGAAATGAATTGCTTTAAAAAATGATGACTTTGCAATGTATGGATGATGTGAGCGAGAAAAAATCTATAAATCAAATGAGATAGAGTCATTAAAACTCGATATGCAGTCATTTCAGCCGATATTGTAGATAGATTTCTTATTTGCCAGAAGTTTGAGTATCATAGGGCGCATAATTGGAGAGTATTCATGAAAAAAGTGTATTTGTTGGCTGTGATGGCAGCACTGGTCGGATGTTCTGAAAAGAAGCCATTGACTCCTGAAGAACAATGGCATGGATACTGTACCAGTATGGGCAATGCGGCTCGTTCAATTATGTTGGATCGTCAAAGTGCGATTGAAAAAGATAAAGCAATTGAACATGCCAAAAAAATTGATGATGAGTTTACCCGAACTTTTATTCTGGACATCATCGAGCAAGTCTATGCGCTTCCTGAAGCAGAAATTAAGCAAGATAAAGATGCTGCAAGAGATAAGATCAAGGCACAGATTACAGAGAAGTGTTTGGTCACACCGCACGATAAATTACCAGAATATAAGCAGTTCTAATCGTTGCTACAGCTATTCTGTGTTTTAGATAGCCTTGCTTGACCATAAGCCTTGTGCAATGCAGCACAAGGCTTATTAATTTTTAAACTTTGAATAAATTAATCAGATTGACCACCCTGTTGGTCGCGCAAGAAAATAGCCTAAGCATTATCAAATTTAACGGCCTAAAATGCATGATCTGTATAGTAAATAGGCAGCTTTTACATAATAATTAAAAACGCATAATAACAATCAAAAGGGGTGTAATATGGAAGTTGTCGCATATCTGAATAATGCTGATCTTTTGTTAGAAGATGAAACTGGATGTGTCGTAATTGGAGGAAGCCATTACCTATTAACACTTGGAGATCGTGTCTTTATTCAACATCCGATTGATAAGGATGCAAAATTGTATGCCGTAAAAATTTCCTTTGTTGGTGCAGCACATATGATGCTGCATGATGATGAAATTCAGATCAAGTTTGAAGGCAGTAAAAGCGCTTTAACAGGCTATTTACAGCAAACAACTGTCCACTAAGGTGGTATGTTCATTTATCACCAAATCAGGCAACATCAAACCTGCCTTTTTTATGCCTGATTCAATTAAATTGTTACTGGGGTAATGTATAACCAATTATGTTGATTTTTTATGTCATTTGAGTGCCATCATTTCGCCATAAAATAATGAGCATCACAAAGAAACACTTTACTTGCATTAACTTTTAACTGGATTTTTAGTAGAATTTTGCTGTCCATATTATCTGTGAAGCTTTGCATAAGCTGGAATTCATAGATAATTTTTTAAAAAAGAGGAATAACACCGTGCTAGAAGCTTACCGCCAACACGTTGAAGAACGTGCCGCACTCGGAGTCCCACCGAAGCCACTTGATGATGCTCAAACAGCTGCATTAGTTGAATTATTAAAAAACCCACCAGCTGGTGAAGAGGCGTATTTAGTCGACTTACTAGAAAACCGTGTTCCAGCGGGTGTTGACCAAGCTGCATATGTAAAAGCTGCTTTCTTAGCTGCGCTTGCAAAAGGTGAAGCGACTTCTCCATTAGTTTCTAAAGAACGTGCGGTTTACTTACTGGGCACTATGCTTGGTGGTTATAACGTAGCACCTCTTGTTGAGCTTTTAGACAATGCTGAATTAGCTGGCTTAGCTGCTGAAGCGTTGAAAAAAACTCTTCTTGTATTTGATGCATTCCATGACGTTGCTGACAAAGCGAAAGCGGGCAATGCAAATGCACAAGCAGTTCTTCAGTCTTGGGCTGATGCTGAATGGTTCACTAGCCGTAAAGATGTTCCTGAAGAAATCAAACTTACTGTATTCAAAGTAACTGGCGAAACCAACACTGATGACTTGTCTCCAGCTCAAGACGCTTGGAGCCGTCCAGATATCCCATTACACGCGAATGCGATGTTGAAAAACGTACGTGATGGCATCAATCCAGAAGTTCCTGGTGAAGTTGGTCCATTGAACCAAATTAAAGACCTTATCGCGAAAGGCAACCAAGTTGCTTACGTAGGTGACGTTGTTGGTACAGGTTCTTCTCGTAAGTCTGCGACTAACTCTGTGCTTTGGTTCTTCGGTGACGAAATCGCGCACATTCCTAACAAGAAAGACGGTGGTTACTGCTTAGGTGGTAAAATTGCGCCGATCTTCTTTAACACGATGGAAGATGCGGGTGCATTACCTGTAGAGATCGATGTTTCTAACATGAACATGGGTGACGAAGTTACTCTTAAAATCGATCACGCTGCGGCTAAAGTGACTGCGTTCAAAAACGGCGAACAAATTGCTGAATCTGAACTTAAAACTCCAGTACTTCTAGACGAAGTTCGTGCTGGTGGTCGTATCAACTTAATCGTTGGTCGTGGTTTGACTGCTAAAGCGCGTGAAGCTTTAGGTCTTGCTCCATCTACATTGTTCCGTACTCCAGTACAACCTGCTGCAACTGGCAAAGGCTTCACTTTAGCTCAGAAGATGGTTGGTCGTGCATGTGGTCTTCCAGAAGGTCAAGGCGTAATTCCTGGTACTTACTGCGAACCTAAGATGACGACTGTAGGTTCTCAAGATACAACTGGTCCTATGACTCGTGACGAGTTAAAAGACTTAGCTTGCTTGGGCTTCTCTGCTGACCTCGTTATGCAGTCTTTCTGTCATACTGCTGCTTATCCAAAGCCAGTTGACGTACAAATGCAACACACGCTTCCTGACTTCATCATGAACCGTGGTGGTGTATCTTTACGTCCAGGTGACGGTATTATCCACTCTTGGTTAAACCGTATGTTACTTCCAGATACAGTAGGTACTGGTGGTGACTCGCATACTCGTTTCCCAATTGGTATTTCATTCCCAGCGGGTTCTGGTCTTGTAGCGTTCGCTGCAGCAACTGGTGTTATGCCGCTTGACATGCCAGAGTCAGTGCTTGTGAAGTTCAAAGGTAAAATGCAGCCTGGTATCACTTTACGTGACCTTGTACATGCGATTCCCTACTATGCAATCAAAGAAGGCGATCTTACTGTTGAGAAAAAAGGTAAGAAAAACATCTTCTCTGGTCGTATCTTAGAAATCGACTTGTCAGAAATGGAAACTGATTTGACAGTTGAACAAGCATTCGAACTTTCTGACGCTTCTGCTGAACGTTCTGCTGCTGGTTGTGCAATCACGCTTTCTGAAGAGAAAGTTGCTGAGTACCTACGTTCTAACATCACAATGCTTAAGTGGATGATTTCACAAGGCTATGGTGATGCGCGTACGATGGCTCGCCGTGTTGAAAACATGGAAAACTGGTTGGCTAACCCATCACTTCTTAAAGCTGATGCTGATGCAGAATACACCAAAGTGTATGAAATCGACCTTGCTGACATCAAAGAACCTATTCTTTGCTGCCCGAACGATCCAGATGATGCAAAACTTCTTTCTGACGTTCAAGGCGACAAAATTGATGAAGTATTCATCGGTTCTTGTATGACGAACATCGGTCACTTCCGCGCAGCTGGTCAGTTACTTGATAAAGTACCAAGCGGTTCATTGTCTACTCGTTTATGGTTGGCTCCACCAACACGTATGGACGAGCACCAATTGATGGAAGAAGGCTTCTATAACATTTATGGTAAAGCTGGTGCACGTACAGAAATGCCTGGTTGTTCATTGTGTATGGGTAACCAAGCACGTGTAGCACCAAACACGACTGTAGTGTCTACTTCTACTCGTAACTTCCCGAACCGTTTAGGTCAAGGTTCTAACGTTTACTTGGCTTCTGCTGAGCTTGCGTCTGTAGCTGCGGTTCTTGGTAAATTACCAACTCCTGAAGAATACCAACAATATGCTGCGCAAATTGACAGTATGTCTTCAGATATCTACAAGTATTTAAACTTTGACCGTATTGGTGAATATACTGATGCTGCGGATAAAGTAGATACTAAGAAAATTGCTGCTGCTCAGTTAACTTAATTACTTGATAATTAAGTTTTAATGAGTTAAAAATAAGGGCTGATTAATCAGCCCTTATTTTATTAATTAAGAATTTATAGATGCAAAAACTAATTTTTGTTTTAAGAGATCTATCAGTACAACATGATGTAAAAAGCTATCAGTGGGATATTCCTGAAAATTGTCATATTCCAATACCAAGTAGTATTATTACGAATTTTGATCGAAATGTTTACCTAAAAGAGCATCTAAAAGAATGTTTAAACCACAATGATTGTCTGCTAACTTATTATTGGATTATTCAGGAATGGGGTGGTATTGGTTCATTTAAAAGAAACGATGTAAATGATGCTAAGATTATAAATTTTTTATCTGAACTTGATAAAAAGTATCTAACAAAAACCTCTTTTGAGCGTATTTCATCACTTTCTAAAGTAGCTTCTTTTTTGAACCCTAATGATTACGTAATTTATGATTCAAGAGTGATTTACGCTTTGAATTGGCTTCTTTTTAACTATGCACCTCAGGTAGATTTATTTGTACAACCAGTGGGTCGTAATAGTGACTTAATTAAATACGACATGCAGACGATCTTTAGGTTGAGTGGAAAGAAGTATGTTTTTCGTGGTCACAAAAATGCATATCATCAATACTGTGATTTGATGAAAAAACTCTCCATTGAGGTGTATGGAGTAGGAAGTAAGCCATATTTATTAGAAATGCTATTGTTTAGTATTGCACCCAATGTCATTTTGAAAGATATAGAGAAGCGGGTTTTGGTGAAAATTAATTTAGAATCAATTGATTAATATTTTATAATAATATCTTGGGTTAAACTTTACATTCGATTAAATTAAACGTTTAATCTCAACATTGTTACATGATTTCTATAGTTGATTTAAGCGAATGCCCAAACAATCCCGCTTCCTCTGCATAGGTGGATTTCTTAACGGTTCTGCTGTTAAAGACCAAGCCGACAGCTTTGTCTGTGTCGAAAATGGCAAACAAGTCACTTATCGAAAAATGGAAATTTTCCATCAAGACTCATGGGATCACGACTATTATGTTTGTGAAACAACCACAGATAAGCAAGCTCGTAATTGGGTTTATGACATTAAGCCTGACTAATAAACCAGAATGTATTGTATTTAGTGCATAGTCATATAACTTGCATGCAGTTAAATACAGATGTTAAAAATCCCCTTTATGAAGGGGATTTTTGTTTAGAAAGCTTAAAACTTTATAATTGATCTTATCTCATTATTTAGATTACCAATAACCCAGCATCTTCCACCAAATTCCACCTAAGACTATAAAAATAGCCATATTAATGATGCTCATGGCAAAACCTGCTTTCCACCATTCACCAAGCGTTGTATAGCCAGAACCATAAATAATAGGGGATGTACCTGTCGCATAATGAGTCAGTGTCATCATAATGCTTGAAGCTGCTGCCATAATCAGTGCAAAGAACATTGGAGGAGCACCAAGTGCAATACCTGCAATGTAAAACGCAGAAAACATAGCGGTAATATGTGCAGTAGTACTGGCAAAAATATAATGGGCATACAGATAAGCAAATAGTAAAAGCATGGAAGCAGGAACCCAAGTTAAGCCAAGCTGCCCAATACTGGTTTGTAAAACACCTGAAAACCATGCAATTAAACCGAGCTTATTAAGAAAGGTTGCCATCATCACCAGTGCCGCAAACCAAGTCACGGTATCCCATGCACTCTTTTGAGTTAAGACATCATCCCAAGTTAAAACACCAGTAAGTAATAAAAGAGATAAACCAATAAATGCGGTTGTGGTTGGGTCTAATGTCCACATGTCCCCCAATAGCATTGCAGGAATACCCGCCCAGAGGAGGAGTAAAATTCCAAACACAGCCAGCATGATCATTTCGTGTAAGGTAATGGGTCCCATTTCCTTTAAACGGTCTTTGGCAAACTGAGCCGCATTCGGTGTTTTTTTAATTTCAGGGGGATACATAAAGTAAAGTGCAATCGGCATTAAAGCCAAAGCCACAATGCCGGGTAACACCATGGCCAATGCCCAAGTCGTCCAACTTAAGTGAATCTGGCTATTGGTGGCTTTTGCTACAAGTTCAACAACCAAAGGGTTGGGCGCTGTAGCGGTAATAAACATCGCCGAGGTGATGGGGTTGGAATGGTAATTGACCAAAGCCAGATATTTACCAATTTTACCTTCTGTACCTTTTTCAGGGTCGGAGTCAAAACTTGTCGCGATGGAGCGCACAATGGGGTGGATAATTCCACCACCACGTGCCGTATTACTTGGCGTCACGGGGGCAAGGATCAGTTCAGATAATGCGAGACTGTATCCAATACCAATGGTTCTTTTGCCCCAAACTGCAATAAAGTAATACCCAAGTCGCGCGCCTAAGCCTGTTTTTTGTAATCCTTTTGAGATCATGATTGAGATACCAATCAACCAGATTAGGGGATTAGCAAAACCACTTAATGCATCTTTGATGGCATCACTAGGGTTATCGTTGGTTACTCTGGTAATCGCAACAAGTGCAATGGCAATAATCGAAATTGCCCCAATTGGCATGGCTTTACCAATAATGGCTGCAATAACCCCAATAAACATGGCAAATAGAAGCCATGCATTGGCAGAGACATCTTGTGGAATTGGGATGAAAAACCAAATAATAAGGGTAAGTGATACTGAAATTATGGTGGGTATGAGTTTGAACCCCATTAAAGCGCACTCCAAAAATATAGTTATTATGTGAATGAATAATGAACAGTGATTATGTTGAAGTCTAGTGCGAGTAACATATTCTCAATAAAAGGCTGATTTTAATTTTGTTCAACCTATAATTGACGTCAATAACAACATAATGCTGCTCAATTCATTTTTCTTCGTAGCAGTTATATACATTTATTATGAATTTATAGTGTCAAATAGACAATAAAAAGCCCCGCTTTCGCGGGGCTAGTCGTATAGATATTTCTATACTCATATAAGGCTCATCTCATACTGCGCCTATTAAAACATAGATTTACTTAAATTGCAGTAAAAGAGTTTTCAATTATTCAATCAGCATTAAATCAGACGTGGTTGCAGACTTAAGGGGGCGTAGCGCAAAAGTAGATCGTGTATGGCGTATGCCTTTAATCGAATACAGTTTCTTTCTTAAAAAACGCTCATAATGCTCGGCATTTTTCACAGCCACTTTAACCAAATAATCGTAATCACCCGTCACTAAATGCGCTTCAATGATTTCAGGAATTTCTGCGAGGGTTTGGCTGAATTGCTCCAAGATTTCATCATCATGTCGCTCTAAAGTAATTTCAATAAAAAATAATTCATTAATACCAATGGCTTTAGGATTAATATTGGCTGTATAGCCGTCAATAATTTTTAAAGTTTCTAAACGCTTAAGTCGAGTCCAGCAGGGTGAGGAAGAAAGTCCAACTTCATCGGCCAGTTGAGCTACAGTCAAGCGCCCATTTTTGCGTAAAGCAGATAAAATTTTTCGATCTATCTTATCTAGTGTGTATTCTGTGCTGTTCAAAAATCATTCCATAGAAGAATCTTCTGCAAAATATAAATATACTGTATTTCTATGCTGAATTTAGTTAAATATAGCTAAAAAACAGGAAACATTTAGTCAAGTTTATGATTACACTGAATATATAAATCATCATCTAATGGGTTAATGGTGATGATTGAATCAATAGCACCTCTAGGGAAGGGTGACCAAAAGGTGCTATTGGTTCATTTTCTTTATTTTTTTCTATTTCATGTTTGATCAATCAATCAAAATGATCTTTTTGTAGAAGATGATTGATAAAAATACTTAAAAATTTTATGGAATAAGATTGTAGCCTTTATGTAGCTACTGTAATTATTTAAAAGTTGTATTTTCAGTATATCTTATTGATTTCAATGAATAAGTGATTTCATAATTATTTGATTTAAAAGATGATTATTCATCTTTCTGAATAATTAAAAGCAAACTTTACCTAATTTAGGGGATGTCAGAGCTGACAAAGTGTGTTTACAATTGGTAGGTCTATTCAACTCGGATGGAGTTATGAATATTTCAGAAACAATTATAGATTATAAGAAGTTATTACCCGAACATCAGAATCAATATTTAGAACAACTGTTAGCCTTCGATGTTGTTATTTTTCCCGATACTTGCAAACAGGAATTGTATGATTTTATGCATGATGCAGATGCAATATCGGTACAAGTGATTGAATATTTTGATGGTGTGCAGCTGATTGGGTATAACAGTATCTCCATATTAAAACTGAATATTTCCGAAAAAACTATTTTTGTGGTGAATTGCCGAGGTTCTTTTTTACCGAATTATCAACGCGGTAATAAAACTTTAAGCTCCGTAATTAAAATTGCGGTACAGCACAGTATAAAACATCCTTTATTTCCTTTATGGTTCGTTGTGACTGTAATGCAACCTAAAGCCTATGCATTGTTGGCCTCTTGTGCGCATAACTTCTATCCGCGTAATGATGCGAAAACACCACAGGACTATTTGGATGTACTGAAGTTAATCGCGGTGAGAAAGTCGGATGTGCAAAAGCGGGGAGAAGATATTTTTGTTCACCCGAGGGTAATTCCTGAAACTACACTGGGTGAAGCCATACAGATTCATGAACAAGCAGATCAACATATCGACTTCTTTATGCAACATACACCTGACTATTTTGATGGTATGGGTATGATGTGTGTCAGTAAGCTGAATACCAAAATGCTGACGGAAGCCGCCATTTTAAATGCGATAGAGCGTGCAGCAAGTTAATAGATGTGAGCATATTCGAATTATGCTCACATCTATTTTTTACCTGTTTATAATTTGTATATCAGCAAGCTCGCTGATGTGGTCGGCAGTCAGGTAATCCAATGCATCTAAAAATGCTACATTAAATGAGCCGACAGTTTGTGCGGTTTGATACGCCAATTGACCCGCGACGGCAAAATGCACATGTGCCGTGAGGGCAGCAATCGTAACATCGGTAACACTACAATACGCAGCAATTAAAGCCCCCAATGCGCAGCCAGTTGCGGTAACACGGGGCTGTAAAGATGAACCACCATTGACTTGAATAATGCAATTTTCTGCTTTGGATAAAATAAAATCTGACTCACCAGAAATTGCAATACATTCAGTATGTTCTAGTAAAGACCACGCTTGGATATAGACTTCACTACTGGCGATAGTACTGTCGACTCCTTTGCTTTCAACTTGATTGCCAGCTAAAGCACTAATTTCAGATGCATTGCCGCGAATGACAGCGGGATGATATTGAAGAAGTTCATCCGTCATTTCTGAGCGCCAAGGCAAAATGCTGCTATAGCCTACAGGATCGAGCACCCACGGAATCAGAGCTTGTTGAGCTGTTGCGGCAGAAATCTGCATCGCTTGCATTTGTTCCGTGGTTGGTGTCCCCAAGTTAATGCTTAGTGCACCAATAATGCGCGTGAAACTCTCTGCTTCAAAAGGATTATCAATCATGGCAGGAGACGCACCCGTAGCCAGAAGTACATTGGCAACATAGTTGGCTGCGACACTGTTAGTGATACACTGCACCAGAGGTTGTGTGGCACGAAGCAGGGTATGCGCTTCAATAATTTTTTGAAGTAATGGTGCAGTTTGATCCAAGGAGACATCCTGAAAGTCAATTGTAGAAGGGGTTGATTGAGTAGACATAATGTTCACCATTCAACGTGTGAAATAATGGTCCTGATGTTTGCAGTTGCGACAAAATAAAGAAACATATTCTTCCGCATCATAGTCCACAGCTAGATCATTAGAACCACAATACATGCAGCGTTTCACTGAATAAAAATTCAGACGTGGTTCAATCTTTTTCCAAGAGCGCCAAACAGGTTGAAAGAAAATACGCTCATCGTAACCAAGAAATTTAAAAAATAGAATCTCACTCATTTTGCTGAATGGCATATTCGGTAAGCGTGGCAGGGTGGAGGTTTCCCATTTTTCTGCCAAAGCACGTTCACGGTATTGCTGTAAGGTTTTTTTCAGCAAATTAGTATTGATAAAATTTTCATTGCGCGGTTTTAAGGCTTTTTTATCATGCAAATATTCGAGTGCAGTCTGAATTAGATAATAAATTTGCCCTACAGCTAGATGCTCCATTAAGCGGTAACAAAAGCTCTGGAAGCTTTGATTGCCTGCAATCTGGATACCCCAAGACCTACAGTAGTATTGCATGAACTGCACAATTTCTTGATAAAGCACCAAATACAATGCGCTTTTAACTTCATCGGCTTCTTTAAAGGGAATGCCGAGTCGCAAGTTCTCATAAAACCACTGACGTAATTGTTGGGTAATACTGAACAAACTCGGCTCAGAATAGCCTTCCAAACGCACATTGACATAGTATTCATGTGCTTCTTCGGCAAAGTCTTTGGCAATTAGAATCTGGTCTTTGAGTAATTGCTTGAGCAAGGTACTTTGAAAAAAATAGTTGGGAGTAATGGGCTGGAATTTTATGGCTTCCCAATGAATATATTCATCGTGGGTGCTGTATTCCTGAATTTGATTATCTAAAATGCTTAAGAGAAACAGTTTATGTAAAAAACTCAACTGGCTTAATTCAAGCTCAACAATCTCTTTATGTTTAAGCTTCCGTTGTTCCTGTAAGCGCGTTTCTTGTAAGAGTTTTTTTCTTTTTGCGGTACAGCGTTCACAATGGCAAGTCAGTTGACTGTTCTGATAGATACGATGCGCACAATGGCTACATTCATGAAACTGGATGTCCTGATCATATTGTTCAGCTTCCACCCAATACATTGCCGCCTGACAAAGTGGGCAAGTTGTGCTTTCATCTAATTGTTTTTGCAGAATTTGCAGCAGCATAGGAGGTGTCGACAATAAAATAATCTCAATGTGATGATTATACACCCTTTGGCTGAGATGCCGTGTCCAACTGTTGTGCAATTCTGCTGAGCTTTGCTGTAATTTTGAAAAATTATTTTAGCCAATGAAAAGAGCTATCGAAGGATAGCTCTGGATTGTGATTCTAGAATGGGGGGCGTTAATAGGCTGCTGGGCAGGGTAAGCTTTCGTCATCTTCTCCGAGTTGTTTGGCATTTAATAAGGCTTTGATTTTTTTGGAAGGGAGCTTTTTAATGCCTAAGGCATCATATTGGTTCAGGACACTACTCACCTCATGAGATTGCATTTGAATGCCTTCGCAGCTCATAAACGTGGCAATTACTTTGTGGTCTATGCCTGCACGATCTAGAGTTTGCATGATTTTAATATTTGCAGCGCGTATCACATGTTCTTTAATGTTCATCTTGCACCTCAATTTTTATTTGAACTCATTTTAAAGTGCGCTTTGCACATCTAGAGACAAGCAAAAAACGTGCACAAATTATAGTCAGTTTGAAAATAAAAGCAGAAAACTGTCATGCTGGCTATGGTTAGGTAACACGTCGTAGGTGAATTTTTTGGGGGAATCATGAAATACATTGGAGTTTATGAGGAATCAGTAGTTGATTGACCTCGTACCTTTGTTCATCTGTTAAGTAATTTTGAAAATTGGTGGCTTTACCAGATTGCTGGGTGGTGTAGATCACAGCATAAATACGTGCACCTTGCTGAATCACTTCATATTGTCCAGTGTTCTGTTTGCCATTTTTTTCATTGTAAAATATGTGCTGCTCAAAGGGACGGCCTTCTGTCATTTCAACTGCTTCAGTTTTTATATAGTGCAAGGTGATCGGTTTTAAATACGGGTAATACATCAGTTTCAGGTGTGGAGAATGTTTTGTCGCAGCCACTAAAACAAAATGAGCTGATGTTTCAGACTGTAGGCATTCGAAATATTCAATACTTGGCTCGGCAATTGCAACCGATGCCAAACTTGACAGTCCGATGCTGTAAATCAGGTGTTGTATTTTCATCTTCAGCCGACCTACGCATAATGAGAGGAAAAAGCGTATAAATAAAATACATCTCCTGAAAATTATGCGCAAATATGATTGAAATGCAGAAAATAAACACCCATATTGAAAGGTAAATAAAGGCAAAGATGCTATAGCTGCTGATGTAGTTGCTACAAAGCAGCTGAGCTATTGATGCTGAAAAGACAAATAGGAAATGATATGAATATTGCGGCAAATCCAGTGGTTGAAGCAGACCAGACAGTGTATTTAAAAGACTATCAAAAGCCCGTCTTTCTTGTAGATTCAATCAATTTGGATATTCAGGTGTATTCGGATCATACCAATGTTGATGCCACGCTGGTAATGAAGCGTCAGACTGAAGGTGAGTTGGTATTATTAGGCCGCGACCTCGAACTTAAATCTATCAAGATGAATGGTCAATTGCTCACTGAAAGTGACTATACCTTGGATAGTGAGCAATTGGTGATTCAGCATGCACCAAATGAAGTCATTTTAGACACTTCAGTGGTAATTCATCCAGAATCAAATACCATGTTGGAAGGTTTATATCAGGCGGGTGATCTATTTGTTACCCAGAATGAGCCAGAGGGTTTTCGTAAAATCACGTTTTATCCAGACCGCCCAGACGTTTTGGCGGTCTTTACGACACGTGTAGAAGCAGACAAGAAATACCCAGTACTTTTGGCTAATGGTAACCTTTTAGAAACAGGTGAGACTGGTGAAAACCGTCACTATGCTATTTGGCAAGACCCAACTAAAAAGCCAAGTTATCTTTTCGCCTGCGTGATTGGAGATTTGGCGGTATTGAAAGACCGTTATACGACTTTAGAAGGTCGTGACGTTGCCTTAGAAATTTATGCGATTGAGAAAGATATTCCAAAATGCCACATTGCGATGGAAGCCTTGAAGCATTCTATGCGTTGGGATGAGGAACATTATGGCCGTCCATACGATCTCGATAATTATATGATTGTCGCGGTAAGCCAGTTCAATATGGGAGCTATGGAAAATAAAGGTTTAAATATTTTTAATACCTCCTGTGTGCTTGCTGATGAAGAATACACGACCGATGCGGCCATTATGCGAGTGCAGTCGGTGATTGCGCATGAATATTTCCATAACTGGACAGGCAACAGGATTACTTGTCGTGATTGGTTCCAATTGTGCCTAAAAGAAGGTTTGACGGTATTCCGTGATCAATCTTTCTCGGAAGATTTACAGTCTGCTGCGGTACAACGTATTGATGATGTTGCGGTATTAAAGGCGCATCAATTCCCTGAAGATTCAGGCCCATTGTCGCATCCACCGCGTCCTGACCATTTCGTGGAAATTAATAACTTTTACACAGCCACTGTGTATGAGAAAGGTGCGGAAATTAACCGCATGATGTCGACTTTACTCGGCAAAGAAAAATTCCGTCAAGGGACAGATGAATATTTCCGTCGTCATGATGGGCAAGCGGTAACTGTTGAAGATTGGGTTGCGGCCTTAACAGCAGGTTCGGGCGTTGATTTGTCTAACTTCCTAACATGGTATAACCAACCTGGCACACCAAAACTGGAAGCTGTTGGTGAATATGATGCCGCTGCACAAACTTATCGTTTAAGCTTTAAACAAAGTTTAAAGGCACATGCCAAATATCCAAACTTAAAAGCCGTGCCAATTCCAGTCGCATTGGCATTGTTTAATGCTGAAACTGGCGAGCAATACATTTTACAATCGGAAGCACTATTTGAAAATGGTGTCAAAGATGGTGTCTATCTGTTCGAACAAGATCAGGCGACTATTGAATTTACAGGGGTAACTGCAAAACCTGTGGTTTCACTGTTGCGTAACTTCTCTGCACCAGTCAATTTAGATTTCAACTATTCAGACCAAGAGTTGGCGTTCTTAATTCAATATGAAACCAATGGTTTTAACCAATGGCAAGCCACGCAAACCTTATTGGAGCGAGTGCTATTAAATGATCATGATGCAGCTATTTATGTAGAAGCGATCCAAAAGACTTTGCCAGCCTTGGTCGAAAAGGATCCATTATTGGCTTCTCGTTTATTTGATGTGCCAAGCGAAGGTTACTTAGGTAGCCGTATTGATGAACATTATAATCCTGTTGAAATTCAAGCAAAGCGTAATGCCTTGTTGAATACTTTGGCCCGTGAATTAGGTGCATTCTGCAAAGAGACCTATTTAAGTTTAGACCCAGACATGCAGAAAGAGTTTTCTCAAGCCATGGGGGTGCGTGCATTAAAGAACATCATGTTAAGTATGCTGGCACGTCAAGGAGATGCAGAGGCATTTGAACTGGCGTATACGCAATATACGACAACACGAAACATGTCTGAGCGTTTAGGAGCTTTGCGTACACTGGTATGGAATGATGCACCTCAAGCCAAAGCAGCACTCGAAGATTTCTATACCCGCTTTAAAGATGAAGCACTGTCTCTGGATCAGTGGTTTATGGTTCAAGCTTCGCACCCAAATGCAACAGCGGAGACGATTCAAAGTCTAATTCAACACCCTGATTATGATTTGGGTACACCGAACCGTATTCGTGCCGTGAGTGGTGGTTTAAGCAATAATCCAGTAAATACGTGGAGTTATGGAGTTCAACATTTTGTCGACTTAGCTAAATATTTAGATGAGAAAAATCCAATTTTGGGTTCTCGTTTATTACAAGTTTTATCACGCTGGTATACCTTGGCCGAGCCGCAACGTGCAACGGTATTGGCAACGCTAGAAGCGTTAAAACCACACGTGAAATCGAAAAATGTGGTCGAAACCCTAAACAGCATGCTGAGTATTTAATTCCAATAACTCACAATTTGCATGAAGATCAGGCTATTTTTCAGTCATGAAAAATAGCCTTTTTTTATGGAGTAGAAAAAGTATTAAAAAGGACGGGAATGGCATTTAATTTGGAGTTCTTTACAGGGAAGAATATTTTTTTGATGTATCTGTCACAAATTTGATCAATTAAATTGATTTTTTGCACATTTTATTCATAGTTTTTTAACTTTCTGTTACATTCTCTGCGATTTTTTAAAGAGTGATAAAAATGAAAAAGTTATTGGTTGCTTCTATGATTTCTACAACAATGCTAATGACAGGCTGTGCAAGTATTATTAAGGGTTCGACTCAAACACTGACATTTACCAGTGTGCCAGAGTCGGCAAGAATTGAAATTAAAAATAGTAAAGGGCAAAGTGTGCATGTTGGGCAAACGCCTACAACTGTTACCCTTAAGAAAGGGTCAGGTTATTTTAAGCCAGCAGAATACCAAGTGACTTTCAGTAAAGATGGATTTGCACCAAAAACAGTTGTCGTTAAGGGTACCATTAGTGGTTGGTACTTCGGTAATATTATTTTTGGTGGCTTAATTGGCTTGTTGGCTGTAGACCCTGCAACGGGTGCAATGTATAGCTTTAAACCAGAAGATATTAACGCAGTATTAGAAGCGACTACAGAAAAAATGCCAAAAAATGAGAAAGCACTAGCCGTAGTATTTACAGATCAAGTACCACAAGATGTGATGGCACGTGCGATTCAGATGAGTAAATAACGATTTAAAGCCTTATGCCTGAAAAACGAAGCATTACGGATTGAATTGGAAAAACATATTCATAAAAAATCCCTCGATTTCGAGGGATTTTTTGCTGCATAAACTTTTTAAAGCTTAGACTTTTACAATTAAAACCGGAATTGGTGATTGAGTGAGGACGGCTTGAGCAACGCTACCGAGCATCAGCTTTTTAAAGCCTGTACGCCCATGAGAACCCATAATAATTAGGTCAGCACTTACTTCATCCGCAATTTGGATAATACCATCCGCTGCTGATACGCCACGAATCACTTTGGTGTCGACTTCAATTTGATCACGATCAAAAGATTGCTTAATGTCTGCCAAACGTTTCTGTGCATTTTCTTCCGCTTGCATAAAGTAATCGGTAATAGCTGGTGCAACTTTATAGAAATCGACCCCAACAAAAGGATCGACTGCAACCACACACATGACGGTCACTCTAGAATTAAGAAGTTTTGCTAAAGAAAGGGCTTGTTCTACAGCGGTATAAGAAATAGGAGATTCATCGACAGGTACTAAAATATGTTGATAAGTCATGAGTGAACACCTTCGAGAATAGTCAAATAAGGTAAAAATTTATAATGTGATAGAAATTTAAAGAGATAGAAGCAACACCCACATCAGTGGGTGTTCACAAGCTCAATTATTCTTTTACGATTAAAACAGGTAAGTGGGTACCGCGTAATACATCCTGTGCGAAACTGCCAAGTAAGAATTTCTGGAAACCTTTGCGACCATGTGAACCCATCACAATTAAATCGGATTTCTTCTCTTCTGCAGCCTTAACTACACCTTCAGCAGAGACTTGTCCTTTGATAATTTGAGTAGTGGGTTCAATGCCTTCAGCTTCAGCAATAGGCAATGCTTCTTTTAAGGCTTTTTCAGCATTGGCATAAGCTTGGACAAAATATTCTTTCATAATTGCAGAAGAATAATAGAAGTCGACTTCTGTAAATGGATCTTCAGCAACGAGACTAATTAAAGTGAGTTCACTACCGAAAGCCTTCGCAATAATTGCGGCTTGTTTTACTGCGGAAAAAGAAATTGCAGAGCCGTCTACTGGAACGAGAATATGTTTGTAAGACATCGGATTTACTCCTGTTGTTTATCATTATTGCTACTCACTCATTGATAGCACATTGTTTGTCTAGGTTCAATTTGTAAAATGAAAAAAATAGCGTAAATTCATAAAATTAAAATTATTTTTTATGCTAGAGGCATAAATGTTTCGCTGCTTAAAGTTGAGTTTTTTTCTAGGAATTCTTAGATCAATTTTTTGTTGATATTGAATAGTGTGAATGCATTTTCATAGAGCGGTTAATCATGTACTACACTATAGTGAAATTGATGAAATGAATGAACTTTTAAAACTCACCTGAACCTTATCCATAAAATGTTGGGAACAGTCTATGCTCAGAACCATGTTGATGATGTTGTGTATAGGAATATTGGTCTTAACGGGATGTCAACATACACCGACCAGTGACCAAGTGATAGCAAAGACGTTTAATCATGCTACACAAATTCAGCAAAAATTATTAGATCGGCATGCTCCAGCAGGTGTTTTGATTCACTCGAATGTGATGTATTTGTCGGAGCCAAAACTGACTTTTGATCTCTATCAACCCGAATATATTGCTGAATTAGGCGCACGCCCTACAGTGGTCTGGATTCATGGTGGTGGTTGGGTGTCGGGTTCTAAGGAACATGCGCGAGGCTATTTTAAACTGCTTGCAGCACAAGGTTTTAATGTGGTTTCGGTCGAGTATCAATTTGCACCAGAAGTGCAGTATCCAGAACAGTTATTACAGATCAATCAGGCACTAAAGTTCATTGATGAACATGCCGAAACTTATCACATAGATACCAATCAACTGTATTTAGCAGGGGATTCGGCGGGGGCGAATTTGGCCAGTCATTATGCAGCCTTACTTACCAATCAAGATTTTGCACGACAGTCTGCTTTTGTTCCTACAATTCAAATGCAGCAATTAAAAGGACTCATTTTGCATTGTGGTATTTACGATATGGCTTCTTTTGTTTTGACAGCACCCGATGAACATAAAATTATAGAATGGGGGATTTATAGTCTGGTTCAAGCCTATATTGGGGAGCGTAAAAATGATGCTGCATTTCTTACAGAGATTTCACCGAGCCAGCATTTAACGCACAATTTTCCACCAGTATTGATTAGTGGCGGTAATAAGGATTTTCTTACAGAAAGTCAGTCCATTCCTTTTGTACAAGCATTAAAACAGCAGAATGTGCCTGTCACGGCCGTATTCTATCCAGAAAGTACAGAGCCTTTAATCCATGAATATCAATTCTTTATGCGACTCAATGCTAGCCAAGAAACATTTGCGCAGACCTTACAATTTATTCATTTTTATAGTGGGTTAAGGCTGTAATTTTAGAATGATCATATATTTAGCCGATCTGAGCTGTTAAGCTGCACGCGGAAAGTGATTCGGGGAAACAGCATATGAATGCAATGTTATTGGCCTATCTCATGTTGGCTTTGGCCATTATTTCAGAAGTGACAGGCTCGGCATTTTTAGTCAAATCGGCAGGTTTTACCAAATTAGGGCCGAGCCTATTGGTTGTGCTCTTTTATGTGATTTCTTTTTATTTGTTGTCTCAAGTCATTAAAACCATCCCATTAGGAATCGCTTATGCGATCTGGGGAGGCGTCGGAATAGTTTTAACTGCACTGGTAGGATTCTTTGTTTTTAAGCAAATCTTGGATGTGCCAGCCTTAATCGGGATTGCCATGATAGTTGGTGGGGTGATTGTCATGAATGTTTTTTCAAATACAATCGGGCATGCCTAACTAGGTCAGCAATTGTGCTTGAAGCGATAAAAGCATGTTCATGCAGACATGCTTTTATGCTGTCGTGGGATTATTTTTTAAGTTTTAATTTCAAGATAAATGAAACGGCAAAACCAAACAGTAAGCCCCAAAATGCAGAGCCGATACCAAAAAATTGTACCCCAGAGGCACTAAATAAAAATGTCATCAGTGCTGCTTCGCGGTCAGATACTTCATGAAAAGCCAATGCAATGTTGTGGCTAATGGTTCCGAATAGCGCTATACCTGCCAGTGCAACAATGAAAATATGCGGGAAAGACATTAATAGGCTGGTCAGTGTGGCCGCAAATAAGCCCATCAAGATATAGAAAAAGCCGCAACTGATGCCTGCGATATAACGTTTATTAGCATCAGGATGCACTTGGTCATCTAGGCTGACTGCGGCACTAATGGCTGCAATATTCACGCTGTAGCAGCCAAAAGGGGCAAGCACGGTTTGAATAAGTCCAGTTCCGCCAATTAATTGATTGACATGCGGTTGGTAGCCATAGCTTTTGATCATGGCAATACCCGGTAGATATTGTGAAGCCATGTTGATGACAAATAAGGGTAATGCCAGTCCCAAAATGGCCGACCAGCTAAAGTCAGGCATCATCCAAACCGGTTGGGCCATGCTCCATTGTATAGTTGGGGTTTGAAAATCCATAAATAATGGACAAAGCACAACAGCGGCAATAACCGTCACTACGATGCAATAGCGCGGAGTAAGTTTTTTCGAAACAATATAAACCGCTAATAAAGAGAGGATGAATCCCCAATCTGTTTTCAGGCTGGCAAATAATTCAATCCCAAATTTTAGTAGTACACCCGCAAGCATGGCACTGGTTAAACTTTGTGGGATAAGGGTTAACACCTTTTCGAAAATACCCACATAACCCAAAATGGCTGTAATGAGACCACAAACTAAAAATGCGCCAATGGCTTCATTTAAACTATAGCCACTGCCAGTTGCAATAATCAGTGCGAGTCCTGCGGTGGACCATGAGGTGGAAACTGGATATTTCAGTTTCCAAGATAAAATCATGCCAGCTAGTCCAATGCCGACTCCCAAAGCCCAAAACCATGAGGTAATTTGCTCAGTGTTTGCCCCGAGAATTTGAGCAGCTTGAATCACAAGTACTGCGGAAACACTGATACCAATTAAGAACGTAATGAAACCAGCGAAGACTGCAGGAATAGAAAAATCTTGAATGAGTTTTTGCATGTATCCGTACTTATTCTATTTGACCAAAGGGTTAAGTTTAGGTCTTGCATCATACGCCTAACCTATATATTGGAAAAGTGACCATCTAAAAAATAAATGATAATTCACGTTTTTGCGTGATTTGCTGAAATTTATTCAACTACAGGGTAGAAAAAGCCAGTTTCATGCCAAAACCTAAAAATGCGCAACCAACCAATCCGACCGCAACCGAAGTGAGGCGGTAGCGTTGGTTAAAATAAGCAGCAAAACGAACCCCAGAGAAAATGAGGATGCTTAGGTATAGCATGCTAATAATTTGAAGAATTATAGACAGTAAGGTAAAGCTAATTGCGGGATAGGCATAACTAGGGTCTACAAACTGCACAAAGAAGGACAGGTAGAATAAAATTGCTTTAGGATTCAGAATACTAATGGTCAATGCAGTACGATAAGGCTGTGCATCTTTATAGGTGGTATTATCAGTCGAACTTGCAAGTTGTTGAGCCGTTGTTCCACGCCAAGTCCGAATACTGGCAAGAATAAGTCGCCCGCCTAAATAAGATAAATAGGCTGCACCGACCACTTTTAAAATGATAAATAGCCACGGAAAGCTGTGCAATAGAGACGCTGCACCAAAAATGGTACAGAGAATCAGAATCAGATCGCCAGTGAATACCCCCAAAGCGGCCAGATAGCCCACACGTGTACCAAAGCGCGAGGCGATGGACATGACATATAATGAGTTTGGACCAGGCAAAATGACAATTAAGATAGTGCCTATAATATAGGTACTGAGATCCGTAATACCAAACACAATATACTCGTGATTAAAAAGCCCATTTTGCTAGTGTAACAAAATGGGCTTAAGATTGGCACAGCTTTGGTGCGTAAATTTAGGCTTTGATTTCTGCATCTAAACCAAAGGCTTGACGTAATAAACTATTTAGCTGTTCACGGGCTTTAATAAAGCCATCGATACCGCCTTGTAACAACTGGAAGGCCATCAGGTCATGTTCCAATTCATGTTTAAAGGTTGCTTTATCAATAGCCGTAGCTGGTTCTGAACTTATAGCCACTTGACTTGCGTCGAGCTGAAGCTGAACTTCGCGAGTATCAAGCTCTAATTCTGCCAGTAGACCAGGAGATACCGTCAATAAGTCACAGCCTGCTAAACCGAGTACTTGATCAATACTACGGAAACTTGCTCCCATAATCTCGGTTTTAACTTGATGCTGTTTATAGTATTGATAAATGTGTTTAACGGATAAGACCCCTGGATCTTTATCAATTGGATAGTTTTGTACATTCTCTGCTTTTTTATACCAGTCTAGAATGCGACCTACAAAAGGTGAAATCAAGGTAACTTTTGCATTTGCGCAAGCACGGGCCTGATGTAAACCGAATAATAAAGTTAAATTGCAGTGAATCCCTTCCGCTTCCAGCACTTGAGCTGCTTGAATGCCCTCCCAAGTTGAAGCAATCTTAATTAAGATGCGGTTTTGATCGATGCCATAGGCTTTATAAAGTGCCAGTAACTCTTTAGCCTTTGCAATAGTTGCCTCAGTGTCATACGACAAAGAAGCATCGACTTCAGTCGATACTCGACCATCAATTAGTTTTAAGATTTCTACCCCAAATTTGACGGTCAAAATATCAATTGTACGTTCAATCAATTCATCTGAAACATAGCCTTCGTGTTTGGCTTGCGCATAGGCAGCTTCAATTAAAACTTTGTTTTCAGGTTGATTTGCCGCAGCAGTAATTAAAGAGGGGTTGGTCGTCGCATCCAGCGGGCGAAATTTTTCAATCGCAGTTAAGTCACTACTGTCAGCAACGATTGTTGTCATCTTTTTTAATTGGTTTAACGCATTTTCTGTCATTGAAATCTATTTCTTAAAAGTTGTACCCGTGATTTAGTTATACCACAATCTCTGCATAGCCCAAGAGAAAACCCAGTGTCTGATAAACTTAATTCAAACTTTTTTTGCCATTACGAATATGATTAATTAAAAAATGAGCAGCGGCACCTAATTGGCTTTCCCGACTCCAGACTAAATCGACGTAATATTCAAATTTTGGAGAGAAATCTTGGAAATTGAGTATCTTCAGTTGCTCTTTTAAAGATGGATTTTCATTTAACATTTCTAAAGGTAAAACCCCCCAACCCAAGTTTTGCAAAATCATGGCACAGGCAGAGTGATGGTTGTCGGTACGCCAGTAGTTTTTAGAAAATAGAAGTTCAGGCTTAAGGCTGCGATCTCGACTGGCGACCACAATTTGCCGACTTTGTAAGACTTGTTCATAACTAATCTGAGCATACTGTGCCAAGACATGCTGACGGGAGGCGACGGCTATGAGCACTTCGCGCTTCAGCTCTACAAACTGTTCCCCGCTTTGCAGTTGTTCTCGTTCAAACATGAGTGCCAGTTGAGCAGACTGATCCAGTAACATTTGTAGTGCATCTTCTTGGGGGGCAGAAAAAATATTGATTTGTAGTTCTGGGAAGCGTTGTTCTAACAAAAGAATGTAATCGGTCCAATGGGTATGTAATAACTCCGAAACCACCACAATATTTAAACTTGACTCCAGACCTTGAGATAGGGCAGAAGCATGTTGTTTCCATTGGTTCATTTCAATCAGCAGTTGCTGTGTCTTTTCATACAAGGTCATGGCTTGTGCAGTTGGTGTGGGTTCACGTCCTTGCCGTGTAAAAAGCTGGATGTTTAGGTCAATTTCTAGATTGGCAATTGACATACTAATGGCAGAGGGAACTTTCCCGAGTTTACGCGCAGCAGCTGAAAAAGAACCTGTTTCAATAACAGTCTGAAAAATTATGAGTTGGTCTTGGTTAATATTCATTGGTCTGTTTTTTGCTTAGGTCAATAAAAAAAGCTGCAGGCTTTATCTTTCAATTAAACTGAAAGAACCTGACTCGATTAATCAAAATATTAAAAATAAAATAGCAAATATCGAAAATGAAGAGAAGAGTAGCTTTAAATGTTGATTTCCAAGAGAAGGATTGTTCATGCGTTAAGTTATGAGATCATCCTGTTGGTCATCATAGCGATTGCCTTAAGTTTTATTTTTAATATGCCGATGGAGGTCACGGGTAGCCTTGGAATCGCCATGGCAGTCACTTCCGTAATTTGGAATATGATCTTTAACCATTTCTTTGAAAAATTTGAACAACGCCATCAATTGAAACGTACGGTGGGTATTCGGATTTTACATGCGATTGGTTTTGAAGGCGGATTAATGCTTGCCACTATCCCTATGGTTGCCTATGCGATGAATATGACCATTTGGCAGGCAATTTTACTGGATTTTAGTCTGACCATGTGTATTTTGGTGTATACCTTTATCTTTCAGTGGTGTTATGACCATATTGAAATGCGTTTAGGTTATGCACCTGCGCACCAATCCTAAGCACCCATAAAGCCACACATCGTTGTGGCTTTTTTATTATGATTGATTAAATTGCACAATTATTGACATCGCTCTTGTAAGATCCAGATTAGAATAAAATTGAATTTGAGCAATCGTCGCTGAAAAGCATATTTACACTTCAGCAATCTTTTCATCAACATAGGATATTTACTATGCTTGATTGGGGTTATGTTTTACAACACTATGGCTATTTTGCCGTCATGTTGGGTGCATTCTTTGAGGGGGAAACCGTTGTTTTGCTCGGGGCTTATGCCGTGCATCAACATGTGCTTAATTTTTGGTGGCTCTTATGATTTCCGCTATGATTGGGGGCTTTATCGGTGATCAGTTTTATTATCAGATTGGGGTCAGGTATGGTCATCAGTTCATTAGCCGACACCCAAAACTTAATCAAAAATTTCAGCAAGCCACGTACTTACTTGAGAAATATCCTACGCTGAGTATTTTATTTATGCGTTTTGCTTGGGGCTTAAGAACAGTTATTCCAATTAGTATTGGCATCCAAAAATATCCTATTTTGCGCTATATGCTGATTAATCTGCTGGCCTGTTTTATTTGGGCATTACTGGTGGTGAGTATAGGATTGCAGGTATCCCACGGGCTTCATATTTTTTGGCAATATTTCATACAGGATGAGCATTCCATCGTCATTATTTTTGCGGTGATCAGTTGTATTTTATTGGCACACATTGTCTTTGGTGTGTATATGCAGCGTAAAAATAGACACAAATAGTTTAAGGTGATTGCCAACGCATAGGGGTGTAGTAAGAGGCTTAAAGCTTTATCGCGAAGAGGAATTCAGTTATAAAAAAGCACCTCCGAAGAAGTGCTTTTATACAGGAATGAGATCAATTATTTTTCTACAATTGCTGTAACGCCTTGTCCACCAGCCGCACAGATCGAAATGAGTACGCGCCCTGAACCTTTTTGGTGAATTAACTTAGCCGCGGTTGCTAAAATACGACCACCCGTTGCTGCAAATGGATGTCCAGCAGCTAAAGAAGAACCTTTAACGTTGAGTTTTGTTCGATCAATTGAACCTAAAGGTGCTGCCAAGCCCAAGCGCTCTTTACAGAATTGAGGATCTTCCCATGCTTTTAAAGTAGAGAGCACTTGTGATGCAAAGGCTTCATGAATTTCGTAATAGTCAAAATCTTGCAGAGTAATGCCAGCACGTTCAAGCATACGTGGTACCGCATAAGCAGGAGCCATCAACAAACCTTCTTTAGGTCCATTTTTACCAATGAAATCTACAGCAGCAGTTTCGGTAAAGCTGAGATAAGCCAATACTTCGTGACCATTGGCTTGTGCCCATTCTTCAGATGCAAGTAACACACAAGATGCACCATCAGTTAATGGCGTTGAGTTCCCCGCAGTCATGGTGCGGGCATCACCTTTACCAAAGACTGGCTTAAGCTTCGCAAGTTTCTCTGCGGTCGAGTCAGCACGTAAGTTATTGTCGCGCTGTAAACCCAAGAATGGCGTGATCAAATCATCGAAGAAGCCTTCTTCATAGGCTTGCGCCATTTTTTGATGTGAAGATGCAGCAAGCTCATCTTGAGCTTCACGAGAAATACCCCATTCTAAAGCGGTAATCGCCTGATGGTCACCCATGGATAGGCCTGTACGTGGCTCACCATTTTTGGGTGCATCCATCAAATCTTTCAGGTTAATTTTGGTTAATGCTTTTAAGCGGTCTTTACCTGTTTTAGCGATATTCAGTTCAAGAAGTGCTTTACGTAAACCATCACCAAATGCAATTGGCGCATCTGAAGTGGTGTCAACACCGCCAGCAATCCCAACTTCAATTTGACCTAGAGCGATTTTGTTTGCCACTTGGAAAGCCGCTTGTAAACCCGTTCCACAGGCTTGTTGCAGGTCATAAGCTGGGGTTTCTGGTGCTAAAGCCGTATCTAAAACGCATTCACGAGTCATGTTAAAGTCACGGCTATGTTTTAACACCGCACCTGCAACAACTTCACCTAAGCGTTGACCTTGAAGATTATAACGTTCCACAAGACCATTTAATGCTGCGGTAAACATATCCATGTTAGATGCAGTGAAATAAGCACCATTTGAACGAGCGAATGGAATACGGTTACCACCAATAATTGCAACGCGGCGAGTAGTGTTTTGACTCATAATTTTTTCCTGTAGGACAGAAGTTTGAGTTGTAGATTCAGTTTTCGTTGTACGAGGTGTTGCTTTTTTGCGAGGCGAAGAAGCTGCACGTGTACGAGTTGTTTTAGTCGTTGGGGCTGTAGACGAAGCAGCTGTGTCTGTTGTTTGGCGTGTACGCGTACGCGCTTTTGATGTATTTGACACAGTGTCAGTCACCGAATTTTCGACTGCTGGATTTTCTTGAGTTGTTTTGCTCATAAGGCTTTTCCAAGCATGTTACAGTATTCTTGAGGTGTACATTAACACAATACATCATAGCTCGAATTGACTACAATGACATTGCAGAATACATTCAGGTCAAGTCATCACTGGTTTAACTCAAGTATGATTCAACGGAAACTGATGGGTCTATTGAAATCTAGGTGTTTGGCATGATATTGAAGTTAAACAGTAGTTTAAAAGCCATCAAATAAATTTAATTCGTTTTGAGAGATAATAAACATGACTGACCAATACCAAGCATTCGCAAAATCTCCAATTGGCAAATTTGTCATTAAAAATTTAGGTTTACCAGCACCGACTTTTTTAGATCGTTTTGAGTCTGCGACGCCAGTCATTAAAGGCGCTGTATTAGTTGGTGCAGCACCAGCTAGTCCATTGTCTGGGGCAATCTCTCAGGTTTTGGCAAATATTCATGCCAATAGTTATGCAGGCAACAATACAGAACTACAACAAGTTGCTGCGACCAAAGGTCTAAAACTTAATGCATTTAACGATGGCGATCGTGAATCTAAATTCAAAGCAGTCATTTTTGATGCTTCAGGTATTCAAAACTCGGAACAACTGAAAGAACTTTATAATTTCTTTAACCCAATTTCGCGTCAAATTTTAGCTTCGGGGCGTGTCATTGTGGTTGGCACGACACCTGAAACTGCCAAAACGGTTAAACAAGCGATTGCACAACGCGCATTAGAAGGCTTTGTTAAATCAGTAGGTAAAGAATTTAAAAAAGGGATTGCGGCACAGTTGGTCTATGTGGATGACGGTGCGGAAGCGAATTTAGAGTCGACCTTACGTTTTGCATTATCGCCACGTTCAGCTTATGTATCTGGTCAAGTAATTCGCGTATCAAAAGCTGCTGTGATTGATGTGGACTGGGTTAAGCCGCTTGCAGGCAAAACCGCTGTTGTAACAGGGGCAAGTCGTGGTATTGGTGAAGCGATTGCACATGTGCTTTCTCGTGATGGCGCACATGTGATTTGTTTAGATGTGCCACAGCAACAAGCGGATTTAGACCGTGTGGCGGGTGAAATTGGCGGTTCTACTTTGGCTATTGATATTACTGCGGCTGATGCAGGTGAGAAAATTAAAGCCGCTGCGGCAGCACAAGGTGGCGTAGATATTATTGTTCATAATGCAGGGATTACCCGTGACAAAACCTTAGTCAACATGAAGCCAGAGCTTTGGGATTTGGTCATCAACATCAATCTGTCTGCGATTGAACGCGTCAATGATTACTTACTTGAAAATGATGGTCTAAATGCCAATGGCCGTATTATTTGTGTATCGTCAATTTCAGGTATTGCGGGTAACTTGGGGCAAACCAACTATGCAGCGTCAAAAGCTGGTGTCATTGGGGTAGTGAAATTTACGGCTCCAATTTTGAAAAATGGAATCACGATCAATGCTGTTGCCCCGGGGTTTATTGAAACGCAAATGACCGCTGCAATTCCTTTTGCGATTCGTGAAGCGGGACGCCGTATGAACTCAATGAGTCAAGGTGGTTTACCTGTAGATGTAGCGGAAACGATTGCATTATTTGCATCGACCGCTTCAACAGGTTTAAACGGTAATGTCGTTCGTGTTTGTGGACAAAGTTTATTAGGTGCCTAAGCACGCCGATTTATCCTTGCGCAGTCATAATCATCAAAAAGAGTGCTAGGGTGCTCTTTTTGAACCTCTTACTTAGAAGAGGAAAAAATCTAGATGTTACATTTATAATTAAAAGGTTCAATATGAATACACGCCATTTTTCTCAACTTCCAAAACCTTATCTGGCTTACCCAAAGGTTGTGAAAGGACTGATTTTTAAAAAGCCCAAAGGAGAGAAAGTCCTTCCGCAAGTTGAATATGTGGTGGATTCATTTAAAGTAGATCAAAAGCATTTAAAAGCTTATAACGCTGTCTGTGGTTTTAAAAACAACGGTTATATTCCGGCTATTTATTTGGCGGTGTTATCTCAAAGTTTGCAGATGCACATGATGACGCAAGAAGCTTTTCCCTTTGCAATTTTGGGTCTGGTGCATATTCGCAATCAAGTTTCACAAAGCCGCAAGATTGGTGTAAATGAAAGTTTAAGTCTTTCATGTCAGTTTGGTGACTTAAAACCACACGATAAAGGCATTCAATTCGATTTTATTACCACAGCCAAAGTGGGTAATGATGTGGTGATGCAGGGCGTGACCACTTATCTGGCACGTCAAAAAACAGAAGTTAAAGTCGCTGCTGCGAAAGCCAAAGATGAAAGCCAACCCAATTACGCATTACAAGCAGAATGGGAAGTTTCTGAAAATATTGGTCGCCGTTATGCATTAACTTCTGGTGATTTTAATTTGATTCATATTCATGCGATTACGGCTAAAGCCTTTGGGTTTAAACAAGCGATTGCCCATGGGATGTGGAGTAAAGCCAAGGCATTAGCCAATTTAAGTTTACCAGACAGCTATGAAGCGGATGTCTGGTTCAAATTGCCCATGTATTTGCCTTCGAAAGTTGAGTTTTTGACGGCTCAAAATGGCCAGAATATCGATTTCATGATTCAAAACAGTAAGAATAAAAAGCCGCATGTAATGGGACATATTACAGCGCGCTAAATAAATGCAATAAAGCCCAAATCTTGATTTGGGCTTTTCTATTTTAAAAATAAGAGATTAAAAGCAATATAAATGACAAATACAGGGATGAGATATGAATGAGTTGAAAGCCTATTTGCTTGCGAGTAGCGATCAGTATAAAGGTGAGGTTGATCCTGCCTTTCTAGATTTAGCGAAGCAGTTTAGCCGCTTGCAGGATGCAAGAAAGGATCTCGGCGGGGCAGGACTGTGCGTGTATTTTCAGGGAAAGAAAGTTGTCGATATCTATGTAGGGAAAAAGTCCGCAACTGAGCATTGGGGGCAGGATACTTTGTCAGTCTGTTACTCGACAGGTAAAGGGGTATTGGCCACTTTGGCACATGTTTTAGTCAGTCAGGGTTTACTCGATTATGACACGCCAGTAGCAGATTATTGGCCTGAATTCGCTCAAAATGAAAAATCTCAGATTACTTTGGCTCATCTATTAAGCCATCAAAGTGGCTTATTTGACATTCGTCATACGGTGAATGAGGCGCGTGACATGGCAGATTGGAATGCCATGTTAGACCGAATTGCACAAATTAAACCTCGCTTTGCTGTGGAGCAGGATGCTGCCTATCAACCTTTAACTTTTGGCTGGCTGGTTGGTGGTACGCTTGAAAAAGCTACAGGACGTCAATTGTCCGACTTAATGGCCGAGTATCTATTCCAGCCTCTAGAGATTGAAAATGCCTATTTTGGCGTACCCAAAGAGCAACTGCATCGTGTAGCGCGGGTATTCGCTCAAGCTCAAGTCAGTACCGATCACGCCAAGAATAAAGTTCCGCAAACGGCTCAAAAGAAAGCCTCTCTTTTTGATCGAGCCGTAGAGTGGACCGGTCAAAACCCGCAAGACTTTCAAGATGCCATGATTCCTAAAGGCATGAAAAAGTTTAGTTTCTTTAGTGATGAGGGTTTACAAGCCACGATTCCAGCTGCAAACGGAGTGTTCTCCGCAGGGAGTTTGGCAAAAATCTATGCCATGTTGGCTCAAAAGGGACAATGGCAAAAGCAACAGTTCATTCAACCTGAAGTATTTCAAAGAATGAGCCAAATTCAGTACCGAAAACGCGATCGAATAATGCCATTGCCGATGCATTGGCGTTTAGGTTATCACCGAGTACTGACCCTCGGTAAACAAGTCCCAACAGGATTTGGGCATATGGGCTTCAATGGCTCAGGCGCTTGGTGTGATCCTGCGCGTGAATTAAGTTTTGCCTATACGCATAATTTTGCCACTGCTTCCATTACTGGAGACTATCGTTTATGGGGGCTAACCCAAGAAACCTTACGATGTGCAGATGGAGTGTTGAAAGGACGTAAAGGTTGGTTTTAACACTTCACTCAACATAGAGAACTGCAAGAGTATTTTAAGTCTCTTTGTTCACATTTTTTGCTAGTTTTGGATCGGAAAAGTTGAGAGTTATCTTTGAATACGGTTGGTATTGACGCAGCACGATACAAGTTAAGTTGTGGGAACGGGTTTAATTTCCACAATCATGACTTGAGCATCAGATTGTTCATTCACTCTTGGCTAAAAAAACAGTATGCTTAGGCCTGTGAAAAGGAGCATACATGTATCAAGTACTTGCGCGTAAATATCGTCCTCGTAATTTTAATGAATTGGTGGGTCAAAACCATGTGTCACGTGCACTCAGTAGTGCCTTAGAACGTGGTCGTTTACACCATGCTTATTTATTTACGGGTACACGTGGTGTCGGTAAGACCACCATTGCGCGTATTCTTGCGAAATGCTTGAACTGTGAGACTGGCGTCACTGCAACGCCTTGTGAAGTATGTACTACCTGTAAAGCGGTCAATGAGGGGCGTTTTATCGATTTAATTGAAATCGATGCAGCGTCACGGACCAAAGTTGAAGATACGCGCGAGCTGTTAGATAACGTACCTTATGCGCCAACGCAAGGGCGCTATAAAGTGTACTTGATCGATGAAGTGCATATGCTCTCGACACACTCGTTTAATGCCCTATTAAAAACATTAGAAGAACCGCCTGAACATGTAAAGTTCTTGTTTGCGACCACTGATCCGCAAAAACTGCCAATTACGGTTATTTCTCGTTGCTTACAATTTACCTTGCGCCCTTTGGCGGTGGATGAAATTACCGAGCATCTCACACGTATTTTAGAAAAAGAGCAAATTCCCGCGCAGCAAGATGCCATTTGGCAAATTGCTGAATCTGCTCACGGGTCGTTACGTGATGCCTTATCGCTGACGGATCAGGCAATTGCTTATGGTCAGGGTGCTATTCAGCATCAAGATGTTAAAGAAATGCTGGGTTTGATTGATCGCACCATTATTTATGATTTGTTGCTGGCAATTCATCAAAACCAAAAAGCGCGTGTCAGCCAGTTACTGTTACAGTTTAGACAACAAGCTTTAGATGTATCTCTGGTTTTAGATCAATTGATTTCGACCTTGCATGAACTGGCTTTGATGCAATATTTGCCGGATTTAAGCCTGAAATACAGTGCCGAAATTAACCAGAAGATTAGCCAACTTGCCAAATTAATTGCAGATCAAGATTTGCAGTTGTATTACCAAATTGCGTGTAAAGGTCGCGCAGATTTACAACTGGCGGTGACACAAGAGCAAGGCTTTGAAATGTGCGTGCTGCGTTTGTTGGCATTCAGACCATTGCAACCCAATGAAGTCTTGGTATCGGCTCCCGTTACAGCAATGCAGTCTGCGCCTGTATTGGCAACTGAGCAAACAGTAACTCATATCAATCCTGAAGTTGCTGTTCCGCAAGATCAAGCACATTCGACAGTGGAGCAGGTAGTTTCATCTATAGAAAACTCTGCTGCTGAAGTAAATTTACAAGATGAATCTGAAACCTTAGCAACACCTGTACAGGTTGACGCAGAAGCAGATGTCGCGAGCAATCCCGATCAAATTGTATTTGATCCTGCCAGTGATGATGTGCTGTTTGATTTGGATGAAGAAGATGCAACATCTGCGACATCCTCTGAAGCCAGTAGTGATGATTTCTTATTTGATGAAATTGCGCCACTTCCCGTTGACGAGCAAGCTACTGCTATTGATTACTTAGATGCGACTTCTCAAGCACAAGTCGATTTAACGGCTCAATCCGTAGCAGTTGAGGTAGAGCAAGACTCATTATTCAGTTTAGCTGTTGAGCCTGTTAGCTCTGAAGCCAAGACCGAACTACCTGAACTTACTACAGCAGGAATTGCTGCTCAAAAAGAACTGAAAGCGGAATGCGGCCAAGCCGAGCTGATGCCGCAAGACATTTTACGTGTGCAAGAGCACGTCTTGGAAGGGGAATGGACTTTAGGTAAATGGGAGTTCTGGTTCAGACAAAGTGAATTATCTCCTGCCGTGCAAGAACTGGCACAACACGGTGTAATGACGGGGCATATTAATGCGGAATCTATTTTCCATATTCCAGAGCAATATCAGCAATTATTGGGTCAGTCGCAGCACTCTCTAGAACAAGCACTGAAGAAACAATGGCCGAATACCCAGTTTAAAATTGAATATGGTGCAGTCACAGAAACCACACCTTATCTTTTGCAGCATCAACGTAAAGAGCATGCCCATCAGCGAGCCGTTGAGCTCTTGCAGGCTGAGCCTGCGGTACGGGATTTACTCCAAGGCTTTGATGCAGAATTACAAAATATTCAATTAAAATAATTTCTAAACAAATTTTGGCTCAGGTACAACTTGCATAAAGGCTTGAAGTGCCTGACGCATCTCCAAAGGAATGGGGGTGCTTTTGCGCTGTGCTCGATCCACAAAAACATGGGTAAATTGACCTTGTGCAGCGGCCAAAGATTGATGGGCTTTAAAAATCGCCAAATCATATTCTAGGGAACTATTGCCTATTCTGCTGATTGCCACCCCCACTTCAATGATTTCTGGATAGCATAATTCTTGTAAAAACTGGCAGGATGAACTCACCACTAGGCCAATGATCGGAGAGTGATGAATATCAAAGTGGGCTTTTTGAATTAAGAGCGCATTGGCAGCAGTATCGAAAAAGCTATAGTAATTCACATTATTTACATGCCCATAAAGATCGTTGTCGGACCAACGTGTTTGTATGGGGAAAATAAAGGGATAATTTTCACGATGTTTTGCCTGGGGTTTCATGGGCATATCCTGTGCAGTGAAGGCTGATTAAGCGTAAATTGCCTGATAAATTTGTTCCGCATCTTCTAGGTGTAAATGACGTGGATTATTTTGTAATAACCGCGTTTGTAGCATGGCATCTTGTGCTAATTGAGTGAGCGAGTGTGCAGGCACATTCAGTTGATTCAGCTTCAAGCATAAACCACTGCGGTCTAAGTGATTTTGCATATGATCAATAAATAAGTCACACAAACCATCTGTGCAGCCTGTGCTATAAGGATCTATCCAGGTCATAAGCTCGGCATAAAGGTGTTTGGCTTGAGGTGCATTAAATTTTAGTACTTCAGTCAACACCAAAGCATTACTGTGACCGTGTGAAATATGAAAATGCCCACCTAAGGGATAAGCCAGAGCATGTACCGCACCGACAGGGGCATTGGCAAAAGCCTGACCCGCAAACATGGAGCCAGTCAGCATGGCTTGTCGTGCTTGTAGGTTGGAGCCATCTTCAAGCACAAGTTTTAAGTTCTGATTGAGTAGACGCAAAGCTTGTTTAGCCAGCATATCGGCATATGGATTTTTCTTTATTTTAGAAGTATAGGCTTCAATCGCATGCACCATCGCATCAATACCAGTTGCCGCAGTAATATGTATGGGCAGATTCTGGGTAAATGTGGCGTCTAATATAGCGATATCAGCATACAGCACAGGTGAAACGATCCCCATTTTGGTAGTTTCGCCTGTAGTGACAATAGAAATAGGGGTGACTTCGGAGCCCGTGCCCGCCGTCGTTGGAACCAAAATTAGGGGCAGTCGTGGGGCTTTTGCATTATTGATGCCGTAGAGGTCTGAGAGTACTTGCTGTTGCGCTGGATATGCCAATATTGCGATCAGTTTCGCCACATCTAAAGAGCTACCACCACCGAAACCAATCACGCTATCAATCTGTTCTTGCCGGGCGAACTCAACCGCATTCATCACCACCTGTTCAGGCGGATCAGCGATCACATCTGAAAAAATGACATAATCTAATCCCAGATGCTCAAATATCTCAAGAATGGGCAGATGTAACTGGTGTTGTATCATGCCCATATCCGTGACGAGTAGGACTTTCTTACAGCGCTGTTCAGGCAAGATTGTGGCTAATTGCTGAATCGAGCCAAGCCCTGAAATAATTCGGGAAACAGTTTGAAACTCAAAGTCATACATGGGCAATTCCTTCTCGCTTTATCATCATTTAGGCATTTTTGTTTTACAGTTCTAGTAGGATTCATCCTGTAAATAACTTAACATAAGACATTGCAAAATAAACAATCTATTGAGGTGCTTATGTCATCGCAAACGCCATATAAGGTGTTATGTGTCTGTCTGGGAAATATCTGCCGTTCACCCACTGCAGAAGTGGTGTTAAGACATTATTGTGATGCGCATCAGCTTAATATTTTGGTCGATTCTGCGGGAACCAGTAATTATCATCCCAACAAAGCACCTGATTTAAGAAGCCAGAAACATGCCAAACAACGAGGCTATGATCTTTCTGCTTTACGCGCACGTCAGTTGCATTTGCAAGACTTTGCTGAGTTTGATCTGATTTTGGCGATGGATTATGAAAATTTAGAAGATATTCAAGCGTTGATGCAGCAGGCACAAACCATGTTGGGGCAGCACATGCTTCGCGCAAAGATTGCCCTGATGAGTCAGCACGATCAAAAATTTCTTCAACAAGCTGTGCCAGACCCTTATTATGGGGGCGATGATGGATTTGAGCGGGTACTTGATCAATGTGAATCAAGTAGTCTGGCTTGGGTTCAGGTATTTCAACAACAGCAGAAAGGCTAGTTTGGGTTTTAGCATGCAGATTCAGAATAACGTTCAACTTCAGCCTTTTAATACATTAAATTTGGGTTCGATTACTTCGCACTATGTGAAAATTGTCAATGAAAGCATGTTGTTGCAAGCTTTGGCATATGCCGAGCAAAATCAATTAAATACGCTTATTTTGTCCGGTGGTAGTAATATGCTATTACCCGAACATATCCATGCTTTAGTGCTGCATATGGATATCCAAGGCATTGAAGTAATTGATGAAAACGAACAGACGAAAACCCTTGCTGTTGGTGCAGGGCAAGCTTGGCATGACTTCGTGTTGTGGAGTACCGAGCAACATCTCTATGGATTGCAAAATCTGGCTTTAATTCCTGGTTTAGTGGGGGCTTCTCCTGTACAGAATATCGGTGCATACGGCGTCGAAGTGGGGGAATTCATTCGCTCAGTACGTGTATATGACCGCAAACTCGGTCAGTTTGCTGAAATTTCAGCTTCAGATTGTCATTTCGCCTATCGTCACAGTATTTTTAAAGATGAGCCTGAACGCTATGTGATTACTCAGGTGGTTTTTCAGTTGTTAAAACAGCCGGATCTGAAATTGAGCTATGGGGATTTAAAGCAGGCAGTTGGCGAAATACAAACAGCAGAAAATCTACAGCATCAAGTGATTCAAATACGTCAAAGTAAGTTACCTGATCCTAAAGAGTTTCCGAATGTCGGCAGTTTTTTTAAAAATCCTGTGATTTCTCAACAATGTTTTGACCAAATAAATACGAAATTCCCTCAATTACCCCATTACCCTCAAGCGAATGGACAGATTAAAATTGCTGCAGGCTGGTTAATTGATCAGGCTGGTTGGAAAGGTAAACGTTTGGGCATGGTGGGGATGTTTGCTAAACAAGCCTTGGTCCTTGTGAATTATGAGCAGGCGACATTAGCCGATGTTCAAGCAACGTATCAAGCAGTTCAGCAGGACGTACTGAAGAAATTTAATATTGCTTTAGAACCTGAGCCTGTTTTATTTAACTCTATTGGTTTAATTCAATCACATACGGAATAATGTATGGCTAAAACGCATTGGATGGTTCGATCGGTACAAATTGCAGCATTGCTCTTTGTACTTTTGGGCTGTCTGGTGATTTTTATTTATTCACCTTTTTATTCCAAATTGGTGGTGAAGGGCTTAAATACCTTTGTGCCTGTGGAAGTGAATGAAGTTGCAGCACAAAGCCAGAAAATGGCTGCATTAAGCGAAGCAGAGAATTTAGAGCCGGGTTCGAATTTGTGGATAGCTCGACAAGCCTATCTCAAGTTAATGGAACAGGAAATTCAGCACAACAACTCTGAAAATTTACCTCAAATTCAAGCACGTTACACCGCTTTACAAGCCTTGATTAATCAAGAGCAGCAGCAACAGGATGAAGAGCAAGACCGTCCCCAAGTTCCGTTACTGGCTGATCCTGAACAAGCAGCTTCCGAAGCTGAGGATCCAACACAAAATGTCAAAGATTTATTGGAGTTGGACAGTAAAGAAAATAAAGCCTTGATGGAAAAGTATCTGGAGTTTTTACAGACCCACGAAGTTGAGCAAGTCGTCGAAAACACTGACGATCAACAAATCCAAAAAGATATTGCTCAAATTCAAGAGCAAAAAGAAGTGCCTAAATCTGCCAAGTCACAGCCTTATGCAATTGTGGTCCTAGGTGGAGGTTTAACTTTAGATAAAAATCGTAAAGATATTGTGGTTAATGACTATACTAAGTTAAGACTGGAAAAAACCTTAGAGGTTGAGAAAACCTATAAGTTGCCGATCGTGCTGAGTGGTGTAGAAGCTCCTTATATGCAACGCTGGTTAAAAGCGCGCGGTGTAGATGCTAAGCTGCTCGAAAATAGAAGTATGAACACCTGTGAAAACTCACGGTTTAGCTCATTATTATTACAAAAAAAAGGAGGAGCACCGACGGTGATTTTAATTACAGATCAATACCATATGCCGAGAACACGCCGGTTATTTGCCTTAAATGGTATAGAAACAATGCCAATCGAAGCTCCAATGCCAACACAACTGACAGCTTGGCAGCCGAGCCAACAAAATTATGACCATAGCCGACGTGCAAATTATGAAATGTTGGCGACCATTCGCGACATGTTGTTTGGGTCAAGCGATTGTCGAGAGGTACCCTAATGCCTGAAATTCCGTTTTTAAATCCAAGCATCTTAAAACAACTCGACTTGCCAGTCCCTAGTCGTGATACGACACCACAAGTCTTAAGCCCACTTAACCTGAATCATGCATTTTCTCCTTCGGTTGAATTACAGGCTTATCGTAAATTATATGGTTTACATCTTTTGGAATGTGAGCATTGGCAGGGATTTGTACAGATGCCACTGTTTAAGCTGCATGTACAGGTGTTCCAACCCAAAGCGAATGAATCAAGGAAAGTAGACATTAAAGGAACGGTGTTCTTACTCCATGGCTATTTGGAACACAGCGGTATCTATCAACCGATTATTCGTGAATTGCTTGAACAAGGTTTTAGTGTCTTAACTTATGATTTGCCAGGGCATGGCTTGAGTGATGGTTCACCTGCCAGTATTCAGGATTTTGATCATTATCAGCGTGTTTTACATGCGGTTTATCAATATGTAAAAAATGCACCGCAATTGCCTAAGCCTTGGTTGGGGATTGGGCAAAGTACTGGTGGGGCAATTTTGATGCATCATCTACTTGAATTTGCAGAACGCCGTGAAAATCCCTATGTCGAGCGAGTTTTATTGCTGTCGCCCCTGATCCGACCTGCGAAATCAGCATGGTGGCATAATTCGGTTGGGCTTGGCATTATTCGTCGGATTAAACGTCAAGTTCCACGGCATTTCCGTAGAAATAATCATAACCCAGAATTTTTACGCTTCGTGCGCTTAAAAGATCCACTACAACCGCGCATGATGGGCATGGACTGGATTTTGGCAATGTCCAAGTGGATGCAGCAGATGGAAGAACGCCCTTCCTGTCGCATTCCTGTATGGTTAGCGCAGGGGGCTTTAGATCAGACGGTTGATTGGCGTTATAACATTGAATTTATTCGTCAAAAATTTAGACTACAAACTTTGCTTATGCTGGAAGAAGGCTCACATCAGCTGATTAATGAGCGGGCAGATATTCGTGCTGCTTTAACTGGGCTGATTCCTGCATTTTTACATGCGCATAGTTCGGGTGAATATTACTAATCTTAGGCAATCTAAAGCCTAGTCAAACGCTTCTCTTATGTAATTTTCATAAGAGAAGCGCATTTAAATTTTTGCGTGTTATGTGAGCGTCATGTTTTTAATTAGAGCCAGATTAAAAATATTCCATTTTCGCCATTTTCCACATCCGAAAATAAAAGTTCTCTTCATCTTGATGTTCACAGCTTAAAAGTTCACCTTCTTTCAGCCAAAAGTGCAGTTGTGCATAGTTTTTAATTTCGCGGTCATTCACACGTTGCGCGAGGTGGTGCGGCTTAATATCAGCAGGATGGCGTAAGCCAGCTGAAGCAATCATTTCAGATAAGGCATGCATGGTATTTTTATGAAAATGAAACACCCGTTCTGCCTTGGTCGGAACATTAATGGCTTTTTGGCGGTCTGGATCTTGGGTGGCAACCCCTACTGGGCATTGATTGGTGTGACAACTTTGCGCCTGAATACATCCAATTGCAAACATGAAACCGCGTGCTGAATTGATCCAATCAGCGCCAATTGCCATTGTATTTGCAATATCGAAAGCACTGATAATTTTGCCGCTAGCACCAATTTTAATTTGTTTTCTTAATCCAGCACCAACCAGCGTGTTATGCACAAACAGTACACCTTCACGTAATGGCGTCCCCATATGATCAATTAGCTCAATGGGTGCAGCCCCAGTCCCTCCCTCAGAGCCATCGACCACAATAAAGTCGGGTAATATTTGGGTATGCAACATAGCTTTGACTATGCCCATAAATTGCCAGGGTTGCCCAATACAGAGTTTGAAACCAACGGGTTTACCGCCTGAAAGTTCTCGAAGCTTCTGAATAAATTCAAGCATTTCAATTGGGGTATTAAATGCAGAATGCTTGGAGGGAGAAATACAATCACGATCTCGCGGGATACCGCGAATCTGAGCAATTTCAGCGGAAATTTTGTTTTTCGGCAGGATACCACCATGTCCGGGTTTTGCCCCTTGAGACAATTTAATTTCAATCATTTTGATTTGCGGCAGGACAGCTTGTTGGGCAAACTTGACGGGATCAAAAGTACCATCTTCCGTACGGCAACCGAAGTAACCGCTGCCTATCTCCCAGACAATATCACCGCCATACTCGAGATGATAAGGGCTCAGGCTACCTTCACCTGTATCATGATAGAAATTGCCCAGTTGCGCCCCTTTATTCAGGGCACGAATGGCATTCGCGCTGAGACTGCCAAAACTCATGGCTGAAATATTCATGATGGATGCATTATACGGCTGCGTACATTGCGAACTACCAATCTCGATCCGAAAAGTTGAGGGATCAGCAGGAGGGCAAGGTTGAATTGAATGCGTCATGAAACGGTAGTCTTGTTGATACACGTCAATGATTGAGCCAAACGGTTTATCCGAATTTTCATTTTTTGAACGCTGATAAACCAGACTGCGCTGCATACGAGAAAAAGGTAAGGCATCGTTGTCCGACTCGATAAAATATTGTCGAACTTCAGGCCGAACTTCTTCAAACAGAAAGCGGAAATGCCCGATGATGGGATAATTTTTCAGGATGGAATGATTGTTCTGGAGTAAATCATATAATCCAAGCACACTTAAAATGGAGGTAATCAACCATAATGAGTTGAGCACCGTATCGGAAATAAAATAATAAATGTAGTGTGGCGCGTAATTTAGTCTGAACCATGTGATGCTAAGAGCAATAAAAATACAGGTGAACCAGACAGAATGACGAGAAAAAAAAGTATTGAGTAATTTATGACGAACAATTTGAGCAGGATTCGGCATTGTTATAATTCATCCTTGTGCCTGTTGGAAATTTTATTTCACAATGCCAAGATTCAGTCAGGAGCACAAGTAATGATTTGTGTGAACTGCTCAAGAATAAAGCAATAGAAGCATCGAGCCGAAAATATCGTGATTATGTTTATTTTCATTTAATTTATGCGACAGCATAGTTTTATTGTGTAAAAACTCGCCGATGAGTGTATCTTAAGAATAGATGAAGTGAAAATCAGGAAGATTGCTTCAATTTACCCAAATATAGGGATATGAGTCATCTTGAAAATCTGCGTATATTGCAAAGCGAGAGATGGGGTGTTACATGAACGATAATGAAACTGTATTACCAGTACCAGTGGTTATTCTGGAAGATGAACCAATTATACAAAAACGTTTAAGAATAATTTTAACTGAACTGGGTTACGAGAACGAGACATTACATTTTGTCTCTAATTTAAAAGAAGCATTCGAGAAGATGGAAGAAATACCAATTTCTTTGGCGCTCGTTGATCTGGGCTTGCCTGATGGTAATGGTATAGAGTTCATAGAAAAATTACGTGAACGAGATGCCACTGCCTTAATTTTGGTGATTTCAGCTTGGAGTACGCAATCTAGTCTTTTTTCTGCGATTAAAGCGGGTGCAACAGGCTATGTACTCAAAGAGCGGGATGACTCTGAAGTACTACTTGCGATACGTAGCATTCTGCGTGGCGGTGCGCCAATCGATCCATTTATTGCCAGAGAGATTCTGGCGCAAATTGCAGTGCGGGATGAAACGCAGAATAAATGTGAAGAAGAGCTTCCTTCTGATATGGAGGCCTTAACCAACCGTGAAAAAGAAATTTTAGATTTGGTTGCGCAGGGTTTAAGTAACCGTGAAATTTCGGAGCAGTTGTTTGTTTCGCGATATACGGTGGAAAGTCACATCAAACACATTTATCGGAAACTCTCGGTTTCTAAACGAACCAAAGCAGTCAGTGCGGCTAGAACTTTAGGCATTATATGACGAAAGTGATTCTGCGAATTTTGTGTATGCTTGCATTGGCTTGCATGCAAATGCAAGCTTCCGCAGAGTCATACTTTTCAATTAGCCCGCAGTGTTCAATTCAGGTACAACCGATCCAGTTTGTGCGAACAGACTCCCTTCATCATATTCCAAAACAGGGTTGGAAGGAGGTCGATTTACCAGATAACTGGTCTATGCATGAACCTGATTACATCGGTGGTGTTTGGTACAAAATACGTTGGAAACCTGACTGTTCCTCTGGAACCTTCAATCAATCCTTTGCCTTTACCGTGGAATATATGAATTCTGCTGGGGCTGTCTATTTCAACCGAAGCTTGCTTTGGCGCGATAAAAATTTAGTAGAACCGCTGTCGAAAAGCTGGAACAGTCCGCGTTATTGGGTACTTACTCCTGCGAGTTTAAGAGCAGGGGAGAATGAAATTTTAATTTATGTGTATGGCTATGCATTTCAACAGGCAGGATTGGGAGCCATCTCATTTCAAAATGTGCAGGCGGCTTACGATCTTCAGCAACAGTTAATCTGGAATCGACGGACACTGTTTGAAATCAATATTATTATTTCACTTGTGCTGGGGCTGTTGTGTTTTTCCATTTGGATTTTTAGGCGCTCGGAAACCACTTTTGCTTGGTTTGCATTAAGTTGTGTACTTTGGGTGCTTTTTATTTCCAATATTTTAGTGACTGAAACCAAACCATTCCCCAATACCGTCATGGCTGTTCAAGCCAACATCAGCTTTTTTATACTTTACATGCTGAGCTTTTGTACTTATTTATTACGCTTTATTCGGGTTAAGTTTATAAAAATAGAAGGTGTAGTTCGGTTCATTACCTTTATCTTTTTAATCTTGATTTTCTTTACCCCTGTCGATTGGCTGGATAGAGTTTTTATTAATATTTTCATGCTCTATATCCTGCTATTTGTATTGACCTATCTCTATTTGGGGTATGTCACCTATAAAACCAAAAAACGAGAGTACATTTTTTTACTGCTCTGCCTAACGGGTATTCTAATTTGTGCTTTGTTTGATACCGTCTTGTTGGGCTCAGATTTACATAAGGATATTAAGCCGTTATCACCCTATACATCGCCAATTATTACTTTCTTTGTGGTGCTCATTTTAGGGGTGAAACTGGCACGTAACACGCGTCGTATAGAAAAGTTTAACCAGCGCTTGGAAGATAAAGTTCATCAAGTCAGTCATGATTTATATTCGAGTATGAACGAGAAACATAAACTCGAACTTGAAAATGTGCGACTACAAGAGCGGATACATTTGTCGCATGATTTACATGATGGTCTAGGCTCTTCCTTGGTGCGTTCCATGATTATTGTGGATCAGGCAGAACACAATATGTCCAATAAGCAGTTTCTGTCCATTTTAAAACTGTTGAGAGATGATCTAAGGCAAATCATTGATAGTGGTTCGAGCCTTGAATCGCGTGTACCTGAGAATCCAATTTTATGGGTGGCTCCTGTTCGGCATCGTTTTAGTCAACTGATGGACGAGTTAGATATTGAGTCCAAATGGTCATTTCCGCAAAACTGGGGTTATGTGCCAACGGCTTTACAATGCTTAACCTTAATCCGTGTTTTGGAAGAGAGTTTGACCAATGTGATTAAACATAGTCATGCAAAGCATGTGAATGTTTCAATGGTGTTTCCATATGAACGGCAACTCATTTTGACCATTGAAGATGATGGTGTGGGATTTGATGTTACCAGTAATTTTCAAAATGGGATGAGCATTGGGATTCGCAGTATGAAAATGCGTTTAGAACGTGTGGGTGCTGAATTATTAGTGACTTCTGAAAAGGGGAAAACAGTGGTGCAGGCCTTATTGGAGATTAAATGACGCTCATAAAAAAGAAGGTATTAAACACCGTTTAATACCTTCGGGCTTTTGGATTATTCTTCAGCTGGTGGCAGAAGCATCAAGATGGAATCATTCATGAGCTGAGCCATATCTTCCAAAATTTCCTCATGATCAAAGTGTTGATCAAAAGCCAAGACTTTGCCATCTGCAATTTGCTTTAAAAGCGCAGAAAACTCTTTGGAAAGACAGAGCTGTTCACCGTTGGCCCAGAACAATAACTCTTGCTCTTGTTCGGTATAAAGCAAACGAGATGCTGGTTCGAGCATAATTTCATAGCCTGTGCCTAAAATTTCACGTAAATCAACCGCTTCAATTTCATCTGGCTCAGGAATGTTGTCTGGATATTTAGGCTCAGACATTAAGCTCATAATGGCATCATCAAGCTCGGTAGAATTCTGTAAACGTTCAAGTAATAAGGTTTTCAGATAATCCAATTCGGATTTTGAAATTTCACCGATTTGCGCTTGAGTTTGTCTTTGAATATCCAGCAGAGGATTCTTCAAGAAAGTATTTTCGGCAAACTTGTCGCTGATGCGATCCATCATGTCCGCCATGTTTGGCATGCGGAAACCAAAAGAGAAGGTGAGACAGTCATCTTCTGCAACGCCATAATGTGAGAGGCCGGGCGGTACATAAAGTAAATCGCCTGGTGCTAGGACTTCATCAAAATGAACCTGCATTTCAGGTAATAATTTAAGTGGTTGACCCGCAACAAATTCAGTATTGGCATCACACATTTGTCCAAGCTGCCAACGACGATGTCCATAGCCTTGAACAAGAAACACATCGTAGAAGTCAAAATGTTGACCTACAGAACCGCCTTTAGGAGCGTAAGACACCATAATGTCATCGCGACGCCATTGTGGAATAAAAGGGAATTTTTTCCAGAGTTCGGCAATGTCAAACGAGTAATGATCAACGGCCTGCACCAGTAAAGTCCACAATTTTGGCATTTTCTGGAAATCACCTTTAATGAGCGGAGATGACTTCACTGACCACTGATTGGGATCTTTATCTTTTTGCTTAATTAAACGTGCCGTGACATGCTCTTCTAAAGCTAGTTCCATCACATCATTCGGTTCTAAGATATTCACAATCTCAGGTAAAGCATTACGAACCAGCAAAGGTTTCTTTTGCCAATATTCAGCAAGGAATTGTTCTGCGGTAATACCGCCTAAAACGTCTAGAGTTTGAGACATAAAATACAGCCTAAATTAAGGAACTAAAATATTTAATTGACGGAGAATTTGGCAAAGCTGGATCATCGGCATACCCATCAAAGTGGTTTGATCCTGCCCAATCATTTGTTCAAACAAACTGATTCCTAAACTCTCACATTTAAAACTACCTGCACAGTGCAGTGGTTGTTCTACAGCCACATAGCGTTCAATTTCAGCCAGACTCAGTTTGCGAAATTTAACTTTATAGTGTTCGACCAGTGTTTGCTCAAAGCCAGTCGAATGCTGTTGAACGCTTAAAGCTGTACTGAAATATACAATTTTATCGGAATTGGCTTGAAGTTGGCGAATCGCTTTTTCTTCGGTCAATGGCTTGCCAATGAAAATATCAGGAGCACCTTCACGCCAAGCCACTTGATCTGAACCAATCACAATAGATTCAGGGTGTTTTTGGGCAATGGTATGGGCTTTTTCAAAGGCGAGACGACGTGCTAGATCATCGGCATGTAATTCACCCTGTGGTGACTCATCAATTTCAGGGACCACACATTCATACTGGATCTTTAAGCGGTCCATTAAATCTTTTCGGGTTTGGCTGCTCGAAGCCAGAATGATATGTGTATTCATCAGATGGCGTAATCCATTAGTACGTTTAGAGGAACATAAGAAAGTACGGCTTGATGACAAGCATGAATTTTTATAGGTGGAGCCATTCCAGCCTGATAAGCCTCAACCCAGCGGGTTACACAAATACACCAAAAATCACCGGGTTGTAAGCCAGGAAAACCCACTTCAGGCACTGGAGTGATTAGGTCATTGCCGACTTTTTGTGAAAAATTTAAAAACTCGGATGTCATTTGTGCGCAGACAGTATGTTGCCCTAAATCAGTGGTCGCGGTATGACAGAACCCATTACGGAAGTAACCCGTAATCGGGTCAAAACAACAACTGGCTAAGGGTTCGCCAAATACGTTCAAGCGGTTAATTTGCGGATCTGGATGAAATGACATAGCAATGAATCAATTTATGGCTTTTCAATATCATAATCAAAACTGACGCTTTCGGCAGCTTTTATACAAAAGAAGCTAACCTTTTTCTGCATAATCATTTAAAATCGTGCCGATTTTATATATTCAGAGAGCTATACATGAATTTTCAGCGTATGACTGACCTTGATTTAGCAGGTAAACGAGTTCTTATTCGTGAAGACTTAAACGTACCTGTTAAAAACGGTGTGATTACCAGTGATGCACGTTTACGTGCGGCATTACCGACAATCAAAGCTGCTTTAGAACAAGGTGCAGCAGTCATGGTGTATTCACACCTTGGTCGCCCAGTTGAAGGTGAGCCAAAAGCTGAACAATCATTAGCTCCAGTGGCTGCTTATTTGACTGAAGCCTTAGGTCAAGACGTTCAGTTAGTGACGGATTACCTTGATGGTGTTGACGTTGCAGCGGGTCAAGTGGTTCTTTTGGAAAACTGCCGTTTTAACCTCGGTGAAAAGAAAAACAACCCAGAATTAGCGCAAAAATATGCAGCACTTTGTGATGTATTTGTTATGGATGCTTTTGGTACGGCTCACCGTGCTGAAGCTTCAACTGAAGGTGTTGCACGTTTAGCACCAGTTGCAGCAGCAGGTCCACTCCTTGCGGCTGAACTTGATGCTTTAGGTCGTGCATTACAAACACCTGAAAAGCCAATGGTGGCGATTGTTGCGGGTTCTAAAGTATCGACTAAGCTCGATGTTTTAACTTCACTGTCAGACATTTGCGATCAATTGATTGTAGGTGGTGGTATTGCCAATACATTCTTGGCTGCTGCGGGTTATAACGTGGGTAAATCATTGTGTGAAAATGATTTAATCGACACAGCGAAAGCGATTGCTGCAAAAGTATCTGTTCCACTTCCAACTGATGTTGTAGTTGCTGATGCCAGCGAAATCAACTTTGATGACTTCTTGGGTTCATTAGCAGCGGCTAAAGCTGTGGTGAAAAAAGTTGAAGATGTTGCTGATAACGACATGATTTTGGATGTTGGTCCAGAAACTGCACAAGCATTTGCAGAAATCTTGAAAACGTCAAAAACCATACTTTGGAATGGTCCAGTAGGTGTGTTTGAAGTCGATCAATTCGGTGAAGGTACCAAGACACTTTCATTGGCAATCGCTGAATCTGAAGGTTTCTCAATTGCGGGTGGTGGTGACACTTTAGCTGCGATTGATAAGTACGAAGTGGCTGACAAGATTGGTTATATCTCTACAGGCGGTGGTGCTTTCCTTGAATTTGTTGAAGGCAAAACACTTCCAGCTGTAGCAGTGCTTTTAGAGCGTGCTTAAAAAATTTATTCATCGCATTTGGTGAAATAAATGAAAAGGTTGACGACAGTCAGCCTTTTTTATTGCATTCATCTTTAGGTCATCAAACTGTCACATATCTGAAATAAAATCATGGGCATTAAATCACCTGTTGTAGGAATAATGTGATGAACCTAAAATTAACACTTGCTGCTTTATTAATCGCACCATTGGCACTAACTGCATGTGCAAAAAAAGATGAAGCACCTAAAACAGATGCGGCAGTTGAAGAAAAAGTAACGCCAGAACAGCAAGCTGCAATTGATTCATTAGACAAGCCTGTTATGGACGAAAAGAACACAGACGTACCAGCAGAAATTGCGAATGTTGATGCAGATGCAGCCACTCCTGCGACAGAAGCAGAAGCTTCTCAGGCTGCCGCACAATAAATTGCCATAATTTGTTGAAAAGTCCCTGCAAAAGCAGGGATTTTTTTTTAAATAGTGTGTTTAGTTGCTGAATTGAAATTAATGAGCATGTAGAATATGGCGCATTACCTGGGAGGACACTATGGCACTTATTTCTATGCGCCAGCTGTTGGACCACGCTGCAGAGCATGGCTACGGCGTACCAGCATTTAACGTAAACAACTTAGAACAAATGCGCGCAATTATGTTAGCTGCAGATGCAACTAACTCACCTGTAATCGTTCAGGCTTCAGCAGGTGCACGCAAATATGCAGGCGCTCCTTTCTTACGCCATTTAATTTTGGCTGCTATTGAAGAATGGCCGCACATTCCAGTGGTTATGCACCAAGATCACGGTACAAGCCCAGACGTATGTCAACGTTCAATTCAATTGGGCTTTTCATCAGTTATGATGGACGGTTCTTTAGGTGAAGACGGTAAAACCCCAACGTCTTACGACTATAACGTTGAAGTCACTCGTCGTACAGTTGCTATGGCGCATGCGTGTGGCGTTTCTGTAGAAGGTGAAATTGGCTGTTTAGGTAGCCTTGAAACAGGTATGGCGGGTGAAGAAGATGGCGTAGGCGCTGAAGGCGTTCTTGACCATTCTCAGTTGCTGACTTCGGTTGAAGAAGCGCGTAGCTTCGTTGCTGATACCAATGTGGATGCTTTGGCGATTGCTGTAGGTACTTCTCATGGTGCGTACAAATTTACTCGCCCACCGACAGGGGATATTTTGGCGATTGACCGTATTAAAGAAATTCATGCGGCACTTCCAAATACCCACCTTGTAATGCACGGCTCAAGCTCTGTACCACAAGAATGGTTGGCGGTAATTAACCAATACGGCGGCGACATCAAAGAAACTTACGGTGTTCCTGTTGAGCAATTGGTTGAAGCGATCAAACATGGTGTGCGTAAAATCAACATTGATACAGACTTACGTTTAGCCTCTACAGGTGCGATGCGTCGTATGATGGCAGAGCAACCAAGCGAATTCGATCCACGTAAATTCTTTGCTAAAACTGTAGATGCAATGAAACAAATCTGTGTTGATCGTTACGAAGCATTTGGTACTGCGGGCAATGCAGACAAAATTCGTCCAATTTCTTTAGAGAAAATGGTTGATCGTTATAAATAATCGCTCCACAAATTATTTATAATTTGAAGCCCACATAACCTATGTGGGCTTTTTTATAGCTGTACTGATAATAAGAATGGAAAAGGTGTTATGCAACTCATCCTTGCTGCTGCGCTATGTAGTGTACTGGTGTCAATCTTACTAAAAATCTGTAAGCGTAAAGGTTTTGATCCCATGCAAATGATTTGCTGGAATTATGCCGTGGCGAGTTTTTTATGCTTCTTTTGGTTTAAGCCAGACCTTGTGCATATCTCTCCAGTAAATACCCCGTGGTGGCTGATTTTGATGCTCGGTCTGCTGTTGCCCAGTGTGTTCTTGTGCTTGTCTAAGTCTTTACAAACAGCGGGGATTGTCAAAACAGAAGTTGCGCAGCGTCTTTCGGTGGTATTGTCCCTCGGAGCAGCATATTTTATTTTTAATGAGCAGTTTGGAGTACTGAAACTATTCGGTATTGGGCTCGGAATAACAGCAGTTCTATGTATTCTGTATTCCCATCGTAATAATCATGCTCAATCCGGATCGAGTGCTTCAGGTATGTTGTACTTGGCGAGTGTATGGGTTGGTTATGCCTTGGTGGATATTTTGCTGAAATATACCACGGGTTTGGGTGTGCAATTTGCCGTAGCTTTAAACCTGATGTTTATTTGTGCCTTTATATTTTCGCTGTTATATATCCTTTTAACCACAAAACGTGTGGGTTCTATTCCAAATATTGCATTGGGTTTACTTTTAGGGCTACTTAATTTTGCCAATATTGCACTTTACGTTAAAGCGCATATGTTGCTGAAAGATACCCCTGCAATTGTATTTGCAGGGATGAATATCATGGTGGTGATATTGGGGGTATTGAGTGGTTTGCTATTCTTTAAGGAAAAACTCAAAACCAGTACTAGTATTGGTCTAGGCTTAGGAATTATGAGTGTGCTTTGTTTAGCTTATGCCATGACTGTTTCATAATTCTGTTGAGCAACATCATTGGATAGCGGAATAAATCGACTTTATCGGCAACGCCCATTAACAAGCCAGTGTGCTGACAATCAGGACAGTGCGGATCATGTAAAGGAGTCTGGGCATAATGATAGAGATAGATGCGCTGACAATGGTTACACTCAAATTTAATCGGAAGTTGTACTAAATTCGACATGACCGACCTCTGTAAAAAGTGAAAATGTATTTTAAACAAGCAAATTTTGGACCTAAAAAAGGGACAAATGGATTGTCCCTATGAGTGTGCAGGTTAAATCTTACAATCGGGTGAAAATTTCTTCTTTATTGAGGCGTGATTTCGGTAGTTTGGCATTAAAGTCAGCGTCACTACGATAGCCCAGAGTTAAAAGAACAGAAGGGATCAGTCCTTGTTCGGTGAGTTGTAGCTCTTCCGCGAGTAAGTCTTCATCAAAACCACCAATTGGTGTAGCGTCAATATTTTCAATCCCCGCAGCAAGTAAAATTTGTCCCAGTGCAATAAAGGTTTGATTCTCTGCCCAGCGCTGAATATCGCCTTTTTCATTGCGATAGTAATTGACATACCCCGTACGGCTGTCTTTTTGCCCCTGTTTGGCCGTTGCATCTTTAAAACGACCACTCAGATCATCGCGATGCAATAAATTCTCAAGATGCTCTTCGGTGATATCTGCTTTGGTGCAAAACAAAATGGTGTGGGAGGAATCTGACACCTTTGGTGCATTGTAGGCATATTTCCCGACCAAAGCTTTAGCAATACGTGCTTTGGCTGCATCGTTATCTGCAATAAAAAAATGCCATGGCTGAATATTAATGGACGATGGCGTTAAGCGTAAAATTTCAAGTAGGCGATCAAACTGTGGTTGCGGAATTTTCTTGGAAGGGTCGTAAGCCTTAGTGGTATAACGAGTTTTTGAAATATTCAAAAGATCCATGAAAATAGCTCCGAGTTAAAGAAGTGCTGTTTTTAGCGGAATATTCACATTAATCTTTTCATGGTTCAGATTCAAGCATAGTGCAACTAAGTTATGTCAAAGTGTGTTCGATCATTAGATTTCAGCCCTATGATGTTGGATTAAGTGTTGAATGCGATCATAAGATCGAAAATCAATATTGGTAATTTGTGCGAGGAACCGATTTACTAATCATCATGCCCTTTAAATCACGTTCATCATGATGCCTGACACCATTAACCATTTTAAGCAAAGATTAAAAAGCCAACAGCAAATCGGACTTTGGGTTGGTTTAGCCGATGCCTATGCGACCGAGCTTGTAGCAAATGCGGGTTATGACTGGCTTTTAATAGATGGTGAACATGCCCCGAGTGACCTTAGAACAACGTTATTGCAATTACAAAGCATGGCAGCCTACGCTTCGCAAGCAGTTGTTCGTCCACCCATTGGCAGTGTGCAATTAATTAAACAATTATTGGATATTGGGGCGCAGACCTTACTTATTCCGATGGTGGAAACTGTAGAACAGGCGACGCTGATGGTGAAAGCTGTACGCTATCCGCCTGAAGGGATTCGTGGAGTGGGGGCTGCATTGGCGCGAGCAACGCGTTGGAATAGTATTCCAGATTATTATGCACATGCGCATGAGCAAATCTGCCTATTGATTCAAATTGAGTCGGTACAAGGCTTAAATAATTTGGATGAAATTCTTCAAATCGACGGCATTGATGGTGTGTTTATTGGGGCTGTTGATTTGTCGGCAACCATGGGGTTTCAGGGTGACCCGAATCATCCTGAAGTGCAAAAGGCAGTTATTGCTGCAATACAGAAGATTCGTGCAGCCGGTAAAGCAGCCGGTATTTTGTCGACTACCGATGAGGTGACAGAACAATATCTCGATTTGGGTACAGAATTTGTCGCTGTTGGGGTAGACACGAGCGTATTGATGAATGGACTCAGAAGTTTATTGTCTAGATATAAAAAGGGTGCTGAAGATGTGCAGGTAAAAGGCGGCTATTAATTCTAAAGAGCTATTAAAATAAAAAGCTAGCAATGAAGCAACATGCACAGGGAAAGCGTCAATGCTTAATAGCTAAAGGTGGTTAACTGCAATTCAGCATCTTGTTGTGTCGGGTCAATCACCAAAATTTGCGCAGAGTCCTGCTTCCAGTCGCCCAAAACAATGCGTTTTTTATCCTGTATGTCATGTATTGCAGCACGATGAGTGTGACCATGAATAAGAATATCAACATCTGCAAGCGCTTGCTCGACAGCATGTTGGTTCACATCCATCACTTCATAGCTTTTAAACTGCTGTGCGGCATGGCTTTTTTTACGGAAGCCATTTGCGAGTTTGGTACGGAAACTTAATGGTGTTTTACGTAAGAATCCCAGCACCAAAGGGTTGCGGATAATCTTTTTAAAACGCTGATAGCCGATGTCATCGGTACATAAGGCATCGCCATGTTCAAGGCGGAACTTTTGCTGCTTTATCTCCAAGACATAATCATCTGGCAACAAGATGCCCTTAAATTGATTGAGAAACTTTTGTCCTAAAGCAAAGTCACGATTACCTACTTGGAAATAGACTTGATTTCCAGCGGCATGAAATTGTTGTAAGGCAGCAACTATTTCATCTAACCAAGGGGCAGAATAGTCATCACCAATCCAAGCATTAAACCAATCCCCTAAAATGTAGAGCTGAGTTTGTTGATGTTGATATTCTTTCAGCAAAGCGAAAAACCCTCGAACGAGTCGAGGGTGATCGGGTGACAAATGTAAATCTGAAATAAACAGATAGGTCACGCTGTATTCCTTTTAATCTCCCTAAATCCCTCTTTAAAAAGAGGGACTTTCCTCCCTTATAAAAGGGAGGTTAGGAGGGATTATTATTCAGAAATGATTTTTGCAGATTCGATTACAACGTTTTCTAAAGGAACGTCAGCGTGGTAGCCACGGTTACCTGTACGAACGCCTTTGATTGCTTCTACAACGTCCATACCGTCAGTCACTTTACCAAATACGGCATAGCCCCAACCTTGCGCTGTTTTACCAGTGTGGTTAAGGAAAGAGTTGTTTTTCACGTTAATGAAGAACTGTGCAGATGCAGAGTGAGGAGCTTGAGTACGCGCCATTGCGATTGTACCCACATCGTTGCTCAAACCGTTGTCTGCTTCGTTCTCAATTGAGTCACGAGTTGCTTTTTCTTTGAAGTTTTCATCCATGCCGCCACCTTGGATCATGAAACCATCAATCACACGGTGGAAAATTACGCCGTCATAGAAACCGTCACGAACATATTCTAAAAAGTTAGCCACTGTTTTAGGTGCTTTTTCAGCGTTAAGCTCAAGAACAATACGACCTTTATTGGTGTTTAATTCGACTTGAGGAAAACTCATTGTGTAATCTCCTTAACATGGACATAAAAGCCATGGGTTTTTGGTTGAGAGAAGCATAAGCAAACTGTAAACTACAAGGCAAGTAAAAACGTACATTTCTTTGTTAAAAATACTGAAATTGCGTTTAAAATATCCTGTTTTTTATTTTTAGAAGTGATCTATCTACTATGAAGCCAAATGATGTTGTTGCATCTCTGCCAAATAACCCGACACCAAGTAATCATGCCTCTGTCGATGCTGCGCAGCAAGAACAACAGCCTGGCTTGGATTTTGTACGTCAAGTCATTACTGATGATTTAGCGTCAGGACGTACGCAAACAGTAGTCACGCGTTTCCCGCCAGAGCCGAATGGTTATTTACATATTGGCCATGTCAAAGCAATTTGCTTAAATTTTGGTATTGCTGAAGAATTTGGTGGGTATTGTAACCTACGTTTTGACGATACCAACCCAGATGCCGAAGAACAAGAATATGTAGATGGTATTGCCAACGATGTGAAGTGGTTAGGTTTTCAGTGGAAAGACGAACCACGTTATGCATCGGGCTATTTTGATCAGTTATACGCTTGGGCTGTGCAATTGATTGAACAGGGGGATGCTTATGTCGATTTACAATCACCTGAAGAAATTAAATTAAACCGTGGTAACTTTGTTGAGCCGGGCAAAAACTCGCCTTATCGTGATGCTACAGTTGCTGAAAACCTTGAACGCTTTGAAAAAATGCGTAATGGTGAGTTGGGTGAAGGGCAAGCGGTGTTACGTGCCAAAATTGATATGGCATCGCCAAATGTGCATATGCGTGATCCAATTCTTTACCGTGTTTTACATTCTGAACATCACCAAACAGGTGATAAGTGGAAAATGTATCCAATGTATGACTATGCGCATCCATTGTCTGATGCGATTGAAGGGATTACGCACTCTTTATGTACTTTGGAATTCCAAGACCACCGTCCATTCTATGACTGGGTGATTGAGAAAGTTCATTCAGTAGCAGTTCCACGTCAGTACGAATCGAGCCGTTTAAACATTGATTACACCATCACTTCAAAGCGTAAATTGCGTAAATTGGTTGAAGGTTGTTATGTGAATGGTTGGGATGACCCACGTATGCCAACTGTAGTCGGTATGCGCCGTCGTGGCTTTACCCCTGAAGGTTTACGTGATTTCTGTAAGCGTGTAGGTGTGTCGAAGACCGATGGTATTGTTGATGTGGCCATGCTTGAATTCTGTATCCGTCAATCGCTAGAAAATGCTGCTGGTCGTGGTATGGCGGTGTTGAATCCACTGAAAGTGACTTTAACCAACTTACCTAAAGCATTGGACTTGGTACATGCGCGTCATCCAAATGTCGATATGGGTGAGCGAGTGATTCCATTAACGTCTGAAATCTATATTGACCGTAAAGATTTTGAAGAAATTCCACCAAAAGGCTTCAAGCGTTTAGTACCTGAAGGTGAAGTGCGTTTACGTCATGCTTATGTGATTAAATGTGATGAAATCATTAAGGATGAAAACGGTGAAGTGGTTGAATTGAAATGTTCGATCGATCCTGAAACTTTGGGTAAAAACCCTGAAGGGCGTAAAGTCAAAGGGGTAATTCACTGGGTATCTGCAACGCAAGGTATTCCTGCTGAAGTACGTATTTATGACCGTTTATTCACCGAATCTGCACCAGATGCAACCGATGATTTCCTGGCGAATTTGAATCCTGAATCATTACAAGTTGTTCAAGCGGTTATTGAGCCTGCACTAGCGCAAGCTGAACCTGAACAACGGTTCCAGTTTGAACGTGAAGGTTATTTCGTGGCTGATCGTTATGACCATAGCGCAGAAAAGCCTGTCTTCAACCGTATTTTGGACTTAAAAGACAGTTTTAAACCAGGTAAATAATTCATTTATTCACCATATAAAAAAGCCTCGAGATTTAGATTCGGGGCTTTTTTTATTGCTATGCCAAAATTTATGAATACGGCTGGCTAAGTTATCTTGAATTTATTGAGCGACTGAAATGTTCTCAAGGTATTAACGGTTTTTATGCTCTTGATCTTTAAAGAACAAATAAGTTTGGGTATGCATTTTTGCCTTGTCGCGGAGTTTCTTTTTAATATACAGCGCAAGCGCAAAGCAAGTTGTGGTCACGGTTAATAGCATGCTGTTCATATAGCTCATAATAGAACTCACATAACCGATTGTTGTGAGTCGATTCATCATTCTGACCACTTGCGGGCTGCTTTCTACGCCGGTAATTGCCCAAGTACAGAGATGTTCGCAGTTGTTCATAATTAAATGATAGTGATTTTCTTTCATGCGAGAACGCATGCGACGAACCACTTTGCGACCTGAATATTTAGGCTGCTGATAGTCAATGACGTTAATTTTTTTGCCATGACAGAATTGTTCTAGCGTGGTGATTTCAATCGGTCGCTTTTTAAAAAAGTGAGCAAAACCTGAATAATGGATAACACGTCCACGCCCAATATAAATCCCGTGATGGGAGTAGGCGAAATGTTTAACAACAAGATGTGCTCCAATAGGAAACCGTTTTTTTTGCTGATGCATTGCGACGTTTAACTAATAAAGTTACACATGTATATTAGCATGTAGTGTAAGCCGAATGATGGAGATGGATTAATAGTTGGGTAGGAATGCTACAAAAAGCCTAAAATGCAATATGGGATGAACGGAATTCAATCTTTATGCAGACCAGATTTGGCGTGTTATGTAAGATTATACTGCTGTGCTGTAGTGTATTCTCCGCGGCATCGTGGGCAGAAATTAATGTCTATAAGCAGCAATTTAAGGGTTATGGCTTTACAGTTATTGAAGTGCGGAAGTTTGCGCATTTACGGCTGTTTTTAAATCAAAGAAATAGCTCAACCGCACTTCATTATTTTGATCAGATCTCCACGCAACTCAAACCCTGCGAGCAGATGACATTTGCCATGAATGCAGGCATGTTCCACTCAACCTACCATCCAGTAGGCCTATATATTGAAAACAAGAAAAAGCTATTTCCTATCAATCGAGATCATGGTTGGGGAAATTTCTATTTACAGCCTAATGGTGTTTTCGCTTGGAATGCTACGCACGCAATAATCTTAAGTACTTCTCAATATACGAAACGCAAATTTAAAGCGGACTATGCTACTCAATCGGGTCCAATGCTCATTAGAAATAAGCAGATTAATCCTATATTTATACCGCAGTCAGATTCACTTAAATTACGCAATGCCGTGGGGATTAAATCCCAAACATTGTATTTTGTGCTGACAGAGCAACCTGTGAATTTTTATACCTTAGCCAGTTTTATGCGAGATGATTTGGAACTGGAGCAGGCTTTATATTTAGATGGATCTGTTTCAGCTGTCTATTTGTCTGAACCACCGCAAAATACGCAAACCCATCGCCTAGGTCCAATGCTGGCTTATATTGATGATCAAGCATGTCATTCAAATTCACAATAATCGCCATAATAAAAAAGCATTGGTTTTCGGCCAATGCTTTTTTGTATCTGTGAAATCTGCGCTTACTGTAATGGTGAGCGGGTAATTTCATTCAGCTCTTTACGACTATAGCCACGTGAAGTGAGTACGCGCTTAATACCAATAATGACATCATCATCAGTCGCTTTTGCAAGAGCATTCAACAGTTGTTCGTCGGTTTTGCATGAGCAATCATTTTCGATACAAGCGATTTGATTTTTATGCTCATTCAACTGCTGAGGTGCAGTAAACAATTTTTGCCAAAAACTCATAGAGCCTTCATTCATGAATAACATAGAACGAAATATAGCCAATTCTATAAATAATGCAAGTCTACATGAGTGATAAAAGCAGCAGTTAAACACGCAAAATTTCAATCATAATGGCGCAGTTTAACGTTTTTATGACACATACAAAAAAGTGGTGAAATTAACTGATTTATTTCTATAAAAAAATCCTCAAGCGATTGATTTTAATGGCTTGAGGACCCTGTTTTTAACATTAGAAAATTGTTTACAATTTTTCCAGTAATACCCCAGATTCAACATGGTGGGTATAAGGGAACTGATCAAATAATGCGAACTTTGTGACTTTGTGGGTTTGTGTCAAAAGCTTCAAATTGTCATAGAGGGTATCGGGATTACACGAGATATAAATGATCCGTTCAAAGCGTTGCAGCAGCTTCAAGGTTTCATCATCAATCCCTGCACGTGGTGGATCAACGAAAACGGTATCAAAATCATAACTGCTAATTTCAATTTCAGCTTCTTGCAGACGTCTAAATTCACGTTCACCATTGTAGGCCTGAGTAAACTCTTCGGCAGAAAGGCGAGCGACCTGAATGTTATCAATGTTATTTTGCCCGATGTTCCATTGCGCTGCATATACAGAAGATTTGGCAAGTTCAGTGGCTAACACACGCTTAAAGCGGGTCGACAAAGGCAGGGTGAAGTTCCCGTTACCACAGTAGAGTTCAAGCAGGTCTTTGTTTGAGTGACCCGCGGCATCACAAGCCCATTCCAACATTTTTTGGCAAACTTGGGCATTCGGCTGGGTAAAGCTACTTTCGATTTGTTTGTACTGATATTTACGCTCAAAAACTTGCAGTTCTTCAACTACAAACTCATCAGAAAGCACGAGCTTTTGACCGCGGCTACGACCAATAATTTTAATCTTGAGTTTTTCTGCAAGTTGTTTGGCCAAGACTTGCCATTGTTCATCGAGTGGGCAGCGATAAATCAGTGAAACCAGCATTTCACCTTTTAAGGTCGCTAAGAAATGCACTTCAAACAGGCGCTTGGACAGGGCCTCATCACTTTTTAATTCTGCCAAAAGTACAGGCATGAGTTGATTAATATGCGCATCGGCAACTGGGAACTCATCAATACGAATGACTTGTTTTTGTTGTTGTTCATCGCGTTCAAACATGGCATAGAACATATCGTCATCAGTATGCCAAATACGAAACTCTGCGCGCATACGATAATGCTGTTCAGGGGATGCGAATACAGAAAGAGATGGGGGATTGAATTCGGCAAATTGCGCAGAAATACGTTCAACTTTGGCATCAAGTTGTTGCTGATAAGATGAAGTCATATGCAGTCAAAAATCATAAAACGTAGAAAACAGGGATGGTAACAAAGTTTGCAGGAGAAGACTAAGTGAATTCAGCAACTCTGCATGAAAATATAGAAAATACAGGGTGATTGCGAGATGAATCTAGCAAAGCAAAAATGATGGCTTATAAAAAAAGAAACCAAGCCATTAGACCAGTAATGGCTTGGTAAGGGAAATATATGCCCCTAACAGGATGCTTTAAACCTTAGTTCAAGGTCATTAAGCTGGCATTACCACCTGCAGCAGCAGTGTTAATACTGATGGCACGTTCAATTACAAGGCGCTCAACAGGAATGTCTTGTTCAGCAGGTTGTAAGTGAGTAATACCTACAATTGCACCTGGACGCTGTGCAATCGCAGTTTGCAACTCTAGAACTTGTGTGGTTGTACCGTGGTGCAGTACCGCATCAAACTCACCAGTCGCAATGCTGTTGATGACTTTGAATTGCTCAGCAACGACTTTAGGCATAGAAGACATATGCTTCAATGCAAAGACATTGTCTGCCAATACAGCTGCTTTACTACCCACTGCAAAGATTGCATTTAATTGCACCAATTGGTCTTGTTCTTGCTCTGCAAGAGACAATACACAGTGACGAGCAACAATCGTGTATTGGTTGCTTTCACCTGTAGGACCATTCAATTCATACACTTGACCAGAAGCAAGTGCAGGAACTTGAGGCAATTTCACTTGTGGGAACTGCTTTTTCACCCAAGCGCTAAACTGTTCATACACTTCATTTTTCGGTGCAGGCTGTAACACTTTGCCTGTCGCAAAAGGTGTGCTTAACTGTTTCACGCTACATTCTTGCATTAAACGGTAAAGGTATAATGGACCACCCGCTTTAGGACCCGTACCAGATAGACCTTCACCACCGAAAGGTTGTACGCCAACAACAGCACCAACGATGTTGCGGTTGATATACAAGTTACCCACTTCAGAAGTGTTAATTACAGTGTTGATGGTTTCATCAATACGTGTATGTAGACCCATGGTTAAGCCGTAGCCTTTCGCATTGATTTGATCGACTACAGATTTCACATTACCTTGTGGGTAACGGATGATGTGTAATACAGGACCAAATACTTCACGCTCTAGGTCGTTTAAGTTCGGCAATTCAATCAACGTAGGTGGAATGAATGTACCTTGAGTTAAGCTCGCATCAGCATTGTCGTTGCGCATGAATTGGTGAACCGCATAACCTTTGCCACGCATCTTTTGGATGTGGTTCTGGATATTGGTTTGTGCTTCAGCATCAATTACTGGACCAATGTCGGTTTTTAACAGAGCAGGGTTACCTACAGCTAATTGCTGCATTGCACCTTTCAGCATGCGAATTACGCTTTCAGCATTGTCTTCTTGTACGCAAAGAATACGAAGGGCAGAACAACGTTGACCAGCACTGTCATACGCCGAGTTCACAACATCAAGAATTACTTGTTCAGTTAATGCAGATGAGTCAACAATCATGGCATTTTGACCACCAGTTTCCGCAATTAACGGAATTGGTTGACCATTTGAGCTTAAGCGTTTTGCAACAGTTTTCTGAAGAATTTTGGCAACTTCAGTAGAACCAGTGAACATAATGCCTTGAACACGTGGATCAGCACTTAATTGCGCACCAACGGTTTCACCGCGACCTGGAATTAACTGTACAACGGCTTCTGGAACACCGGCTTCCCAAAGCATTTGGATGGCCAATGCTGCAATAAGCGGAGTTTGTTCAGCTGGTTTAGCAATCACCGTGTTACCTGCAACAAGTGCAGCAGAGATCTGACCGCTGAAAATCGCAAGCGGGAAGTTCCATGGGCTAATACATAAAACAGTGCCTAATGACTCAATTTGTGCATTTGCAGGTAAATTCGTGCTTTGAGCAGCGTAGTAACGTAAGAAGTCAACGGCTTCACGCACTTCAGCAATCGCATTGGCATAAGTTTTACCACTTTCACGGCATAACAATACCATGAGCTCTTGAATGCGACTTTCCATGATGTCGGCAGCACGGTTTAAACATGCAGCACGTTCATTTTTCGGGGTGTTGACCCAAGCCGCTTGTGCAGTTGCAGCATTGCTCAGTGCCAAGTTGACGTGTTCAGCAGAAGCTTCTTTCACGCTACCGACTTGATCGCTATGCACAGCAGGGTTAATCACGGCAACTTCAGCAGCGGCAGTAATTTCTGCTAAACCAGGCCCCATCGCTTGTGCAGACCATTGCTGTGACATAAGACCTTGAACAGTTTTGTCTAAGCTTAACAATTCGCTGTCATTGGCTAAGTCAACACCTGAAGAGTTTTGGCGTAATGCACCATACAAATTCTTAGGTAATGGAATTGCTGGGTGTTTTAAGCCAACCGCTTTTTCTTGTTTCGCAGCAGTTAAGATCGATTCACGCGGGTTTTCGATCAGGTCTTGAATCTTCAAGCTCTTATCAGCAATACGGTTTACGAATGATGTGTTTGCACCATTTTCGAGTAAACGACGTACCAAGTAAGCCAATAAAGTTTCATGCGTACCTACTGGTGCATAAATACGGCAAGGGATATCCAATTTGTTTTCAGATTTTGGACCAACCACTTGTTCGTATAAAGGCTCACCCATGCCGTGTAAGCATTGGAATTCGTATTGACCGACGTAATATTTCGCAGGATCTGCCAATTCGTAAATTGTCGCAACAGTCTGCGCATTATGCGTTGCAAATTGCGGATAAATTTGTTCTGGCGCAGCCAATAATTTTCGCGCACATGCGATATAAGACAAGTCTGTATGCACTTTACGTGTAAATACAGGGTAGTCGGTCATACCTTCAATTTGTGCTTTCTTGATTTCGCTGTCCCAATATGCACCTTTAACCAAACGGATCATAAGACGCTTATTGCTGCGTTTCGCTAGATCAACAATATAATCTACAACGTAGAAACAACGTTTTTGGTACGCTTGAATGACAAAGCCAATACCTTTCCAATCCGCCAATTCAGGCTCAAAGCAAAGACGCTCTAATAGTTCAAGAGAAAGCTCTAAGCGTTCAGATTCTTCAGCATCGATGTTTAAACCAATGTTATAGCCTTTTGCCAAACGCGCCAATTCAAGTACTTTGCTGTAAAGTTCGTTGTGTACACGTTCAGTTTGTGAACGTTGGTAACGCGGATGTAAAGCAGAAAGCTTGATTGAGATACCAGGGCCGCTGTAAACGTCTTTATCTTTAGATGCTTGACCAATTGCATGAATAGCGTTGGTGTAATCATCATAATAACGCTCAGCATCGTGATCCGTTAACGCAGCTTCACCTAACATATCGTATGAATAGCGGAAACCTTTGTCTTCAAGACGTTCAGCATTGCTTAACGCTTCTTTAATGGTTTCGCCAGTTACGAACTGCTCACCCATCATACGCATTGCAACGTCAACGGCTTTACGAATGATGCCACGACCACTACGTGCAATTAAGCCCGTAAGCATGCTAGAAAGGCTGGCTTGCTGAGGAGTTTCCATTAGCTTACCTGTTAACATTAAGCCCCACGCAGCGGCATTAACGAACATCAGGTTGCTTTGACCAACGTGGTCTTTCCAGTTACCTTGGTTGATTTTGTCACGGATTAACAAATCGCGTGTAGCAGTATCTGGAATACGTAATAACGCTTCAGCAAGACACATGAGGGCAATACCTTCTTGAGAAGATAAAGAGAACTCTTGTAATAAGCCTTGAACAATACCTGCTTTACCCGCAGAGCTTTTACGCTCACGTAAGGTATGCGCAAGGTTAAATGCGAGGTCTTGAATACGAGTATTCAATTCGTCTGAAATTTTGCTATGCTCAAGTAGATTTTCAACACATTCTGATTCGGCACGGCGCCATGCAGTGTTAATCTCTGTTTCATAAGCGCTCTTTTCTTTGAAAAGAGTAATATAGTCTTGATGAGGCTCGGTTCCATCAATTGGGGAGATGATCGTATTCATGCCAACTTCCTGTGACTGAAAAGATTGAGTTAAGCAAATTGCCGTATATAATTAATGATTACAGAAATAAACCCGAATAACTCACTATTGTTTCCCTTATTTTTAGAGATTAATTCAGATGTCTAGCCAAATTTTATCGCTTGATCGAACGGATATTAAAATTTTAGATATTCTGCAAAACGATGGACGAATATCTAATATCAAATTGGCTGAAGAGGTGAACCTATCTCCTACGGCTGTGCTTGCAAGGGTACAGAAGCTCAGCAAAGATGGATTTATTCTTGGTTATGAGGCCAAGTTAAATGCTGCAATGTTGAACTCAAATTTTGTGGTCTTCGTAGAGATTTTACTCGATAAAACGACGCCGAATGTATTAGATGAGTTCTGCGAGGCAGTATTACAGTATCCAGAGATTGTCGAATGCCATATGACCAGTGGTGGGTTTGACTTTGTTGTCAAGATTCGCTGCGCCAGTATGGAAGAGTTTCGCAAAATTTCAGGGCAGGTGATCTGGCAACTGCCAGGGATCAAGGAAACGCGTAGCTATCCAGTCATGGAAGTGATTAAAGAAAGCGGTAAGCTGAATCTCAAAGTCAAAAAGCATAGATAAAAATAAAGGGGCATTAAGCCCCTTTATTGTTTGCCACGATAAAGAGCAATTACTTGTTCTTTAACTCAGCCATTTCGCGTTTGTAGAAGGCATCTGCTTTTTCAAAACGCTCAACCACATCTTTTGCAGGTTCTTTACCAAGAAGGCTCACAACAATAATGCTGATGAAAGACAAGATGAAGCCAGGGATGATTTCATACAAGCCTGTGTAGCCCATGGTGTTTTTCCAAACGATTACAGTGATTGCACCAACAAGGATACCCACGATAGCACCGTTGAGTGTCATACGTTTCCAGAACAAAGATAAGATAATCAATGGACCAAACGCAGCACCAAAACCAGCCCAAGCGTAAGACACTAAACCTAAAACTTTACTGTCTGGGTTTTGAGCAATTGTAATAGCAAGGATCGCAATACCAACAACCATCAAACGACCGATCCAAACCAACTCTTTTTGAGATGCATTTTTACGGATGAATGATTTGTATAAATCTTCAGTAAGCGTACTTGAACAAACCAAAAGCTGACAGCTTAGAGTACTCATTACTGCTGAAAGAATCGCAGCCAAAATAACACCAGCTAACCATGGGTTAAATAAAATCTTATTTAATTCCATGAAGATTGTTTCAGGGTTCTGAGAAACAACTGCTGCAAGTTCAGGATGTTGCTGGAAGTAAGCAATACCAACAAAGCCAGCACCAACCGCACCACCAAGACATAGAATCATCCAAGCCATACCAATACGGCGAGCAGCAGGGATTGTCTTAACAGAATCTGCGGCCATGAAGCGCACGAGAATGTGTGGTTGACCAAAATAGCCTAAGCCCCATGCCATTGAAGATAAAATGGCAACAGTACTTAAACCTTCAAGCATATTCATGGCTTGTGGGCGAGCAGCTTCAAGTAATACACCAAACTGTTGACTATGATCATCAATAGCAAGGTAAGCCATCACTGGCATTAACAATAAAGCAAAGATCATCAAGCCTGCTTGGAAAGTATCTGTCCAGCTCACTGCAAGGAAACCGCCGATACAGACATATGAAATTGTCGCAAGTGCGCCAATCCAAAGAGCTGTTGAGTAGTCCCAGCCAAATAAGCTTTCAAACAAACGCGCGCCAGCAACCATACCTGAAGCACAGTAAATAGCGAAGAAAATAAGAATTACGAATGCAGAGATAATACGTAAAATACGTTTTTTGTCGCCAAAACGACCAGTGAAATAATCTGGTAATGTAAGCGCATTATTCTGATATTCGGTGTGAACACGAAGACGTCCAGCAACCAAAAGCCAGTTTAACCAAGCACCGATAATCAAACCGATGGCAATCCAAGCTTCAGAAAGACCAGATAAATAAATTGCTCCGGGTAAACCCATAAGCAACCAACCGCTCATGTCCGACGCGCCTGCTGAAAGTGCTGTCACAACGCTTCCAAGACTACGTCCACCCAAGATGTAGTCAGAGAAATCTGAAGTTGCCTTATAAGCATATAGGCCAATACCGACCATTGCGACAATGTAAAAAATAAAAGTAATTAATGTGGGGTTCACTTGACTCATATGCCCATCCTTTGTCCTAAAACCATCTGTCCATTTATCCAAGATGATTTTTTGAGCTGCAATAGCGAGGAGCTGATTCAAACATAAAAGCAAAATTACTTACTGTTACATTTCTAGGGTGTTTGTAGTGATCTTGTGTAGCAAAATGTAATTTTGTTTACAAAACTAAAAATGACAAAACAGGCTAGTCAGTTTAAGAGATGTACGCAGTTTGCTTGAATATTTCCTTTTATAATGTGAACTTTCAATAAATATGAATAAAAAGCATTCAATTTAATTGATCCGTGTGGTTCTGTTTACATAAGTTTACATTTCTAGATATGGTTGATTGAAAATAAAATTCGATATTTCAATTTGATAGTGATGAAATACCTCCAGTATGAGTCAGTCATTTTGAAAATTAGTCAAAAATGACATGTTTATGCACTGCTCGCAGGGGTTTTAATTATTGCGGTATTATTACTCTAAATTTAAGTCCTAGGGGCTCGATTCTCCTTTTTTATTGTATTGATGACTTGTGAAAATCGTTAAGTGATGAATCATTTCATCTCAATTATGCGCGCAATGCAATCAAGCTAAATATACGTTTTATGTAAATTTATCGACTTGGAATAAAAGGTTAAAGCTTGGACAAAACAACGATGCAAAAAAGAAGAGAGGGATTAAATGGTGTATTCAGTGGATAAGTTCATTCTGATTGCATTATATAATGTGGCTTCAATAGTTAAGGGAAGTAGGAAGATGCTCAATAAGCTAAAAAATGTATTTAAAAGTTCGAAAGCGAAAGAAGAAGAAGCTTATTTACTGGAGCATGCGATTCAGTTTGATTCAGAGCAGGGCTATATCGTGGATGGGATAATCCTCAATAAGGAATTGTCTGAACGCTTAGAATACTATTCCAACCGACGCTTAACACAGTTTGATGATTTGCAGGCACTTTATTATGCGGCCATGTTAATCAATGAAAAAATTGATTTGGAAATTGCGCAGCAGAGATTTGTCGCACGATTAGGCAATACGGAAGAAAATCTAGTGCAATTTAAGCAAATCGTACAAAAACTGAATGACTACTATCGCAATTTTATACGCGAAAAATAAAGCTTAACTATATATAGCTATTTATAGCACTCATATGCGTGTTGATAAGTAATGTGTTCTAAGAGTGCTCGCACATACTAGGTTAAGTAATCGTATAAAAATTTTATTGGCTTTTGGCCTCGTGATAAGATTGTAACCAAGTGACTTATCTCTAAAAAGCGACCTACATGTTCCAACAAGAAATTGCTCAACTCAATCTGTCTAAATTGAAAGCAGGTGAAAAACGCTGGATCGGACAATTACAAGGTTCAGCTGCTGCATTATTATTTAAAGAAATTTCTATACAACATAAGCAGCTTTTTATTCTGGTAGCTCGGAACAGTCAGCATCTGGCTCAACTCGAAAGCGAGCTTGAATTTTACGGCGTTAAACCGACAATTTTCCCCGATTGGGAAATTCTACCGTATGACCGTTTATCTCCACATCAAGATATTGTGTCTGAACGCTTGGCGATTTTATCGAATATGCCGCAACAAGGCGTATTGCTGGTTTCAGCCTCAACTTTAGCGCAGCGGGTAGCGCCAGCATCTTGGGTTTTGGGCGAGCATTTCGATATTCAGGTGGGGCAAAAATTCGATATTGAAAAGCAAAAATTGCGTCTCATTCAGGCTGGCTATCATTTGGTTGATACCGTATACGACCATGGTGAATTTGCAGTGCGCGGCAGCATTATGGATGTTTTTGCTTCTGGCCAAAATGCACCGATTCGTGTTGACCTGTTTGATGATGAAATTGAGAGCCTAAAATTTTTCGAGCCTGAAACACAGCGTACCACTCAAAATTTACAACAATTTAGTGTCCTACCTGCTAAAGAGTTTCCACTAAAGGAAGCGCGTTCTTTATTTAGAGATCGTTATGCAGAAAGTTTTCCAACGGTCAATCCGAAGAAAAATCCCATTTACCAAGATGTACTAGATGGGATTGCATCGCCAGGTATTGAATTCTATTTACCGCTGTTTTTTGAAAAACAAGCTATGCAAAGTCAAAGTACGCTTATGGCGTACTTACCAGAGAATGGCATTGTCATTACAGATTTAGGATTAGATGAAGGCTTGTCTGGATTTTGGAAAGAAGTTCTGCGTCGTTATGAAGATCGTCGACATAATGTCGATCATCCAATCTTGCCGCCGGATGAACTTTTTTTATCACAGAATCTGGTCTTGGAGCACCTGAATAAATTTGGCCGAATTCTGGCTTCGACCGAAGAAGTCGAAGAACGCGCGGGTGCAATTAATTTAGCGACTGAGCCACCACCGCGTTTAGCTGTCGATCCTAAACAAGAAAAGCCTTTTGCGGCAGTCAAAAACTATCTCGATACAGTCAATCATCCGGTACTTTTGGTGGCAGAAAGTGCGGGTCGACGTGAAACACTAAAAGATGCACTACGTCCATATTTAGGTGAAATTCCAAGTGTTGATGGCTTTGCAGATTTTCAACAATCTTTACAAGCGATCGCGATTACCAATGCGCCTTTAGATCGTGGTTTGGTGATTCAAAATCAACTGAGTGTCATTTCTGAAAATCAGTTATATGAACATCGGGTTGTGCAGCGTCGTCGTAAGCGTCAGCAAGAAGTCTCTGAAGAATTCTTAATCAAGAGTTTAACTGAGCTCAGTATTGGTGCACCTGTTGTGCATATCGATCATGGTGTTGGACGCTACGCAGGTTTAATCACTCTGAGTATTGATGATCAGGAACATGAGTTTTTGCAGCTAGATTATGCTGATGCTGCCAAAGTGTATGTTCCGGTCACCAATTTACATTTAATTAGTCGTTACAGTGGTGGTGATCCTGATTTAGCTCCGCTGCATAAACTCGGTACCGATACTTGGAGCAAGGCGAAACGTAAGGCACTGGAACAGATTCATGATGTTGCGGCTGAGCTATTGCATATACAAGCACGTCGTCAATCTAAACCGGGTATTAGTTTTGAGCTTGATCATAGCCTTTATATGCAATTTGCTAGTGGCTTTGCCTATGAGGAAACTTTAGACCAGGCCAATGCGATTGAAGCAACCTTACATGATATGCAACTGGCAAAACCAATGGATCGTCTGGTTTGTGGTGATGTCGGCTTCGGGAAAACAGAAGTTGCCATGCGGGCAGCATTTGTAGCTGTACAGAATAATAGACAAGTTGCCGTTTTGGTGCCGACAACATTGCTGGCACAACAGCACTATGAGTCATTCAAAGACCGATTTGCAGATTGGCCAGTTCGAATTGAGGTGTTGTCGCGTTTTGGTTCGAGTAAAGCACATCTAAAAACCATTGAAGATTTGGCTGATGGCAAAGTCGACATCGTTGTCGGTACCCACAAGATTCTGCAAGAAAATGTGCAATTTAAAAATCTGGGGTTGATGATTGTGGATGAAGAACATCGTTTTGGTGTGCGCGATAAAGAGCGTATCAAAGCGTTGCGTGCAGACGTGGATATGTTAACCCTAACGGCAACCCCAATTCCTAGAACATTAAATATGGCATTTAGTGGCATGCGTGATCTATCGATTATTGCTACGCCACCGGCACGACGCTTGGCTGTCAAAACTTTTGTGCAGGAGCATACCTCAGAATCAATCAAAGAGGCGATTCTGCGTGAGTTACTCCGTGGGGGACAAGTCTATTTCTTGCATAATGAAGTAGAAAGTATTGAGCGTGCTGCCGAAAGTATCCGTGAGCTAGTACCAGAGGCACGCGTGGCTGTAGCACATGGGCAAATGCGTGAACGTGAACTGGAGCAGGTTATGCAACAGTTCTATCATAAAGAATATAATGTCTTGGTATGCTCAACGATTATTGAAACAGGGATTGATGTGCCGAATGCCAATACCATTTTAATTGAGCGCGCGGATAAACTCGGGTTGGCACAATTGCATCAGTTACGTGGGCGGGTTGGGCGTTCGCATCATCAGGCTTATGCCTACTTATTGGTTCCATCTATGAAAGGCTTAAAGGGTGATGCAGAAAAACGCTTAGATGCCATTCAGCGTGCAGCAACACTCGGTGCAGGCTTTATGCTTGCGACAGAAGATTTAGAAATCCGTGGTGCAGGTGAATTGCTGGGTGAACAGCAAAGTGGTTCTATGCAAGCGATTGGCTATAGCTTGTATATGGAAATGCTGGAGAAAGCCACCAAAGCAATCCAAAAGGGTAAAACCCCGAATTTTGATGCGCCATTATCTCTGACCGCTGAAATTAACCTGCATATGCCAGCATTAATTCCAGATGACTACTTGGGCGATGTGCACCAGCGCTTGTTATTCTATAAGCGTATCAGTAATACCAATACCCAAGACAAGCTAGATAATATCCGTATGGAATTGATAGATCGTTTTGGTATTCCACCGCAACCCGTAAAGCAATTATTTGCAGTGCATCAATTAAGACTCAAGGCTGAGTTTTTAGGCATTACAAAAATTGATATCAACAGTAATGGCGGGCATATCGAATTTTCCCAAGATACCCCAGTGCAGGCCATGAGCATCATCAATATGATGCAAAAGCATCCAACCTTCTTCCGTATGGAAGGTGGTCAGCGCTTAAAAGTTATGGTGATGCTGGAGGATTATGAAAAAAGGATCCAATTTATCAATGATTTACTGGAAAACTTGATTAAAGACCTGAATTGATACATGGTGGTCACTTCTTTGGCTTGACTTTCGAGAAGTTAGATTGGAAGGATAGTCAAAGAAGCGGTTGATTTATTTGGGAAAATTATTAAAGTAATAAATGTGATTGAGTTCAAGTCAATTGGTGCTTTATTTGTAATGAAACACCTTTTATAGAATACTCAGCCTTAGTTTGATGTGATAGTATTAACCATCATTCTAATTTTGCATCATTTATAAAGATATGTTTAGTTTGCATCCACAACTTGCTCAAGATACGTTTTTTGTAGGCGATTTTCCGCTTTCTACATGTCGTTTAATGAATGATATGCAGTTTCCTTGGCTCATTCTTATTCCACGTGTTCCTGGAGTTACTGAGCTGTACGAATTAAGTCAGGCAGATCAGGAACAGTTTTTACGTGAATCAAGCTGGTTGTCTAGTCAGCTTGCACGTGTTTTCCGCGCAGATAAAATGAATGTTGCGGCATTGGGTAATATGGTGCCTCAACTTCATTTTCATCATGTTGTACGTTATCAAAACGATGTGGCTTGGCCTAAACCAGTTTGGGGCACACCAGCAGTTCCATATACAAACGAAGTACTTGCGCATATGCGTCAAACTTTAATGCTTGCTCTACGTGGTCAGGGTGATATGCCGTTTGACTGGCGCATGGATTAATCTGAACAAATCATTTGTTTATGGATGAATTGTGATTAAATTCGGGTTCTGGAGTAGGTAGTGCTATCATTAAGCAATTGGTTAGATAGAGATCCTAAGCATTTTGAATACCTTCATCGCGTGATGGGTTATGCAATGCTATCTCTACTTTTAGTTGTTTATCACTACACCTCACCAGAAACCCACTATCAAATCTATGTTCCTGTTTTGATGGGAGTGGTTGCTTTAATTCTGCCCAAATTATCTCATTGGCTGGAATTTAAGTATGGCTATCATGCCAAACGCAATTCACTTTTTGCGCTAGATGTGATTGTGATTGCCGTCATGCTGTCGGCAGTTCATCTTAGTCTGGTGCTGACTTTTACCGCAATTTTTGCTGTTCTTTTTTCATCAATAAATACCAAAGTTTCATTTTTTTCAGCAATGCTGACCTGTGTGTTTGGGGTTGCTGTTTTCTATTTTTGTAATATTTTTATTTTTGGTTTTGGTGAGTATTTTGAACATACTTCTTCAGAACTTACGGTACTCTCATTCTTGTGTTTAATTACCTATTTTGGTGTAGGTATTATTTATCAAACCCGTCGTATTCGTTACATCCATTCCAAGCGAGAATACTATTATAACCAAATGAATCGCTATATGGAGTTTGCCAATCAGTTAAGTCGTTATGCGCCCTTGCAGTTGTGGCAATCGATTATGAAAGGTGAGTCAGAAGCTAAAATTGAATATAAACGTAAAAAAATGACCGTTTTTTTTTCGGATATTCAGGGTTTTACAGAGCTATCAGAAACGCTCATTCCAGATGATTTAGCCTACTTGCTTAATGACTATTTGAGTCATATGACCGAAATTGCCAAGCAATATGAAGGTACAGTCGATAAATTCATGGGCGATGCCATCTTAATTTTCTTTGGTGATCCAAATACACAAGGGGTGGAGCAAGACGCAAAAACTTGTGTAGAAATGGCCATGGTCATGCGTCAACAAATGAAATTATTGCGCGAACGCTGGATTAAAATGGGGTATCCACCTTTGCATATTCGCATGGGGATTAGTACCGGTTATTGCCACGTTGGTAACTATGGTGCAGCACATCGTATGGCCTATACTATTGTTGGTCGTGATGCAAACTTGGCGGCTCGCTTGCAGAGTGCTGCTGCGGTAGATGAAATTTTAATTTCAGATGATACCTATAACTTAATTAAAAATGACTATTTGTGTGCGCCTAAGTCACCTATTTATTTAAAAGGGATTCAGGGGCCTGTACGCACATGGCAGGTCATGGAAAAATATACTTCGCAAAAAACAGATTATCAGCGCTGGTTTGATTACGAATATAAAGGCTTTCATTTATTGCTCAATTTGGATGAAGTGCAAAACTTTGAATATCCTGAGTTGATTTCAGTATTGGATAAGATGATTAAGCGTATTCAAACACAGCAAAAATTAACCAACTCACAAGGGATTGTGAAATTGAAGCTTGAGGATGAAGTGATTCAGCCTATAGAAGAAGATTCGCGCATTCACTAATTTTTTATTCTATTTACTTATTTTATAGATTTAAAAAAAACCACGCAATCCGCGTGGTTTTTTTGAATCAACTTAGTGATTCTCTGATGCGTGATTGATGGTGTATTTAGGAATCTCAATTTCTAAATCTTCATCTACAATCTCAACTTGGCAAGAGAGGCGAGAATCTGGTTCTAAGCCCCACGCGCGGTCAAGCAAATCAGCTTCCACATCATTCATTTCTTCTAGGCTGTCAAAGCCTTTGCGTACAATCACGTGGCAAGTGGTACATGCACATGACATGTCGCAAGCATGTTCAATCTTGATGTTGTTTTTAAGCAAGCTTTCGCATAAGTTTGCATTTTTCTCAACTTCAAACTCAGCACCTTCTGGGCAGAATTGCGCATGTGGAAGTACTTTAATACGTGGCATAGTCTTTACCTTAATTTAGTTTGAGTTTGACCAGTCTTCGAGTTTAGTGCCTTTTAACGCTGCATCAATATGTTGATTCATACGTAATGCAGCAAATTGATCACTATGTATTTTAAGCTGCTCTACTGCTTGTTCAATGGCTTGAATATCATCGCCTTGAAGTTTGGTTTTAAGATTTAGCTTGGCTTGATTCAACGCATCAAGCTGTACAGGGCTAAGCAGTTGAGTATCAACTTTTAAAGCCTGTGTTAGCGCTTCAAGTTCACGTTGGGCTTCAACTTTGGTTTCTTGTAGATGACGAAGGCTTTTATCTTCTTCGGCATATTTAAAACCGTCGAGTAACAGTCGTTCAGTATCTGCTTCTGATAAACCATATGACGGTTTAATGTCGATTTGAGCATGAACACCCGATGTAGTTTCTTTGGCAGCAACGGTAAGTAAGCCATCTGCATCGACTTGGAACGTTACTTCAATTCGGGCCTGACCAGCTGTCATCGGAGGGATGCCATGTAAAACAAAACGGCCCAAACTACGGCAATGCTCAACCAGATCACGTTCACCTTGCACGACATGAATCAACATCGCGGTTTGGCCATCTTGATAAGTCGTGAATTCCTGACGACGTGCAACAGGGATAGCCGTGTTGCGAGAAATGAGGCGTTCAACCAATCCACCCATTGTCTCTAAACCCAACGACAGTGGAGTAACATCTAGCAGCAAAGAGCCATCTGTAGAGTTGCCAATCAATTGATTTGCGGTAATTGAGGCTCCAATCGCAACAACTTCATCTGGATTGATAGTACAAAGAGGTTCTTGATTGAACACATCACGGACTGCTTTTTGTACCGCATAAGAGCGTGTAGAGCCACCCACTAAAACGACATTTTGAATATCGGATAATTCAAGTTTGGCATCGCGCATAACACGCTTACATACACTGATGGTCTTGTCTAAAGCAATTTGAATAATACTTTCAAAGGTAGGGCGATCAAGCTCTAAGCTTTGATCTAAAAGCTTTAATTCAACCGTGGTTTGATCGCTCAGTGCTTCTTTGGCTTTGCGTGCAGCAACTACAAAATGTGCGTATTCGGCATCATCTAGGTGTTCAATGTTGAGCTGTTTTTTTGCCCATTTTACAATCAGACGATCAAGGTCGTCGCCACCTAAAGCAGTGTGACCGCCAGTGGCTAAAACTTCAAATACACCTTGCGAGAAGCGAAGAATCGAGACATCAAAAGTACCGCCACCCAAGTCATAGATGACATAGTTGTGATCAGTTGCTAAATTGGTATCTTGATCTAAACCATAAGCCACAGCAGCAGCTGTAGGTTCATTCAGTAAGCGCAGCACATTTAATCCAGCCAGTTGAGCTGCATCGCGAGTCGCTTGGCGTTGGGCTTCATCAAAATAGGCTGGTACGGTAATTACTGCGCCATTTACTGGATTTTGCAAGCTTGCTTCAGCACGGTCTTTGAGTTGTTTTAAAATCTCTGCCGAAATTTCGACTGGAGTTTTACGTCCTTGAGCGGTCTCAAAGGCCGGCATCTGATGATCTTCACCCACTAGTGTGTATGGGTGTTGGAATTTAATGTCGGCTTTAGAGCGACCCATAAAACGCTTCACGGAAACAATGGTGTTTTTAGGGTCGGCTGTAATAAAGGGTTTCGCATCATCCCCGTAGTGGGTTTGATTTTCGGTGTAATGAACGATACTAGGAAGTAACACTCGACCTTGTTCATCATGTAGAACTTTGGCTTTACCAGAAAGCACAGTTGCGACTAAAGAGTGGGTTGTGCCTAAATCAATACCAATCGCAATACGGTGTTCATGTGGTGCACTTGATTGCCCCGGTTCTGCAATTTGCAAAAGTGCCATGCGTTACATCCTTTGAGCAGTAAAATTTGAAAACTTAAAAATCATCGTCAAGATCAAAACTGTCATCATCTAAGAAACGATCTTCAGCTTTGTCGATATCATTCATGACTTTTTGGAAAAAACGTAATTTACGGACGGTATCTCGAGCCTCAGCCCAGTCTTCATCTTGATAATCGATTTTGAATTCGCGGACTAAGCCATCAATCCATTGTGAAACTTCTTTTTTAAGGGAGATCAGATCATCCGCAGATGATGCTTCATCTAATTGTTCACGAATTTCAAGCGCGGATTGTAAAAACTCAAAATCATTGATGGATTGGTCGAGATGATAATCTTGTTTTTTGAGCGCCAATAAATATCCAGCACGGCTGTCAACCTGAGATAAGATTTTGAATGCATGATTAATTTCACTTGATTTAATCAGGGCTTGATCTTTATCTTCAGCTTTATCAGGGTGATATTGTTGCTGCAGTTTTAAAAATTCATTTTTTAAACTGGCTAAATCAATATCGAGCGCTACTGGAAGGTTAAACAACTCAAAATGATTCATGGGAGATGGGATCCGCAATTATTTCATGTAAATAAATAGAATTAAAACAGTGTAAAGACACTGTTTTAATAGGTGAGGACAATATGGTGTTAGACAGTGAAAGACTCACCGCAACCACATTCGCCTTTTTTATTTGGGTTGTTAAACTCGAAGCCTTCGTTTAAGCCATTTTTGACATAGTCCATTTCCATACCATCGAGATAGACTAAGCTTTTTGGATCAACAAAAACTTTAACACCAAACTGTTCAAAAACTTGGTCATGCGCATCAACATCATCAACAAATTCGAGCACATAAGCCAAACCAGAACAGCCTGAAGTTTTCACACCAACGCGAATACCTTCACCCTTACCGCGATTTTTTAAATAATTGCTGATATGAGTTGCAGCATTTTCAGTTAAATTGATCATGAAAACTCCGTTATTCTTTCACTGGTCTGGAAACAATTAAGCTTTAGTTCGCTTGTTGCGATAATCTTCAACAGCAGCTTTAATTGCATCTTCTGCAAGTACAGAGCAGTGTACTTTTACTGGTGGAAGTGCAAGCTCGGTTGCAATATCAATATTCTTGATGGCTTGAGCTTCGTCTAAAGTTTTACCTTTTAACCACTCAGTTACCAACGAGCTTGAAGCAATTGCAGAACCGCAACCATAAGTTTTGAAGCGCGCTTCTTCAATTACACCTTCGTCGTTCACTTGAATTTGTAGGCGCATAACGTCGCCACAAGCAGGCGCGCCGACCATACCAGTACCAACATTTTCAGCGTTTTTGTCTAAAACACCTACATTACGAGGGTTTTCGTAATGATCAATTACTTTTTCACTATATGCCATGATGCTTCTCCAAACCTCGGGGTCAGCGTTAATATTAATATGGGGTTAAATTCGTTTTAATCAATGAGATCATTTGGCATGATCTCATTGAAAGCTGAGAATTAGTGTTCAGCCCATTCGACTGTAGAAAGGTCAATACCTTCTTTATACATATCCCAAAGCGGAGAAAGTTCACGTAACTTATCAACAGCAGCTCGGGTCACGCTTAACACATGATCAATATCTTCTTCAGTGGTGTATTTACCAAAGCTGAAGCGGATTGAACTATGAGCCAACTCATCAGAAAGACCTAATGCACGAAGTACATAAGATGGCTCTAAGGTTGCAGATGTACATGCAGAACCTGAAGAAACCGCTGCGTCTTTAAGTGACATCATTAATGATTCACCTTCCACAAAGTTGAAGCTGACATTCAGGTAGTTAGCAACGTTTTGGGTTGGGTGGCCGTTAAGGAATACTTGCTCAAGATCTTGTAAACCGTTCCAAAGTTTGTCACGGAGTCCACGTAAGCGAGCTTGTTCAGCAACCAGGTTTTTTCCTGCAAGTTCAAATGCTTCACCCATACCCACAATTTGATGTGTTGGTAAAGTACCAGAACGCATGCCACGCTCATGACCGCCACCGTGCATTTGTGCTTTTAAACGAACACGCGGGCTACGACGGACAAATAAAGCACCGATGCCTTTAGGGCCATAGATTTTGTGGGCAGAGAAGCTCATTAAATCAACTTTTAAAGTCGAAAGATCAATCTCTACTTTACCTGCAGCTTGTGCAGCATCTACATGGAAGAAAATTTTGTTTGCACGTGTGATTTCGCCAATTGCAGCTACATCAGTGATTGTTCCAATTTCATTGTTTACCATCATTAGGGAAACAAGAATGGTATCTGGGCGAATAGCTGCTTGAACCATTTCAGGAGTAATTAAACCCGTTTGTGGAAGTGGTTCAAGATATGTAATTTCGAAACCTTCAGATTCTAATTCGCGACAAGTATCTAAAATAGCTTTGTGTTCGATTTTACTGGTGATGATATGCTTGCCTTTAGAAGCATAAAACTGAGCTACACCTTTTAATGCTAGGTTGTCAGACTCGGTTGCACCAGAAGTCCAAACGATTTCGCGAGGATCTGCTTTGATAAGGTTTGCAACTTGTTCACGTGCGTATTCAACTTTTTCTTCAGCTTGCCAGCCATACGCATGAGAACGAGATGCAGGATTACCGAAAGTACCATCGAAAGTTAAACATTCCATCATGCGCTCTGCAACTTGAGGGTCGACAGGAGTTGTTGCGGCATAATCAAGATAAATCGGACGTTTCATTTCAAATACTACCTGTAACCGATAAAAGGGCTGAATCAAAAGATGCTGTGTTTTGGCGGATGGCAACAGTTTGTACGTTGTCGCGAGCTACAAGATCAGCAAGTGAGATTTTAGCGAGATAATCGGCAATGTGGTGAGAGAGTTCTTGCCATAAATCATGAGTCAGACACATGGCACCATTTTGGCAATTGCCTTTATGGTCACAGCGCGTTGCGTCTACAGTTTCATTTACAGCTTCAATAATTTCTAACACAGTGATGCTTTCGGCATTACGCGCAAGGTGATAACCACCATTTGCACCGCGAACACTAGAAACTAGACCATGGCGTTTTAACTTGGCAAAAAGCTGCTCAAGATACGCAACGGAGATAGTTTGGCGAGCTGCAATTTCGGCTAGAGTGATCGTTTGTTCAGTAGGCTGCAAAGCTAGATCAAGTAGAGCAGTCACCGCGTAGCGACCGCGAGTTGTTAAGCGCATGATTCGATACACATGTTTAGACTAGATGTGTAGATTCTATGAATCCTGACTAAAATAGTCAAGTTTTTTTAAGACGATTTAGTTTGTTTTAATTAATAATAAAAAGAGTGATTTATGCAAGCCAAACATTATACACAAATAAAATAATAAGTATAACTGTGGTTACAAAAAAGGCGATATTGATCCGCTTTTGATTTTGCTCTAAACGACGAATTCGGTTTTTGTATTGTTTTACTTCTACTTCTAGTGAATTAATTTTAGAACGTTGCTGATCAATTTTCTCTAACAATGGCGCCACGCGCTTATTTGAAGAGGTAATGTTTTGCTCATCATCCACGGGTTGTAAGAACCATTGTTTCCAATCCGCCAGTACTTTAGGCGCACTAAACAAAAGCACTAGATCACGAAACTCATCTTTTAAGGTGATATCACCATCAATGCGCATGGTTTTGATGCTACGTCGATTAGCAAAGATAAAAATTTTGATTAGATCCATCAATGTGGTTCTAACATCCAGCTCTACAGGCTTTTCAGGGGCTTTGCTATCGAACAGAATACCATGTTCATTAAATTGAACATAAAAGTCAAAGTAAGGGACATAGCTATTAATTTTGATTGCTATTTTTTGTTCGACGAATTTTTTTGCCTGTAATGCTACAACAGGATCGCGCTTAATTATAAAAGTGAAAATCGTTTCTAAAACAATCATGGATGTTGTCAGCAACAAATGTGGTTGATTTTGTCTTTGTTGCGAATCGCTCATAAAATCTAATCCTTACGGGTAAACTGAGTGTCCTGTCTCATTGTATTGGTGTGAGGACTGAAATAAATTGCACTTTAGACCAGCTTTGTAGAACAGTTTTACAAATCGATCAAGTGTTAAGTTTGCTATGATGAGTTTATTTGTACGGTTTAAGTGCAGGATAGGACAATAAATAGGCAGGAGTGGCGTGTATGAATAAAACGACAAAAACAGAAAATAATGATGATGAAATGCTTTCCTCTAGTGAAAAAGTTCAAAAACACAAAATGCGTACGCGGTCAAAGTCTGGTCTAGATTTTAGGAAATATACCAAACAGATCTGGCTTGCAGGGTTGGGGGCATTTTCTCGTGCAGAAGAAGAAGGCAATAAATTATTTGACTCATTGGTTAAGGTAGGTGAGGAGCTAGAGTTAAAAACCTCTGAAATAGCTGACCAAACGGTAGAAAAAGTTTCAGAAAAAGCCAAAGAGTCTGTAGTTGATACTAAAGATAAAGTTGAGCGACTCATTGATCATAGTGTGCATCATTCCTTAAACCGCATAGGTTTGATTACGGCAAAGGATATTCAACATTTGGAAAATCTAATTTTACAATTGCACAGTAAAGTTGATGCTTTGATTATAGAAAATGAACAACTGAAAGCGAAAATAGAAAAAAAGTGACAGTTTTGGAGAGATTGATATTTTTTCCAGACTAATTTGCGATTAAATTTGCATAAAAGCTCAAGAGGAGTATTGCGTTCTCCCCTAAAGCATTGCTATAAAGGCGTTATGGTAATTTAAACTATATCCTTGAACCTTAAATAAACGATATTAGAGGACTTCATCTTCATGAATAAATCAGAATTAATTGATGCAATTGCAGAAAAAGGGGGATTGTCTAAGACTGACGCAGGTAAAGCCTTAGACGCGACAATTGCTTCAATCACTGAAGCGCTTAAAGCTGGTGATACAGTTACACTTGTAGGCTTCGGTACTTTCAATGTGAAAGAGCGTGCTGCACGTACTGGTCGTAACCCACAAACTGGTGCGACTCTTGAAATTAAAGCAAGCAAAGTACCTAGCTTCAAAGCGGGTAAAGGTTTAAAAGATTCTGTAGCTTAATCTTTTAACAGTTTGCTAAACGCGCCTTTTTGGCGCGTTTTTTATTAATAATGCTGATTTGATATCTAAACGCATTCATTCATTTTATCTTTTCGGTTAAAATGCGGCACAAATAAAATATTGGAATACTTATGGAATCTTTTCGTAAAGTTATTAAGGGCTGGTTGGGCAAAGTTTTGCTCATTTTGTTTTTGACCCCTTTAGCACTTGTAGGTATTGAAGGATATTTTAGTAGTGGAACTTCGAAAGATGCGGCAAAAACAGTAAATGGGCAAGCAATCAGTAATAAAGAGCTGGAAAATGCGACTAAGTCCTATAGCCAGCAATATTTGTCTTATGTAAATGGTGATGAAACGATGTTGAATCAGTCATTTATTAAAGATAAGGCATTGGAGTCGCTAATTGCACGAACTTTATTATTGCAACAAGCTGAGAAACTGGGTATTTCATTGAGCGATGCTCAAATTGAGCAAATGATTGCGCAACAACCTAGCTTGCAAGAAAATGGCAAATTTTCAGAAGCACTTTATGCGAATTACTTAAAATCAGTCGGATTAACGAGCCAGGCTTTAATTGAAAACTTACGTCAAGATCATGCATTAAAAATGATGACCTCGACAGTGATGGATTATGCTTTGGTGAGCAAGGTTGATATTCAGCAAATTGCCAATTTACAAACTGAGCAGCGTACGATTCATTTGGCAAGCATCAAATTAGATGATTATAAGAAAAATATTCAAGTGACTCAGCAAGAAATCACTGACTATTATAACAAGCACAAAAATGCGTTTCGACAAGTGGCTAGCGTAGATGTTGATTTTGTGGTGTTGAGCCCGAGCAATCTACCTGCTGCAAATGTACAAATTTCAGATGCAGAATTGCAACAAGCGTATACAAAATTTGTAGAAGCTGAAAAAGCAAAAGTGAAGCCTCTTGTGAAACATATTTTAATTACTACAGATGCTCGCTCTGATGCTGAAGCTAAAAAATTAGCGGATGCTGTCGCTGCAAAAATAAAAGCAGGTATGAGCTTTGCAGATGCAGCTAAACAATATTCAGATGATACAGCATCTAAAGCGAATGGCGGTGTAGTTGCTGTTTATGATAAAGGCGTGTTTGGCGATGCATTTGATACAGCTGTTGCGGGATTAAAATCGGGTCAGGTTTCTGCGCCAGTTAAAACCCAATATGGTTATCATTTAATTGCTGCGGAAGCGCCTGCGCTGAAATTGCCTTCGTTTGAAGCAGAAAAGCCGCGCTTAATTGTGGAAGCGAAAAAAGCAAAAACTGCGAATGCATTCTCAGATACGGTGAATAATCTGAATGAAATGGTGGTGGGTAGCGATGCATTAGATACCGTCGCTCAAGAAGTGAAGGGTGTACAAGTACAGTCGGTTAAAGGTTTGACCTTAGGTATGCAACACCCAGTTTTAAGTGATGCAAATGTTAAAGCGAAACTGTTTAATGATGATGTGAAAAATGGCGATCGTAATGCATCGAGTAACATACAATTGGCAAACGGTGATGTCGTTTGGGTTAAAGTTCGTGATTATCATGCGGCAGGTGAGCAATCATTGGCTGAAGCAAATTCACGTGTAAAAGCTAAATTGATTGAAGTGAAAGCAACCGCTGCCGCTAAAGCTAAAATCCAAAAAGCATTGGACGAGTTTAAAACTCAACCTGCTTCAGCTGTGTTAGCGAAAAACCCATTGGTTTTTGAAGATGTTGGTGTATTCACTCGTTCACAGGGTTTGAAACGTCAAATCGAGCGTGCAGCCTTTAGTGTTCCAGCACCAAAAGCTGGAATGTGGTCAGTGACTACCGCTTCTTTACCTAATGAGTTTGTTGTTGTGGCTATTTCAAATGTGAATAAGACTGCTGCGAATGCTTTAACACCAGAACAATTAACTGAGTTGTCTAAGCTTTATCAGCAATTACGTGGACAGCAAGAACTTGATGACTATACGCAGTACCTCAAGAGTCAAGCGAAGATTAAATAATCAGTCCTCATAAAAAAACCAGCCTCGGCTGGTTTTTTTATATCTCACGCATTTAAAAATTATTCAGAGCGAAGAATAATTTCATAGCCGGTATATTTACGAATATTGATTACCCCAGTATCTAAGATCAGGTACTGACCCTTAATCCCTTGTAATCTGCCACGTATTACAGGAGTCTTGTCTAAATTATGGGACTTAATTTTTTCAGGGTATTCAGCTACAGGATAAATAAACTCACGCGGTTGTTCATTTTCAAGCAATTCGACTGTTTCATTAAATTCAAGATTTTGGCTGAATTCATCTCGAATGGTCTGAATTTTAGGTGCGAATTCTTCAATCAGTTGTTCTCTGACGTCGATAAGGTTTAGCGGTTCTGCTTCGCCTTTGAGCAGTTTACGCCAATCTGTTTTATCCGCCACTTGCGTGCCAAACATCACTTCAAGCTGACCGGATAAACGACGTGACCCAACTTTCATAATCGGCAGTGCTTGCGTAGCCCCCTGATCTAGCCAGCGGGTAGGCATCTGACCAAGGCGAGTAATTCCAACTTTCAGTGCACTGGAGTTGGCGAGGTAAACAATGTGCGGTTGGAAGCAAACTTCATGAGCAAAATTATCTTCACGGCAAGTACCGAGATGATAATGGCATGTTTCAGGCTTCATGATGCACATGTCACAAGAAGCTTTGGTTTTGAAACATTTAAAACAATGTCCTTGCGAATAGGACTTAGGCGTCTTGCTACCACAAGAAACGCAGGAAATTTTTCCTGTCCATTCAAGCTCGATTTCTTGACCTAAACTGAATGGAAGCTCAATTTCTGCACGATCTAAGATAAATTTGTATTCAACATTTGCCTTGCGAGTCTGTTGATCAGTTACACTAAGGTCCTTGAGACCTGCATGCATTTTATGACAAATGCCTTGTAGTTCCATGAAAAGCTCACTCAAATAATAAGGATGCAGTTATGGCTGAACAGAATGTCATCACTTCTATGCTAGACGATTTATCTCAGGAACAGCCTATTCAAACTGCATTGTGTATTGGTCAAAATTTAGAGCAATATGACCAGAATCAATCAATTCGTTGGAGTCATTTTAGCGTAACTGAGCTGCTAAGTCTGCCTTTTACGCAGCGTTATGATTTGGGTTTTGTGTTACTAGATAGCCCTGAGATGTGTGAATTATCGGAAGGGTATAAATCCCAGTTTTTAGTGAAACTGCGTGATTTGATGGCAAAAAAATTGGTGGTGGTTACCCGAACTCAAGATGAAAAAATGATGCGTGCTTTGGGGTTTACCCAGTTAATAGAGAAGTCTGATCAGCAAGGTGATATAGCGATTTGGCAATTTAATATTTTAACTTATAAGCATGTTCCAGATTGGTTTAATTCGAAATATTGGGCTAATCCTGAAAATTGGAATAAATTCCGTTGGTAATTAAACGTATTTAGCACGGCAAAAGCTTGTGAATTTTTTGCAAGCTTATTATTTATTTTGCATATAAACATTCTCATCTTTTATAATATGGCGCTCTATTTCTGACATTAGTCAAAATCTCCCGAGCGATATGTCTAAGCCCTCCAATTGTTTGCTTCATCAGCACTTTTCTATTTTTCTAGAATATTTACCCACAAAACACGTCTTGCCTGTGCCTGCGGATTTGGCGGGTTATCCTGTAACCATGACAATTGCAGATCGGGTGCGTAAAGATCATGACCCTGCACCATTAACGATTGCACAAAGCTATCCATCGCAGCTTCGCAAGATTTTACATTTCTCGGGTAAGGGTCGAGATATATCAGATTTTCAACAATTCCTGCAGGTCGTTAAAAAAGAAGGACATGAAAATGTTCTATTGTTGACAGGGGATAAGCTCAAGCAACATCAAGATGGATTGGATTCAGATCAACCTCGTACGCGTTATTTAGAATCTGTGAATGCTGTGATACATGCTAGGCAGCTTCTGCCAGATTTAAAAATTGGTGTGGCATTTAATCCTTTTAAATATGCAAAGGCCGAACATGATGCCCAGTACTTTAAGCTAGAAAAGAAAATTTTAGCTGGTGCGGATTATGTGGTTACACAATTGGGATTTGATTTGGATGCATTAAAAGAAATAAAAACATATTTAGAAACACACCATGCTGAAATTGAGCTCTATGCATGTGTCATGCCTTTAACTTTGCCACGTGCAGAATTTATGCACCAACACCAAGTTGCGGGTATTGTTTTGACCGATCATTTAATCGACCTGTTGCGACGAGAAAAAGCAAGCAGCCTAGAGCTCGCAGCGCAAAATGTTTATGCCCGTTGTGCGTTACAAATTCTGATTTGTCAGCATTTAGGCTTTGCTGGCGTACATTTATCGGCTTGTCATAAAAGTGATGAGCAGGAGGCTTTAGCGAAGGTTCTAAAGGAATTTCAAAATCTAACACTAGAGCAATGTGAACAAAAATGGGCTGAGTTGCATCACATAGAACAAGGGGATGAATTAAAGCCTCAACTGGCAGTTCAGGAAATGACGGTTTCGGGTGAGCAGTTATTGAAATATAAGTCAATGCAATTCATGCATGACGCAATGTTTGATTCGAAGGTGGCTCGTAACATTGGAAGTAAGGTCTTTAGTTCCAAGTTTTGGTCAGGTCAGTTTGCAAACAAGTTGTTACTCAAGTCAGAATATATTTCTAAACATGGTGTGGTGGGGTGCGAAAGTTGTGGGCAATGCCGTTTGGCAGAGACACTCTATATTTGTCCAGAAACATGTCCAAAAGGCTTGGCAAATGGTCCTTGTGGTGGAACCACTCTAGATCGCTGTGAGTTCGGAGACCGTGAATGTATCCACTCTATTAAGGCTCGATTAGCACAACAGGTTAACCAAACTGTAGTGCTTAAAGAGCGAATTATTGAAACGGTATCAATCGAGGTGCGTGGTACTAGCTCTTGGAAAAATTGGTTTTTAGAAACTTAAAGCAAAAAAAACACGCCGAAGCGTGTTTTTTTAAGGATTGGCTTAGAAGTTGTATTCCATACCTGTACCAATTACAGTACGGCTATCATCTTCTTTAATCCAGTCACGTTTTTGTTGCGCTACAACTGCGTAGAAACGTGCTTGTTTATTCATTTTGTAGTCTAAACCGATACCATATTGATCAATTGTGCGATCATCATAACCATCACGTGTAGTTTGTGCTGATTGGTATTGTCCTTTTACAGCAAAAGGTGTGCTGCCGATTTTGTATGTAACCGCAGCAATCCAAGAATCTTCTTCTAAGCCTTTATAGTTTGCAGTAATTGCAGCACCAGTAGAGTCAGTTTTACCAGTATTATAGTTGGTTAGATCATCTGTAGGCTCAGCATGTTGCCATAAACCGCCAAGTACTAGGCCTTTAAGACCAATCGTGCTGAAATCATAAGAGCCAGTCACGCGGTAAGCATCAGAATAAATATCTTTTAAACTGTAAGCGTTATATTTACCTTGAATGCCAGAATTTCCAGCAACTGCGAGGGCAAGACCTAAATCTTTATTGTCATAGTTTACAGAAGCTGAAACAGCATCACCGAAGTTATTACGGGTATCATCGTTACCAGTTGCACCTTTAACAGGGTCAGTTGAGCTTTCACCTTGTTGGAACATGACGTTGAATGATAAACCAGCTAGTAATTTAGGGTCAGATTCAAAGCCAAGGACGTTGTTTGAACGTTCCTCACCATACATCATGTTGGTGATATCTAGAATAGTGTGGTCGTTGAAGATATCTTGGTTGTTACCAGCAGCTGTTTTGAAGTAAGAGTCAAATTTACCTACTTTTAGAGAGCCAATACCATCACTTTTTAAGCCAATAAAACGGTTGCGAGCACTAAGGTCTGTATCTGAACCAGAACCATCAGTTGCAATAGCCCATTCAGCTAAATAAATTGCAGATAATTTTTCTGTTAACTTCTCTTCACCTTTAATACCGAAGCGTGAAGAGTTAGAGTTGATTTCTGTGACATCACTCTTGCCATCAAAACTTTTGTTGTCAACATTGTCGATAGATACGTTTAATTTACCGTACAAAGTTGGCGCTGCTTGTGCTGCGTTTAAGCTTAACGTTGTTACTGCTGCAGCAAGAAGCAATTTTTTCATTGAGATTTCTCCAAAACACAATTTTTATGGCAAGTGCCAACAAACTCTTATTTTTAGTTCGCTTCTGTACAATTCGTTACATAGCTCACCAACTTGCTATGCAGTATCTGCAAACTTTGTGACAGCAAAGTGAAAAATAGATGACAGTTTGATGACGAATCATGAATAGATAACTCTCAGATTTAATTTTATTTTTAATTTTTATAAAATAAAAAATGGAGCCGAAGCTCCATTAAGTATTGCTATTACTTGTTTACTCTTCTAGAGCAGCCTTAATTTTTTCTGCCTGCGCTTTAATCTTTTCTTGATCGCCCATTTGTGCTGCATGTTTACCTAATTGATGCACATTGGTTGGAATAAGATGAAAATGGACATGTGGAACCGTCTGTCCAGCAGATGCTCCGGTGAGTTGCATTAATACAATGCCATCAACCCCTAAACCTTTTTCCATTGCACGAGCAATTTTCTGCGTAATCTGAATGGTATAGGCTGCAGCGTCTGCTGGAAGATCCAGTAGACTCACCGCAGGCGTTTTTGGAATGACTAAAGTGTGACCTTCCGCTTGTGGCATAATGTCCATAAAAGCAAGAACTTGATCGTCTTCATATACTTTAATGGCAGGAAGTTCGCCACGTAGAATTCTTGCAAAAATATTTTGATCATCGTAAGCCATGATGCATCCTTTATCATTTTCCCTTATATCGGGGAATTTAGTCATTATTTACAATTAAGTTCTTTCTGGCGTGCTTTGATTTCGTCAAGACGTTGTTGCTCTTTCTCAGAAAACTTCGGCTTGGTGGTGTAGCAGTTTTCATTACCAAACTTTGCTTTTGCTTCCGGGTCTTTAAAGCAGAAACCTTTTGATGCATAAATGACATCATGATCATTTTTCAACTTTTGGCACTCTTGCTCTGGTGTTGCAGCAAACACACTTGCCGCAACTAAAGTTGATAAACCTGTAAGACAGGCAATCAGCAACTTATTCATAAGAGTTTCCTCATTGTTTGTAACAGTATATGTTAAACACCTTATTACAATATTGGGTTTAAATCGAGTAGTTCAATGGCAAGTTATTACTCAAGTGTAATTTTGCTCCAAGATTCATAGAGTTTTACCGCAGTAGAAAAATCACTTTCTTCTATTGCAAGATCACTTGCTGCCTGTATAAGACTTTGTGTTAGTGCAATTACAGGGGCTGAAAGTTTGGCATCTCTGACCAAATCTAGCGCAATTCCAGTGTCCTTAGCCAATAAAGGTAATGCAAATGTCAGAGGAAAACTGCGATTTAATACGCGTTGTGGTAATACGGTTTCAGTTACACCACTTTTGCCACTAGATGCATTAATACAATCCAGCGCCTCATTAAGATTTACGCCATGTGCTTTTAAGGTTGTAAACCCTTCTGCAGCAGCGCATAAATTAACAGCAAGCAGCATGTTGTTCACGGCTTTCACGGCAAAACCTGCACCAGAATCACCAACGTGTTTAATCAGTTTGCCTATAGCGTTCAGGGCTGGTAATGCCTTGCTAAAAGCATCCGCATCACCACCGACCATGACCGTAAGGGTTGCATTTTCAGCACCAATGGTTTGCCCACTGACTGGTGCATCGAGGAAAGCCACCTGTTGAATGTTTAAAGCTTCGGCAAGTCTTTTGGCTGATTCAGGAACTCCGCTGGTGCAGTCAATCCAAATACTACCAGCTTTGAGTTCAAGTCCAGCAATCAGTGTTTCGACATCTTGGCTGGTTGGAAGGCAGGAAAAAACGATATCGGCTTGTACCGCTTCTTGTAGCGATACGGCAAGCGTTCCATATTCAGTTGCATGTTGCTCAGCTTTGGCGAAATTACGATTCCAAACGAATACGGTTTCGAAGTGTTTAGGAAGGTGCGCTGCCATACGATAACCCATAGCGCCTAAACCAATAAATGCAACTGAATGAATCATGCTATTTCCTTTATATCTTTGTTGATCTTTGTGCTAGCCAAGCCGTGAGTTGAGGCCAAAATTGTTCGGCACTCGCTTTGCTGGACATTAGGCCTAAATGTCCACCTGGTATAAGAGTAAACGTGACATCTTGGCTATTTGTCAATTCACATAAGGGTTTAATTGCATTTGCAGTGACAAGTTGATCGGTTTGACCTGCACCAATCAACAGAGAGGAAGTGATTGAATTTAATTGTATATGCTTATGATCTAATTGAATATTGCCATGTTTAAGACCATTTTTAAGCCAGATTTTAAAAATCATGTCTTGATTGATCCCACCAGGATAATCAATCATATTGTTGAGAAACTTGCTGATCGTGGCATTCTCCTTCACGATTTCTAAATCATCTAGATTACCGAGTAAGGTTTTATAACTGGCATACCATCCTTTGGGGTCTAAAATTTTAAAACCAATCGAATTGAGCTTGCCTGGCGTATGGGTAAATTTTTTAGGAATGTTATTGGAGAATAACCATTGCTCTAAGCTTTTATTGTGCTGAATAAAATCGTACATTGCTTGATTGAGTTTGCCAATAAAGCCCGAAGCATAACTGTCGATTGGACTGCCTAACACAATCAGATTTTTAACAAAATTTGGTTGTTGTAAGGCGCTATACAGCAGGACAAAAATCCCCGCCATACTCCAGCCATGTAAGGAAAGCTGTTCTGAGTGGGCATGTTCTCGAATCTGATGAATACAGTCTGGTAGGCTATAGTTAATAATTGTCATGAAATCAATATGTCGATCACGAAATCCAAAATGTTTCCATTCAATCAAATACACTTCAAAGCCCTGACCTTGAAAATGCTGAACCAAAGAGCGATAAGGAAAGAGGTCATAAATCGCCATATTGATGGCAAAAGGTGCAACGAAAACCAGAGGCTCAAGATATTTTCTTTGATTGGCGGGGTAATAACGGACTTTAGCGTAATCGTTGAACGCTATGATGTCATAGGGCGTTGATTCGGATAGAATCAGAGCGTGCTGCTTTAAAATACGTGTTGATAAATTAGAGACTTGCACTTTTTTCTGAGCGATCCGTTGTTTTAGTTTTGACATCGCGGACATTTTTGTTGACCTGCCTAAAGATTTGCTCGAAGTCTAAACGATAATTTTACATTTTACCTTGACCTGAAATGCGCTAGGCGCTCAAAATGTTGGCAATTATTCACAAAGGCAGTTCTGAGAACTGAATCGTAGAAATGAGCCAACAAGACGACATTGAATATCAACTCGATACATTAGCGATTCGTACTGGTCATACGCGTAGTTTTGAGGGTGAGCATGGCGAGCCAATCTTTTTAACTTCTTCATTTGTTTATGAAAATGCGGCAGAAGCTGCAGCGAAGTTTTCTGGACAAGAGCCAGGTAATATTTACTCGCGCTTTACCAATCCGACAGTATCTATGTTTGAAAAGCGTTTAGCGGCCTTAGAAGGCGCTGAACGAGCAGTTGCAACCAGTTCGGGTATGGCAGCCATTATGGCTGTTGCAATGTCGTTTTTAAAAATGGGCGATCATGTGATTTGTTCACGTGCTGTTTTTGGTTCGACGGTTTCATTGTTTGAAAAATATGTGGCTAAATTTGGTGTTGCGGTTGATTTTGTTGATTTAACCGATCTAAGCGCATGGAAAAATGCAGTTAAGCCTGAAACGAAGTTGTTATTTGTCGAGTCACCCTCGAATCCTTTGGCTGAAGTGGCGGATATTCAGGCCTTGGCTGATATTGCACATGCAAATGGTGCATTGTTAGCGATTGATAACAGCTTCTGTACACCAGTATTACAACGTCCCATCGATTTTGGTGCGGATTTGATTGTTTACTCTGCAACCAAATATTTGGATGGGCAAGGTCGTGCTTTAGGCGGCGCGGTCGTTGGGAGCCATAAACTTCTAGAAGAAGTGTTTGGTTATGTACGTACCACAGGGCCATCTATGAGCCCATTTAATGCTTGGGTATTCCTTAAAGGCTTGGAAACGTTACGCTTAAGAATGAAAGCACATTCTGAAGGTGCGCAAAAGCTGGCTGAGTATTTAAACCAACATGAAAAAGTAGAAAAAGTTTATTACGCGGGCTTGCCTGAACATGTGGGGCATGAATTGGCAGCGAAACAACAAACAGGATTTGGTGGCATTGTTTCCTTTGAGGTCAAAGGTGGTCGTGAAGGGGCTTGGAAAGTCATCGACAATACCCAATTTATCTCGATTACAGGTAATTTGGGTGATGTGAAATCAACAATTACACATCCAGCTACCACGACTCATGGTAAGCTTTCGCCTGAAGCAAAAGAAGCTGCGGGTATTCGTGAAGGTTTAATCCGTGTTTCAGTCGGTATTGAAGATATTGATGATATTATTCGCGATTTAAACCGTGGTTTAGATCTGATTTAAATACAGCTTTAAGTTTTAAATATTGTTCGGAGATTTTTATGAACATTAATATGTTGATGCAGCAAGCACAGCGCATGCAAAAAGAGATGGAAGGCAATCTTAAAAAAGCCAAAGAAGAGCTTGCACAAACTGAAGTACACGCAGAAGCGGGCGGTGGTTTGGTGAAAGTGACCATGACTTGCCGTAATGTGGTAAAACGTATCGAGATTAGTCCTGAATTGTTGCAAGATGATCCAGATATGATTGAAGACTTAATCGCTGCAGCCATGAATGATGCTGCTCGTCAGGCGGAAGTTATTTCTGAAGAGCGTCTTAAAGGGGCGAGTTCAGGTATGGGCTTACCACCAGGCCTTGCAGGTATGTTCTAATCCCTAGTGGTGTTTTACCTCCCTTATTAGGGAGGTATTTTTATTTAGGAATTTCAGTGTTTAGTGATCGATTTGAACAGTTAGTTCAAGCTTTAAGAATTTTGCCAAGTGTAGGTCCAAAGTCTGCACAACGTATGGCTCTACATTTAATTATGAAGAATCGCGAAGGGGCAGTGGGTTTGGCGCATGCATTAAATGAGGCCACCAATCATATTCATGAATGCTGTATTTGTCATTCACTGACCGAAGATGAAGTCTGTGATATTTGTTTGTCTACAGAGCGCGATGAACAACAGCTGTGTGTAGTCGAGTCACCAGCAGATGTCATGGCGATTGAACAAAGTGGCAGTTTTCGCGGTAAATATCATGTCTTGGGTGGGCACTTATCGCCGTTGGATGGGATTGGGCCTGATGAAATAGGCATTCCACATTTGATTCAGCGTTTAAGCGATGGGAAAATTAAAGAGGTTATTCTTGCGACCAATGCCACAGTAGAGGGACAAGCGACCGCACATTACTTGGTGGAAGCGTGCAAGCATTTGCCCGTACACATGACCCGAATTGCTCAAGGGGTGCCACAAGGTGGTGAGCTTGAATATGTTGATAGTCATACATTAAGTCAGGCCGTTCATAACCGTATGCGCATGAAATAAGCCCGACTTATTTCATGTTTTTTTTTGAGGATTTGTTGGCTGATTTAAAATGTAATATTTTAACGATTGGTATATTTTTAAATAATAAGCTAATAGGAAAAAAGTATAAATAAACAGATAAATAGAGCTTATACCCTAAAAATTAAGTAATTCTTTTAGATAAAATTAAAATTTTTATAGCTAATTGTTATATATCAGGTAAGATATATTTTTAGAGAATCTATTCCTAGACTCGGCAGTATGTTTCAGTTTATTCAGCATCAGACAGATTTAGATAACTTTTTGTCCATTATGGATCAGAACTCCATATACGGATTGGATACAGAATTTATTAAAGTGGACACCTTATGGCCAAAACTGGGTGTGTTCCAAATTAATGTTGCTGAGCAAGTTTATTTGTTGGATGGCACCACGCTGGATTTAAGTCAGTTCTGGAAAAAGATTTTTGCCGCCCAATTGAATGTATTCCATGCTTGCGGTGAAGATATCGATTTAATTTACCATTATGCACAAGACAAATCGCTGAATAATGTATTTGATACGCAAGTCGGCATGTCATTTTTAGGACATGGTTTGCAAGTCAGTTATCAAAATGCATTAAAACATATGTTAAATGTGGATATTGATAAAGATCAAACGCGTTCTGACTGGTTAGCTCGTCCACTTTCTCCTGAACAATTAACGTATGCTGCCAATGATGTACTGTACTTAATGTCTCTGGCAGACAAAGTGCGCAGTAGTCTGGATGAAAAACATTTATTGGCATTTGCTCAAGAAGATTGCCAAAATCTGACTTTTGAAATTGGGCAAGAAACGCCTATTCCTCAGTTATATCAAGATATTGGAAATTATCGACATTCTCGTCGTCAATTAATGCAGATTCAGCAATTGGCTGTTTGGCGTGAGCAGATGGTCAAAGCCTTGAATCAGCCGCGTAGTTTTATCTTAAAAAACTCCAGTATTATTGATTTGGTTGAGAAGAATCCAAAGAATCATTTTCAACTCAGTGGTATCAAAGATATTCGTCAAAACACACTTCGTGAATATGGTAAAACTATTCTCGATTTACTCAAATTCTTACCTGCACAGGAAGAATGGCCACTGCGTATGGCTCGACCAATTCGTCATTCATCGAAAGAGATTGGTAATAAAGTTGAAGCGGTGATTCAAGCGGTAGTCAATGAAACCACTATTCCTAAAGAAGTATTGTTACGTAAAAAATGGCTGAATGCCTTGTATCAACATGTGGTCTTTGGTCGTGATGAGCAAGATTTACCAAATTATTTGCTCGGATGGCGTTACGAAATGCTGACGACACCGTTAATTCAAGTGTTGCAGCAAGATCAACAATATTTAACCACGCAAATGCAAGCGGTATAACGCTGGTAAAATTTGTTTAAAGAATTTGCGTTTAAGCCGCATCACGACTGCTGCGTTAATAATCATTAATGTATCCGAGTATTTTTTGTTGTATGCTTGGCGCTGTGTTTTCTAAAGTAATGTTCTAAGCATGCATTGTTCAATTTATAAATCGAGTAAAAAAGACGAGATGTATCTTTACGTCTCTCGACCTTCTGAAAATGAAGCTGAAACATCAAATCCATTAGACGTTGTGCCTGAAGTATTACGTAATGCTTTTGGCCGTGCGACGTTTGTCATGCATATTGAATTAACAGAAACGCGTAAGCTAGCACGCGCAAACGTACTGCATGTGATGGATTCCATTCAAACGAAAGGCTTCTTTATTCAAATGCCACCAGAGGGTTTAATTAATCCGAATGCAGTAGCTCCAGAAGGCTTACGTGGTGCATAATTTTTTTCAGGAGTTGTAGTGTGGATAGTTTACTTTCAATTTTAGACTCAATTCCTGAAGATACGATTGCAGTCAGTGTGTATTTGATCGGCAGCATCATTATCTTATGGTGCTGGTATGCAATCGCAAAGCGGTTGCCGAAACCCTTTGGTGGAATTAGTTGGGTGATTATTTTTGCAGTCATGCTCACACCTACGGTTTCTGAAGGTACGAATGCTTCGATTGCACCCGCATTTTTCGGTTTAATGTTTGGTGTATTGACCAAAGAACACTCGCTGATTTGGTTTAATTTATCTGCAATTTTATGTGTGCTTGGTTTGGGTTTAATCGTTGGCTATTGTTGGTCTAAATATGCGGATAAACGCCAAACTCATATTGTTAACAAGAAAAGTTCACCACTTTAAATAAAAAATAAGGTTATCTTATGTCTGTTGAATCTCAACAATTTACAGGTACAAGCCAGTACATCGCCACTGATAGTTTGAAGTTAGCCGTTAAAGCTGCTCGTGCATTGCAGAAACCATTATTGGTTAAAGGCGAGCCGGGAACAGGTAAGACTTTACTGGCGGAGCAAGTTGCACAGAGTTTAGGCTTAAAGCTTATTACTTGGCATATCAAGTCGACCACTAAGGCTCAGCAAGGCTTATATGAGTATGACGCTGTCTCCCGCTTACGAGATAGCCAGTTGGGTGATGATCGTGTCTATGACATTAAGAATTATATTAAACCCGGCAAATTGTGGGAAGCTTTTACCAGCGAAGAACGCTGTGTACTGTTAATTGATGAGATTGATAAGGCAGATATTGAGTTTCCGAATGACTTGTTGCATGAGTTGGACAAAATGTCTTTCTTTGTGTACGAAACAGGCGAAACCATTACGGCAACTCAGCGTCCAATTGTGATTATTACCTCAAATAATGAAAAAGAACTACCAGATGCATTCTTGCGTCGTTGTTTCTTCCATTATATTGAGTTCCCAGATGAAGCCACCATGCGTGAAATCATTGATGTGCATTTCCCTCAGGTTTCAGCTGCCTTGGTGAATGAAGCACTTCAAGTCTTCTTTAAATTACGTCAAATCCCAGGTCTTAAAAAACCACCTTCAACTTCAGAGTTGATCGATTGGCTGAGTTTATTGATGGCGGATGACATGCCTGAAGATGTGCTGCGTAATCACGACAAGTCCAAAGCCATTCCGCCGCTGTACGGTGCACTCATTAAAAATGAGCAAGATGTACAGTTGCTTGAGCGACTAGCCTTTATGTCACGTCGTTAAGGAGAAACACGCATGTTTGTGCGCTTGTTTTATACCTTACGCAAATATGGTGTGCCTGTATCCACACGCGAACTTATTGATTTGAATGAGGCGGTTGCATCAGGCTTGGTATTTGCCGATCAAGAAGAATTCTATCAACTCGCCAAAACCATTATGGTGAAAGATGAACGGTTTTTCGATAAGTTTGACCGTGGCATGAAAGACTATTTTGATGGTATTGCTACGTTTGATCTGGATGAGTTGTTAAATCAAGTTCAGCAACTACCAAAAGATTGGTTTGATTTAGAGTTGTTAGAAAAGCACCTAAGCCCTGAACAGCGTGAAGAGCTTAAAAAAGCAGGTTCGCTGGAAGAATTGATGAAAATGTTGGAAGAGCGCTTACGCGAACAACATAAAAAACATCAAGGGGGAAATCGCATGATTGGTACGGGTGGCACATCGCCATTTGGTGCTTATGGCGATCATCCTGAAGGGGTGCGTATTGGTGGTCCAGGGCGCAAGCGCTCTGCCGTCAAAGTTTGGGAACAGCGCAAATATCGTAATCTAGATGATGAGCAGATTTTGGGTACGCGGCAGATGCAACTGGCATTGCGCCGTTTACGTAAGTTTGCACGTCAGGGTGCAGCAGAAGAACTAGATATTGACGGCACCATCAAAGAAACCGCAAAACAAGGTATTTTGGATGTTCAGTTGGTACCTGAGCGCCGTAATCGCGTCAAAGTATTGATGTTATTTGATGTAGGGGGGTCGATGGACTCCCATATTGCACAGTGTGAAAAACTTTTTAGCGCAGCAAAAACCGAATTTAAAACGCTTGAATATTTCTATTTTCATAACTGTTTATATGACTATGTCTGGAAAGACAATGTCCGTCGCTCGAATACCCGTATGAATACCTGGGATTTGTTTCATACCTATGGCCGTGACTATCGTGTAATTGTGGTTGGGGATGCCAGTATGGCACCTTATGAGCTGAATTCGGTGGGTGGCTCAGTTGAATATATGAATGATGAGTCTGGGCAAGTCTGGTTACAGCGCTTACGACATCATTTTGATAAGACCGCTTGGTTGAATCCTGAAGAAGAGAGTTACTGGCATTACACACAAACTATTGGTGCGATTAAACAGATCTTTGAACAGCATATGTATCCGATGACACTCAAGGGTATTGAGGATTTAACGAAATATTTAGCCCGTTAAATTTACTGACTTTGGGCTACCGGTTTAGACATCATTGAATAAGTTTATAAGAGGGGAATAAACGATGAATCAACAAATTAATGGTATTGATTTACCGAATGAAGAGGGTTTCTTTGGACCTTATGGTGGTCAGTATATTCCTCCGCATTTAAAACAAGCAATGGATGAAATTAATCAGGCTTATGAGGAAATTCGTCATACCCCAGAATTTCAAAATGAACTCGCTGATTTGTTTGCCAATTATGTCGGGCGTCCGAGTCCCTTATTCCATGCCAAGCGTTTATCTGAACAGTTGGGTGGGGCGCAAATTTATTTAAAGCGCGAAGATTTAAACCATACTGGTGCGCATAAAATTAACCATTGCTTAGGTGAAGCGTTACTTGCCAAGTATATGGGCAAAAGCAAAGTGATTGCAGAAACAGGCGCAGGGCAGCATGGCGTAGCATTAGCAACAGCGTGTGCCTTGGTCGGCATCCCTTGTGAAATTCATATGGGGCAGGTAGATATCGAAAAAGAGCACCCTAATGTCGTTAAAATGAAAATTTTAGGCGCGACGCTTATTTCGGTTACACGCGGGACTGCAACCTTAAAAGATGCGGTAGACAGTGCTTTTGAAGAATATTTAAATGACCCTGAAAACTATATTTATGCGATTGGTTCAGTCGTTGGTCCACACCCATTTCCAAAAATGGTTCGAGATTTCCAAAGTATTATTGGCAATGAAATTAAAGTTCAAAGTCATGACCGATTTGGTCAAAATCCTGATTACCTCGTGGCTTGTGTCGGTGGTGGCTCAAATGCGATAGGAGCTTTCACAGCATTTCTGAATGAAGCGGATGTGAAACTGGTGGGTGTTGAGCCTGCGGGACATGGTTTGGATACAAGCATGCATTCAGCGACCTTGACTTTGGGTAAGCCAAGCCAAATTCATGGTATGGCGTGTTATGTGCTTGAAGATGAGCAAGGTGAACCACTGCCTGTACATTCGATTGCTTCGGGATTGGATTATCCAGGTGTAGGACCGCAACACAGCTTTCTGAAAGATTTGGGACGAGTTGAATACACCTCGGCTACAGACCAAGAGTGCTTAGATGCGTTTATGACCTTGTCGCGTGTAGAAGGTATTGTACCTGCGCTTGAGAGTTCTCATGCTGTTGCATGGGCCTTGCGCGAAGCACCAAAGCTAGCAAAAGACATTAAAATCGTCGTGAACTTGTCTGGTCGTGGTGACAAGGATTCGGACTATGTTGCAGAGAAATTGGGACTAAATTAATCAGTCAGCAATAGAAAAAGGTCAGCTCGATTGGGCTGACCTTTTTTATGCAATTATAAAACTTAACCAGAAATATATTGCTGTAGTTGTTCAATGAGGTTTTTTTGGTCAGCCATCGCGGCTTTAACCAAGTCACCAATCGAAATGAGTCCAATGAGTCGATCATTTTCCACCACAGGTAAATGACGAAGATGGCGCTCAGTCATTAAATCTAGACAGTCTTCGACACTACTGCTTGTGGTGACAGTGAGGACACTGGCGGTCATGATTTCACTGACATTGGTTGTGAAAGAAGAGCGTTCCATTAAGGCGACTTTACGGGTGTAATCGCGTTCAGAAAGAATGCCAACCACTTGTTCATTTTGGGTGACAACCAGTGCGCCAATACCTTTATCAGCCATCAGCCTAATGGCTTCATATACGGTTGAATCTGGACGAATGGTGAAAATAGTTTGTTCTGATTTATCTTGAAGGACTTGTGCAACTTTGGTCATACTTAGCATCTCTGTTGTTGTTTATTGTTTGATATTTAACTTAACTTGAAACGAAAAAATTGCAAATACCTATTCAGTCATAAATTGCATTTAATACAAGAATAAAGGGACTTTGGTTCAAGTCCCTTAAGCTTTACATGGCTTTAGGCGGGTTGTAGGTGCAAATCTGAAAAGAAAAAATGACGCATTTGTTGAGTGGTCAGTTTAAACTTCTGGCTAGATGAATTACACAGAGCGGGAATCACTTTTAGGCGAGTCAGAGTCGGTAATAGTGATTTTTGAAAATCAGCAGGAGTAATTTTACGCGGCGTGTAACTTGGCCAGTGAATTTTCGCATACTTATGCGCTTGCACACTATTCATCCAGAATGGAAAAATATAATCGTCTTGATCGGACATGATTGCCCAGCCTTGATCATATAAACCCCATAACACACCGCAGTACATCATGGATTTTAAAACAGTAATTTTAAAAAATAAGTCTTTTGCTATCGGTTGTAATTGACTAATTTGTTTCATATTGAGCAGACATTGTGAAGTCATGGGTTATTGTAAAAAAAACACATTAAATTTCAGTGTAAGCTTTGCGAAAAATCGTAAGTAAATATATTTCAAAAAAATCAGAGGAAAAAAAACGCCACCTAGGTGACGTTTGATTATGCTTGCATGGTGGCCATTTTTTGCCAGTATTGCGCTTTAAGTGAATCACGTTCTACACGGAAACCTTGGAAATAAAGTTCTGCTAAGAACATTGCAGCTTTACCATGCCCTGCACGAGCAACTTCTTCCAATTGTTGAACAGCGTCAACGAAGTTTTTTTGCGATTGAATAGTATTTACCGCAGTTGCATATACATGCTCTAAGTCATGTTGAGAGATTTGTTGAATCATAGGTAACTCCTTATTGTAATTATGATTGCACAGCTCGACTTTTTAGTCTTCATACTAATTTACATAAGTATTATTAAACTAATATTACAAATTGGGTGAAAAGTCAAATAAGATATGGGGCATACTTTAATAAAAACAAGTTACATGATTAAACAATAGACGAAAACTTTTTTTATTAATATGGAACTACAGGATACTGTAAATAAAAGGAGAATAATATGACAAATACAATAGACGGCTTTACTTTTGAATTACCGCTGAATGCTGAGAAAATTGTTGAGTTGGCACATTATCATCGTCAACAATTAGATGAAGCAATTTTTCATAATGAAATTCATTTAGGGGATTACTGTTTGGCACAGCGTAAGCGTGTTTATGATTTTACACGCACACTGGAACCACAACAGAGAGTCGAATTTTATAAAACTTATGATGGGGAATTGCGCCGTATAGCAGATGATGAAGACCTACATCCTGCTGATGCTGAACATGGCGTGGGGGTATTTGCCATTATTTTAGCTTTGGCTTTAATTGCTTTTATTCTCTATTTTGCAGTAGTACGTAATATCACAAGTAGTTAATGTTGATATTTGCTCATTTTCAATCCGTTAAGCTGAAGAATGGGTAAATCAACTTGAGATTCTAGATCAGCCATCCTACACTACCTCATCATTAGAGGTAGTGTATGCATAGTGCAAAACAGAAAGTTCTTCATTTTTTCCATCAATTCAAATTAGAAAATTTCTACTATTTACTGGTTTTCAGTATTATTGTCGCAATTCTTTTTATTGCTAGTTTTGCCTTGTTTCGACCAGTCAGTTTTTCTCAATATCAACAAGTGAGACAATTGGCCCATCAAGCCTATTATCCTTCCACACAAGATATGGCGACTGAGCTTATGAAAAAGCAACAGGTCACAATTGGTCATTATTTGAAATTAATGCGGGCCTATCATGCGGAGCAGTCTCGGGCGAAGGAGTTTCCGGCTTTGGCGGATGAAACTCGTCGATAACGGGGGCTTGTCGTACTTCAGGAAGGGCTGAATTAGAAGTTAAATTATGGTTTAAAATCTGATTTAGCTTGGTTTTATCTAATGTGCTGCTAAAAATGACTAAGGTTAATCGATCAGGATGTAAATGTTTGCGAACAGCATGTTGTACCTGTTCAATGGTCAACTTGCTGAGTTGTTCCGAATATTGATTTAAATAATTGCTAGGCAATCCATAAAAGCCCATTGATCCGAGTTGTGCATTCATTGCAGCATTGCTGCTGTAGCTATTCGGAAATGAAAGCAATAAACCCTGTTTTGCTTCTTCAAATTGTTTAGGATCCATTGGTTGATTGACAAAGTCGACCAATGCTTTATGTGCGATTTGTATCGTTTCTAATAAGTGTTGCTGCTCTGTAGAATAGCCTAAGCTAAATGGTCCAGCTACTTGCATAAAACTAAAATTGCTATATGCACCATATGTTAATCCACGTTTAACACGCAGTTCTTTACTTAGGATGGAATTAAAACCACCGCTTCCAAATATTCGATTTGCAAGTTGTAAGGCTAAATAGTCGGGATCATGACGAGTGGTTACGATTTCTCCCATCACCACATGAGCTTGGCTTGATGCATAGGGAATATGCCGAATATTGAATTGTGATTGGACGATAGGAGCAGGAAGGGGCGGTGCTTTTATACCAGCAGGAAGCTTGTCGATAATTTTTTCAGCTAATCTCTGGGCTTGTTTCACGGTTAGATTGCCGGTAATCGCAATATTTAAATTACTTCGAACTAGAAATTGCTTTCGAAATTGTACTAAATCTTCAGGTCTAATTTTTCGAATACTGGCTTGTGTGCCTGTGGTGGGTTCTGCATAGGGATGCTTGGCATAAAGGCTGCGGTAAAAGACGATGTTTTTCATTCGTCCAGGATTCTCTTTCAGTTGCTTTTGCCCTATTTCCGTATTACTTAACACCAGTTGAATACCCGAAGATCTAAATGTAGCCTGCTTCAGAACTTCAAGCATCATGGCAATTGCGGGTTCATATTTTTCTGGATCAGAGAGTACACGTAGTTTGACTACAAACATATCTTTATAAGCGGTGACACTCAATTTTGCTCCGACACTTTCAAAAGTAGAGATGATTTCTTCGGCGGAATATTTTGTAGTGCCTTCATCCATGAGTTGTGCCGCCATATTGGCTAATCCATACAGTCCTGCACCAATTTCTTGATCCCGCGATGATCCTGCATTGAATGTCAGCTGGATATCAATCATGGGTAAATCGTTGGATTCCACAAACAAACTACGGACCAAAAATTTGTTTTTGAGTTCGTGTACATCGGGTACAGCGACCAATTCTGGATGATGAATGTTTCTGAGACTCTGTAATTGGTTAAATGCGGTTAACTGCTCATCAGACGAACTCAATGTAAGATCAATTAATTCGGCTGAGCTTTGTGTTGAAAGTAACAGACAGGTTATGAAGCATGGCAGTATTATTCGCATCTCTACACCTTCTTTCATGTTTTATTTTTGCTTGGGTTGTATGTACATGCTGGCAAGATTAGAGTGAATCAAATATGTAGTGGCAACGCGCTGAATATCATCAGGAGTAACAGATTGATAATATTGTGGAATTTGATTAATCAACTGAAAGCTTAAGCCATTGATTTCGAGTGTGCCAATTATTTTGGCTTGTCCCGCAATATCATCTTGATTGTAAATTAAATCCGCAATATGACGAGTCATCACACGATTAATTTCTTCAGTTGATACGGGTGTTGTTTTGAGTTGCTCTATTTCTGCTAATAAAGCGGATTTTATAGTGTCTAACGAGATACCATTTACAGGTAGCGCAGAGATAATAAATAGACTATCGCCGCGATTGTATAATTCATAGGAAACACTGGCAGATGCGAGTAATTTTTGCTCTCGCACTAGATTACGTTGCAATCTGGATGTGATGCCGCTATCTAAAATATTTTTGATAATGGCTAAAGTATATGCATCTTGAGGATTTGAGGCTGTAGCGATGGATGGGACATTCCATGCCAGGTAGAGGTTAGGTACTTGTACGGCTAATTCAGCTTCCAAGTGTCTATAACCGAGATCTGAATATTCCATGACATTATTGCGTAGAGGAATGGGTTTTGAGGGAATCGACGAAAAATATTGCTTAACCAAGTTAAGGGTTTGATCAGCATCTACATCGCCCACAATCACTAAAACAGCGTTGTTGGGAACATACCATTTGGCATACCATTGCTTCACTTGATCGAGCTGAAGCTGATCCAGATTTTTCATATAACCAATCACAGGTTGTCTATAAGTACTCGTCGGATAGCTGATCCATTTAAATCGTTCTAATGCTAATGCACGCGGATTATCATCTGTTCTTTGCCTGCGTTCTTCCTTGACCACTTTAATTTCGGTGTCAAAATCTGCTTGACGCAGCACCAAATGATTCATGCGATCCGCTTCAAGCTCTAATGCAAGGGCTAAATAGTTTTTCTGATAGAGTTGATAATAATAGGTGGAGTTATTCGATGTTGCAGCATTGACACTACCGCCATAAATTCGGCTTAAGCGAGTAAATTCATCATTTGGGACTTTTGTTGTGCCTTTAAACATCATATGTTCAAGGACATGTGAAATCCCTAGATGATTTCCAACTTCATCACTGCTGCCTACGCCATACCAAATTTGTGTCATGACCATCGGTGAGCGGTGATCTTCCCGGATAATGACTTTAAGACCATTTTCGAGGGTAGATTCAATGGTGGTGCGCGCTTGTTTAGGTTGTGGTTTAGCAGCACTGGTAGAAGGTTGAATGAGGCAAAAAAAACCAAGAATGCTGAGAAAAAGCATGAATTGGGGCTGGATATTCTTATTATTTTCACCAAACACTTGTCTTACTCTGAAATGCTGGGATTAAAGTTCATTTTTCAGAAATTATGGATGAAATGCAACCACAGCTTGGTCTTTTTTGTGCTGAGATTTTGTGAGAAAGCCAAGATAAAGAAAATCTTGATCTTTTATGCTAAGATTATTTACTTTTAACGCGCTGCTTTTCAAAGGATTCGGCATGCAACAACAATCTACAGGGCAAAATAAATTTTTGATTGATGCTGATATTGGTGATGATGATGTAACTTTACCCAGCTTACCTGCGGTCAATGTTCCTATTGTTGAATCACCAAAGCCTGAAGAGGTCATTGCTTCGACAGTAGAAACTTCCAACGAACAGTCAGAAGAAAAGTCAAAAGGCGGCTTTTTTAGTCGTATGAAAGAAGGGTTGACGAAAACCCGTAAAAACTTTGCCGATGGTATGGTCAATATACTAATCGGTGGTAAAGAAATCGATGATGAGCTTCTTGAAGAAGTTGAAGAACAGTTATTGGTTGCAGATATCGGTGTTGAGGCGACCAAAGCCATCATTGCGAATTTGACTGAACGTACGGCTCGTGGCGATCTGATTTATTCACATTCATTGTATAAAGCGCTACAAGAAGAACTGGTTGATCTACTGGCACCTCGTGTAAAACCGCTACATATCGACCCCAATAAAAACCCATTTGTGATTTTGGTTGTTGGTGTGAATGGTGTGGGTAAAACCACCACAATCGGAAAGTTGGCGAAACGATTGCAAGGTGAAGGTAAAAAAGTCATGTTGGCTGCGGGTGATACATTCCGTGCGGCAGCCACTGAGCAATTGCAAATTTGGGGCGAGCGTAACAATATCTCTGTCGTGGCTCAAGGTCATGGTGCGGATAGTGCTTCCGTCATTTTTGATGCTTTTGAAAGTGCTAGAGCAAAAGGGGTTGATGTACTTATTGCAGATACCGCTGGGCGTTTACATAACAAAAGTAACTTGATGCAAGAGCTGACTAAAGTCAAACGTGTCATGCAAAAAATTGATGCGACTGCACCGCATGAGATTATGTTGGTTGTTGATGCGGGTACAGGTCAGAATGCAATTAACCAAGTTGAATTATTTGATGAGGCGGTTGGTTTAACCGGTATCACGATTACAAAATTAGATGGTACTGCTAAAGGTGGGGTACTGTTTAATATTGCGAGTCGTACCCATGTGCCAATTCGCTTTATTGGTGTGGGTGAGAAAATTGACGATTTACGTCCATTCTCTGCTAAATCATTCGTTGCTGCACTGTTTGAAACTGAAAAGTAAAATGTTGTAGATTTCACATAAACTCCGCCAAATGCGGAGTTTATTGTTTTTTGGCTAATTAATTGATTTAAAAGAGAACAATTAAAAAATATGAAATGACATTTTACTCAAGTCTTGGCGTTAGAATAATAAACACTTAAAAAAAATAAGTGTTTATTCTGGCTTAGATGGGGACACCAATGGCATTGTTAAATAAACTAGGTCAAGTACTAACGACTGAAATTACCGCAGATTTTATTTTTAATCGAAAAAATCAGGCTGAGCTTAGTGAATCGGCCCATATACAACAAATAAAACAAAGAAAGAGTGTTCAAAAATTAGGGAAAAAATTGCCACATGAGCCCGCGTATCTCATTGAGCTGATTCAATCCGCAGTAAAAAGCAGTCCATCAGTCATAAACTCACAAACTACTCGCATAGTGATTCTGCTTGAGAAAGCACATGCAGATTTTTGGAATTTGGTCAAAGAGATACAAAGAACACAAGTCCCAGAGCAATTTTTTTCTGCCATTGAGCATAAAATCGATCAATCGTTGGCAGCGTATGGCACGGTACTTTTTTTTGAAGATCAATCAATTCTACAAAACTTACAAAAGAATTTAGCGATAAATGCAGAGCAGTTACCATCATGGTCAGCACATAGTGCAGGCATGGCTCAATATGCAGTTTGGACTGCGCTTGCTGATGAGGGGATAGGAGCTCATTTCAATTACTATAATCCTGCTATCGACTATCGAGTCTCGCAGCATTTGCAAATAAACCCTCACTGGAAGCTGCAAACCCAAATGGTTTTTGGTTCTATAGAACAAGCCATTGAAAATACAGCAATGTTGATGAGTGAGGCTGAATTTATGGTTTTAAGCTAAGCAAACCATCTAAGATCAAATTGAATTGCTAATGAATATGCGTGATTCAATTATTTAGCGTTCTAAATATAAGACACACTGTCACTATGAGATACATTTATTAAATTTACAAAGTGCTTAAGATGGAACAATGTCATAGGCGAAACCATACGCTTTTAACTTGTATAAGATTGAGGACAAAAAAATGGCATTCTTAGATCATATGAAAAAACGCCGTACAATTTATTCAATAGGAAAAAATGTCACTCTTCACCAAAGTGAAATTGAGCAACTGGTGAAAGATGCAGTACGTGAAAGCCCATCTGCATTTAATTCGCAAACCTCCCGTGTCGTGATGTTGTTTGCAGAGTCTCATCATAAATTTTGGGATATCGTGCGTGAAACTTTACGTAAAATGGTTCCTGCTGAAGCCTTTGAAAATACAAATAAGAAATTAGATAGTTTTGCTGCAGGTTATGCCACTGTTCTTTTTTATGAAGATCAAGCGGTAGTTAAATCTTTGCAGGAACAATTCGCACTATATGCAGATAACTTTCCAGTTTGGTCTGAACATTCATCGGCGATTGCGCAATATGCAGTTTGGACAATTTTAGCTGAACATCATATCGGCGCATCTTTACAGCACTATAACCCTGTAATTGATGAAGAGGTGGCGACCACTTTTGCAATCCCTGAAAATTGGAAACTACGGGCGCAGTTGGTATTGGGTTCAATTGAAGCTGCTGCGGGTGAAAAAACCTATATGGATGACAATGTACGCTTTAAAACATTTAATTAAGTGCATGTAGTCACAGCTTCTAGAGCTGTGACTTTTTTCATACTGCCAACTATAGCCTAGTAGAATTTGTCATTATTGCGGTTAACTCTGCTGTTGAATGCTAAAATTAAATCAATCAAAACCTATAAAAGTAAGACTAAAAGAAGGTTGTGTAACGCAAACCTTTCTGTCATAAAACTGTCATTTATAACTTGCATAGTGCAACTAAAATTTAACAATGAATGAAGAGAAGGCGAAATGGCTTTACGTTTAACATTTGCTACAGCAGCATTATTGATGAGTGGTTCAGTATTTTCAGCGGTTACAGTCACAGCACCAGAAGAAATCAAAATTCTTGCAGTCAATGATCAAGAAGTAAATACAGGTCTTTTCCGATCAGAGAATAATGTCTATAAGTTAGATGCGGGTAGTTCAAGTATTAGTCTTCGCTATATTCAATATTTCGAACATATGTCAGGTGAGCATGATATTGTGAAATCTGGTGTGGTGACACTAAAAACCCCAAATTTACAAGATAATGAAACGTATCAACTTGCTTTGGTTAATGCGCCAAAAACATTTGAACAAGCTAAAAAATATGCCGAACAGCCTACAGTGGCTCTATATGATAAAAAACAACAAGTGTTAGTTCAGCAAACTGGTGCCAATACAGAGCAGAAACCTTGGCTTAGTCGCAGCATGTTTGGTGGGGCAATGGATTTAACGCAAAAAAAGACAGCGCCAGTGAATCAACCTCCTGCGGTTTATGCACAATCAACTACCAGCACTCCAATAGTACCAGTGCAAGTTGTAACCACTACAAAATCAAATGCAGTGGATCAACAGTTAATTGAGCTTTGGAAAAAAGCAGATAAGGCAGAAAAACAGAAATTTATGAGTTGGCTTGCAGAACAAGCTAATTAATTCAAATATTCTATTTAAAGCCCAGGACTGAATCAAAGACTGGGCTTTTTTAGTGTTCCAATGTGTAAAAAAGATTCAATTCTTCACTTTTTAATGATAAAAATAGAAATTTAGATGGTTAATTGATCAGTTGAGTCGCATTTTATAAATAATTTATAAAATGGGCTTGCGCTCGAATCAAAACTGTATAGAATACGCAGCATCCCGACGCGATACAGCGAGATGAACGAAGCACGAAGTGCTAGTTATTGAGTTGATTGCGTTATATTTGCCACTGACGAGGTGGTGAATAGATCATTAAGAGATTATGAAGAACAACTTGTGTGGATTTTTACTGATTGATTGATCGAATATATTTTCATTGATTGATGGTAGAAATTACTCGAAGTTTATTTGAGCAAATTTTTGTCAGTAATTGATGAGCCAA
>NZ_JBTLFO010000006.1:0-240239 GCF_054457875.1 Acinetobacter sp. GXMZU3951 | reverse complement strand
TGAAGATTTGAAGATTTGAAGATTTGAAGATTTGAAGATTTGAAGATTTGAAGATTTGAAGATTTGAAGATTTGAAGATTTGAAGATTTGAAGATTTGAAGATTTGAAGATTTGAAGATAGATTAAAACAAAAAAAGAAGATAAAGCTTAAGCTTGATCTTCTTTTTGACCGTACACCCAAGTCGCAGCAATAAAGAAACTAAAACCAACAACCATAAGAACTGCAGATGCCATAACGATGCTCTCTCTGTTTCGGATGCGGTTATTATGTGAAAGTTTTATTACAACTTTATGACAGTCCTGTAATTTTATAAAACAGCCCGCACACAATCAAAATAAAACCATATAATTCATGTATTTACTCATATTTTACCTAGTTAAAAATACCTCAATCAGGCAGTATAGCTTGGACCAGTTCAGTTTAAGGGTGAAATATTTCTCAATGAATAACCGATTTTATCCATTAAACTTTAGCCCAAAAATTCAGCAAAACACCCACAACAGCAACGTTATACCTTATAATTTAGCCCGCTAGCTAACAGCCCGCTCAAGAGATATTTGATATGACAACTATTATCAAGCAAGATGACTTGATCACTTCGGTCAAGGACGCGCTTCAATTCATTTCGTACTATCACCCACAAGACTTTATCCAAGCGATGAGCCGTGCGTACGACCGTGAAGAAAACAAAGCTGCGAAAGACGCCATTGCACAAATCTTGATTAACTCTCGTATGTGTGCAGAAGGTCATCGTCCAATCTGCCAAGATACTGGTATTGTTAACGTATTTGTTGAAGTGGGCATGGATGTTAAATTCGATTTAACCATGAGCCTAGATGATGCCATTAACGAAGGTGTACGCCAAGGTTACCTCGAAAACTCAAACGTACTTCGCGCTTCTGTTTTGGCAGACCCAGCATTTGGTCGTAAAAATACCAAAGACAACACCCCTGCAGTGATTTACCACAAACTGGTTCCAGGCAACAAAGTCGATATTACCGTTGCTGCAAAAGGTGGTGGTTCAGAAAACAAATCTAAATTGGCGATGTTGAACCCATCTGATTCTATCGTGGATTGGGTACTCAAAACTGTTCCAACCATGGGTGCAGGCTGGTGTCCGCCTGGTATGCTCGGTATCGGTATTGGTGGTACTGCTGAAAAAGCCATGATGCTTGCAAAAGAAGCATTGATGGAAGAGATCAACATGGACGAACTCCTTCGTCGTGGTCCACAAAATAAACTTGAAGAACTTCGTATCGAAATCTTCGAAAAAGTTAATGCTCTTGGTATTGGTGCACAAGGTCTTGGCGGTTTAACCACTGTTCTTGATATTAAAATCAAAGACTACCCTTGCCACGCTGCGGGCAAACCAGTCGGCATGATTCCAAACTGTGCAGCAACTCGTCATGCACACTTCCAGTTAGATGGTTCAGGTGTTGCACACATTCAAGCACCGAAACTTGAAGACTATCCTTCTGTGACTTGGGATTCTTCAACTTCTAAACGTGTTGATTTAGACAACATCACTCAAGAAGAAATGAACGCTTGGCAACCAGGTGATACACTTCTTCTTAACGGTACAATCTATACTGGTCGTGACGCTGCACACAAACGTATGGTTGACATGTTGAATAACGGTGAAGAGCTTCCTGTTGACCTGAAAGGTAAATTTATTTACTACGTCGGCCCTGTTGATCCTGTAGGTGATGAAGTGGTTGGTCCTGCTGGCCCGACAACGGCTACACGTATGGACAAATTCACTCGTCAAGTTTTAGAAGCGACGGGCATGTTCGGTATGATCGGTAAAGCAGACCGTGGTCCTGCTGCTGTTGAAGCCATTAAAGACAACAAAGCAACTTACTTAATGGCTGTTGGTGGCGCGGCTTACCTCGTCTCTAAAGCCATTCGTGAAGCTGAAGTCGTTGCTTTTGCTGACTTAGGTATGGAAGCGATCTACAAGTTTGTAGTCAAAGATATGCCTGTATCGGTTGCGGTAGACGTCAATGGTACTTCTGTACACGCGACCGCACCTAAAATCTGGCAAGCTAAAATTGGTAAAATTCCTGTAGTAGATGCTGCAGCAGGCTAAGCCCTAAATTTTGCTTTTTTCAATACCCTTAACATGCTAAGGTCATGTTAAGGGTATTTTTTTATCCAAAATTCTTATTTCAATAATGATAGACAATACACAAGACTATGAAAAAATTACAGCAGACATTTACCACGCTCGTACTTTGCACACTCAGCCTCACGACTTTTGCCAAACCTGCGAGCGAAGCATCCGTTGAAAAGGCACTGAAACTCAGTGATATTCGAGGCACTTTGGCACAATCTCAACAAGAAATGCGCCCTGTCTACCAACAGCAGGCAGAAGAAACAATTAAACAAATCTTTAACACAGCAAACTTAAATCCAGAACAACAAAAAGCGGCCAATCAAATCGCGGACATTACTGCATCTTTCAGTAACAAGCTAATTTCTGATCCCAAGTTTATGCAAATGCTGAAAGATGTTTACCAGAAAACTTTTACTGAAGAAGAAGTGCTTGCCAATATTCAATTCCTAGAAACACCACTCGGGCAATCGATTAACAAGAAAAGTAGCAAAATGATGAGTGAGGTCATGCGCAATAGCATGGATTTATCTACCCAAATGATGCAAGACCCAGCCACCCAACGTGAGATCAACCATCAGATTGAGAAAACCTTAGCACCACTTTTTGAGCAAGCACAAAAGAACCCATAGATCACTTACCAAGTCCGAATATCCCAGAGTTTAAACGGCTGCGTTAATTGCACATCAGAGCCTGCATCATATTTTTCTGCTTTGATTTTTTGTGCTGTATTCCGCAGCGCTCCTGTTTGCTGATCTTGCGCAACGAAGTTATAACTAGAGGATTTCAACTGGGTAAAGGCGATTTCATGTTGTCCCACTTGGTTGGGAACAAGAATCAGAGGACCGGAAACTTCCTGACGCGCATTCAGGTTTTCCTCATCGTATTTCACATAATAACTTTTGCCTGCTTCCACACTAAAATCGAGATATTTCGGCTTTTGAAAATGTTGAATCCCCAAAGGTCGACTACTGGATAAACGATAAGTTCCCGCAGGTAGCTCTAGCCAGTAATAATGATTATTTAGCAGACTAGGGATACGATATTTATTAATAAACAAACTCGATGCCACAATTTCCTGACGATTCCATTTACTATCGGGTCGATACAGATAGACCACGGCAGCCTGATCATGCTGAGGTTGCACAGGATGATAGCGCTGTCCCAACTTCTGATTGACCCAACCACCAACCGAAGTCATGCCGAAACGGTATTGCTCAACCAGCCCCGGCGCTTGACTTGTATTTACTGCATCAAGGGTTGAACTTAATTCAGGCTGCTCTAAAACCACCTGTTTATGACATCCAAATAAAAATAAACTGCTACATAACATCAGATAAAGCGAACGCATGTTGATCCCTCACCGCGTATTTCTTGTATTTATTGGTGTGAATTTAAAATTTATTACAATTTTAGGCATCCTCGCCTTTGCCCAAGATTACCATTGCGCTTTTTGCTTGCAAATAAAAAACGTGCGGAAATCTTAAATTTCCGCACGTTTCAGACGAATAACCATTTAAGCTGATTTTGAATTAATCACCTTTAAATCAACTTTAGCAGTATCTTCAGTCGCAGCTTTTGGTTGACGCTCCGGCTTTAACTCAGGCTTAGCCGTACCGTTAATTACTGCTTCACTCACCACAACTGTCCCGACATCTGTGCGACTTGGTAAGTCATACATAATTTCAAGCAAGGCATTTTCCAGAATCGAACGCAGACCACGCGCACCCGTATTACGCTCAAGGGCTTTCTTCGCCACAGCACGTAATGCAGACTCTTCAAACACCAAATCCACATGTTCCATATCAAACAAATGTTGGTACTGACGAGTTAAAGCATTTTTGGGTTCAGTCAGAATTTGCATGAGTGCTTCTTCATCCAACTCATCCAAAGTCGCAATTACAGGCAAACGACCAATAAATTCAGGGATTAAACCGAATTTCACCAAATCTGTCGCTTCAACTTGACGGAACAAATCTGAAAGCTGTTTGCCTTCATCTTTCTTCTTCACATCTGCCGTAAAGCCAATACCACCCTTCTCTTGACGCTGTTGTACAATTTTCTCTAGACCTGAGAATGCACCGCCACAGATAAACAAGATATTCGAGGTATCAATCTGGATAAATTCTTGCTGCGGATGCTTACGACCACCTTGAGGTGGAATCGATGCCACAGTCCCTTCAATCATTTTCAGCAAGGCTTGCTGTACACCTTCACCCGAAACATCTCGAGTAATCGATGGATTTTCCGATTTACGGGTAATTTTATCGATCTCATCGATATAGATAATGCCCTTTTGCGCCTTTTCTACATCGTAATCCGCTTTTTGTAATAACTTCTGCACGATGTTTTCAACATCTTCACCCACATAACCTGCTTCGGTCAGTGTCGTCGCATCCGCCATGGCAAAAGGCACATCTAATAAACGTGCTAGCGTCTGAGCCAGTAAAGTTTTACCCGAGCCTGTTGGTCCGACCAACAGAATATTACTTTTCGCAATCTCAACCGCGTCGTCGTGCTTATGTCCACCATGGGTCACTTTAAGACGCTTATAGTGGTTATAAACTGCAACTGAAAGGGTTTTCTTCGCCACATCTTGACCAATCACATACTGATCGAGTGCCGCACGAATTTCTTGAGGTTTCGGCAAAGGCTTAGCCGCCCAGTCACCAGATTCGACCTGTTGACTGGTTTGTACTAAGTCTAGGCATACGTCCACACATTCATTACAGATGTACGCGTCCTCACCTGCAATCAGTTTCCCGACTTCAGACTGCGTTTTACCGCAAAATGAACAATGCTTTTGTCCTTGAGGATGTTCGGACATATTTACTCCAATACTAAAATCTTAAAACTTATGGACGTTTGCTAAGCACTTCATCCACAAGACCGTATTCTTTCGCTGCCTGTGCAGTCATAAAGTTGTCACGGTCTGTATCTCTTGCCACAGTTTCATAGTCTTGACCACTATGCTCTGCCATTAAGCGGTTTAAACGCTCTTTAATGAATAAAATCTCACGCGCATGGATTTCAATATCCGATGCTTGACCACGGAAACCACCAAGCGGTTGGTGAATCATAACACGTGCATTTTCTAAACAATAACGTTTACCTTTCGCACCTGCGTTGAGTAAGAATGCACCCATCGATGCAGCCTGACCCATACAGTAAGTCACAACATCTGGCTTAATAAACTGCATGGTATCGTAAATTGCCATACCCGCAGTTACTGAACCACCTGGCGAGTTAATGTATAAATGAATATCTTTATCTGGGTTCTCTGCTTCTAAAAACAACATCTGCGCCACAATTAAATTGGCCATGTTGTCTTCCACTTCACCCGTTAAGAAAATAACGCGTTCACGCAAAAGGCGCGAAAAAATATCAAATGAACGTTCACCACGAGACGATTGCTCAACTACAACAGGGACTAACGCGTTTTCAATAGTTGGAACATACATACGTTTATTTATTCCTAAATTTTTTGTGACTTAACCCATATCCACAATATGAGGGATAATGACCGAAATTGCAAAATATTCCCCATTAAATAACAGATATTTTTTGCATAAGCTTTGTGAATTTAGGACAAGTCGATGCACTGCTGAGATAAAAAAAGGCGCTTAAAGCGCCTTTTTTAACTCAAGCTGATTAGCCTTGTTGACGAGCTTGTTGCTCTTTCAACAATTCTTCATAGCTCACAGTTTTATCAGTTACTTTCGCAGCTGCTAAAATGTGATCAACAACTTGATCTTCTAAAACAACAGCTTCAATTTGTGAACGTTGTTGCTTGTCATTTTTGAAGTATTCAATTACTTCTGTAGGATCTTCGTAAGAAGAAGCCATGTCTTCGATGTAAGCTTCAACACGTGCTTGGTCAACTTCAAGTTTAGCATCCGCTAATACTTTGCTTACCAATACGCCAAGTTTTACAGATTTCTCAGCTTGCTCTTTGAACAATTCATCTGGAAGCATGCTGCTGTCAAATGCTTTAGCACCTTGAGCACCAAACTGTTGTGTGAACTGTTGGATCATTTGTTGACGTTGACGGTCAATTTCTTGAGCAACCATTGCTGCTGGAAGTTCAACTTCGTTTGCAGCAACTAAAGCATCAAAAGTTGCGCCTTTCACTTGGTTACGAAGACCATTTTTCACTTCGCGTTCCATGTTTTTACGTACGTCAGCTTTTAACTTCTCAACGCCTTCTTCTTCAGTTAAACCAAAGATTTGAAGGAATTCAGCGTCAACTTCTGGAAGTTTTTGCTTTTCAACAAGCTTCACAGTGATTTTGAATTGCGCTGCTTTACCTGCAAGGTTCTCTGCTTGGTAGTCTTCAGGGAAAGTTACGTCAATAACTTTCTCTTCGCCTTTCTTCATACCAACGATACCGTCTTCGAAGCCAGGGATCATACGACCAGAACCTAATACAAGTTTAAAGTCTTCAGCTGCGCCACCTTCAAACTTCTCACCATCAACAGTACCTTCGAAATCGAAAGTTACTTGCATGTCTTTTTTCGCCATGCCTTTGGTTTCAGCCCAAGTTGCACGTTGCTTTTGCAGGTTTTCGATCATTTGATCAACGTCTTTGTCTTCTACTGTAGACGCTTTACGTTCAACTTCTAAACCTTCAAATTTAACGTCAACTTCTGGATAAACTTCAACAGTCGCTTCGTATACAAGCGCGTCGTCTTTGTTTTCCACTTTGTCAATGTTTGGCATGCCAACAGCATTGATTTTTTCTTGTTGAATTGCTTCGAATACTGTGTCACGGATTACGTCATTTACCACTTCTTGGTAAATACCCGCGCCATATTCACGGCGAACTACGTTTAATGGCACTTTACCTGGACGGAAGCCGTTAATCTTTACAGTTTTAGCAGTGCGTTTTAAACGTGCTTCAAATTGCTCGTTCACACGGCTCGTCGGTACAGATACATTTAAACGACGGGCAACGCCCGAAACCGCTTCAGAAGTTACTTGCATGGCTTCCTCGAAATTTAGTAATAACAGTTTATAAAAAAGTGCCACATTATATGACAACATTTAAAGATATACAAAACTGGATGTTTAAACTACAGGATTTTATCTTATTTCTTTTGGTCTTTTGTTTCTTTTTCTAAATTTCCGATCATTTCTCCTTTTTTAAACGGCAATTATTGCAAATGATAAACTTTATCATTATCATATACGCAAACATAATATTTATTTTTATTTTCAGATATTTATCTCGTCCAACTTTGGAATTCTATTTATGAGTAAGTTCAACCTTCGCCCCCTTACCTTTGCGATACTCAGTTTATCGAGCAGTGCTGCTTTTGCGGAAAGTCGTACAGAAAACTCCTCCTCTACGCATCAACTCTCCACCATTGTGGTTTCCGCAGCGGGGTTTGAACAAGATATTAAAAATGCGCCTGCTAGCATCAGTGTAGTAACTAAAGAAGATATTGAACGAAAAAATGCGAGCAATATTGCAGATCTGTTAGCCGATGTGCCTGGAATTGACATCCGCTCAGGTGTCGGTAAAACCGCAGGATTAAACATCAAAATGCGCGGTTTAGGCAATGATTACAGTCTAATTTTAATTGATGGGCGACGCCAAACCACATCTTCTGATGTAACGCCAAATGGCTTTGGAGAAACTTCCAATAGCTTTCTCCCTCCTCTTTCGGCGATTGAACGTATTGAAGTGATTCGTGGTCCAATGGCTACTCGCTACGGTTCCGAAGCAATGGGAGGTGTCATCAACATTATTACCAAAAAAATCAGTAATGAATGGCATGGTAATGTTACTGTAAGTGGCAATATGATGGAGCATAAAGCTGAAGCTGACTCATGGAAAACGAGCTTTTTACTCAATGGTCCCATCATTGAAAACCGTCTTGGTCTACAGCTTCGAGGGAGCTATTTAGATCGTCAAAGTTCTGAACGTATCGTTACTGGCTCAACCTCACGTGACCCTCGACCGAGTGAAGCGGATAACTATGATGTTGGCGGTAAACTCAATCTGAGTTTGAATGACCAGAATTCACTTTGGGCTGATGCCTTTCATTCAAAACAAAGCTATAGCAATGCAGGAAACCGTTTAGGTACCCAAGATACTCCTGCTCGAGCACGCGGCTATAAAGATGAATTAGAGTTTAACCGTGAGCAGTATTCTCTTGGTCATGATGGTAATTATGACTTTGGTACTTGGAACACCTATATCAGCCAAACCAAGACAGAAACCATTGGGCGTACAATTCCAACCAATACTTTCCCCAATAATGCGTATGCAGGTCGTGATCGTACATTAGAAAATACAGATTTAGTTGCAGACAGCCACATCATTACCACACTCAAAAACCATAAATTGACTTTAGGTGCAGAATACAAAAAAGCTGAAAGTGTGGATGATATTGCGGGCTTAGGTGCGACGTTCGAGAAGGATTCCTACTCATTCTATGCTGAAGATGAGTGGAATCTATTGGATAATTTACATTTTACCTTTGGCGGACGCTATGAAGACCATTCAGGTTTTGGCGGGCATTTTAGTCCGCGTGCCTATCTGGTCTGGAATACCACAGATGCTTTGACTATTAAAGGTGGTGTGAGTACAGGCTACAAAGCTCCTTCTGCCAAAGCCTTACACAATGGCATTATTAACTTTAGCGGCCAAGGTACAACGCCTGTACTGGGCAATCCAGATTTAAAGCCAGAAACCTCAGTCAATTATGAACTGGGTTTAAATTACCAGCCGACAGACCGACTCGATTTTAATACCACCGCTTTCTTTAATATCGTCGAAGATAAAATTGTATCGAAAAAGTTTGATTGCAGTCTTAGTGATTGTTCTGGCTTAGGCAGTGGTGTGACATCTTATTCCAAGAGCTTTAATGCAGACGAGGCAGAAATTTATGGACTCGAAACTTCACTAAAATATCAAATCATTCCCGAGTGGGACATTAAAGCCGCTTATACCTTTACCGAATCTGAAATTACCAAAGGTGAAAACAAAGGCTATGCACTTGAATCAACCGCTAAACATCTATTCAATCTGACGTCGACATGGCACATCAACGATGCCTTTGATCTGTGGTTACAACATGAATATCAATCTGGTCGTCCACGCTACTTAGAAAGCCAAACTGGTGATGCGCTGAATATTCAGCAGCAAACTGGTAATGAATTCTCTGGTTATAACTTATTTAACTTAGGTACCAGTTATCAACTCAGCGATCAGGTGCGTATTAATGCCGCTGTAAACAATTTATTAGACAAAGACTTTACCGAATACATGGACTACTACGACTTAAATGGTGATGTACAACAAGCCTATAAGTACCTTTCCATCGGTTCTGGAATGTCTGGAACGTATATTTCTGGGCGTAACTACTGGCTATCTATCTCTTACGACTTTTAATATTTAAAATCCCAATAAAAAACCCTGTTTTGGCAGGGTTTTTCTATATTTATATAAAATCATGCAGTTACATACAAAATGTTACACAATCTCATTAATTTTTACATTTTCATTACGCCTATTAATCGACAATTCCAATCATTTACAATTGGTAAAATAAATAAGAATTATTATTATTCGCATACGAATTTTTACTACTCTTTGTGAGTTCAGAAATGTCTTTTATTAAAACGCGTAAAAAATTAGTGTCGACGGCAATTGCCTCTTCTTTATCTGTTATCGCAACAACTGCAATCGCTCAGGATGACGCGACACAACTTCCAACAATTCATACTGAAGCAACTCAAGAAGAATCTTTAAAAGTTGATCAATCTGCAAATGCAAAATTTGTCGCACCACTAAAAGATACGCCTAAATCCGTTTCTGTGCTTTCGCAAAAATTACTCAAAGAAACCAATTCAAATACGTTGTTAGAAGCCTTACGCTATGAACCAGGGATCACTTTGGGTGCTGGTGAAGGCGGTACACCTTTTACAGACATGCCATATATTCGTGGTTATAGCGGTCAATCGTCTATCTATGTGGATGGGGTTCGTAATACTACTTCTCAAAGCCGCGACATGTTTGCCATTGAACAGGTTGAAGTCATTAAAGGCTCATCTTCTGCTCTTGGTGGCGGTGGTAGCGTTGGCGGAAGCATTAACCTGATTCCTAAAGTTGCTCATGAAGGCGACACTTATCAAGGCAGCGTTCAAGGCGGAACCGACAACTATAAGCACATTCAGTTAGATGCCAACAAAGATTTTGGTAATGGCGTGGCTGGTCGTGTCATTGTCATGGGGCATGAAAATGAAAAAGCCGGACAAAGTGATGGTGCTGAATTTGCGCGTGCGGGTATTGCAACCAGTCTCGCCTTTGGTCTAGGTTCTGATACTCGCGGTTCTGTAGGCTATTATTATTTACGCAGCAATGATGAGCCAGATGCAGGTATCCCATTCAACAATGCCAATCCAAGCAGCCCTCCTGCTGGCGTAACAGTAACACCAGGCGATGGTAAACCTGTCAGCGTTAAAGCGGGTACCTACTACGGCTGGAAAGCTCGCGACTTTGATAAACGTGAAAATCAAATTGCGACTTTCAAACTCGAGCATGATTTCAATGACAACCTGACTTTGTCGAACATTGCCACGTATAACAAATCTAAATCTGATTATATCTACACCAATGCAGATGACTCTAAAGGCAACATCTACCGTGGTACTGTTGCTCGTCGTGCTCTAACCCGTATTTTGGATACTGATGCGTATAGCGACCAATTATCGTTGCGCGGTAAATTCAATACTGGTGCATTAAAACACTCGTTTAATGTAGGAACCGAATGGAGCCTGCAAGAAACCGATCAAGGTGTACATACTTTTACCAATGCTGCTGGTGAAACTACATCGACCATTTTAGACAGCAATATTAAAAACTGTACTTCAACTGCTGCTATGTCAAATGGCTGGTGTACAAGTTTAAACAATCCAGGTAACGGTTTGTTTACCGATACTATTGGTAGCATTAAAGGCCAGTCTACTACTCGTAGCCAAACCATGTCTGTGTATGCTTTAGATAGCATTGAATTTAACCCACAATGGTTACTTAACTTAGGTATCCGTTGGGATAAATTTGAAACTGAGAAAAAATACAATAAAGACGTAGCGGGACGTATACCTCATAAAGCGGGTGACAAATTAGAAAGTGATACAGATTTCTTCACTTACCAAGCTGGTTTAGTTTTTAAACCAACAGAAGAAGGTAGCATTTATTTAAGTTACGCTACTTCAGCTAATCCTGTAGGTGTTTTAGCAGAAGGTGATTCAAGTTCAGACTCTATCAGCGATTCTGGTATTGCAAGTGCAACAGCTAATGCCCTCAAGCCAGAAGAAGCACGTACTTTTGAAATTGGGACCAAATGGGACTTATTTAATAATCGTGCCAACTTAACTGCTGCCATTTTCCGTACTGAGAAACAAAATACTCGTATTCAGATTGACCCAACTACAACAGCGAATGCAGGTGAAAGCCGTGTTGATGGTTTCGAAGTCAGCTTAAACGGTAAAATTACCAACAAATGGGAAGTTTCAACGGGTTATAGCTACTTAGACAGCGAAATCACTAAAGCGGCATACAATGCAATCGCACAAGAAGGTAAACCACTACCATTCGTCGCGAAAAACAGCGCAACACTATGGTCAACTTACCGTGTTATGCCGAAGTTAACTTTGGGTGCAGGCGCAGAATATCGTGATCAAGTTTTTGTTAACACAACTGCGCCAAAATACTTACCGACTTACACCATTTACAATGCCATGGCGAAATATGATGTAAACCGCAATGTGAATGTTCAGCTGAATGTAAATAATATTTCAGATAAACGTTATTTCACGAGTGCTCATGCTGCACACTACGCATTTGAAGGCAATGGTCGCAATGCGGTATTGGCCATCAACTTTAAATACTAAGACTTAATTCCATATATTAATTATGGAATTAACTTAAGTTAAGATAAAATAGCCTCTGCCCAGAGGCTATTTTTATAACCATTTATTAAGAAGGATATAGGCTGTGATTCATCACATTCCAAATGTTTTATCCAAAGAACAAGTCGCTGAATTCCGCCAATTGATGGCAACAGCCAATTGGGTGGGTGGAAAAGTCACAGCTGGCACCCTCTCTGCTTCAGTCAAACAAAATCAACAATTATCCGAAAATGATCCGCTCACCCATCACCTGAGTGAATTGGTAATTCAAGCGATTTGGAAAAATCCAATTTTTCAAGCCGCCGCATTGCCGCATCAAATCATTCCCCCACTGTTTAACCGCTATGACGAACATGAAAGTTTTGGTTTTCATGTTGATAACTCGATTCGGCTGATTCGTGGGACCTCACAACAAATGCGCACGGATTTATCCTGTACATTATTTTTAAGTGAGCCCGAAGAATATGATGGTGGCGATTTGGTGATTGAAGACACCTATGGTTATCATGAAGTGAAGTTACCCGCAGGCGATGTTGTGCTCTATCCTGCAACCAGCTTACATGAAGTGAGTAGCATTACTCGAGGTACACGTTTTGCTTCTTTCTTTTGGGTACAAAGCTTAATACGTGAGGACCAGAAACGACATCTCCTGTTCAATCTCGATGAAAGCATTCGTCAATTACGTAAAGATCATGATGATGCTTATCCAGAAGTGATGAAATTGACCAATATCTATCACAACTTAATTCGAATGTGGTCAGAATTATAAGTATTGATCTCAGTTTCTTATCTAGTTTTTCAAAAATTACAATTTTCTTGGGAAATTTTTTCTGATATTAAAATAATAATGCAAAATTAGAAAAACATTTCCCTTGCAACCTCATTAGAATAAATGATGAACCTTTGCACGATATCCAATTTTCGCCTAGACTCCATTGAGCTGTATGCGAATGATTGCATAAGTGAAATCTCTGTCTTGATCTTGATGGTTACATGATGAAAACGAATGATATTTTTGCTTTTCCGACTCACGCTCAACCTAAAATGAATCTCCTGATGTTGCGCCACGCGCGCGTATAAAAATTTTGCTATTTTTAAGCAATCCCCCCTGAATATCCCTTTAATTTTGTTGAAATAGACACCATATATTAGTAGTACGTTGCATTTTAATAATACCGAGCAACCGGCACTACACAAGGAGTTCCTCATGATGTTGGCTGATCCAAGTAAAAAATACCGTCGCATGTACCAGCGTGTAGACTTGCCTGACCGTCAATGGCCAAACAAAGAAATTACCCAAGCGCCGATTTGGATGAGTACCGACCTTCGTGACGGTAACCAAGCAATTTTTGAACCGATGGACATGGAACAAAAATTTAAAATGTTCCAAATGTTGGTCAAAATTGGCTTTAAACATATTGAAATTGGCTTCCCTTCGGCATCGCAAATTGACTTTGACTTTACGCGCAAGTTAATTGAAGAAGGTCATATTCCTGATGACGTCTATATTGAAGTTTTGGTTCAAGCACGTGATCACTTAATTCAACGTACCTTTGAATCTTTACAAGGGGCTAAACGCGCAATTGTGCACATCTACAACTCAAACTCTCCGACCTTCCGTCAAAAAGTATTGAATGTGGATATTGCAGGTGCAAAACAATTAGCGATTAACGCAGCAGAAAAAGTCAAAGAATATGCAGCACAGCAACCAGAAACTGAGTGGGTCTTCCAATACAGCCCAGAATGTTTCTCTGCAACTGAATTAGAAGTTGCCAAAGACGTCTGTGATGCTGTGACTGAAATCTGGGATGCTCGCCCAGAACAGAAAGTCATTTTGAACTTGCCTGCAACCGTAGAAGTATCTACACCAAATGTTTATGCCGACCAAATTGAATGGATGCACCGTAACATTGCCCGTCGTGACGGCGTGATTATTTCTGTGCACTGTCACAATGATCGTGGCTGTGGTATCGCCGCTTCTGAATTGGCGATTATGGCGGGTGCTGACCGTGTAGAAGGTTGTGTGTTTGGGAATGGTGAACGTACAGGTAACGTTGACGTAGCAGCAATTGCCTTAAACATGTACACCCAAGGTGTGGCACCAAACTTGGACTTCTCCAACATTAATGAAGTCATTGCCACTGTAGAAGAATGTACGGGTTTACCTGTCCATCCACGTCATCCATATGCTGGTGACTTGGTCTTCACAGCGTTCTCTGGTTCACACCAAGACGCGATTAAAAAAGGTTTTGAATACCAGAAAAATGAAGAAATCTGGGACATGCCATACTTACCAATCGATCCAAAAGACTTGGGTCGTGACTACGATGCGGTGATTCGTGTTAACTCACAGTCAGGTAAAGGTGGTATTTCATACTTGTTAGAATCGAACTACAACGTGGTGTTGCCGCGTCGTTTGCAAATTGAATTCTCACAAGTGGTTCAGCAAGTAGCGGATGAAGAAGGGGTCGAAGTTTCAGCACAACAAATCTGGGGCTTGTTCCAAAGCACCTATGTTGGAACCAAAGATGCACATTATTCAGCGAAAAATTACCGTTTGTCGGATGAAAATGGCAACCAAGTGATTGAGTTAGATATCGAACTTAATGGTGAAACTCAACATTTACGTGGTGAAGGTAACGGCCCGATTTCTGCAATGTTGAATGCACTTCAATTACCAATTGATGTCTTGAACTATGAAGAACGCAGCATTAGCTCTGGCGCACATGCGAAAGCCTTGGCCTTGATTGAGATTCAGGTGAAAGGTACTGGTAAGTCGGCCTTTGGTGCTGGCGTCCATGACAACATTGTTACGGCATCGATTGAAGCAATCCTTGCTTGTACCAATCGCTTAATTGAACAAGGTGTGCTTAGCACTGAACAAGTGATTGCTGCCGCAGTTTAAGCATAAAAAAACTTTAGAAAGGATACCCTCAAGTGGTATCCTTTTGTTTATTGATCGAAAAAATTTAAGGCGAAGTATTTCTGTGTCTTTTCCAGCTGACTCAGTGGGCCTCGTAACCCCACAAAAGTTCCAATTCGAAGAGCCGTTAGAACTTGAATGTGGTCGTGTTTTACCACGTTTTGAAATGATGGTTGAAACCTACGGCACGCTCAACGCAGATCACTCGAATGCCATTCTCATTTGTCACGCCTTGTCGGGACATCACCATGCTGCGGGTTATCATCATGCAGATGATAAAAAAGCAGGTTGGTGGGATGCGTGTATTGGTCCTGGTAAAGCGATTGATACTTCTAAATTCTTTGTAGTTGCCTTAAATAATATTGGCGGCTGTAGTGGCTCTACGGGTCCTATCTCACCCAATCCAGAAAATGACAATCGTCCCTATGGCCCCGACTTTCCTTTAGTCACCGTGCGAGACTGGGTCAAAACCCAAGCCATGCTGTCTGATCGCTTAGGTATTCAAACTTGGTATGCGATTATTGGTGGATCTTTGGGCGGTATGCAGGCGTTACAATGGTCGGTCGATTATCCTGAGCGTTTACAGAAATGCGTGATTATTGCCAGCGCGCCAAAACTCTCCGCACAGAATATTGCTTTTAACGAGGTGGCGCGTCAGTCGATCTTGTCGGATCCTGACTTTCATCAAGGTCGTTATTTAGAACATGACAGCTATCCGAAACGCGGCTTAATTTTGGCGCGTATGGTTGGTCACATTACCTACCTGTCTGAAGAAGCCATGAAACAAAAATTTGGACGTGACTTAAAATCCGGCAAATTTATGTACGGTTTTGATGTCGAATTCCAAGTCGAAAGCTATTTACGTTACCAAGGCGAACAGTTCAGCCGTAATTTTGATGCCAATACTTATCTGATAATGACCAAGGCACTGGATTACTTTGACCCTTCCCGTGAATACGAACATTCATTGACCCAAGCGATGTCTCAGACCCAATGTAAGTTTCTGGTGGTGTCATTTACCACGGACTGGCGCTTTACGCCTGAACGTTCACAAGAAATTGTAGATGCTTTAATTACCAATCATAAACCGGTCAGCTATTTAGATATTAGCGCAGAACAAGGTCATGATTCGTTCTTGTTCCCGATTCCGCTGTATGTCAAATCATTACGTGCATTTTTAGGTGGTGAAGAACAGCTTAAATCTACCCCTAAGGAGGCTGTGTAATGCGTATCGATCATCAACTGGCAGAGGCATGGATTAAACCAGACTCTAAAGTGCTTGACTTGGGCTGTGGTGATGGCGAATTGCTGGCACACATGAGCAAACAGCACAACATTCGTGCATATGGCTTAGAAATTGATCAGGAAAAGATTGCAATTGCCATCAGTCGAGGGTTAAATATTATTCAGCAGGACTTAAATTTAGGTTTAAGTCGTTTTGCCGACCAGTCTTTCGACTATGTGGTCATGGCACAAGCTTTGCAAGCAGTAGATGCGCCTGACGTATTATTACGTGATATGGTGCGCGTGGGGAAACAAGCCATTATTACCTTTCCAAACTTTGCGCATTGGAAGACACGTTCTTTCTTAGCATTAAAGGGAATGATGCCTGTTTCAGAAGCATTACCGTATATGTGGTATAATACTCCAAATATCCACTTATGTACTTTTCGTGATTTTGAAGCACTTTGTGCAGAAAACAACATCCGAATAATTAATCGACTTGCCGTAAATGGGGATCAGCAAGGTAGTTTACTGAGTAAACATATCCCGAATCTGTTTGGTGAAGTCGCAATTTATCGAGTGAGCGCACTATGAAAAAATTATTACTAAGCACACTAGTTTTTGGACTTTTTAGCATTCAGTCTCATGCTGAGTATGTTTCGCCATCTGCTTCCATTGCTAGTCAAGCTGCCCAATATTCTACCATGGACATTGGTAACCTAGTGAAAGCGGCAAAAGCAGGACAACCTGCGGCACAGTTTTACTTAGGCACCAAATACCAAACTGGTAAAGACATTAAGCAAGATGACCGTCAGGCGTTTGCTTGGTTTAAAGCTGCTGCTGATCAGGGTTTATCCCCTGCTCAGTTAAATGTTGGTCGTATGTATGCCGATGGCGTCGGTGTGGCCAAGAATGAAACTTTGGCTCGCCAATACTTTGAAAAGGCAGCCAGCCATGGCGACAACCGTGCCAGCTTTAACCTTGCCATGATGGAAGAGCAAAAGAAAAACTACATTGGTGCTTACCAGTGGTACGAACTTTCTACCCGTGATGGCATGCTCGACAACAAAGTGATTTCGATGTCTGAAGGCAAGAAAACTGCTTTGGCGGCCAACTTGACTCAAGACCAGATTCGTTTGGCACGTGACCGTGCGGACAAATGGATTCAGGCACAGTAATTTGTGTTGCATTTTAAAAGCACCTTCGGGTGCTTTTTTATTGCCCTGTGGTTTGGACTGGCAAGTTTTGCAAACACGAAAAGCCAGATTAATTTTCGTGCGCTCTCAATCTCATTCAAAAAATCGCCTGCTTGATGGCGGCTAAAATCGACTACACTAAGCCAATTCCAACATAAGGGTAATTTTCATGTCTGCACAAGATTGGCTATCTCAAGGCACATTGGTACTTGCCAGTAATAACAAAGGTAAAATTGCTGAATTTGAGAAACTCTTTGCCGAGCTTCAACTCCCAGTCCACGTTGTGCCACAAGGGCAACTGAACATTGAAGATGCGGTTGAAGATGGCTTGAGCTTTGTTGAAAATGCCATCATTAAAGCCCGCCATGCCAGCCGTATTTCAGGCAAACCTGCAATTGCCGATGATTCGGGCATTTGCGTGCCGGTTTTAGGCGGTGCACCAGGCATCTATTCTGCGCGTTTTGCAGGTGAACATGGCGATGATGCGGCCAACAATCAGAAACTCTTGGCCGAACTCCAACCATTGCGTAAAGAGGGTGAGGTGATTGAAGCCATGTTCGTTTGCGTACTGGCATTGGTGCAACATGCCGATGATCCGCTACCACAAATTTTCCAAGGCATTTGGACAGGTGAAGTACTCGAAGCTGCACGGGGTGAAAACGGTTTTGGTTATGATCCGCTGTTCTGGCTACCTGAACTTGGACTGAGCAGTGCCGAACTTTCAAAGGCAGAAAAAAATAAGATCAGTCATCGCGGTCAAGCCATGCAATTATTTAAGCACAGTTTAGAAAAATAACGTTCCCATCTGTTTATGTTTCAAGTTCTCTCTCCGCTCAGGAGAGAGCTCCACCTCAAGAAAACAGATGCAGTAAAGCTCCATACAGACTCACCACCACGCAACTCACAATTGTCCCTGAAGCAATATACTTTGCTGAGGTTCCGGTACCCTGATAATGGGTTTCCAAAGCCACAATATTGGCAGCCGGCGGCAAACAAAACAGTAAAAACATCACACCGATATAGTGTTCGATATGCGGAATAGGGACCAAATAATAGGTCAAACCGCAAAGTACGATGCCACAGAGTAATTTTAGTGCCGCCATTTTGCTACTTTGCCACAAGTCAGTTGCGTACACCTTAGTATGTCTTAACCACATGCCCAGCACACACATGCCTGAAAAGCTCATGCCAAATTTGGCTGCGCTATACAGCCCATCGAGCCCCTGATGGACCGACCAGTACTGCATCCCCATCTCACGAAAAAGTACAGCTAAACTCAAGGCTATCATTGGCGGAGAGCGCATAATTTTTTTCAAAAGCAAAGAGAGTGGCTGCGGAGTCGCACTAACCGCAGTGACTGCCCACACATTGCCAAAAATTGATCCGCCAATATACAGTGCCACCATCGCTGCACTGATTTGTGAACCAAACAAAGCGATTGCTAATGGAAAGCCCAACCAGGCCATGTTGACGTAACTAAAGCACAATGCTTTCAGTTTATTCTTGGAAAAAGCGTAGAAAAAATAGAAGAGTACTACAGCAACCATAAAGCTGAACAACATCAGGCTCAAACTGCCAACCTGATAAAACACCATGTTGTAAATAATCACTATCGGAATAAAACAACGTGCGAGCAGACTCGATAGTCCAGTCTTGAGCTGAGGCGCAAACCTGCTGGTTGCGAGAATGAATCCTGTTATAAATGCCAGCACCGGTAGCAGCAAATTCACCTGAATTTCCTTGAAATTTCACAAAATCATCATAGCACTGCTACTTGCATGTTTGCCTGTATTTTGCCGAGCTGTCTTAAAACTGCAACCTGAGCGTCACACCGCTGTCATACCAAGCTGTTGTGATATGGCTTAAATTAAAAAGAGGAAAAAACAATGGCAGGCTTATCAATTTGGCACGTACTGATTTTTGTTATCGTGGTGATTTTGTTGTTTGGCACATCAAAACTCAAAAATCTCGGCAAAGATGTCGGTGGTGCAATCAAAGATTTTAAAAAATCCGTTAAAGAAGATGAAACAACATCAACACTGAGTGAACCACGTACTCTCGAACATCAAACGACGGCTGAAGTTAAATCTTCAACACGTTCTTAATTTGTAGGTATTCAGCATATGCTCAATATTGGAATGACGGAGTTACTGACCTTCGGCATCATTGCATTATTGGTGCTCGGACCAGATAAGCTTCCTGAAGCTGCACGTTTTGCAGGCAAATGGTATGGCAAACTGAAACGTATGATCAGCAATGTCCAAAATGATATTGACCGGGAATTACGGATGTCTGAACTACGCGAACAAATGCAAAATGAAATGAAACGTATTCAAGAACTTGAGCTAAAAATGCAAGCTCAAATGCAGGAATTACAACAACAAAGTCATAGCGTGATCGAACAACAACAGCAAAACAGCGTTACTGAAAATAAAAATTTAATTTTAAATTATATTCCGCTTACGGAGCACAAATGCTCCATGATTCATCGTCATCCGTTTCATTGTCCTGAATCAAAAACAGATAAAAGCATGGCACCGACTACAGATGCTCTTGTTCAATTACCCGAATTAAAGGTGGCGGTATGAACATGCCCATAGAATCTCAGAATTTACCCAGCCCATTACAACAACCCCAAGCCCCTTTAGAAGAAATGCCGATTACCAAGCATTTGGTGGCTTTAAGGCAGCATTTGTTCAAAGTTGTCGGCTTATTAATCGCACTGTTTTTTTGCCTATTGCCCTTTGCAAATCACACCTACCAGTTAATGTCTGAACCCTTACGTGCACAGTTGCCCGTGTCATCGTCGATGATTGCAACTGATGTAACAGCCACCTTCATGGCGCCTTTTAAGCTGAATTTTTTTGTGGCACTGATGCTTGCCATGCCGTTCATCATTTATCAGGTTTGGGCTTTTATTAAGCCTGCTCTATATGAAAAAGAAAAATCGCTTGCCCTGCCACTTTTGGTCGGCAGTATTGCTTTGTTTTATGCAGGCATTGCCTTTGCCTACTATGTAGCTTTGCCTTCCATCTTACATTTCTTTATGAGTGTCACACCCGAAACTGTGGCGCCCATGACCGACATTAATAGCTATCTCACTTTCTGTTTAAAACTGTTTTTGGTATTTGGCCTAACCTTTGAAATTCCAGTGATCACCCTGCTGCTCATTTTAATTGGTCTGGTTTCAACACAGCAATTGGTCGAGAAGCGCCGCTTTATTGTGGTCGGTTGTTTCTTTGTCTCCATGTTTGTTACCCCACCCGATGCCTTATCCATGATTATGCTGGCAGTGCCGATGTGGTTGCTATTTGAGCTCGGTCTATTTTTTGGCAAGCTGATTGAAAAGCAACGACGTATGGTCTAAACACTACGGGTTTAACTCGGCAGACTTCGGTCTGCTTTTTTTTCATCAAAGTGACTTGATTTCTTCACCAGATTTTCACTGTTTGGTAAAAGCTTTGTCATATTTATTCCATAAGTTAATGAGGACTTTATAACTTATTGATGAATTGGGAAAAATCATGACCGAGCTGACGCCATATCATGAAGATCAGGAACTAGATAACAACACCTCTAACAATGTGCATTTCCGTGACATTTTAGAACAACGTATGACTCGTCGTAGCTTGATTGGGAAAACCGCAAGCGGTGCAGTCGCGCTAGCTTTGGCATCCTCATTAACCGCGTGTAGCGACGATGATGATAATTCAACCCCGCCAAGCACTCCTGTAGATCCAGATCAAAAACCAACCGAATTAACCTTCTCTGTGGTTGATAAAAACCTGAATGACATCGTGACCGTACCCGAAGGCTATCAAGCAACGGTCTTATATGCACTAGGTGACTCAATCAACCCAAGCTATGCTGATTGGGACGACAACAATGTTCCTTCTGGTCCAAGCTTCCAGTTCCGCTCTGGTGACTGCCATGATGGCATGCACTACTTTGGATTAAACAACAGTACTGGTAAATTCGATGACACGGTGTCTACCGAAGGTTTACTGGTCATGAACCATGAATACATCAACCAAACCTTCTTACACCAGACAGGAGCCACCAAAGTCGATGGTCGTCGCCCTGAAGATGAAGTGATTCGTGAAACCAATGCCCATGGTGTTTCAGTCGTTCATATTAAAAAAGACAACTCGACACAAAAAGTTGAGATCGTAAAAAACTCACTGTTTAACCGTCGTATTACCGCTTCAACCGTCATGGATTTTGCCGGTGCAGCAGCAGAGTCAGATTTAGTCAAAACCAAGTTTTCTCCAGCTGGCAAGCAAACCCGTGGTACACATAACAACTGTGGTAACGGTTATACCCCTTGGGGCACCTACCTCACCACAGAAGAAAACTTTATTGGTTACTTTGCCCGTAGCAGCACCGATGATGAAAAACGCAGTGCAGCAGAAATCATTGCCCTTAAGCGCTATGGTTTAAAGGCCGGTTCTAGCTCGCGCTACGGCTGGGAAACGGCTCAAGGTCTACTTGAATCTCAAGACCTGTATGACCGCTGGAATGCTGATGCCGTCGCTGACCAAGCTATTTCAGACTATCGTAATGGTCCAAATACCTTTGGCTGGATGGTCGAGATTGACCCATTTAGCCGTAGTGAAAACCCAGTGAAGCGTACCTCTTTGGGTCGTTTCGCCCATGAAGACAGCGCTTGTCGTGCGGTAGAAGGTGAACCTTTAGCTTTCTATATGGGCGATGACTCACGCGGTGAATACATCTATAAATTTGTTTCTTCTGCCAACTGGGACAGTAAAGACGTGAACGGTGGTTATACCGCTGGCGACAAATACATGAATAACGGTACGTTATATGTCGCTAAATTCAACAGTGATGGTTCAGGTGAATGGCTAGAACTCAGCCACGGTAAGAATGGTTTAGATGTATCCAATAGTATCTATCCATTTAGCTCACAAGCGGATGTCGTGACTTTTGCCCGCCTTGCAGCCGATGCCTTGGGTGCAACCAAAATGGACCGTCCAGAATGGGCAACAGTTAACCCTGTGAATGGTGAAGTTTATGTGACTTTGACCAATAACTCGAAACGCGGCTCAGACTATCCAACCGATGCAGCCAACCCACGTAACTATACCGACCCTGAAGGCGGTAAAGGCAACGTCAACGGTCATATTATCCGCTTTAAAGAAACAGGGGACAAGACCACAGCGACCTCTTTCGCTTGGGACATCTACCTGTTTGGTTCTGAAGCCTCAATGGATTCAAACATTAATTTATCGGGTTTGACTGACAATAATGATTTGTCATCTCCAGACGGCATGTGGTTCGACCCACGTGGGGTACTGTGGATTCAAACGGATGATGGTGCCTATACTGATGTAACCAACTGCATGATGTTGGCAGCACTACCGGGTCAAATTGGGGATGGTGGAGCAACAACAGCGATCAGCGGTCAAGCGACCATTGCTGGTGCTCAAGTGACGGATAAAACCTTACGTCGCTTCTTGGTTGGACCGAAAGAATGTGAGATCACGGGGATTGCCATGACCCCAGATTACAAAGCGATCTTCATTAATGTGCAGCATCCAGGTGAAGACTCAGACAGTTATGATGCTGCAACCAGCCACTGGCCAGCAACCCAAACTGATCCAAACAACAGCACCGCACGTCCACGTTCCGCAACAGTCGTAATTACCCGTAAAGATGGCGGTGTGATCGCAGGTGTTTAATCCATAATCAAAAAATGCCGACCTAGTGTTGGCATTTTTTATGTGTCATTTTGAACAATTCAAAGGGGTTTGCAACTGAATGATCTGCCCTTGCGTTTCACCTTGCTGTGATTTTTCCAGCCATTGCCAACCTTGGTGGCTCATTCTGAGGAAATTAGAGCAACGTGTGCCATAGACTGGACTCTGAATAAAAGTCGAGGACAATAACGCTTCCATTTCAGCACTAATGCCCGTATCTGGCAGTAACTCGGGAATGATTTTTCGCTCATCCTCCAAAATATCCCAAACTGCGTATTGCAACTCCGCTTCACTACTATGCCCGCCTTGCAACATTGGCAACAGCTCTTGGGTAAAGCGTTTCCGTAGATGTCGGGTCTTTTCCCAATGCTCCGTCATCAAACCATTGGAAACCACATACACCCCTTTGGCCAGCACTTGGGGCGCTTCACCGCGATTACTCATATAAACGGCTTGTTCACGATCTCCAACAAACAGATTGAAACCAGCATATTCACATTGATGTTGCTCAAGCTGTTGGGCAAAACGAATCGGAGCCAAGTCCGACTGCAAAAAGGATTGCACCAAATGTCCTCGTGACGTCACGTAGCTTTTCTGATCTCGCCCATCCCGAAAATTGGTGACAATTGCCCAACGTCCCGAAGGGGTAATTCCCATCCACGTCCCACCCGACTGCAAATCTTGGCCGGCAATAATGCCCTGATCGGGCCATTCAAATAAGGCTTGTGTGGGACGATGATAGAATTCATCGCGATTAGAAATCAGGCATAGCGGCGTTTGCGCTAAAATATGCCATGCGATTGCCACAATACACATAAATTTTGCTCTATATCTTTACACATTGAATGTACAACATTTTTCATTGTATTCCGCTAAAATCTGTGCAAAACATAATGACAAGGAACAGGAATGCTGACCTATCCAAATATCGACCCCATTGCCATTTCATTGGGTCCTTTACAAGTCCATTGGTATGGACTGATGTATTTATTGGCCTTCTTGTTTGCATGGGGGCTTGCGACCTACCGCGCCAAACTCAGAACAGGCTGGACCTCAGAAATGGTTTCCGATCTGATTTTTTATGGCGCACTCGGTGTCGTCATTGGCGGGCGTGTTGGTTATGTCTTCTTTTATGGCTTTGAGCAGTTTCTGGCAAATCCTCTTTGGTTATTCCAAGTCTGGACTGGAGGAATGAGCTTCCATGGCGGCTTCTTAGGCGTCATGATCGCGATGTTACTCTGGTGCAAGAAATACCAGATGACATGGTTCCAGACTTTAGACTTTATTGCCCCTTGTGTGCCGACAGGCTTGATGTTTGGTCGTATAGGTAATTTTATTGGTGGTGAATTGTATGGTCGCCCAGTTACTGACCCGAACTTTGCCTTTGGCATGATCTTCCCTACCGACCCGCTCCAGCTGGTACGTCACCCTTCACAGCTCTACCAAGCCCTGTGTGAAGGACTGATCCTCTTTATTGTGCTGTGGTGGTTCAGCTCTAAACCGCGTCCGCGTATGGCGGTTTCAGCACTGTTCTTAATTGGTTATGGGGTTGCCCGTTTTGTGGTGGAATTTTTCCGCGAACCAGACAATGGACAACTCTTCATTGCGTGGATGAGTAAGGGACAATTTCTCACCATCCCGATGATCCTGATTGGCTTCTGGATGATGTGGTATGCCTATCAGAAGAAAATTTATGATTGGGGTCCACTCAAAAAATAATTCATCTCCTGCATTTTGCCCGCTAGAGCACGATTCGTGCGTCGTGCTCTAGCATATGCTAAAGTTTAAGCTGTCTTTCTGATCTTCTCCTAAACCCTATGCTCGAATTCTGGTTTGATCCCAAAATCGCGGTATTCAAGAAACTGGTTCTTTTCATTCTGGTTGCTGTGGTCACCGCAGGCTTGTATTGGATGCAACCCTTAAAGCCTGATGCCATTTTAATGTTTGTCGGTACTGGTATCGTGTTCTTAATCTGCCGATATTGCAAAATTCATTTCGCAGCTCAAAACCCGACTGGACTCCTCTATCGCTTATTGACATGGATTCCACTTGCCCTGTTGTTGGCATTAATCTTTATGCATATGCAGGCGGGTGAAATTTTGCTGCCTGGGGCTCAAGGCATCGGCTTTATGACCTTATCGATTTGCCTGTTTTCCCCCTTGGCTCTACTTAATCGCCAATCTTCAGATCAGGCACCCTGATGCTCGGCTTTTGGTATTCAGAATCATGTAGCCGTGAGATTAAACTCGTCAGCAGTATCACGGTCTGTATCGGCATTTATCTCTGTTCTAGCATTGCTGCGTTGCCTCCAGTTTGGGTCGGATTAAGCCTGCTATTGGGTATGCTCAGCGATGTGCTTTATCGGCAATATCTGAAGCTCGACCCCGCGCATACTTACCGCAAAGCCCTGCATCACGGGATTTATGCGATGCAACTGTTTGCACTTTTTAGTCTGGTCTATCTATTACCAGAACAGCATAAATGGGCGCTGTGGTTACAAGCCCTCGGTTTTAATGCGGTTGGCTTATTTTTGGTGTCGATTTATCACAATCGTGCTAAACGCCATGATCAGCCGGATGAATAACCGCACTTAAAATTAAAAAAGACCGTTTATCTGTTTCAAATAAACGGTCTTTATTATGTCTTATTCACTAGCATGAATTAGTGATCTAAGCGGTAATAACTATAACGAACATTGGCATTTTTATAGACGGCATAACCTGTCTGTTTAAAATCCGATACCCAACCTGAACCCGAATAGCCTGCGATATGCCCATAGGTGTGACCTTGCGTACGGTCAATAATATAAATATCACCTTTCTTGGGTTGATCAAACGACGGACTGATACGACGATAGCCCAGTCGTTCTAGCGTACTGCCCCAGTCTGCTGCTGCCACAGGATGACCCTGTACATTTGCACCCGCAGACTGAAGTGCAAGACGAATACTCTTGGCACATTTCTGTGTGCTGGTACGACGGGTAATGCCCTGTAGTTTTTGAGTGAATTTATCAATATCTATACGCTGTGCATTACTCGATGTATAAGTACGACTGCGTTCTTTATTTGCTGGTGGGGAATCAGGTTTTTGTTGTGCATTGGAACGAACAATGATTTGAGTTGCGGCAGGAGCATGGACATCACTCATACCCGTATTAACATCATAAATCATCCTGAAACCTCAAACTTCTTGCTTCTAACATCAAAATCACTGAGCGCTGATAGTAGCCCGTGAAACTTAAATTTTCATACAGAAAATGTAAAAAAATATAAATATGTAACAGACCAAGCGATAAGCCCCTCTTTTTCTGAGAGTTCCATTTGTGCCTGACTGGTTTCTTTTGAATAAAAAACAAACACACCAAAAGTTACTGCTGCAATCAAATACCGTTAATCTGGCTCGATTCATACTTTTTATCTCACTTTGTAGAGCAGTAATCATGCTGACTGGGCGGAGAATGTTGGGTGCGTTATACCTCGCAATTCAGTATAATCATCCCCAGATTTTATAATTTAAATTGGGAAGATCAGGCGATTCCATTAGCACCCTGCTCTCCCAAATTGTTTATTTGAGAGTTTTATGAAAACGTATTTAGACCTCCTACAACACATCCTCGATCACGGTGGTGATAAAGGCGACCGTACCGGTACAGGTACGCGCTCAGTATTTGGTCATCAAATGCGTTTTGACCTCAATCAGGGGTTCCCTTTACTCACCACCAAAAAAGTGCACTTCCGCTCCATCGTCATTGAACTGTTGTGGTTCCTGAAAGGCGATACCAATGTTCAATATTTGCAAGACCACAAAGTTACGATTTGGGATGAATGGGCAACCGCAGAACAAACCGCGCGTTTTGGTCGTCCAGAAGGTGAGCTCGGGCCTGTGTATGGTCATCAATGGCGCAACTTCGGTGCAACCCAACTTGAAAATGGTTTATATGCCCAAGATGGTTTTGACCAGATTACTTGGCTCGTGAATGAGATTAAGAGCAACCCCAATTCACGTCGTCTGATTGTGTCAGGCTGGAACCCTCAAGAAGCTGGTCAGGTCGCATTACCGCCTTGCCATACCTTGTTCCAGTTTTTCGTACAAGACGGCAAATTATCTTGTCAGCTCTATCAACGTAGTGCCGATGTGTTCCTTGGCGTACCCTTTAACATTGCCAGCTATGCCCTCCTGACGCACATGATCGCGCAGGTCTGTGGCTTAGGGGTCGGTGATTTTGTCTGGACAGGTGGTGATACTCACCTCTATGCCAACCATTTTGAACAAGCCAAATTACAACTGAGCCGTGAACCTTTAGGCTTGTGTCAGTTAAAACTCAATCCTGACATTCAAGATATCTTCGATTTCAAATTTGAAGATATCGAAATTGTCGGCTATGAGTCACATCCAGCAATTAAAGCCCCTGTCGCGGTTTAAGCTACGGGTATGATGTGCCTTAACCTTCAGGCACATCTTTTCTTCAAAATTATCGAACAGGTGATGGGTAAATGGCATTTCAAAATTTAGAAGTTGTACATGTCGTAGCAATGGATCAGCAACGTTGTATCGGTAAAGGCAATGACTTACCTTGGCATATCCCTGCCGATCTCAAACACTTTAAAGCCATTACCCAAGGCGGTGTGGTGGTAATGGGGCGCAAGACCTTAGAATCGATGGGACGCACCTTACCCAACCGGGTCAACTGGGTGATTACTCGCGATCCTAACTGGTCATTCGAAGGCACTAAAATCGCCTACAGTATAGAAGAAGCTTTAACCCAAGCCGTTTCCGATGTCCAAGCTTCGGAAAAACCTGAAAGCATCTTTATTATTGGTGGTGGTGAAATCTTCAAGCAAACCATGGATATTACAGATCGACTGGAATTGACCCATGTTGAACTGGATGTACAGGGAGATGCCTACTATCCCGCCATTCCTGCTGAATTTAAAAAAGTGTCTTCCAGCAAACAACTGGATGAAAACACGGGAATTGCCTTTGAGTTTGCCACCTATACCAAATAAAAAAAACCACATGAGTGACTGAATATGCAGCAACCAGGATCCGACACCTTGCTGATAAAATCTGTGAAATGGTTGATCCACTGTATATTCAGTCTGTTCGTGCTGCTTTCTTCGCTCTGGCTCTGTCTCGCACTATGGGTACAACAACCCATACATCCGATTGTGAGTTACGGCCTTATTGTGGCGTGGGCATGTTTTTCCCTCAGCATTTTGGGGATTTATTTTAGCCAACACCTCATCAGTCGGAATAAAGATATTCTGCTCTATATTTTGGGGTTTGTTTGCGCACTCGGCTGGTACTTCAGCTTAGATGCCCGTCAAGACCGTGACTGGAATCCTGAGGTTTCGCGCTTGTTGAGCTATGAAATACAAGGCAATCAGGTGACCTTGCATAATGTGCGTGATTTTCACTGGCATGCCGATGGTCGCTATGATGCCGTTTGGCAAAACCGTGTCCTGAATCTCAATCAAATTACGGGGGTCAATATTATTACCTCGTATTGGACTGGCCCGCAAATTGCCCACACCTTAGTCAGTTTTGATTTTGCCGATCAGGCACCGCTGACCTTTTCCATTGAAATTCGTAAAGAAAAAGATGAAGAATTTTCTGCAATTGGAGGCTTTTTCCGCAAATATGAATTAAATCTGGTCGCGGCCAACGAAACCGATATTATTTATACCCGCAGCAATATTCGCCATGAACAGGTGTATTTCTTTCCAATCAAAATGTCGCAAAAGCAGAGCCAAGCTTTGTTTCTGGAATATTTAAATAAAGCCCATGAACTGGCTCAGAAACCCAAGTGGTATAACACCCTAAGCAGTAACTGCACGACCTTGGTCTTTGACATGATTCAGGAAGTCAGCCAAAAGCCTTTACCACTCGATTACCGACTGCTGGCTTCCGGTTATTTACCGAATTATCTTTACGATCTGCACGCGATCTCTCACCGTTACAGCTTGCAGGAATGGTATCAACGTGCTCACGTGAATCCACGGGTACAATCCCTCACATCGCTTCAAGACTATTCCAGCACAATTCGCCAAGGGCTACCAAAAGATTAAGCATAAAAGTCTGTGCCAATTTGTCTGAATAAATACGATTTTCAACTAGAAATTTAATTTCACATTGTTTATAACTAAAAAATAACCTTAAAAAAACTGGAATTACAACATGTTAAAAAAATCGCTTAGTGTCGCGCTCCTTGGCTCAGCACTGCTTTTTACAGGCTGCCAATCCATGTCTGCTTCCTCTACAACTGAAGTAAATAACCTAGCGCAATTACAAAACCGCACGTGGATTGTGACGCAAATTGGCGCGCAAATGATTAAAACAGCTCCGACAGCCCGTAATATTCCAAGCTTGCAATTCGATGAAGCCAGCAAACGAGTCTCCGGTGCAGATGGTTGCAACCGTATCATGGGTACCTATCAAGCTACCGCTGATACTTTAGTCCTGTCACAAATGGCATCCACCCAAATGGCATGCATAGACAGCACTATTCCAAATCAATTTAATAGCGCCCTCGCCAATGTCACCAATTACCAAGTGTATGGCAAAACCCTCAAACTTTTAGATCGTCATGGCAACTTGTTGATTCAACTGGGCAGTGCCAAGCAGCCACGTTAAGGATTTAAGCCATATAAAGGTCTGTATTACAGACCTTTTTCATATATACAACGGAACGTACATGGTGATGCCATAAAGTTCTCGTATTCTGCAGATCAATTCGTCATATAGGAAATTTTCATGCAACAGGCATTATTCGGTGGGGGCTGCTTCTGGTGTGTCGAAGCCGTGTTTCTGCAATTAAAAGGCGTCACGCAAGTGGTGAGTGGTTATGCTGGTGGACTGACCGAAAACCCAAGCTACGAAGATATTTGCCGTGGGGATACCGAACACGCAGAAGTGATTTTAGTGGATTTTGATGAAAACCAAATTCAATATTCGCAACTGCTCGAAGTCTTCTTCGCCACACATGATCCGACCACGCTCAACCGCCAAGGTAATGATATTGGCACACAGTACCGCTCAGTGATCTATTATTTTAATGCCGAGCAACAGCAGCTTGCGGCACAAATGATTGAGGAACTACAAGCACAAGGGCTTAATATTGTGACTGAACTGAGTCCTGCACCGACCTTCTACCCTGCCGAAGAATATCATCAGAATTTCTTTGCACGCAATCCATCCCAAGGCTATTGTAATTTTGCCATTCCACCCAAGCTGTTAAAGCTCCACAGTAAATTCCAGACCCTGCTAAAAAGCGACTAACATGACCATAAAAAATGCGACCGTATCGGTCGCATTTTTTCACAGCAGTAATAATTAGTTTTCACTCACAAAAGCAATATCACTGAGTCCGGCTTCACTCGCACGTGACATTACTTGTGCAACGGTATCATAGCGCGATTCTTTATCTGCCCGTAATTGCACCGTTGGTTTCTGCTGTTGCTGACCCGCATCGTTAAAACGTGTTTGCAGTTCATCTAAGCTGATGATTTGGTCATTCCACGCGACTTCACCGTTGGCATTAATACTGACGGTAATGGCTTCAGGCGGTGGATCGACAATATCCGCTGTGGTTTTTGGTAAGGTTAATGGAATTGATGGGTTGGCAACGGTTGCAGTCACCAAAAAGATGATCATCAATACCAACATAATATCGATGAGCGGAATGAGGTTCATCTCATTCATGCCCGAATCGTTGTCTTCACCCAATTGAAAAGCCATTAAGCTTGACCTCCAACTAAACCTTCTTGTGTTGCTTTGACGTCAACTTTTTTGCTCGCAGACTCTTGCTGCAACATGGTATCAATCAACAAGCCATGAGCTTGATCTTGTAGTTCATTTGATAAAGTACGGTTGGCACGTACACAAATGTTGTATGCCAATACGGCTGGAATGGCCACAGCCAAACCTAGACCGGTCATAATCAGGGCTTCACCCACTGGGGTAGCCACTTGTGCCAAACCGGCTTGACCGCTTTTACCCACAGCCACCAAGGCATGGAAAATACCCCAAACGGTACCGAATAAACCCACAAAAGGTGCAATAGACGCAATCGTACCTAAAACTGATACGCCTTTTTCAGCATTGGCTTTTTCCACTGAAATTTGACGAAGCAATGCTTGTTCAGCCACGGCTTTACGCTGTTCAAAACTGAGCGGCATTAATTTCGCTTTCAATTGTGTCAATGCTGCTGAAAGTTGAGCATGTGCTTGCTGTTTAAGTTGACGTGTGCCCATCAGACGTAAAATAAAAATCGTCCATGTTGCGATAGACATTGCCAATAATACGAAATACAGGGTTTTACTCACTGCATCCGCATGTTGCCAATAAACTGAAAAGTTCATACTCGAACTCCTAAAAATAGTTAGCCGTTAGGATTCAATTCCAATTCAAATGGTTGCTCTGCTCGGATTGGATAAGCAACACCATTTTCTTTGTAAGGTTTGAATTTTGCACTGCGCACTGCGCGTAAAATCTTTTCGTCTAAAGCTGGAACACCGGTCGATTTGGTCACACGAGCATTAGTAATTTTACCTTTCTCATCTGCTTCAATCAGTACCACAATGGTACGTGTTTCACCTTTCAAGTCACTATTGCCGTAGCTTGGTCTTGGTGAACGACTCCATTGTACCCCTGAGCCACCAATCGAAACTCGCTTGGTGGTCGGTGTTGGTGCAGGTTTTTCAACAACAGGTTGCGGAGCTGGTTCTGGCTTACTTACCACTTTTTCTACCACGGGTGTGCTCACCACGGCAGGTTTCTGCGGTTGCACTGTCGGCTGAGTCACCGGTTTAACCGTTTCTGCTTTTTTGACTTGTTGAACTTTTTCCACCTTCTTCGGAGGTTGTGGCTGTGGTTTTTCCACCACTTTGACCTCTTTCACTTCTTTCGGCTTAGGCTGCTCTTGTTTCGGTTCAGCTTTCGGCTTTGGAGGTAAAGGCTTTGGTTGTTCTTGAATTTTGACAAATCGTACTTTTAATGGCTCTTTTTCCACTTTAGGGAGTTCAGGTGCTTTCATCTGGCTCACCGCCCACAATACCCCAACATGCCCAATGGCAACTGCAATTAAGGCTGAGATGATTTTCTTTTTCATCGGATTTGGAGCTTGCATAGAAGGAGTAGAAATTTGACCCATTAGAATCTGCGACCTAAAAGAAGCGACTGCTCACGAGAGTGTAATCGTGGATTTAACAATCAAGCTCATCGGTTAGTACAATTAAAGTATCGCAATAATAAATGAGAAGTGTTTTCATTTGCAACTATTAATTTCACTGTTTTGATGAGTTTTTTGAATCAAAATAAAAAAAGGACCTGTAAAAAACAGATCCTTTTTGCAAATGCTAATAATCGTTATTGAAAAACAACGGTTTTATTACCATCCACAATAATACGGTCTTCTAAATGCCACTTCACTGCACGTGCCAATACATTACGCTCGACGTCTTGACCAAGTTCACGTAACTGCTCTACCGTAAAGTCGTGATTCACACGCTCGACATCTTGCTCAATGATCGGGCCTTGGTCTAAATCAGCCGTTACGTAATGCGCCGTCGCACCAATCAACTTCACGCCTTTCTCATAAGCTTGTTTGTATGGATTTGCACCCACAAATGCTGGCAAGAAGGAATGGTGAATATTGATAATTTTCATTTCCCAATGCTTCACAAATTCTTCGTCCAGAATTTGCATATAGCGCGCTAATACCAGCAAATCATTGCCTTGCATCAATTCATCAATCTTGGCATAGGCTTCACGTTTGTTTTCTTTATTGACTGGTACCACTTCGAATGGAATCCCGAAGTTTTCAACCGCTTCACGTAAATCAGGATGATTGGAAACCACTTTGGTAATTTCACATGACAAGCCGCCACGCGCATGACGCCATAACAGCTCAAGTAAGGCGTGGTCGACTTTAGACACCAAAATACCGACTTTTTTCACGTCACTCACGAACGCAAAACGCCATTGCATGGCATACCGCTCTGCCACATTCACAGCAAAGGTCTGAATCAAACTTTCTTTACGTGACTGTAGGTGGTCTAATTCAAACTCAACACGCATGAAATAACGCCCGCCCGTAGCTTCCGTCGCGTATTGATCAAGTGCGGTAATATTTGCTCCCTGATGATACAAAAAGCTCGATACAGCCTGCACGATCCCTGGCTTATCTTCACAAGTAATCAGTAAGCGTGCCGTGTTAGCAGTGGTCATGTTCATGTTGGTTCTTGTTACACCTAATTTAAATAAGCCGAGTATTCTAGCGCGTTTTAAACGCTTTCTAAATAGCTGGTTTCAGTTCAATTGTTTTTCGCAAGCGAGAGGCTGGCAAATAACTCTGAAGGACCAAAACTTTCCAGTAAACGCTCGTAAGTTTCACGGCTTTCGCCACGTAAATACGCCCCTTCAAGAAACACCATCTGACGTAAAGCTTGCCAAACCCATTTTTCTTCCAAGTGATTCGAGTCACTGATATGACCTGACATATATAAGAAGTTGGTCCAGTTGGTGAGCACAATCCACAAGTTAATCACTAAAGCTTCAATTTCTGAAGCCGTCATTTGCATCAGTCCTGCATCCACAAAAGCCTGATAAATCTTTTGACCTTGTTGCATCACCTGCCCTGCAAAACGCGGATACATTTTGCGGAAATCTTCATTATTTTCCACCAAGTGATATACATCACGATGTAAAAAACGATACGCCCACAATTGGTTGCTGAGCACTTGGAAATAACTGATTTTGTCATTTACATCCAAAGCACGGTCGTCAGGTAAAGCGAGCATTTCCAGCGTTTCTTTCTGATACTGCTCCATCAATTCTTTAATAATTTCGTTTTTATTACGAAAGTGGTAATACAAATTGCCCGGGCTCATGCCCAATTCAGCGGCAATATGATTAGTCGTGACCGAGCGTTCACCACGTTCATTAAACAACTGCAAACTCAATTGCAAAATGCGTTCTTTGGTTTTCACCGTTTTGGAGTGAGACATCCTAAAGTAACCATATATTCAATGGGTTAGAAAACTAACACAGAAAGTGACTTGACTATTTAGAGTTATTACTCTAAAAATTAATTATCCGCTTTAATGTAACTGGTAGTGCGTCATGAACAGTCAAACAAAAACAACAGCAATGACACCCAATGCTTTTGATCTCCAATACTTACACGACGTACTTGAACAGCAAAAACATGCTTACCAACGTTATCCTTTACCGACAGCAAAGGAACGTATTGATCGTTTAGCACGGCTTAAGCGTATCTTGGTTAAGTACCAAGATCAATTCGCTGAAGCAATTGATCTCGATTATGGTAACCGTTCTATTGCCGAAACCAAAATCGGGGAATTACTCACTTGCCTAGAACAGATTAAATATTATAGCAAGCATTTAGCCAAATGGATGAAGCCCTCCAAGCGACATGTCGGAATCATCCATCAGCCTGCGAAAGCTTGGGTACAATACCAGCCTTTGGGGGTCATCGGGATTATTGCACCGTGGAACTATCCACTACTCCTCTCTGTGGGCCCACTGATCTGCGCATTGGCCGCAGGCAACCATGCCATGATCAAGATCTCAAGTTCTTCCTGTAATTTTGGTCGTGTGCTTGAAATGGCCCTGTCCGAAATCTTTCCACAAGAATTGGTTGCAGTCATTAATGGCGGCGGGGTCATTTCCGATGCTTTCAGCCATTTGGCTTTCGACAAAATTATTTTTACAGGCTCGACCAATGTCGGAAAAACCGTCATGGCAGCCGCCTCAGAACATCTTGTGCCGGTAATTCTCGAGCTAGGGGGGAAATCCCCTGTCTTGGTACACCCATCAATTGATCTGGACGATGTGGCACAGCGCGTTGCGGTCGGTAAACTCTGGAATGCCGGTCAAACCTGCGTGGCCCCAGATTTTATGTTCTTACCGAAAGGCAAGACTCAAGAATTTGTGGAGAAGTTTCAGTCCTATGTCACCGAGATGTACCCACATCTTAAAGATAATCAGGATTACACCTCGATGATTAACGACAAACAGTACCGTCGGATTCAGGGCTATTTGCAAGATGCTGAGGTGCATGGGGCAAAAATTATCGAGATCAATCCTCAACAAGAAAATTTGACGGCTGTTCGTAAAATTGCGCCAACCATTGTCGCAGACGTGACACCCGACATGCAGATTATGCAAAACGAGATTTTCGGACCAGTACTGCCCATCATGGAATATGATCAAATTGACGATGTAATCGACTTTATTAATAGCCGTCCTCGTCCACTTGCTTTATACTACTTCGACTTTGATCAGGCGCGTGCGGATTATGTCGCACAGCGTACCCATTCAGGGCATTTTGGACAAAACACGGTATTGACCCATGTTGCGCAAGACGACTTACCTTTTGGTGGCGTTGGTGCATCAGGAATGGGGAAATATCATGGTCCAGAAGGTTTCTTCAGTTTGTCGCATGAACGGTCTATGATGTCGAATCCAAAGCTGTATAGCTTTAAATACATTCTCCCGCCGTTTAATAAGCCGATTCACAAATTGATTTTGAAAACTCTTCTTCGTTAAGTGATCAAGGCATGAGCTATCGCACTAGTTCATGTCGAGTTTTAATGAAAATCGCTTGTCTTTTAAGCGCATTTTTGGTATAAAACGCCCCTTGAATGAATTCAATCCGTTTATTTTTGACTGGCCATACAGATTTGCTGTTGGCTAAATCAATGGAGTTACACCATGTCTAAGGTTTGCCAAGTTACCGGCAAGCGTCCAGTCGTTGGTAACAACGTCTCACACGCCAACAACAAAACTAAGCGCCGGTTCGAGCCGAACCTGCACCACCACCGCTTCTGGTTAGAAAGCGAAAAACGTTTCGTACGTCTTCGTCTTACTACTAAGGGTATGCGTATTATCGACAAATTGGGCATTGAAAAGGTTGTTGCTGACCTACGTGCTCAAGGTCAAAAGATCTAAGTAAGGAGTCAGGACAATGCGTGATAAGATTCGCTTAGTTTCTACAGCTGGTACAGGTTATTTCTATACCACTACTAAAAACAAACGTACTATGCCGGAAAAAATGGAAATCAAAAAATTTGATCCAAAAATCCGTCAACACGTAATCTTCAAAGAAGCTAAAATCAAATAATTTTAGATTCTTAAAAGAAAACGACCTTATCTGGGGTCGTTTTTTTTTGCATTTTTTTTATGCGCCTTGATAAACTTAAATAACTTTTTGGCATTCTTTGTGCTTATTTTCTTTTCACCCTTAACTTGTGTTTAAGGAGTTTTTAGTGCCACATAATGTAGATCTCATCATATTACTGGCTTTTGGTTTTGGGTTAGCGCTGATCTTTGGCTATCTTGCTGCGCGTTTACGCCTTCCCCCGCTCATCGGGTATTTAATTGCAGGCATCATTATTAGTCCCAACACCCCAGGGATTGTTGCGGATATTCAACTGGCCAATCAGCTGGCCGAACTGGGGGTCATGTTCCTGATGTTCGGGGTCGGCATGCACTTTTCCCTAAACGACCTCTTACAAGTCCGAAGAATTGCCCTTCCTGGTGCCATCTTACAAATTGCCGTGGCAACATTGTTAGGGATCGGTGTATCCATGCTGTGGGGATGGAGTTTTGGTTCCGCTTTGGTCTTTGGTCTCAGTTTATCGTGTGCCAGTACAGTGGTCTTACTCAAAGCCTTGGCCGATCAAGGCCTCCTCAACTCGATTAACGGTAAAATTGCGGTTGGCTGGCTGCTGGTTGAAGATCTGGTCATGGTGCTAGTTTTGGTGCTCCTACCTGCAACAGCGGTGTTACTGGGCGGAGAATCTATCTCAGGGCATGCTGGGCAGGACAATATCTGGCTGACCCTCGGCTTAACCTTATTAAAAGTCGCAGGCTTTATTGCCTTTATGTTGATCATTGGCAAACGTCTCGTCCCGATGATCATGCAGTTTGTTGCGCGCTTGGGTTCCCGTGAGCTGTTTACCTTGACCGTTGTCGCTGCTGCCGTCTCGATTGCATTTGGGGCCTATAAGGTCTTTGGTGTCTCTATGGCGCTCGGTGCCTTCTTTGCTGGGATGGTGGTAAAAGAATCGGACTTTAGTCATCGCGCTGAAGAAGAAACTCTGCCTTTACGCGAAATTTTCGCCATCTTGTTCTTTGTCTCGGTGGGTATGCTGTTCGATCCACGTATTTTATGGGAACAACCAGAACACGTTTTAGCCGTCGTGGGCATTATCATGATTGGTAAGACCATTGCCGCCATGGCCTTGGTCTTATTCTTTCGCTATCCCATCAATACAGCCCTCACCGTCGGTGCGAGTCTGGCACAGATTGGCGAGTTCTCTTTTATTCTGGCCACACTGGGCGTGTCCTTAAAGCTCTTGTCATTGGAAGGTCAAAACTTAATTTTGGCGGGTGCGCTGATTTCCATCACCCTAAACTCCTTTATTTTTGCTGCGATTGAACCGATTCAAAACTGGATTCGTGAACGTTCTTCACTGGCGCGCTTATTAGAGCGAAGCAGTGATCCCTTGGCGATGCTGCCAGATGAAGTCTCGCAAGATTATTTACGTGACCAAATCGTAATTGTCGGTCATGGTGAAGTCGGGCGTCGTATTACCAAAAGTCTGATGGCGAAAGAAATTAAGGTGGTCATTGCTGAAGAAAACCGCGATATTGTCGAGAATCTACGTGAAAAAGGCATTGCTGCGGTATCAGGGGTGGCGACCGAACCCGGTGTACTGATTCAGGCCCATATTCAGCATGCCCGACTTTTGGTGCTGTCTCCGATGGATATTATCGACATTCATAAAATTGTCGATATTGCCAAAACCTTAAACCCTCAAATACAGGTCTTGATTTGTGCCGAAAGTAAAGAAGAGGCTGAAGTCATTCGCAAAGAAAACCTTGGTGAAGTGTATTTAGCCAAAGAGGAAATGGCGAAAAATATGAGCAATCATATTCTTAATCAAATTGAACTGGCTCACCATCAATCCCCGAGTCATTAATTCTCAGGCATAAAAAAGCGCACATCATGTGCGCTTTTTGGGCTAAAACAGCTTAGCTCATAAACTGTGGTTTTTCGTCCACAACCTCGGCTTGCCATTCATTCACTTGTTTTTCAAGCAAGCCAAACAATGCCGCCTGAATCATGTGCTGTGCAATCACAGCGGTCTGATCACCCAACAAGGCTTTTACTTCATCGTTAAACTGAATTTTCACCAGAGGTTCTTTCTCTGAGCCTGCGTTACGCAATGCCAACTCACCACCTTCAAGTTGAACTAACTCTAAAACCGCTTCCTGATTCCCGAATAACTCTTTCAATTGCTCTATAGACATATCTTCCTCCATGTTCAACATGGTGGCAAAGGCCGTTGCACTTTGCATTGCTTAGATTATTAATATCGGGTCAAAAATCTAAACTTCAAGCATTTGCCTTGATTTACTTAAAACTCCACCATTTCATTGCGAAAACCATCAATCAACTGAGTCAAATCACGATGCCATTCACGTAAAATTTTCGTATCCGGTAACCACGCCTGCGGAGTTTGCGTCACTTTAATAATCAAGTTAGATGAGGTTTCATCTTCTGGTTGTGGCGCAGTTGGCTCAGGTGCGTACTGGCACATCCGATAGGCACGCTTTAATTCCGCAATAAAGCCATCTTTAGCAAGTTGCTGCATCACCGTAACTTCTGGTGAAACTTGACCTTTGGCCGCCATCAACTCCTCAATGGACTTTAAAGTCGGCTGCAAGTCATTTAAACGGTAATAACGCACCAACTCCTGCAAGAAAGCCAGTACCGCACCATGCAGATGAAAAACTGCTGCCTCACGATAGGCCTGTGCTTGTTGAATATGATCGATTTGCTCTGCTTGTTGGCACGACAAACGTGCAAAATATAATTTCTGATTGGTACGGTCGGCATGGAAGCGAGCAACACGGGACATACGGATTTCCTATTTTTTGGGCATTTTGTAACAGCTCTAAGATTAAACTCAATTCAATTCGATGCACAATAAAAAAATTACATCTGTTCCTGTTCTATCCAAGATATTTTACGGTGAGTCATAGTTTTTATTGGGGGTTTATTGGTCTGACATTTTCAATGACCCAAGCGCAATACCGTGTCCTCAATAGAAGGCTTGGGCGAAATCAAGTTCAGGGTTTTCTGAATATGAAGCGAATGATGATTAACGAACGTAACAGCGCAACCTACCTCTATAATGCCGTGGCGATCCCGATCATGCCTCGGCTTCGAGCATCAGTAAATCTTTGCAATAGCGTTGTGTTGATCACCTAGCGCGAATTTCCAATGCTTGTTGGCCTTGGACAATATATTTACTAGCAGGTGCCGACCTAGATTATGCTGAATCAGAGTTTTTATAATTTTTATCAAAAAAAAGGAGCAAATATTGCTCCTTTTAATTTAAGCCTGTGGCTTGTCTTCAGCTTGCTTGACCCGAATACCTGTGCCATGTAAACGCAAGGTATTTAAACCTTTAATCGCTTTTACCGCTTCACGGCCATGTGGCATTTCCACAAAAGCAAAACCTTTGGATTTACCTGTTTCGGCATCCAACACCAACTGACAAGTGTCGACTGTACCGTATTGCTGAAACAGCTTCAGTAATTCATCTTCTGTGACAGTACGTTCTAAATTACGAACTAAAATTTTCATCTTTAAACCTTAAAATAGGCAAATACTCAAAAAGCAGAATGGAATTGGCTTTCAAGCTTCGCAATAGCGATAGTTTAATCGAGATTGATCCCAAAATCTAAATCAATTGACTGACGTTCAATTAAAGCACTTTTCACCGTCTGCTGGCGGGTTTTATGATGCGTTTCTAGCGTACATAAATTTCGCGTCAAATCATTCAGGAAATAACTTTCAACGGTACGTCCTTGTTCATCAATCACATCGCGCGCCCACAGATTTAAGTTCTGCTTCGTTAAAATCAGCTCATTTTTCGCACGAGTCAGCGCGACATACAGCACCCGCCGCTCTTCCTCAACCTCGTCAAAATTCCCCTGCGCTCGCGCATGTGGATACTGCCCTGGCGTTACATTCGCTACATAACAAACCTTCTGTTCGGTGCCTTTGGCAGAATGGATGGTAATCAGAGTCACCACATCACGATCGGACTGACGTTCAATTTCAGAAATCGACACAGGATCAAGCACATATTCCTCAAGAAATTCGCTTAATTGAGCATGTTTGGCAGCCAACTGCTTCACCAGTTCAAAATCACCTTGGCGACGATTCCAGTCTTTTTTATAATTTTCCGCCAGTTGAGCTTCAATCGCCTGAATCCCCAAACTGACACAGGCTTGTACTTCTTGTTTCAGCACCGTCATTTGCTTCATGATCAACAAGACATCTGCTGGAATACGCCCAAACTGTTCCAGCTTCGTAAACATTACCTCGAACTCAGGTTCCAGTAACAATTGCTGTGCTAAACGACTGGCACCGACATCGCCTACACCATTCCACAAGGTAAGAAAGCGCATCCAGGCAATATCATCCAGCGGATTGGCAATCACGCGTAACAGACTCAGTAAATCTTTCACATGGGCCGTTTCCAGCAACTTCATGCCACCAATAAAACGGTACGGGACATTGGCCGCAATACAAGCCGCCTCGATATGCCGTGCAGCAAAGCTAGAACGCACCAAGACCATATGATCTGACCACGGATGCCCCTGCAAGTAATGGCGTTCTTTAATGTCTATGGCAATCCATTTGGCTTCATCAAATTCATTCGGAAAAATATGCATCCGGGGCTTAATTCCCTCCCCCCGATATGCATCCAAACGTTTGTCATAATGAATTTCAGACTGATCCAGTAACCAATTGGATAAATCTAAAATTTCTTGGGTAGAACGATAGTTCTGCTCCAGTTTATAGACCACTGCATCAGGCACGCGTTCTTTAAAGTAGTGTATGTTTTCAAAATCGGCACCACGGAACCCATAAATCGACTGGGCATCATCTCCGACGCAGAACAGGCTAACTTTGTCTTTTAAGGGATCGAGCAGCGCCCACTGTAAGGGATTGGTATCCTGCATTTCATCCACCAGCATATGCTGGCAAATCGAAGCCACATAATCCACCAAGCCTTCTGACTGATCGAGCACCGAAGCAACAATGGCTAAAATATCATCATAGTCCAAAAAGCTGCGGGCACGCTTGCGGCTTTCATATTCTTGCATGATTGCAGCGATTTGATCTTTAAACACCAAATGCTCAGGATGCTGTTTTTCTAAAGCCTCACTCAATTTCTGACGAGTATTGCGTGCAAAAGAATAGAGATCGCATAGCTCTTGTGGCTTAGGCAATTGATTGGGATTTTTCTTGTCGTCTTTACCACGAATCAGACGAAACATCATCAACTGGTCATCCCGATCAATAATCGAGAATTGTTCTAATCCAAAGGCTTTCGGTACGCGGCGCAACAGATACATACAAAAGGTATGAAAAGTCGATGCACGCAGCCCTTTGGCTTGCTCACCCAAAGCCAGTTCTACCCGCGCCACAATTTCACTGGCTGCACGACGCGTAAAGGTGAGGATTTGAATTTGATTGGCAGGCACCCCCTGATCAATCAAATAGGCCGCACGCGCCACAATGGTTTTGGTCTTACCACAGCCTGCCCCTGCCAGCACCAGACTATGTTGCGACGCTGTCGTGGCTGCTTGCTTTTGTTGTGGATTTAATTCATCAATTAGGCTGGCTAAACTCATAATGGCTCATCGTGCTAGATCGATGCCTAGTTTAACAAAATCCCCTCTAAAATGCCGATTTTGCTTTTTATCGCGTACCTAAGCCCATCCTTTAAGTTTCAAGACATGGCTGTAAGGATAAAAGCCGTGCCACATTCTCACAGCTTCGTTCCAAATTATTTTGCCCATTTTTTAAGGCTGTAGGCAAATCACACGCAGCATCCACAATTCCAAAAATGGCAGTAAAACCTTCAGCATATAATTCTTCAACGCGATCACCAATTGCTCCAGCAAAGGCAATCACAGGCTTATTAAATTGCTTTGCTACTTGTGCCACGCCATAGGGCGTTTTACCCAATTTGGTTTGAAAATCAATACATCCTTCACCAGTAAAAACATAATCGGCATCGGCAACATGCTGGGCCAGTTGTGTATGCTGAATTACCATTTCCACCCCAGAACAGATTTTTGCCCCCGTGAACACCATCAAGCCATAGCCCAAGCCACCTGCAGCACCTGCGCCAGCAATATTGGCATAATCGAGCTGCAATTGAGCTTTCACTACATCTGCAAAATGTGCCAAATTGTGATCCAATTGATGCACCATGGCTGGTGTAGCCCCCTTCTGTGCTCCAAAGACCTGAGAGGCGCCATTTTCCCCGCAAAGTGGATTGTTGACATCACTCGCAATCACGATCTCAACCTGCTCCAAGCGTGGATCACGTTGTGACACATCAATCTGAACAACCCGATGCAACTGCCCACCCCCTTGAGCAACATCGTTCCCGTCGCCATCTAAAAATCGCACCCCTAATGCCTGTGCCATGCCCATACCCGCATCGTTGGTCACACTGCCACCTAGTCCAATAATGATTTGAGTCACCCCTCGACCCAATGCTTGTTGGATCATCTGCCCAGTTCCATAGGTCGACGTCAATGCAGGATTGCGTTTAGAGGGTTCCAATAGATGAATTCCATTGGCTTTGGCCATTTCAATCACTGCGGTTTTACCTTCATCCAGCAATCCCCAATAGCTAGTGATCTGCTGTTCGACCAGAGGGCCAGAAACCATGCAAGGTACTTTCCTACCGTGTACTGCCGCGACCAAAGCATCGACCGTTCCCTCACCGCCATCTGCCATTGGAACCTGAACACACACCGCATCTGGATATACACGCTGAATACCACGTTGCATAGCTTCACAGGCTTGTTGAGCGGTCATACTTTCTTTAAAGGAATCTGGAGCAAGCACAAAAGTTTTAGGCATAAGTGTATGAAGCATAACTGGAGTATTCTTGCATCATACGCAATAAAAAAGAGCGCACATAGCACTCTTTTTCCGGTGACTCTAAGGCTATCTTCCCCTATAAGTCTGCCGAACTTTTAGGAACTTCGTGCTTGATATATGAGGCTAAGGTTAAATAATTGATGCCTTGAAATAGAATATCCACAGCAAGGAACATACCCAACACCCAAAATGGCGCAGTCGGAGACATTAAGATCACCACCCCTGTAATGAAGGTGAGCACCCCTGAAAAAAGCGTCCAGCCCCAGCCTGCCAAAGGTTTTAGCATAAAGGCATTTACACTCCGCACAATCCCCGCGATCACCAAGAAAATGGCCAAGAAACTGGTTAATACAATGGCCGTTTTGACAGGCGTGGTAAAGGCATAATAACCCGCAATCAGATAAAAAATCGCAAATGCGGCCCACAGCCAACGATACCCCCCCTCAAAGATTTTAAATGCCGCGACCAAGTGTAGTACCCCACCGATCATCATTAAAATACCAAACAAATAAACCGCTGACAGGGTCGCAAATGGCAAAGCCGCCAACAAAATAAAGCCAAACACGGTCAACAGAATGCCCAGTGCCAAGTACCATTTACGGTTTTCATGTAATTGATGTCGAACCAGATCATTGCCCACAGTTTTCATATTTTTTCTCAATTTTTTGTGATGGATGACCATGATTATTATCGATTTTAAATGACCTGTCTGTTACCAATCTGCATCTTTTTTATCCACAGTCAAGTAAAGAACTGTGGATAAAACTGAAGTTATACCCAGCTTATTTTATCCAACCAATTTCCAGTGCAGTAATTTGATTAATCAATGTGTCTTGTAATGCTTCAGGCATTTTGCTGCTTTGTGCCGATACAGGAATATGCCCGGCCATTAACTCCGCTTTGGCCTGTGGGAATAGCGGCTGCTGCATTGGATAAGCATAACCTTGCGGATACAGGGGCTGTCCTGTCGCAATATCGTATTTGTCCGAAGCACCAAAGGCGTGTAACAGCTCATGAACCAAAACGATCTGATTTTGCCCATTTTGCTTTTTACTGGCATAAAGATTGACCGAACCAATCCGCCCTTTTTCTAAGGCAGTAGAGTGTTTTAACTCATTTGTGAATTGAGGATCATAATAATTTAAATATAGCGTCACTGCCGAAGCACCATCACTACGTTTATGCTGTTGCCAGTCATAAAAACGAAATTTAAGGCTCCACCATATAATGTCCAGCATGTTGGCCTGTTCAGGCACTTTGGGTGGTTTTTGGCTCAGTGCCCGTCCAAAATTTAAATACAACTGAATAGGTTGGCCACGATACTGTGCTGACATCTGCTGTAAATAAGGCTGTACATCAGCAAGATCGTGTAGAGATAATTGTTGAATATAGTGTTGCGTGCTTGCCTGACCATCCGCATTAATCGGATGCAGTAACACGATAATCGGCTTGTTCCAATTTTGATTTTGATCACGCCATGCGTTTACCGCCACAATCAATAAAATCAGCAATAAGCATAAAATTCTTATTTTTTTCCACATATCTTTTAAGCACTCTGCTTTTTCATTTTCTTCAAATACATTTGGCTCATTTCTATTTTAGTTTCAAAAAGATTAAGCGTCTTGATTAAGCCTGATAATTTTGCTCTGCCATAATTGCGAGAATCAAAATCAGGTTTTACAGCACTAATATATTGTCCAACCATACCTAAATTTGCCCAGCCATTCTCATCAGCATTATCTTTGACTGCTTTATAAATTAGATTCAAAGTGGCACGATCCATAACATCTGTCACGGTATTATCTTTCAATTGATTAACAAGTTTTGAATCAGATATTTTACTAGAATCGAATATTTTTCTTACCTGGGTATTCGAGACCTCTTCTTCATCAGAGTTTTTAAGTTCATTCTCTGGAATCAAATTTTCAACAAAAATAAATTTATCACAAGCCTTTTTAAAAGCTTCTGGCGTGGATTTTTTACCAAATCCATAAACACTTAATCCATTTTCACGAATGCGCGATGCTAAAGGAGTAAAGTCACTATCACTGGATACAATACAAAAGCCATCTAATGCTCCTGCATACAGCAAATCCATTGCATCAATAATTAAAATCATATCCGTCGCATCTTTACCTTTTGTGTAGGCAAACTGCTGAACGGGCGTAATTGCATGAGGCAATAAAACATCTCTCCATTTCTTCAGTGTGTCACTACTCCAGTCACCATAAACCCGCTTTACACTCGCAATCCCATATTTAGCGACTTCTTCTAAAACCGATGAAATGGCGCCAATTGATGAATTATCGGCATCAATTAATACAGCAAACTTTTTCGTTTGAATGTCCACAGTTCCCCCAAAAAAATATTTTTTACGTTTTTATATGATTTATTGTGACATAAAAAATGCCCACCGAAGTGAGCATTTATATTCAATCATTTAAGCTTCAACCCACTTGCCATCTTGGAACACCAGTGACCATTTGGTTTGCTTACCTTCAGCCGTTTCCGAACCAATATACTGTGCTTGGTTTTTACGGCTAAATTTCACCAAAGTTGGATTTCCTTCTGGATCAACATCAGGGGCTTGCAAAATAAATTGATACTTTGGATCAAGCTGCTCGGCAACTGAACGTAGCTCAGATACTTTCGGGGCACGCGTTTCACGAATTTTCGGGAACTTGCTTGCAGCCAAAAATAGACCTGCAGCACCATCACGTAAGACAAAGAAGTCATCATGCTTGGTCGAGCGCAAATGTTCCATTTTAATTGGATCAACCCGCGGTGGTGCCGGCTGACCGCTCTTCAACACTTTACGCGTATTATCACAACTGGTGCAGGCAAAATAAGGACCAAAACGACCCGTCTTTAACTGCATTTCACCATCACACTTGTCACATGGAATGGTTGGACCGTCATACCCTTTAATTTTGAACTCGCCTTCTTCCAGTTCAAAACCAGCACAATCTGGATTATTACCGCAAACATGCAGTTTACGACCACCATCAATCACATAGCTGTCCATGGCGGTTGCGCAAATTGGGCAACGCTTCTTCGACATCAAGTCAGCTGTTTCAGCTGCATCATCATCAGACAGTGCCGCTAGAGATTCAACAGGTGTCAGGTTCAAGGTACCTTTACAACGCTCTTTAGGCGGCAGGTTATAACCTGAACAGCCCAAGAACACGCCCGTCGTTCCTGTACGAATCTGCATAGGACGTGAACATTCTGGGCAATGCACCTCTCCCACTTCAACAGGTTGATTGCGACGCATGCCACTATCGCCCTGAGCCGTGGTTAAACGCTTTTTGAAATCGCCATAGAAACTGTCCAGCAAGTCTTTCCAGTTGCGCTCACCTTCTGCAACTTTATCCAACTGACCTTCAAGATCAGCCGTAAAGTCATAGTTCATCAGGTTATTGAAACTTTCATCCAAACGATCCGTGACGATCTCACCCATCTTTTCAGCAAAAAGACGACGATTTTCCAGTTTTACATAACCACGATCTTGAATGGTCGAAATAATCGCAGCATATGTTGATGGACGACCAATACCCCGCTTTTCCAATTCTTTCACCAACGAAGCTTCGGTAAAACGCGCAGGTGGCTTGGTAAAATGTTGTGATGGATCGAGTTTTTCCAGATTCAGGACTTCGCCCACTTTTACCGCAGGTAACAAGACATCATCATCGGATTTGTTTTGACCGCGAACTTTGGTAAAGCCATCAAACACCAAGGTACGACCTTTGGCCTTTAGCTCTACGCCATTGGCATCGACTAAAATCGTAGAAGATAAGTATTCTGCTGGCGTCATCTGACATGCCACAAATTGACGCCAGATCAAGTCATATAAACGCTGAGCATCACGCTCTACACCGACCAAACCATCGCCTTTTAAGCCAACATTCGATGGACGAATCGCCTCATGCGCTTCTTGTGCACCCGCTTTATTGCCATAACGATTCGGCTTGGCAGGTAAATATTTGGCACCAAACTCTGACTCAATATGCTGACGCACCATATTCACGGCATCATCACTCAAGAAGGTCGAGTCGGTACGCATATAGGTAATAAAACCAGCTTCATACAAACGCTGCGCCAACATCATGGTTTTCTTGACCGAGAAACCTAAACGGGTACTGGCAGCTTGTTGTAAGGTCGACGTGATATACGGTGCGCTTGGATTGACCTTAGTCGGTTTATCTTCACGTGCTGAAACTGTGTAATCAGCATCTTTTAAAATTTTCAACAAAGCATCAGTTTCGGCTTTATTGCGTAATTTTAGCGTTTTACCTGCTTGCTTCACCGCCTCTAAACGAATCTCATCGCTCGAAGATTTGGTATCCGCAAACACTTGCCAGTACTCTTCAGGAATAAAGGCACGAATTTCACGTTCGCGCTCTACCACCAGTTTGACTGCAACCGACTGTACCCGTCCTGCAGATAAACCACGGGCAATTTTTTCCCAAAGTAATGGTGAAATCATAAAGCCAACGACACGGTCCAGAAAACGACGTGCCTGTTGTGCATTGACTTTATTGGTATCTAAACGTGCAGGATGCTTAAAGGCTTCTTGAATGGCATTTTTGGTAATTTCGTTAAACACCACACGTTGATAGCGCGAATCATCACCACCAATCACTTCTTTTAAATGCCATGCAATTGCTTCCCCTTCACGGTCCAAGTCCGTCGCGAGGTAAACTTCGTCGACTTGCGAAGCCAGTTTTTTTAACTCAGCAACCACATTTTCTTTACCAGGCAGCACTTCATAATGCGCTTTCCAGTCATGTTCAGGATCGACCCCCATCCGATTGACCAAAGCCTGTTGCGCTTTTTCAGCTTTTTGTGCTTCGGTCAATTTAGTTCGGGTCGCTGCCGCTTTCTTATCTGTACTTTTACCAGAGCCACCCGTCGGCAAGTCACGCACATGACCTACAGAGGATTTCACAATGTAATTTGAACCGAGATATTTGTTGATTGTTTTCGCTTTTGCAGGCGACTCCACAATCACTAAGGCACGCTTATTCCCAGCATCAGAAGATTTTGCTGTAGTGCTTTTGGATGTGGATCGAGGAGCATTCGCCATAGTTAACCGTTTTTCCTATTTCAGTGAATCTAAAAATTAAAGTTCAGCCAAAGAATGTAAATATGCTTTGATGTCTTCTAATTGGGTTGCTTTTAAATCAGCTTCTTCATCCCAATAGAGTCCTACACAGTTTGCCTGCATATCAATAGCATAAATGCCCTTTAATGCAATTGGAAAATTATTAAATTTTTCATCACCATGCACGAGCTTAAGTTGCTGATCTTCAACACGGGCACGCATGAGCGGCAAACGCGCATCGGGAATCAGTACGCTATAGTATGCAACCATACTGGCACGATCTGAAGATGCTTTGGGAATTTTGGTCCAATCGGGAGCCGCCACTAAACGTGGGTGTAGGCCCATTTTGCGTGCTTTTTCGCGCATTAGGCCCAAAGCCTTTTCACGCGGACTGACACGGAGACCAAAAATTGATCCCAGCACAAAAACCACAATGACCACAGCAACCCAAATGCCTGTATGTTCCATAACAAAACCTTATTTATCTTTTATTAGATTTGCATAAGCACAATATAAAACGCAAGTTACAACGACGAAATTAATTCAGGAACATTTCATGACTATATAAGACTTCATGCCCATTCCAGTAAATATATCCCTTCTCAATCAACTCTTTGAGCAACAAACGGATATCGGCTTTGGGAAACATTTGTTCCAATAAATCGCGTAAGGCATAGATGTCTTTAGGCTTATCATTTTTCAGTTCGCGCAGTTTTTTGGCGACCTGAAGCTGCACAGGATCAATTTTTCCAAAGTCCTTAAATAAGGCCTCTTGTGCATGTTGAGTCTCTGGCGCTGAACAGGATTGCTCAGCCGCAGTCTGCAATTGCTCTACCGCTTGATCGAGATTGAGAGACGTTTCCAGTTCAGCCTGATCTTGTGCCAAATGCAGTTGTGCCCATTGTTTTAAGACTTTTTTACGAAAATTAATTTGTTCATCATAGCGTTTGACGATTTTCAGATTAATCAACATGCCGACCACGTGCTGCGCTTTTTCAGGCACCACATGCAAAATATTCATCACTGAATTTTTTAATGAATCGACGGTATTTGGTTTACCCGACATTTTGGCCAAGGCATCACAGTACTGCTTGACCATTTTCAAATACGGTTTACTTTGAATGACATCCAGACTTGGAATTTTGTATTTGGGTTTGCTGATTTCAGCCGCATCTTGAATTTGAATTAAGCTGCAACTCAAAGATGAACTCTGCATTAACTCAATTAATAGCACACTGCTTTTTGCCGCAGAAATCACTTCCACATGGGTATCTGGTTCCAGTAAAGCAATCAGTTGCCCCACTAAAACGGCATATTCAAACTCTTTCTCTTTGGCTTGTGCAGTCTCTAAAATCACCACTTGACCACTGCTCACCCAAGTTGCAAATTCGGTCAGATCTTCCAACGAATATGTAAACTGACCTTTACAGTTAAACAAATACAAGGTGGGATAATGCTCCACGAGATCGCGTAACATCTTTGCCGTTGGCATATTATTTTCTAGATCGAACAAAACCGCTTTAGCAGACATAAATTTACAGTCATGAGAGATAAGCAAAGAGCGTGCATTAGAACGGGAAGCGGACAAAAGGTCAAGCCTCGCCCAGCGTTCCCTCATTTGAAATCAGGCTCATGAACAGAGACACCTTCATGCTACCGACAAGATTAATAATGCGGAGGCACATTGGCTAAAGGATCAAAAGCTTCAATGCCTTCCGATATATCAGCCGACTCTACCCGTTGATACAATAACTGCATTTGTTTCTTTAAATCAGCGATTTCGAGATTTTGGCGTGCCACCTGATCATTCAGCTGATCAACTAAATCATCCAAAAATGCAATTCGGACTTGCAAATCTTCAATGGGTGCGGAAAATGACGCCTGATTATCTAGATTTTTTTGTTTAGTCATTTAAAGTCCTCATTTGAGATTTCAGGAAACATTATGGCCTATATTACTTTAAGGGACGTCCAGCTTGCATTTGGTGGACCTGCCTTGCTCGACGGCGCGAATTTTAACCTAGAACGTGGCGAACGAGTGTGTTTGATTGGCCGTAATGGTGAAGGTAAGTCTACGCTACTTAAACTGATTGAAGGTAGTTTATTGCCCGATGCCGGCGAAGTATCCATTCAAAATGGCTTAACCGTATCCATGTTGGCACAAGACGTTCCTATGGATTCTGGCAAAGTGGCCGATATCGTCGCCGATGGTGCGGGCGAAGCAGCCATCGTGCTTAAAGCATACCACGAAGCCAGTGATGCCTGCATCTTAGGTGATATGGAAGCTTGCGATCGCATGGGCAATTTGCAACACAAATTGGATTTGCTAGATGGCTGGGCTTTAGAAAATAAAGTCAATTCCATTTTAAGCAAGATGGGACTGGATCCGAATGCTGATTTAGCAGATTTATCGGGGGGGCGTAAGCGTCGTGTGCTGTTGGCTCGCGCTTTATTGACGCAACCAGACGTATTATTGCTGGATGAGCCAACCAACCATTTAGATGTGGAAAGCATTGAATGGTTAGAAAAATTCTTGCTCGACCAAAACAATTTAACGTTGTTGTTTATCTCGCATGACCGTGCATTTGTGGACAGTATTGCGACCCGTATTGTTGAGCTAGATCGTGGTACTTTGCGTAGCTACGAAGGCAACTATTCGCGCTACCTCGATCTTAAAGCGCAACAAATGGAAGCCGAAGAAAAACAAAATGCGTTATTTGATAAAAAACTGGCTGAAGAAGAAGCTTGGATTCGCCAAGGGATTAAAGCACGTCGTACCCGTAATGAAGGTCGTGTTCGTGCCCTGAAAGCACTTCGTGAAGAATCCAAAGCACGTCGTTTCCAACAAGGCAAAGTCAGTATGGCCACCCAAGATGCCAATCGCTCTGGCAAACTGGTGTTTGATATTGAGCATCTCAGTGTCGCATACAATGACAAAGCACTGATCAAGGATTTCTCTGCGCTGGTGATGCGTGGAGACCGCATCGGCCTAGTTGGGGATAATGGTGTAGGAAAAACCACCTTAATTAAAGCCATTTTGGGTGAAATTGAGCATGGCGGTTCAGTCAAAACAGGTACACAACTTGAGATTGCCTATTTTGACCAATTACGTAATGCACTTGATCTTGAAAAAACTGTAATGGCAAACGTGTCCGAAGGCTCTGACTTTGTCGATGTAAATGGTAATCGTCGCCATATCTACAGCTATTTACAAGACTTTTTGTTCTCGCCTGAACGTGCCCGTACACCTGTCAAAGCACTTTCTGGTGGTGAAAGAAATCGTATTCTATTGGCTAAACTGTTACTCAAACCGTCCAATTTAATTGTGATGGATGAGCCAACCAACGACTTGGATATGGTGACGCTAGAACTCTTAGAAGAAATGTTGTCTGAATATAAAGGTACGCTGTTATTGATCTCGCATGACCGTGCCTTCATGGACAACGTCGTGACTTCAACGTGGGTGTTTGACGGCAAAGGCAACATCGATGAATATATTGGTGGCTATCAAGACTACTTAGAACAACGCCCAGATCAGAAAGTGGTTGATCAAAAAAGCGATGTAAAAAAAGCACAAGCCAAGGCTGAAGCAGCAACACCTGCACCGAAAAAGGTCAAACTTAGCTATAAAGATCAACGTGAATTGGATAGCTTGCCTGCGGAAATTGAAGCTTTAGAAACTGAGCAAAGCCAACTTTCAGACAAATTGGCAGATGGTTCATGGTTTGTCAGTGATGCAGATGCTGCAACAAAAGCTTCACAGCGTTTAGCAGAGCTTGAAGAGCTATTGCTTGAAAAACTAGAACGTTGGGATGAACTGGAAAACCTCAGCAAAGGCAATTAATTCGTCTGTGCTTGATTCCTCAAATGTCTGTTAGTCAGGCATTTGAGGAGATTCGAATTTTCAAAAAATAACTAATATTATCAACGGTTCTGACGCAACCGTATCTATTTTATTTTTGCCAAAGTCTACTGCTCGGTTTGACTAACCACAACGACAGTTTCCGCAACAGTTGATCAAAAACACTTTGTCTCAACACCCAGCAGGTCATGATCGAAAGTACCATACAAACTCCAATTTTGATGGCAATTGGAACATCCAACTGTATCCAGTGCGCCAGCCAAATCACCACAAAACCATGCAGTAAATACACAGGCAAGGTGTTTTTTCCTAATTCCGTAAATCGGGTGCCTAGACCTTGAAATAAGGTCAAAAGGGTTAAAATCCCCCAACTCGACATCAGCATACAGGCAAATCGAATCAGACTGCCCTGCCAGACGTCTACTTTAAGTTGCGTATAACTTAGGCTGCCATACCACCAGAATTGGCTGAGATGGGTGTAATACAGAATGAGCATAATCAAACCTAGGCTCACACTTCCCAACAAAAACGTATGCTTTTGCTGCTGTAACACTTCTAATATGCGCTGCCCATAACGACATCCCAGTACAAAAAAAGGTAAAAATACCCCTATTCGACCAATCGAATAGGCATAATTATTCCAAGGTGATAAACCTATTCCGAACGCGACCAATATGGCCCACAATAAGACGTATTGACTGCGATAAAACACATGCATGAATAAGGTCCATGCCATCATGCCCATGAGATACCACATCAACCAATATGGTCGTGCAAATAGGGTAAAATGCCACTGCCCAGTCATCAAAGCATTAGACGCCACGTACAACAATTGAAAAGGCACAAATAAAGCAACAAAGAAGATGATATTTTTCAACCAGTTCTTATCTTTATACAACATACCGGAAATAAAAATAAAAGCGGGCATATGTATGGCATAAATGGTTTCAAGAATTAAATGACTTGTAGGTTGCGACCACCCGATCATTCGTTCCAGAAAATGCCCCAGCACCACTAAAAAAATTAGCCCAGCTTTGGCGGTATCAAGTGCTTCATTTCTCATGAATTGCTACGGTGATTTAACAATATCAAATAGTTTAACATTAGTACGCTAGGGTTGATTCAGCATAATGATTTTTGCTGATTGGAATAAAATAAATGCCTTGCACTTCAGTCTACACAACAGAGATAACACAACCTAATTTTTCATAAATCTTTGGTCCATTTACACTGAGGTTTAGGGTAATTTTCTGATTCACCTCTCAGAATTGATCACTTCGCTATTTCATTCTCTTAAATCCGATTTGCCCTGTAAAAAATCGCTCAATTAAGCACTTAGGGGCAACAATCACGTCAAGCACTCAAGTTGCCCCAGTTTCAGCCCAATGGTGTCCAATTATTTCCGCTTCATGCTAAACTCAAAGCTTTCTTTTCTAAGCTTTTCATCAGTTATGAGTAATAAGCCAGACTATCAGCCCGGTGAATTTCAATGGTCCTTTCTTCTGCCTCAATATTGGGGCATTTGGCTTGGCATTGTATTTCTGATGATACTGGCAATTTTACCGTGGGCCATACAGCACCGTTTAGCCACTTTTCTGGGCAATATTGCATTTAACAAACTGAAATCACGCCGCAAGACGACCGTTCGTAATTTGGAAGTGTGTTTTCCTGAGTGGAGTCCAGAACAGGTTCAAGCCAATGCACGTCAAGTGTTTGTCGATCAGATGCTTGGGGTATTTGAGACGCTAAATGCTTGGTATTGCCCGCAATGGTTTAAAAACCGCGTCAGCATTGAAGGCTTAGAACATATTCAAACGGCACAAGCCGCAGGTAAAGGTGTATTGCTATTAGGGACACACTCCACTTTATTGGATGCCGGTGGTTATTTATGCGCACAATATTTTGAACCCGATGTGGTTTATCGTCCGCAAAACAATCCTTTGTTAGACATGCTGATCTACCGTTGTCGTGCCACGATTTATGCAAATCAGATTGACCATGACGACATGCGTGGCTTAATTCGCAATTTAAAAAATGGACATGCCATCTGGTATAGCCCAGATCAAGATTTTGGTTTAAAGCAAGGGGTCATGGCCCCCTTCTTTGGGGTGCCAGCTGCAACAGTCACAGCACATCGACGTCTATTAAAGATTTCGAAGGCCGTGGCTGTGCCTTTATATTTTTATCGTCATGGCGATGTTGCCAATCCGCAATATCACTTATTGATTGAACCCGCTGTCGAAAACTTGCCAAGTGAAGACGAAGTCGCTGATGCAACCCGAGTTAATCAGATTATCGAGCGACAATTGCGCATTGCACCAACCCAATATATGTGGTTCCACCGCCGCTTTAAAACCCGCCCAGAGGGCTATGAAAAGATTTACGAATAGCTAAGTCACTGGCGAGTAAATTCGGTTCCGACACCACACGCTGTTTTTAGTTTTCCTGTAACTTGAACAGCGCAACCTCTCAAATAAGGATAAATTCAATGAAAGTGATGCAGCTTCTTCCTGAACTCAATAGTGGTGGTGTTGAACGTGGTACCCTCGAAATCGCCAGAGCTTTAGTCAGTCAAGGGCATACATCACTGGTGGTTTCCAATGGTGGTCGTCTGGTGACACAGCTTGAAGCAGAGGGTTCGACTCACCTAACCTTACCGATTCACAAAAAGTCACTGTCCAGTTTATGGCAGATTCGTCCATTAAGACAGTTGATCCTGCAACATCGCCCAGACATCGTACATGTCCGTTCCCGTGTCCCCGCGTGGTTAACTCATTTTGCCTTAAAAGGCATACCTGCCGCACAACGTCCCCACTTGATCAGCACGGTGCATGGCTTTTATTCCATTAACCGTTATAGTGCCATTATGACCCAAGCAGAAAAGGTCATTGCTGTTTCAGATAGTGTGGTGCAATACATTACCGATCACTATAAAAATTGCCCGCCTAAAGATATTGTACGGATTTATCGTGGTATTGATCCCAAAGCTTTTCCGCATGGTTATCAACCTTCGGTACAGTGGATCCAGCATACCTTAAAAGACTATCCTCAACTGGAGCACAAATTTTTGTTGTGTCTCCCGGGGCGGATTACTCGCCTAAAAGGACATGAGACCTTAATTGAACTTATTCAGCAACTGCAAGATCATTACCCGTACTTACATGCAGTGGTGGTAGGTGGCGCAGATCCGAAAAAAGCGGCTTATCTGGATGAACTGGAACGGACGATTCAAACTAAGGGTCTAGACCATCACATCACCTTTGTCGGTCACCGTTCAGACATTCGCGAATGGTTGGCCTATAGTGATGTGGTCCTTTCCTTGTCGAATCAAGCTGAAACTTTTGGACGTACCGCATTAGAGGCACTCTCTGTAGGCACACCTGTGGTCGGCTGGAATCGCGGAGGGGTTGCCGAGATTTTATCTCAGCTCTATCCAGAAGGGCTCATTCCGGTTGATGATCAAGCTACCTTAATGCAAGTAATTCAGCAACATATTGACCATCCTAAACATGTTGCCCCAGTGACACAGTTCAGCTTACAAGATATGTGTGATCAAACCTTGGCACTCTATCAACAGGTTTTACAATCGTCATCATGATGAAATAAATTTCAGCTAGACTAAAACACATAACCCGAGTTCTGCATCCTGCAAAACTCGGGCATATGAGGTTGTGCTTTCAATCATCATTTTTGTTTTATCGTGCGGTCATCCTAACCTGCCATCATTTCCGTGATGTTTTCCTTCAGCGTTGTCTTCCTTAGTGGGATTATCCATTCCCTGTTCCGTGTGCTGATGAAATAAGAATAAGATAAATCTGTTCATCCGACCATTCGTCAGAGACCTAAACCTTTGTAAGCAATTTCGTACACTATTTTGATTTGAATTTGCCGACCAATTCTCACTTTTTATAATCTTGTGCAATTTCATCGGTCACGCATTTTTCTTCTTGCTCCGCTTTTGCTATCCCCTCTTGAATGGCTGCCTGAGCTTCCTGTTCATCGGCATCGGTTTGCTCAAGCTCTTGTTGCTGCTGTTCAAATTTACGCCCCGACTGCAACTCCACATAAATCGGGAAATGATCCGAGCCAATATGCGGTAAACGCTGCATTTTAATCAGCGCAAAGTCTGTACTATGAAAGACATGATCTAAAGACCAGCGCAAAAAGGGATAGTCGGCATGAAAGGTATTGACATAATGCCGCCCGACGCGAGGATCCAGTAACCCACTAATGCGCTGAAACAGTCGGGTCGTTCTCGACCATGCCACATCATTTAAATCCCCCATCACAATGCAGCTTTGATCCAATTCTTTGATTTGATCTCCCACAATCAACAGCTCAGCATCACGTAAGGTAGAATCTTTGGCTTCTGTTGGGCTCGGCGGTTTGGGATGCAGACAATACAACTGCACGGGCTGCCCTGAAGGCAGCACTACTGTGGTATGAATCGAGGGAATTTCATCACTCAGAATAAACTTTACTTCGGGCTTTAATAATTTTAGACGGCTGTACAAATGCATGCCATATAAATTATCTAATGGAATCGGGACGCGATAGGGATACTCCGCCTCAATCACCTCTAGGGCCTGTTGCCAGCGCTGATCGGTTTCCAAGGTGAGTACCAGATCGGGCTTCAATGTTAAAATTTGTTCAATCAATAAATGATATTGAGTATTTGGTGTCAGCACATTCGATACGATCAGGGAAATTTGGCGATCGGGTTTTAAGTCCGCCGCAGAAACCGTTTGCACCTGTTTTTTCCAGAGAAAGGTATAGGGCAGAACCATTTTTAACTGATAAGCCAGAGCTGCAATTAATGCCACTAAACTCAGCTCACGTGCCATATCCCAATCGGCTGGACTGAAAAGCAATAAAATAAAAGCCAATATTCCGATGGCCAAAATTTGCAGCCTTGGAAAATCCGCACCGCGAATCCACCATTCATCTCGGGGAATCAGTGACCAAAAGGTCAAGACCACCACCAACATCGCCAAGATTTCCACCCAGATCATTTTGTTTTTCTCGGTCTATCCTGTTCGCAGAATTGATTTTCCCGAACTTTATCAATTTTGTATGTATCATAAACAAGTTATTTCTCTCAATTATATTGATGTTTTACTTATGTAGTGCTTGCAGTTGTGGTCGCTTTTGATACACTCAAACCCCTTTTAATTTTTTAACGCACCGAGGCAAAATGACATGAAAGTAGGTCTGGTCGGTTGGCGCGGGATGGTTGGTTCCGTCCTTATGCAACGTATGGTTGAAGAGAATGACTTTGCTCACTTTGAGCCATTCTATTTTTCTACCAGTAATGCAGGTGGTGAAGCCCCTGCATTTGGTGGTAAGACTGCCCCAGCACTTATGGATGCATCAGACATTAACAGTCTGAAGCAAATGGATGTCATTATTACCTGCCAAGGTGGCGACTATACCTCTGAGGTTTTTCCAAAGCTGAAAGCTGAAGGCTGGAACGGTTATTGGATTGATGCTGCTTCAACGCTTCGTATGGATGATGAAGCCATCATCGTACTTGACCCAGTCAACATGAATGTGATCAAAGACGGTTTAGTCAAAGGCACTAAAACCTTTGTTGGCGGCAACTGTACCGTTTCCTTGATGTTGATGGGCTTAGGTGGTCTATTCCAGAACAATTTGGTGGAATGGGCAACATCCATGACGTATCAAGCGGCTTCTGGTGCAGGCGCGCAAAATATGCGTGAACTAATCACCGGTATGGGCTACTTGTACAACAACACCAAAGATTTACTGGATGACCCGAAATCTGCGATTTTGGACATCGACAGTAAAATTGCAGCGCTACAACGTGGCGAAGGCTTCCCTTCTGCTAACTTTGGTGTGCCTTTAGCAGGCTCCCTCATTCCGTACATTGACAAGCAATTAGAAAGCGGTCAATCGAAAGAAGAATGGAAAGGTCAGGTTGAAACCAACAAAATTTTAGGTAATCAACAGATCGTTCCAATTGATGGTCACTGTGTGCGTATTGGTGCCATGCGTTGCCACTCACAAGCCTTAACTTTAAAGCTCCGTAAAGATGTCCCGCTTGATGAGATCGAAGATATCATTGCCAGTGCCAACGATTGGTCTAAAGTGGTTCCAAATACCCGTGAAGCATCGATGACGGATCTTACTCCAGTTGCAGTCACAGGAACTTTAACTGTGCCTGTTGGTCGCCTGCGTAAACTGAACATGGGTAAAGAATACCTAGGTGCATTCACAGTTGGTGACCAACTGCTTTGGGGTGCTGCAGAACCGTTACGCCGTATGCTCCGCATTCTGATTGATTTTAAAAATGCATAAGTATTTTTAATTATTCACACAAAAGCCGATCAAATATGATCGGCTTTTTATGTAACTAGAATGTTATCCATTTACAATTCCTCCACATCTCGGTAAGGTATAATTCTCTCGTTGCGATATATGACCAGAGTCAAAAACTAAGATGACTGTATATAACAAATTAAAAATAGCTATTCTCGCCATTATTGCATCGCAGAACCTTCATGCGATTAGCATAGAGCCATTACAAATTCAGTCTGCGCCTGGGGAACTACTTTACGCAGAAATTCCGTTCCATCATGCCAAAACCGATGCTCCTGTACAGGTCAGCTTAGCGACGCCTGAAGATTTAAATTCGCTTGGTGTCATGCATCAGCCACCTGGTCATTTAAATTTCTTTTCACGCCAAAGCAGTTCCGGTGAAGGGGTCATTACCATTACGTCCTCTCGTCCATTGACTGAATCTGAACTGAATATTGTGGTCAGAATTCAAGAAGGCAATGCGGTACATTTACAGCATATTCGTACACCAATTCAGCGTACTGCCTTGCCTAAACCTAGGTTCAATGCCAAGGCCAATGAAACAATCCTCAGCCCAATCATGATTGTGAGTGAAAAGGATATTGCGCTGAATTTACCAACCAGCACCCAATTACAGCCACCCGTCATGGCAGCGCAAAGTCCTGCAATACCGGATCAAAAGATTGCAACTCAAGCGAAAATCCAACCTGTAAAACTCGAAGCACGACCAAGCATAAATGACGCCCCGATTGTGGTGTCAAGCGTGGCCAATACATCTGCTCCAAGCGAGCAGACCACAACTACAAACGGGAAAACGAACGCTGTAACCAAACAAGCAACTAATGTTGCAACGACAGCAAGTACACAATCAGCAGATCCTTTAGTCCAGCAATATCAAAAACGGGTTGAAGCTGAGAAGCTTGCGGCTAATGCTGCCCAAACACCAGCTCCTGCTCCCACAAAAGCAGCTAAAACACCTGCAGCTGAAACGGCAAAGTCCGCTCCTGCGCCAGTAGCCGCTAAACCTGCACAGTCCAATCAACATGTGGTACAAAACAACGAATCATTATGGGCAATTGCACAACGGGTGGCTACTGAGCAAAATCGTCCCATTGGCGAAGTGATGCAACAAATTAAAACTGAAAATACCCATGCCTTTATTCAAGGTGATATTAATCGCTTGCGTCGCGGGGCAACCTTAAACCTACAGACCAACACCAACAAGCCGCAAAAACAGGTGGTGAACCCGACGACGACAACTGCAAAACAGTCTGGAAAAGCCAAATACCGCCTTAACCAAGCCGAAATGAGCCTCGTAGCGGAAAAAAATCCAGAATCCACCAATGGCAGTGCCAAACAGAAAGCTGAGAACGAACAAATATCAAATGAATTGTCATTAAAAGTTATGACATCACGAGAAAAAACCGTTAAATTACAGAAAGACGTAACCCAGCTGGAATTGGCACTCCGTCAAAAGGATCAAAGAATTCAATTATTAAATGCTCGTCTTGCACAATTGCAACAACAGTTGAAAGCACAACAAGCACAGAAAAAGCCAAACAGCTAAAGTGTTATATAATTTTGATATTAGAATCAGTGTCTTAAATTTGCATTCGATTCATAAGGGGTAAAACATGCTGATTTATGTGATTCCGTTTGTACTTTTGTTAGTCGTCGCAATTGTTTTAAAAAAGCGCGAAGCAAATAAAGAAGCCGACACGGCACCTAAAAAAACGGCGGCGGCACGCAACAAAGCTAAAACACCTGCAAGCAAACGGAAAACCCCAGCAAAAGCACAAGTTGTGGAAGAAGAGCCCGTTATTGAGCACAAACAGGCAACCGTACTCAATAATGAATTACGCACTCAAATTCAGGGGCTGATTCGTGACCGCAACTTTTTTGCCGCAGAAGCTCAGATTAATCAGGCCCTGAATAAAGATAATTCACAACATGAACTATATTTACTCTTGCTCGAAGTTCATCTTCAACAAAAAGATGAATTTGCTATTGGTCAACTCTTCAATCATTTACGCTCTTTAGAGCTAGATGAAACACTGGCTCAGGCTGAACAGAAAAAAGCTGAATATGATAAAGAACATGCTTTTCAAGCTGAAACAAATGAACATCAGCCTGTCGCAGCGTCTTTAGATTCAACACCTCAATCCAATCTAAACAACAGTTTAGATTTTGATGCCCTGATTCAAGATAAACAGCCGACTCTAGCGAGCCATCAGGCCCAACCAGAAACGCTCGAACAAGATAAACCCTTAGAGTTCAAATCCTTTAGCATTAGCTCGGAAACGATTGAACCCGCGTCTGAACCTGCCGTAAAAGAAAAAACTGTAAGCTCTCCGTCCGACAGTTTAGAGTTAAAGCCACAAGCTGAAGAAATCTCAACGGCAAAACTGGAAGCTGAAGCCGCAGTGACCGAGTTGAAAGATCTGGAATTCTCATTCTCGCTGGATCCAGTTTCAAGCACTGCTTCTACAACTGAACCAGCCGTTACAGCCGCTGAGGAAAAGTCTGAAACTGAAGATCAACCTGAATTTAAATTCTCATTTGATCTTGAGCCATCTACATCGACTCAAGCAGCACCGCAGATTGAGCCAGACATTGCTGCACCAGCAATATCATTTGATCTCGAGCCGCAACAAACAAATCTGGCAACTGAACAGGCCATCACACAAGATCTGACTGAATCTGCACCAGCTAGCGCACAAACAGAGATAAATTTACAAGATCCTTTAGTGCAGTCCTTCCCTGAGCTGTGTGAAGTCAATGAAATTACACTTAATCTGGATTTAGCCCAACAGTACATTCAGTTGGGCGCTTATGAAGCGGCTCGTCGTCTGCTCGCTGAAAAATCGAATAAATTTTCAACGGAACAGCAGCAACAAGCTCAACAGTTACTGAATCAAATAGCTTCTTAAAGCATTTCCCTCTACTATAAAGCAGTCATACTTGACTGCTTTTTTTATGATGAAAAAAATTGCTTTAATTTATATGGGTGGAACTTTTGGCTGTGTTGGAGAACCGCTGAGCCCAATGCCAGCAGCTGAATTTATTCCTCAACTGGAAAAAGTACTGCCCCTCGACCTGAATATTGAATGCCTAGTTGCTCCGGTAATCAAGGATAGCAGTGCCTGTACAGCTGCTGATTGGCTGCAACTGATCCAATTTATACAACACCTGCAATTACAACAATTCCAGCATTTCGTGATTATTCATGGTACAGATACACTGAGTTATGCCAGTGCAATGCTCGCCAGATTTATTGGGCAATCGGCCCATGTTGTGCTGACTGGTAGCCAGTATCCTTTACTCAATATAGAGGGAAGCGATACACGCGAATTTACCGACGCGATTGATAATCTGAATTTTGCCTTACACGCTGTACACAACCAACCTGTCGGGGTGTACTTGGCATTCCATCAGCAGTTATTCCACGGTCGTAGTGTATTAAAACAACATACCACTGAATTAGATGCCTTTGCTGGACTGGACAGCCACGTTAAACTTGCACAGCCTGCTGCTTATGTTGTGAGTGATGATGATCTGGTGAAAGCGCAGGGCTTTAATTGCCTGAATCTCATGGTACAACCGATTGACTTAGCTCAACAATTACAAAATTTACAGTTGATCGCGCAACGCCCTCCGCGTTTCCTGATTTTACAAGGCTTTGGTACAGGCAATATGGCCGTCAATGCCGCTTGTATTGAGTTGTTGCAACAATTACGTCAGCAAGGATGTCTGGTGATCCTCACCACACAAGTCTGCTTCGGTACACTTGATCAGCGCTATGCCATCAGTCGCTGGATTCAGGATGCTGGGGTCTTGGTCAGCGATTGTATCAGTCATGCGGATTTATATGCCAAAGCATTACAGATGTATTTAAAATACGACACAGCTGAGCAATGTTTCGCACATTGGCATGCTTCGGTTTAATTTGAGGTAAATAACCCTATGCAACGTTTCGCCATCGGCATCGAATTTTCTGGTGTTCATTATCGTGGCTGGCAAACTCAGCAAGCTGGTGTCGTCAGTGTGCAAGAAACACTGGAAAAAGTGCTCAGTAAAATTGCGAATGAGCCAATTATGCTGCATGGTGCAGGCCGGACAGACGCAGGGGTTCATGCCACCGATATGGTGGCACATTTCGATACAAATGCCATCCGTCCAGAACGTGGCTGGCTGATGGGAGCCAATAGCCAACTCCCCAAAGATATCGCGATCCAATGGATTAAAGAAATGGATCATGAATTTCATGCCCGTTTCAAAGCTCAGGCACGTCGTTATCGTTATGTGGTGTATAACCATCCACAACGCCCAGCGTTGCTGTATAAACAAGTGACGCATACCTATTGCGCTCTTGATGTAGCCAAGATGATGGCAGCCGCGAAAAAATTTGAAGGCACCCATAATTTCGAGAGTTTTCGTGCAGCGGCCTGCCAATCTAATCAGCCTGTGCGCCATGTCAGCCATTGTCGCCTGATTCAACACGGGGCGTATTTAGTGCTTGATATTCAAGCCGATGGCTTCTTACATCATATGGTGCGCAATATTATGGGTTGCTTGCTTGAAATTGGCCAAGGCATGTATGACGTGGATCATATTGACCATATCTTTGCGGCACAAGACCGTAAAGCCGCAGGGGTGACAGCGCCACCCGATGGTCTGTATTTTATTCATGCCGACTATCCAGCGCAGTTCGATTTACCTAAAGTCGCTTTAGGACCGCATTGGCTGAATATGCCTGAATAAATCAAGCGTTTTTAAATAGGGCTCTGCGCCAACATAAAAAACCTCCCGAATGGAGGTTTTTTATCGACTTTAATGCCTAACGCTGTTTACGTTTCCGATATTCAACCGGGGTTTCATTGGTCCAGCGCTTAAATGCGCGGTAAAAAGTACTTGGTTCAGAGAAGCCTGTGAGATAAACAATTCGCTCCACACTTTCATTGGTATTTGCCAACAATTTCTTTGCCAAGCGACAGCGATAGTCTGAAAGAATCTGCTGAAAACTGGTATTGGCTTCACTCAATTGGGTCCGCAGACGACGGGGGGTAATATTGAGATGTGCTGCGACAGTTTCCAGAGTAGTTTCGCCGCTTTCCAGCGTTGAACCTATTGCACGACGCACTTCACCCACCAGGTCATAACGTGCCAACTCCTGCAATTTCTCAAGCGCGAGTTGCTCATGTAATTGTAACAATTCAGGTTCTGCCTGCCATAATGGATAGGCTAAAATTGACGGATCAAAATATAGGCGAGTTTCTTTTTGCCCTAAACTGACTGGACACTCAAATACGCGAAAGTACTCATCGTCTGGCGCACCTTGAGAAAAGTTAAAATCAATGTATAGCGGTTGAAACCGTCCTTCAGTAATGAATTTAAAAAACCGCAAAATACCAGACATGGCACATTCAGAAAAATGACGATTGATGATATTTTCTGCCCAAGGCTGCTCGCCATTGGTCAAATAACAGCGGTCATCCTCAATCACCAAGCGAGCATGAAAAGCGTCACTGATTAGACGTTGATATGCTAAGGCACGCTTTAAACCTTCACCAAAGTTTTCACTACTGACAAATAGATGCTCAATCACCTGCCCTCGATATAAAGGCAAGTGTTCACCTAAATGTAAACCAATATCTGGGTCCTTACTGACTTCCTCTGCCGCAGCCCAAAAGGCAAATTGTGCATTTAATGGGGTTCGATCATTGGCATGAACTTGTTTTAAAGCCACCCCTGCTTTTGTTAAAATTTCTTCGGTTGGTAATCCTGAACGACGAATCGCCTGATAGCCCAATCGCAGTACAACCGATGCATCCGTTAGCTGACCCACGCAATGACCTTCCTTGTATGTTATTCATTTATACCTAAAACAATAAATTTAGATTAACTGTGATTGACCAAACTGACAACATCTATAGTCAAATTTTTCTGGAATTTTTTGAAACCGACAGTTCGCTTAATTTACTGCCAGCCAGCACGCAAGCGCGGGTTTGATTCTTGATTTTTTCTAAAAAATTGACTATAATTTGCCCCTTTCCAATTTGATCATCAGGTAGGCTATGGCCAATAAAGAGGAACTCATTGAGTTCGAAGGCGTTGTCACCGAAACGCTTCCTAATACGATGTTCCGTGTACGTTTAGAAAACGGTCACGAAGTAATTGCTCACATTTCTGGTAAGATGCGTAAACACTATATCCGCATTTTAACTGGCGACAGTGTGAAGGTAGAAATGACCCCTTATGACCTCACTAAAGGTCGTATCACGTACCGTGCACGCTAATTAGTGAATGCAAATGAAGCCACATGATGTGGCTTTTTTGTTGCCTAAATTTTTGTATAAAACCGTTTATCCAACTCTACAACCATCGCGGCTATACTTGCCTATAATAAGAAAATCATCATCCGCATAGGATCTCCTATGAAGCTGATTTCCTTATTACTATGCAGTCTTTGCTTGTTCCTCTCCACTTGCGCTACTACGCCCACTTCTAGTGTGCAACTGGAGCAGTATTTACAGCGCTATATCGGTCAATCCAGTGCCTATATTAAGCAAAACTTTGATTTACAGGCCTTAGGTTATGCTCCAGCAGAGCTGATGAAACAAGATCAGCACATGCTGTTATATAGTATTCCACGTTCAATCAATATCCCCATTCCCATCCCTCAAGCGCCAAACAGTATGGGCGAAGCCCCGTTATACATTCCCAGCAACAGTAATCAGTACTATTCAACCGATCTTGCCTGTAACATCGTTTTCCAACTGAAAAATGACATTGCCATATCGGTACAGGTGAGCCAACGCACGTGCTAAAACCTTTTATACATAAAAAAACGCAGCCTAGAGCTGCGTTTTTCGTGTGGTCACGCCATTATGCGAGAGCAGCAACAACTGCTTGACCCATTTCCACAGTCCCAACCTTGTTCATGCCTTCAGACATAATATCTGCTGTACGTAAACCTTGATCCAGTACTTGACCTACTGCATCTTCAATGGCCTGAGCTGCTGCTTCTTCACGGAACGTATAACGTAGCATCATTGCCACCGACAAAATGGTGGCCAATGGATTCGCAACATTTTGACCCGCGATATCTGGTGCAGAGCCATGACATGGTTCATACATACCTTTGCCATTTTCATCTAAAGAGGCTGAAGGCAACATACCAATCGAACCCGTCAACATCGCTGCCTCATCCGACAAAATATCGCCAAACAAGTTGCCCGTGACAATCACGTCAAACTGCTTCGGCGCGCGCACCAACTGCATTGCAGCATTATCGACATACATATGCGACAAATTAATTTCAGGATATTGCTGTTCTTTTAATGCAGTAACGGTTTGCTTCCAAAGCTCGGTGACTTCAAGGACGTTGGCTTTATCCACTGAACAAACTTTACCACCGCGTAATCCAGCCATCTCAAAAGCGACTTTGGCAATACGCTTAATTTCTGATTCAGAATAAACATCCGTATTAAAGCCTTGCTTCTCACCATTTTCGAGTTCACGGATACCACGTGGCTGACCAAAATAGATCCCACCTGTTAATTCACGCACGATTAAGATATCTAAACCTGCCACAATTTCAGGTTTCAAGCTTGAAGCATCCGCCAATTGCGGATAGAGAATCGCAGGACGCAAGTTCGCGAATAGATTTAGTTCGCTACGGATTTTTAATAATCCGCGTTCTGGGCGAATTGAACGCTCAATCGTATCCCATTTTGGACCACCGACAGCACCGAGTAAAATCGCATCGGCTTTTTTCGCCTGTTCAGCAGTCACTGCTGGGTAGGGTTCGCCGTGCGCATCAATTGCAGCGCCACCCAGTAAACCATGCTCCCATGTTAAACCTAAATTAAATTTTGTATTGACTCGGTCAAGTACATGCTCGGCAGCTTTGACAATTTCTGGTCCAATACCATCACCCGCCAAAATCAAAATTTGTTTAGACATGAGAACTTCCATTATTTGATCAGTACACTGACTGTTTAGAGATTAATTTTTTGCTCTACAAACTCGCCCAATCCAGTTTGAGGATCATACGGTCTACAGAAGCGGCGAATTGTTTTTTGTTCTTGCTGTAAATCTACACACAATGGATCTGGCGCAGACGCATTCAATAAACTGACATGTTGTCTGGTTCGATCACGATACATTGTAAAGGTATAGCGTTGTTTGGCCTTAAATGCATGAATTACATGTAAAGTTTCAGCTCGATCAGGCGAAATGGGATAAAACCGAATGACCAATTCCTGCTGTTTTGCAGGTGCCGACAAATACAAGGCATTCGGTTGATTCAATGATTTCGCTTGTAAGCGTACCAAGCCTTTATCAATTGCATCGGTGGTCACGCGATGAGTTTTTGAATCTATGATAAAGACATCACCTAGACGCTCAAACTCACAATTATGTGTTCCTGAACAATAAATTAAAGCATTGGCATGTGTGCTTTCGGTATGTTCCACTTGTTTAATGCGGGCACTGTCCAACCACTGGCAACCACTCAGTGCACTCAACAATAATCCTGCAACTACACATCGACCGAAAACCTTCGTCATCTTTCTAGCCCAACCTTGCGTAATAAAGCATTTATCATCTTGATTATGCCTCCGATGTTAGCAAGAGTTGGGCCGTGTTGTCATGACCTAATCTGCACGCTTTATCCCTGAATTTCTTGAAAAACCCATGGACGTGACTGTTTAGTTTTGGCTTCATAAGCACGAATGTCATCTTGGGCTTGTAAAGTTAAACCAATATCATCCAAACCATTTAATAAACAATGCTTACGGAACGGGTCAATTTCAAATTTAAAGGCTTCACCTGATGGTGTACGCACTTCTTGTGCTTCAAGGTCAATGGTTAACTGATAGCCTTCCGTTGCCGCACATTCTTTAAAAAGCTGATCGACAATTTCTTCAGCCAAAATTACCGGTAACATGCCATTTTTAAAGCTGTTATTAAAGAAAATGTCCGCATAGCTTGGCGCAATCACGGTTCGGAAACCATATTCTTCCAATGCCCACGGCGCATGTTCACGGCTTGAACCACAACCAAAGTTGGCACGAGAAATTAAAATCGTCGCACCTTGATAACGCGGCTGATTCAATGCAAACTCAGGATTTTTAGGACGTTTAGAATTATCTTGACCTAAAAAGCCTTCGTCTAAATAGCGTAATTCATCAAATAAATTTTCACCAAAACCAGTGCGCTTAATCGACTTCAAAAACTGTTTTGGAATAATTAAATCTGTATCGACATTGGCACGGTCTAATGGTGCAACAATACCTTGTTCAACGGTATATTTTTTCATGTCTTTGCTCCCCAGCCCGAATTAAAATGATCGTACATCAACGAAATGACCTGCAATTGCCGCTGCGGCTGCCATTGCTGGACTTACCAAATGCGTGCGACCACCATTGCCCTGACGGCCTTCAAAGTTACGGTTAGACGTCGAAGCACAATGCTCACCCGGTTGTAATTTATCCGCATTCATTGCCAAGCACATTGAACAACCTGGTTCACGCCATTCAAAACCAGCTTCAAGGAAGACTTGATCCAAACCTTCGTCTTCGGCTTGTTTCTTGACTAAACCAGAACCTGGAACCACCATGGCTTGTTTAATAGTTGCAGCAACTTTACGACCTTTCACTACTTCTGCCGCAGCACGAATATCTTCGATTCGTGAATTGGTACATGAACCAATAAATACGCGATCCAATTGAATATCTGCCAATGCCTGACCGGCTTGCAAGCCCATGTATTGATACGCACGGGTCCAGTCATTGCGTTGTACATCATCTTTAGCATCTGCCAAAGTCGGTACGACTTGAGACACTGGAATCACCATTTCAGGAGAAGTGCCCCAAGACACTTGCGGCTCAATCTCTTCGCCTTGTAAAACCACGACCGTGTCAAACTCGGCATCTGCATCTGAATGTAAGGTATTCCAATAAGCTACCGCAGCATCCCACTGCTCTGCTTTCGGTGCATAAGGACGGTCTTTCACGTAAGCAATGGTTTTATCATCAACAGCCACCATGCCCACACGTGCACCGGCTTCAATTGCCATGTTACATACCGTCATACGTCCTTCAATCGACATATCACGGAACACCTGACCACCGAATTCAATTGCATGACCTGTACCGCCAGCGGTCCCGATTTTACCAATAATGGCTAAAACGACGTCTTTAGGTGTAACGCCCTGACCTAATGTTCCATCCACGCGGACTAACATGTTCTTCATTTTTTTCTGAACCAAGCATTGGGTCGCCAATACATGCTCAACTTCTGAAGTTCCAATCCCATGTGCCAAACAGCCAAAAGCACCATGTGTAGCCGTATGCGAGTCACCACACACCACCGTCATCCCCGGTAAAGTTAAACCTTGTTCTGGTCCAACCACATGGGCAATCCCTTGGCGGATATCATTGATTTTGAATTCAACAATATTGAAGGCTTCACAGTTGTCATCCAAGGTTTGTACCTGAATACGTGAAGTATCATCTTCAATCCCTGCAATCCCCTGTTCGCGCTCTTTCTTTGAAGTTGGCACGTTATGGTCAGGCGTTGCGACATTGGCACTTAAACGCCATGGTTGACGGCCTGCAAGCTGTAAACCTTCGAATGCCTGCGGTGAAGTCACTTCATGTAATAAATGACGGTCGATATAAAGTAAGCACGAACCATCATCACGTTGTTTTACTAAGTGGTCATCCCACAATTTGTCATATAAGGTTTTGCCTGCCATGTCGACGCGCTCCATAGAACTGGGTAATTGCTATACTTTAGGTGATTATAACGCTGAAATAATATAAATCTAATTTATCATTTTTATAGATTTAAATACTTTTTGGAATGAATTTAACACCCAATTAAAATCGCATTATTCGATTATTTTAAAATAATTATTCGCTTTTACAGATTAAATTAAACTCATTATCATTAAGCCATACAGCGCAGCTCAAGGACATTTTTCTCATGGCACATATTTATCATTTTGTTCAGCACAATCAACGCACATTAAAAAAAACGTTCAGCTACTACCTTATGCATATCAGTGTAGCGATGTTCGTTGGCTACTTTGTAACAGGCAGCTGGGTCATGGCAATTACCTTAAGTTTACTCGAACCAACGGTTCAGGCGATCGCGTTCTTTTTTCATGAAAAAGTCTGGGATAAAAATTCAAATCAGGCGACGAGCACACAGGACATTTCAGCCTAATCATTCAGTCCTGAGTATGCTTTCCTCTTTGCACCCTAAATCTGGGTGCTTTTTTTATTTGCTTAATGCTAAAAGTTTATAAATAATACATAACACATAAAAAAACTTTATGGATTATATCTATGAACTTGGCCGCCTTTGAAGCCTTTGTAAAAGTAATGGAAACAGGTTCGATTTCCTTAGCGGCTGACCAACTGTTTATTACCCAACCCGCGGTCACCAAACGAATTCATAGTTTAGAAGATTATTTTGGGGTTAAACTGTTTGAATCCGCAGGACGTGGGGTACAAGCTACCCATGCTGCACACTCGCTGTTGCCCAAAGTTAAAAACTGGCTGAATGAACTGGGTGATATTCATCACACCCTGAGTCATGAACAAGGGCAAGTACAAGGCAAACTGAAAATCGGCACTAGCCATCATATTGGCCTGCATCACCTCCCGCATCATTTACGCAATTATGTACAACACTTTCCGCAAGTCACTTTAGATGTGCATTTTGTTGATTCCGAGCAAGCCCACGAACAGGTTTTGGCTGGTGATCTAGAACTGGCCTTTCTGACGCTACCACCGCAAGGGGATGAACGCTTAAATTATGTCACTATTTGGAATGACCCTCTGGTGTTTGTGGCGGCCCCATTTCACCCTTTGGCTCAGAAGAAAAATCTAAAACTTGAAGATCTGATTGCCTATCCAAGCTTATTGCCTTCGGCTCAGACCTATACCAGTCAAATTACCTTGGCCGAGTTTGAAAAACAGGGCTTAAAGCCGAAAATTACCATGAGCAATAATCCGCTGGAATCAATCCGGATGTTGGTGTCAATTGGCTTAGGTTGGTCGGTGCTGCCACAAACGCTGCTGAATCAAGATTTGCAGCAACTGGACATTCGTTTTGAAATGAACCGTCAATTGGGCATGGTTTGGCATCCGGCACGTACCCAGTCCAAAGCCGTTTTAGAATTAATTAACATGATGAAGTAAGCTTTGACAGCATGAAAAACCATCCTGAAGGATGGTTTTTTATCTTTGCCATAAACCTTCGCTATAGATTTTTCGATAAAATAACCTCTGAAAAAAAGGCTGCAATCTCAAACTCAGGTGATTGTGCCATCAGGGGAATTTCTTCAAACTGCTCTACAAGAGTCAGTTTTCCGCAACCAATACGGTACGAGCTTGCTCAGGCTGATTCATGCAGGTCACCTGCTTAAATAAAACTGAAAATGAAAAGATTGTTGATCTTAACGGAGCTCTTTCTTTTGATTTATTCAGTTATGCCATGGTGCAACCTATTTAAGCCCATCCCTAAATTACAACTTACTTTTGAGCATTGAATCTTCATGCAACGATTCATTCAGCTGATCGACAATAATCGCCCATTCACCATCGGACTGGATTTTTTCTTCTAAAAATTGCCGCTGTGCCCCGCTCCAAAAGTCGGCCTGAGCAATATGGGTTTGTGCATTCAGTTGATGCGTCACAATAAATAGCGCGATTGCATCTTCACTGGCATCTAAACCGAGCTGTTCAAATAAATGTGTCATTCTTGGGCGCACTTGATTCATTTTAATATTCTCCAGTGTTCTTATTCTCCCTCTTAGCATATCAACACAACAGCCGAGAAACTGTTAAATCTCTTTAATCTGTCCATAAAAAAGCATGGGCAGATTTCAATCCACCCATGCTTGTTTATTAAAATCTGCTGAAAATTCTTTAGCTGATTGACCAGTCTTGAATGTCCCAGCCCTGTTCTTTGGCCAAAACTTCTAGGCGATCATCTGGATTCACCGCAATGGCATGGTCGGCATATTCCAACAAGAAACGGTCATTAATGGAGTCGGAGTATGCCCAAGACTCTTTTACTTCTCGTCCATCTAGCCATAAGTCTAAACGCGCCAATTTACCTTTTTGGTAGCACGGAATATTGATCACTTTGCCCGTATATTTACCATCGATCACTTCTGCATTGGTGGCGATAATTTCGCTAATGCCAAATTCACGAAAAATCGGTGCCGTAATAAAGTCCGACGTCGCAGTTATTCCCACCAAAGCATGTCCAGCTTCCCGATGTTTTTCAATTGCGGCAAATCCTTCAGGACGCATTTGTGGACGAATCACTTTATGCATAAAGCGTTCATGCAATTCAGTTAAATACTGATTGTCGTGCTGAGTCAGAAATTCAAAGACAAATTCATTATAGGCAATCGGGTCTAACTGCCCCGCTTTATAGTCTTCATAAAATTTGTCATTCATTTGACGATGGCGGATAGGGTCGACCAGTCCTTCATTGACTAAAAACTCTCCCCAAGAATGATCTGAATCGGTATTAAGTAAGGTGTGATCGAGATCAAATAGCGCCAATTTCATGAAAATACTCGTAAAAACTGAAATTTAAGAAAAAAATTGTAAATCTATCTCCGCTAGTCGATAGAAATTCGTTAAGATCATAGCAATTTTAACATTTTAGCTTTGTTTTGGTTCGAGTTGGATAAAGAAATAACAATCCCCGAACGCGAGGCCACAATATTACACAAAATTTAGGTAGCCAAATGATCGACTCTGAAGGTTTCCGACCCAATGTCGGGATCATTTTGGCAAACGACTTTGGACAGGTTTTATGGGCAAAACGCATTGGACACAATGCTTGGCAATTTCCACAAGGAGGTATCCAATATGGAGAAACCCCTGAACAGGCACTTTATCGTGAGCTGAGAGAAGAAGTTGGCTTACTGCCCGAACACGTCGAAATCATAGCGCAAACTAAGGGTTGGCTGCGCTATCGTTTGCCACATCGGTATATACGTGCGGATTCAGACCCCGTATGTATTGGTCAAAAACAAAAGTGGTTTTTACTGAAACTGACCGCTTCGGTACAGCACATTCAATTGAATTTGTCTGACCCGCCAGAATTTGACCAATGGCAATGGGTCAGTTACTGGTATCCATTAGGACAAGTGGTGAATTTTAAGCGCGATGTCTACCGTAAAGCCATGGTAGAATTGTGCAATCAATTACCCATTAAAAACCCTTAAAAAAAATGTATAAAAATGCAGATTTTTTAAGACACTATTGCTATAAATAATACTAATTTAGACCTTTATTTTGGGAGCAGACTTTATGTCAAATATGCAACTGGATACCCTCAGACGGATTGTACAAGAAATCAATGCGTCCACCAGTTTGCATGAATCACTCGACATAATGGTCAATCAAGTCGCTGAAGCGATGCATGTCGATGTCTGCTCCATCTACCTTCTCGACGAACGCAATCAACGTTATCTACTCATGGCCTCTAAAGGTCTGAACCCCGAATCTGTCGGTCATGTGTCTTTACATACTGGTGAAGGACTTGTCGGTCTTGTGGGGCAACGTGAAGAAATCGTCAACCTAGACGATGCACCAAAGCACGAACGGTTTATGTATCTGCCAGAAACAGGGGAGGAAATTTATAACTCGTTCCTCGGTGTACCTGTGATGTACCGTCGTAAAGTGATGGGGGTATTGGTGGTACAAAATAAGGAACGACAAGATTTTAGCGAAGCTGCAGAATCTTTCCTTGTTACTTTGTGCGCGCAGCTTTCTGGTGTAATTGCCCATGCACATGCTGTCGGCAATATTGATGTATTCCGTAAGCCGAACAATCTGCCGGCTTATAAAACCTTTCAAGGGGTTTCCGGTTCTGGTGGCATTGCCTTGGGTCGTGCCGTCATCTTGTATCCTCCTGCAGATTTATCCGCAGTTCCTGACCGTGAAGCTGATGACATCAGTGAAGAATTGGATTTACTGGATCGTGCGCTTACAGCAGTACGCGAAGAAATTCAGTCACTCGATGACAAAATGCAAGATGCCTTGATGGCCGAAGAACGCGCCCTGTTTAGTGTGTTCTTACGCATGCTGGATGAGAATGCCCTGCCAGCCGAAATTAAATCGGAAATTCGGGATGGTAATTGGGCACAAGGTGCGGTACGTATTGTCATCGATAACCATATTGCTCTGTTTGCGCAAATGGAAGATGACTACTTACGGGAACGCGTTGCCGATCTGAAAGATTTAGGCCGACGAATTTTAGCGTTTTTACAAGAAGCGGATTCTAGCCATCGTGAGCTGACCGATGAAAGCATCCTGATTGGGGAAGAAATTTCCACGGCGGCCTTGGTCGAATTGCCCGTGGATAAGATTGCCGCGATTGTGACCACCGAAGGCGCCATGAATTCACATATGGTGATTGTGGCACGTGCCTTGGGCATTCCAACCGTGGTCGGGGTCACGGAACTGCCGATCAATACCCTTGATGATGCCGAAATGATTGTCGATGCCCATCAGGGACGGGTCTTTATTAACCCGCCGCGTCGTTTGCGAACCCGCTATAAAGAAATTCAGAAAGAAGAAGAACAAATTGCCAAAGACCTGAAACAGTACGAGACCAAAGATGCCATCACTCCGGATGGTGTTGCAGTGCGCTTGTACGTCAATACAGGTTTAATGATTGATGTGGTGCGTGGTGTGCAGCGCGGTGCGAAAGGTGTCGGGCTGTATCGTTCTGAAATTCCGTTTATGCTACGTGACCGCTTCCCTGGCGAAGAAGAACAACGTGCCATTTATCGCCAGCAACTCAGCCATTTCGCCAACAAGCCAGTGGTGATGCGTACCCTCGATATTGGTGCAGATAAAGACCTGCCTTACTTCTCAATTGAAGAAGAAAACTCAGCTTTAGGTTGGCGTGGGATTCGCTTTACCCTCGATCATCCTGAAATTTTTTCTTCGCAAATTCGTGCCATGCTCAAGGCCAGTATTGGCCTGAATAATTTGCATATTCTGTTACCCATGGTCACCAGTGTGAGTGAGGTCGAAGAAGCCCTATATTTACTAGATCGTGACTGGCACGCCGTTCAAGAAGAAGAACAGGTCAAAATTAATAAACCTAAAATCGGGATTATGGTTGAAGTGCCAAGTGTGCTGCTGCAAATTGAAGAGTTTGCAGAATTGGTGGACTTCTTCTCGGTCGGTTCAAATGACTTAACGCAATACTTATTGGCCGTAGACCGTAACAATCCACGGGTTGCTAACGTCTATTCGCACTACCACCCTTCTATCTTGAGAGCACTCACGCGCTTGGTACAAGAATGCCATCAGTATGACAAGCCGATTAGTATCTGTGGGGAAATGGCGGGGGATCCGCTGTCTGCGGTGCTGCTGATGGCGATGGGCTTTAATACCCTCTCGATGAGTTCGAGCAATATCTTACGTGTGCGTAAAGCGATTTGTCATGTCCCGATGAGCGATGCACAACAACTGCTGGAACGCGTGCTGAAAATGAGTAATCCGTTAATGGTGAAAAGCTGGATGGAATATTATTTTAAAACGCATGGTTTGGCCGATATGGTGAAATCGAGTACCCGAATTGTCAGTGCCTAAGTCAACAGCACAGTATTGATGAGACATAAAAAAGGGCGATAATCTTCGGAATATCGCCCTTGTTTGTGTTTGTTATAACCACGTTTTGCATTTTTCTTTCGATCTACAAACACTTGGCTTTTGTTGACCTCGTGCATGTATTTTGCCACAAAATTATGCATCACAGCTTCTGGCTGTGGCTTCTTCTTTGCCATTCTGTTTCACCTTATTCACAACAGATTTCAAGCATGCTCTGAGTAGAACATGCCCTGCGATAATACGCCTTTCTGTTGCTTTTTCAAGCAATTTTTCGTCCTCAGAACGCCCTACTTCGGTCTGCAAAAATGCTTCTAAATTCAGCCAGGGTCGACCGAGTAAAATTCATAATTGGCTACAAGCCTAGCGCGCTTACCGTTATAATATCAATAATTTCCACGCTCGGTGCCCGACCATGTCCAAATCAGAGGAGTTGTTAAAGCTCGATAATCAACTGTGCTTTGCGCTCTATTCGACCAATCTGGCACTGAACCAATATTATCGTAAATTACTACAGCCACATGGGATTACTTATCCGCAGTACTTGGTTATGCTAATTTTATGGGAGCAGGATCAACTGACAGTATCTGAAATTGGCGAACGGATTTTTTTAGAGTCTTCCACCCTCACCCCCTTATTAAAACGTCTAGAAAGTTTGGGTTTGATTGAGCGTAAACGCTCAGTTGAAGATGAACGGCGCGTGCTGATTTCCCTGACAGACCAAGGCAAAGTCCTAAAACAAGCTGTATTGCCGATTCCAGAACAAATTTTGAATGCCATTCAATGTATGCCAGACCAAGTCACCCAATTAAGAGAAGAACTACATCGCTTACGTACGCAATTAAAACAGCAATAAGATAAAACACAGCAAAAAGGAGATTGAAAAGTCCGGCTTGTACATTTTACAATCATTTTATCTCCTTGCTTGGGACCGCGTCAGGCAACCAAATCCAATACATTTTCCATCATTCACATAAAAACAATCGTGCTTGACAGATATTGAGCCTTGTCTGCCCATACGAATAAAACATAACAAACCACCTGCTTTAGCATCATGGCTCTACTTTACCAAAGGGCTGAATGTACAGATCACCGTACGATGGGATCTGCTAAAGGTAAAGCACTTCCCCCACCTCTTTCAACTCAATGTTTTGGCTAGGAAAAAAATAATGATAAGCAGATAAAAAGGATGAACATCATGAGAAATCAAGCTTTTAGGTTAGCCAAATATCCGCAAGGAACATTGAGCATAGACATGTTTGATCTGCTTCCCTTTCCCCTCCCGCAGCTCACTCAAGGTGAGTTTTTAGTCAAACAAAGCTATATGTCCTTAGAACCAGCCTTGCAGAGCTGGCAGCACAAAACACTACACAACCCGAGCAGCCATTCAGTGTTTGATGACGTCTTACAGGCTTATGGTGTGGGCATGGTGATTCAATCTTTGAATGCTCAATTTCCCGTTGGTGCGATGGTAGTGGGTCCAACCACATGGAGTGAGTATGTACTGGGGTGTGAGGAAATGCAGATTGTAGATTCGACCCTCCCCGCAGAAGCCGTGCTCGCGATTTTCTATTTGACTGGCCTGACGGCCTATGCGGGCTTAATCAAAATCGGACATGCTCAAAGTGGAGAAACCGTATTGATTTCTGACGCGAGCAGTAGCGTTGGGGCGTTATTGGGACAACTGGCAAAAGCCCAAGGCTTAAAAGTGCTTGGCATCGCAGAATCGGCAGGTCAGTGTGCATGGCTAAAACAGCAGCTTGGATTTGATGCCGCCCTTAACGAGAATGCGCCCGATTTAGCGACAGAATTAAAAGCCGCTGCCCCACATGGGATTGATCTTTTTTACCCCAATACGCAGCGTTCAAGCTTCGATCAAGTTATGCATCACATGAATCAATACGCACGGATTGTATGGGGAACCACCCATGCTGTGCAAACTCAGCATCAGCCCAAACATGCCATAGATTGGGCCGATATACAGAGGAAAAGTCTGCATTTACAAGGCTTTGTGGTGGCTGATTATTTAGACTACCAAGAGGAGGCCAATCACGTGATTGCTGCGTTGTTACAGCAAGGTCTAATCCAATATAAAGTCCATGTAATAGACGATCTAGCACATTTACCGCAACGCTTAATTGAGTATTTTAATCACGACCATGTCGGTCAATTGATGGTGAAATTTTAACGCAGATCAGAATCGGACTAAACCTGAATATATTTTTCTTCTACAAAAGAAAAAGCCCAACATCCTGTCGGGCTTTTCCGTATTTGTTGCTCGGTATAACATCCTGTTGCACCAAAACGATCCTTGCTTTAGAACATCTCAATCCTTGTATGTTCCGGAACATCCTGTTCCTGAATGAGATGCATGATAGGAGATTTCTAAAAAAATACCTATACGCAAAGTCCTTCATTTATTGTACGCCAGAGCTTACACAGGCGATCAAAAAACAATCTACACTTTGCGTTAGTTTGTCATGATAACTGCTTTTAAACTCGTAAAGCACGTTGTAATAATTGTTCTACATCAATATCTTGTAGCTCTAACATGCCCACCACGCGCCCATGAAAGGCATGGTAACGTGACTGAATAAAAGCCTTGCTGACAAAGTCTGGTGCATACTGCTGTAATAAAATCGCTTGGGCTAAAATCACCAATCGACTGACTAGACTACGTGCCATGAATTGCAATTGCTCAGACTGTTGCTGAAATAGGGCCAGCAATTGCTGTAGTTCTGCCTGCAATACAGGCTGCTCGGCTGCCACAGGTGCAAAGGACTGGAGTAAAACCTGCAGCGTTTCCGGCTCTCGCTGAATGGCTCGCAGTACATCCAGACACATGACATTACCCGAACCCTCCCAAATGGTATTGACCGGTGCTTCCTTAAAAATGCGCGCCATCATGCCATTATCGACATAACCATTGCCGCCAAACACTTCCATCATTTCACCAGTGAGTTCCACCGCACGCTTACAAATCCAGAACTTGGCCGCAGGGGTCATAATGCGTTTCCATGCGACAGACAAGGCATCATCTGTTGCATAACAATGCGCCAAGTGAAAACTAAGCTGTATGGCAGCTTCGGTTTCTAAAGCCAAATCAGCCAGTACCGCTTGCATGAGGGGTTGTGCGGATAGGGTTTTGCCAAAAACTTGACGCTGGCGGGTATAGGCCAAGCATTGCACCAAGGCCTGTCTCAGCATGGCGCTACTGCCTACCGAACAGGTCAAGCGGGTGTAATTCGCCATTTCGATAATGGTCGGAATGCCACGCCCTAGCTCGCCAATCATGATGCCCCAAGCCTCTTTAAATTCGACTTCAGAACTGGAATTACTGCGATTACCGACTTTTTCTTTTAAGCGTTGCACCTGTACCGCATTTTTACGGCCATCGTCTAGCCAACGCGGTACAAAGAAGCAGGCCAAACCATCCTGTTCAGTTTGTGCCACCACCAAATGCGCATCACACATTGGTGCAGAGAAAAACCATTTATGCCCCGTGAGTAAATAGGCTTGCCCTCGTCCTGCGGCAGCAATCGGTTTTGCCAAAGTTTGATTGGCGCGGACATCCGACCCACCCTGTTTTTCGGTCATGCCCATGCCCAGCCAAATCGACTTTTTCTGCGCAATTGGAATATCTCGCGGGTCATATTCGGTCGAGAGTAATTTGCTCCCAATTTTCTCCCACAGCTCGGGTTCACGTTGCAGCACAGGAATGCTGCCCAAAGTCATTGCGGTCGGGCATAAACTGCCACATTCTACTTGCCCTGTGAGATAGAATCGTGCTGCCCAATCCACCCAATTTGATTTTGTATGGGGCTGTATAAATGGATGGGCATGTACGGCATGGTTTCGGTTTAATGCCATCCATTGATGCCATGCAGGATGAAACTCGACTACATCCAGACGACGACCCCGAGCATCAAAGCTATGTAATAGTGGTGTATGCCGATTGGCCTGTTCTGCATAGGCATAATATTCTGCTGAGCCTGCAATTTGCCCCAGTTTGGTTAAATGTGCCTGATCCTGACTGCCATAACGTGCCAATATTTCCTGTAATACCATGTCTGTACTGAACAAGTTATAGTCTTGTTTTTCATCAAATTGATTGCTAATTTGATGGGTCATCCATGTATTCAACATCGCCATTTCACTCTTGTTCTGATTTGGGTTTTCTTTCAGTATAGACAAAAATGTCCCTTGAGATGTTCAGCTTTCAGCTATGAAAAATCCTGAGATTCAAGTCCGTCGTAAACCACGCCAATCCAGAGCTCGACTCACTCAAGAAGCGTTGCAAGACAGTTTTGTTCGGCTTTTGCATGAGCGTTCGGCAGAGAAAATGACCATTCGTGAAATTACCGATGTGGCTGGTGTAGGCTTGGGCACCTTTTATGAATATTTTTCTAAGAAGGAAGATTTGATTGCCTTAACCATTCATCAGCATGTAAAAAACAATGCTGAACAACTCAAAAGTTATGCACAAACGCGAATGGAGTTATCCACAAAATTAAGTTTTGAGGACTATTTACAGCAAATTATTCACTTCCAACTTGAACAGATTCAGGCGCAACAGTTTCTTTGGGCGCAGACTTTTTTACTGGAACGGCAGATTTCAAGCATTGAAAGTTACCGTAAAAGTTATGCCATGATGCTGCAAATGTGGCACAGCATTTTGTCGCCTTATGTGGAAGATGAAATACAACTCCAGCGAATCAGTTTAAATGTACAACGGGTGTGTTATGGCTTTGTATCGCAGACTTTGTTGGTCGAGCCTGAATTTAAAGACTGGCAAATTTTAGAACAAGACATTCAATTTACTTTAGATGGGTGGATGAGTTCGTAAATATACCTCTCCCCTTTCAAAACAAGTCCACTGGAAGTTGATAGAAAACAGAATTTTATTGAAGAAATTTTCTAATAAGTCAATGTATTAGATGAATGCTGTCGACACACTGGCAAAGTATTCAATATCAATAAAAAAACTGCCATTCGTGGCGGCTTCTCATTTCTGTTCTTGGTATATATCGGTATTTAAACCAGCATATCTAATTACTTTGACTTAGGTGGTTGTGGATGGTCTTTTCCGTTCATGTATTTCGGCTGTATTGGGCAACCATTGGCATCTTTTGGTGGCTGTGGGCAACCTTGTGCATTCGTCATATTGTGATGTGCTGAATCATGCTGCATATGGGCTTGCGAATTTTATGTGGCTGTAGCCGAGTTTTCCGCTAATGCAGTACCTGCTATAGCCAATGAACTCACGCTTAAAATTAAGCCCGATAAGATTTTTTTCATTGTGATGAATCTCATTTATTTCACTTATTCTCGCTATCCTGTAAATCAATTATGAATTTTTAATGTATTTATTCAAATATATCAACATATTATAAAATATACTCTGATTTATGGAATAACATTCAAACCATTATTTTTTAAATTTTGATATTCATAGGGTGCATCTTCTGCTGGATAACGTAAATTTTTAACACCATAGATTTGGGCAATACTCCATACAATACTTTCACCAGCAGGTAACAGTTGTGGCTGAATTTTGTACATTGGATCTTGATAAGCTGTATCACTATCAATAAATTTCCAGCCCTGTTGATTGAATGAAACAATGATATCTTCTAACCATGCTGCATTAATGGCTCTAACATGAAGTAAAAGCACATGCTTTGGTGAGCGTCCCAATGTTTGTCCTGCTAAGTCATCGTAATATTTTGCTCGGTCAAGTAAATGGGAAATATAGGCATGTTTTAATTTTTCTAAGCTTGCCTGATCACTTTCTTGTTGGTATTTCAAAAATAATTGATTGTAATACCAATCACTCGCGTCAATGCTTACAGCTCCTGATTGATAGTGATGACGACTAAGCCAATTTCTTACAGCATCCCTTTTTTCTACAGTATTTCCCTCTTTTAAAAATGGAAATCGATAACGTGGTACAAATCCGTCTAAAGTAGAAAAGGCATAATGACCCTGCTGCATATCTTGCAAATAATCAGGTAATTTCACTTCATTTTTATTCAAATTGAGATGTAAGTTGCCATGATTACCAATACGATGTCCTTGTTTCCCCCATTTCGCAATAAGATTGAATCCTTCTGCTCCGCCGATTTTACTGATACTAGGGTAAACAATTGCATGAATTTTATGGCGCTGTAAGGTCTTTAAAATATCATCATTGATTTGTTGAGCTTGTAAATTAATGGAGGGATCTAAACCATCATCAAAACTTAGTGCTACGCTTTTTGCGATGACTGCATTAGACAAACCTACGCAAAGGCAGAAAATCATTTTTTTAAGCATAAAGTGACTCTATTATTTGAAATGATTAATGATGAATCACCTAGCCTAACATTTTATCGTACGGTTAAACCTTTCTAAAATTCATCTAAATACAGTTGATACGAAGTTCAATTCATAGCATAAATATTTCAATGTCTTGAGCTATATAAACGACTAAGTTTCTAAGTCGTTTAATTAGATTCAAAATCATCAATCCATAAAAAAACCGCCCTTTCGAGCGGTTTTCTAACCTAAATCAATGCAAATTACTTCACATCAAAACGGTCTGCATTCATGACTTTATTCCAAGCGGCAATAAAGTCATGCACAAATTTCTCTTGGTTATCGTCCTGCGCATACACTTCAGCATAAGAGCGTAAAATCGAGTTAGAACCAAACACCAAGTCCACACGAGTCGCAGTCCATTTCACTGCGCCTGTCGCACGATCACAAATTTCATAACGGTTTTTAGCAACGGGTTTCCACGTGTTATTCATGTCGGTGAGGTTCACAAAGAAATCATTGCTTAACACACCGACACGGTCGGTAAACATACCTTCTTTTGCACCGCCATAGTTGGTGTCTAACACACGCATTCCACCAATCAACACCGTCATTTCAGGTGCGGTTAAGCCCATGAGTTGGGTATGATCTAGTAACATTTCTTCAGGTTGTACCGCATAATCCTGTTTTAACCAGTTACGGTAACCATCATGCACAGGTTCTAAATCGGCAAATGAGTATTCATCGGTTTGTTCCTGAGTCGCATCACCACGACCTGGCGTAAATGGTACTTTCACATTTACCCCTGCGGCTTGTGCTGCTTTTTCTACCGCTGCGGTTCCCCCCAGTACAATCAGGTCGGCAATGCTGACTTTTTTCGCAAGACTGGCCTGAATTTCTTCCAGTTTGGCTAAAACTTTGGCTAAACGCTCAGGCTCATTCCCTACCCAGTCTTTCTGTGGCGATAAACGAATACGCGCGCCATTGGCACCGCCACGGTAGTCCGAACCACGATAAGTACGTGCACTGTCCCAAGCGGTGGTAATTAAATCACTGCTAGATAAACCACTATTCAGCAATTTCGCTTTCAGTTCATCAATTTCCGCTTCAGACAAGGTGTAATCCACAGTCGGAATTGGGTCTTGCCAAATCAAGTCTTCCGCAGGCACATCGGCACCCAAGTAACGCGATTTTGGCCCCATATCACGATGCGTCAGTTTGTACCATGCGCGGGCAAAGACTTCGGCTAAACGTGCAGGGTCTTTATAAAAACCTTCTGCAATTTTGCGGTATTCCGGATCCATTTTCAGAGCCATGTCGGCATCGGTCATCATCGGATTGCGGCGTACGTTTGGGTTGTGCGCATCAACAGGCTTGTCTTCCTCTTTGATGTTAATCGGTTCCCATTGTTTCGCCCCCGCAGGGCTGGTGGTTTTTTGCCACTCATAGGTGAATAAAAGATACAGGAATTCATTGTCCCATTTGGTTGGATGTGTGGTCCATGCACCTTCTAAGCCACTCACCATGGTATTAGGGCCGTTGCCTGTGCCTTCTGGGTTATGCCAACCTAAGCCTTGGAATTCGACATCGGCTCCTTCCACATCTTTACCGAGGAGTTCCGCTTTACCATTACCATGCGCTTTACCCACGGTATGCCCACCGACGGTAAGTGCCACGGTTTCTTCATCATCCATGCCCATTCGGTCAAAGGTGACTCGCATGTCTTGTGCAGTGCGCAGTGGATCTTGCACGCCATCCACGCCTTCTGGGTTCACGTAGATCAAGCCCATTTGTACCGCAGCCAATGGGTTTTCTAAAGATTTACGGTCTTGGTCACTGGCATAACGGTTGGCTGTCGGTGCCAGCCATTCCTGCTCTTCACCCCAGTAAATGTCTTTTTCAGGATGCCAGATGTCTTTACGCCCACCACCAAAGCCAAAGGTTTTAAGACCTGCCACGTCATACGCCACAGTGCCTGCGAGAATAATTAAATCTCCCCAAGAAAGTTTGTTGCCATATTTTTTCTTGATAGGCCACAGCAAACGGCGACCTTTATCGGTGTTGACGTTATCTGGCCAACTGTTGAGGGGAGCAAAGCGCTGATTGCCTGTATTGGCACCGCCACGCCCATCTTGCTTACGGTAAGAACCCGCCAAATGCCATGCGGTACGGACAAACATCCCAATGTAACTGCCATAATCGGATGGCCACCAGTCTTGGCTGCTGTTAATCAGGTCTCGGAGATCTTGTTTTACGGCTTCTAAGTCAAGCGACTCGAATGCCTTGGCATAATCAAATTCGGGATCTAAAGGATTGGTTTTGGTATCGTGTTGCGAAAGGATGTCTAAATTAAGTGAATTTGGCCACCAATCATGTGTGCTGGCAGCGGAGGTATTTGCGCCATGTGAAAATGGGCACTTACCCGTCGAGGCTTGCGAATTATTGTCCATATTATCTCTCCAAACTCAAGTATGGCATTGATTATTATTGAACCGTCGTAAATAGTGTTCGACTACCAACATAGCCCTTTTTTTATGCAAGCTAAAGCGGTATTTACTAATCAAAACAATCGAATTCTTCTATGCTTAGCCCAAATTCCAAGTCTATGTTTCAGTTCAACATCAAAAAAAAATCGGCCTACAATTGAGAGGCTTTTTTAAACTATCTCGGTTTTCAAGAATCTGCTATTTTGAAGCGTCTGAATCTGTGAATGCTTAAACAATGCAACAAGATATCCAACACATCATTCAGCAAAATGACATTATTCTCTTTGATGCCATTTGTGTCATTTGTAATGCTTGGGCCCGTTTTCTCATTCAACATGATCCACAGGCGCAATTTAAATTAGTGTCAGCTCAATCTGCTTTGGGTGAGGAAATTCTTAAATATTATGCGCTGTCGACCACCCATTACAGCACCATGCTTGTGATTATAGATGGGCAATTATTTACCGAATCTACGGCCTTACTAAAGGTTCTGTCTCGGCTAGGACTTCCGTTCTCACTGATGAACGCAGGTTATCTGATGCCGCGAGCTTTTCGAGATTTTCTGTATCGCAAGGTTGCATTGAATCGCTATAAAATTTTTGGTAAAACCCATTTTTGTCTTATTCCATCCCCAGAAAATAAACATCATTTTCTAGAACAGGTCATCCGTGGACAGTCAGCAAGCAAATAAAAAATCTCTGCAAATCATTCATATGAGCCTAGCCACACTGTGGATCTATCAAGGTCTTGTTCCGAAAATTCTATTTCAAGCAAATGATGAAATTCAGATCTGGCGCATGCAAGGATTCAACCTAAACACGGCTATACATTTGATGCAATACTCAGGGGTCATGGAAATCCTGTTTGGATGTCTCTTTTTATGTGGTTATAAAAGCAGGCTGTTACATCGCTTGAATATTCTCGGCATGTTGGGCTTAAGCTTTTTAATATTAGGGATCTATCCGCAATATTTTATGCAAGCCTTTAATCCCTTTGTCATGAATGTAGCAATGGCGGCGCTGTCTCTCACCGCCCTTACGCTGATCCAACAGAGGGATAGCTCTTCTCACATGCCAAGGCTGCATTAAACAATCAAGCGCTTTCCTTCACGGATGCAATAGAACGGATTCATCAATTTCGAAGTGCCTCGCATCGCGACATGTAAGTCACGTTCAGGTTGCTCACGTGCTTCATCGGTGAGTTGATAGCTGCGATAATGAATCGCCAAGGAGCATTTGGCATGTAAGTCTTTATGCGCCTGAAAGGCATCTTCAGGGTTCATATGCAAATACCGCATTAACTCACGCGGTTCATACGCCCCGATTGGCAATAGGGCAATTCGAGGAGCCCCCAAGCGTGCATGAATCTCTTTAAAATGGGCTGAATAGCCTGTATCACCGGCAAAGAAACAATGATCTCGACCATGTTTTACCGAGAAGCCGCCCCAGAGTGCCATGTTCTGATCACGCATGCCCCGCCCAGAACCATGTTGCGCCGGAGTATAGACCAATTCAAGTTCATGGAATTGTGCCGACTGCCACCAGTCCAATTCAATCACATGAAAACTCTTCGGCAAATACCAGCCATTTCCTAAACCGGTATAAATCGGCATGGCAAATTTTTCATGTAACCAGTTCAAGCTGGCGAGATCCATATGGTCATAGTGATTATGACTGAGCAACACTGCATGAATGGTCGGCAATTCTTCCAGAGCAATCCCTGCTGGGCAAAAACGCTTGGGACCACGCCCTTGTTTCGGACTGACAAAATCAGCCCAAACAGGATCCGTTAATAAGTTATAAGGCCCAATTTGTAACAGTACCGTCGCATGCCCAACAAACCAGACTTGCCAGTCCTCCAGTGCCGCATTGGGACGATCATGCGGTAAAACACGGTTAGCACTGCTATTTGAAGGATCCGTGCTCTCTGCAGCGCCCCATGTGGAAGACTTTCTTTTTAACAGCCATTTAAACAGATCAAAATGGGTGAGACCTTCGGGTGCAGGCGTAGGGTTTAAAAACCGCACGCCATTAAAATGTGCAGATTCAAGATATTGAAAAGAAGGTCTACGCCAAGTATGTGACCAACATTCTTGGGTTTTAATTTGGAAATGCTGTTGTTGTAAGTTCTGCTTCATGTACTGTCATTATCTAAAAGAAATGTCACATTCAATCCAATAACACGAATGTCGAGATCGGCGTGTTTCTTATTGTAGATACTCTGTTTGCTAATTCAAGCCAAACCGTAAAATATAAACTTTAGACGTATAACTTAAAGCTGAGGCATCCACACTCTCGCGGTGGAACGTTCGGATAGATCACCAAATAAAAAAATAGCAGGCTTAAATCTCCCAAGCCTGCCAAGGTTGCAAACATAGTTTTAGGCAATTTTGCGTAAGTCTTGTACCAGATCCAGATGCTTTTCGGCATCAAAAGGCTGTTGCTTACTGATCATTTTTTTCAAATGGCGCATTTCTTTGGCCGCATTCACCGTGATGCCTCCCACCACAACACCATCAGTCACACCAAACAACACACACGAACAGGCTGAACCTAAAGCTGGGTCAATGTCCCCGCGCACATGCCATTCGGCTGCCTGCATATCACCCACAAACTGGTAATTAATCTCCAGTTGATCGGTCCAGAACCATGCGGGATTGCCTGCTGGATGCGTCACACCCATCACATGGCGGGCAAAAATCCCCGCTTGTAGATTGGCATTTTCCCAAGTTTCCACACGGCGGTATTGACCATCGGCACGCAGTTGGGTTGCCACATCACCCGCAGCATAAATATCCGGATGTGAGGTTTGGCAGTTTTCATTCACCTGAATGGCAAAATCTACCGCTAAACCGGCATCAACGGCCAGTTGCGCATTCGGTATAATGCCAATCCCGTAAATCACCGCATCTGCACGCAATTCTTCACCATCGACTAATGTAATCAGCACCTCATCACCCGCTAAGCGACAGTCGCTGATTTGCGTGTTTAGACGGACATCCACCCCCGCCAAACGTTGCTGTGCCAATAAAAATTCGCTCAGAATCCGAGGAGATGAACGTCCCATCACCATCGGCCCCATTTCAATCACGGTCACCTGACAGTCTTTAAACCGTGCTGATGAAGCCAGTTCCAAACCAATCACACCACCGCCAATTAATACAATGCGACGCTGTGCTTGCAGTACAGGCACGAGGGCTTGAGAGTCTTCCAGATTCCTTAAGGTATAGACCTGTTGACCCAAAGCATCGAAATTCGCTAAGCGACGCGCAGCACCACCTGTCGCCAATAACAGCTTGTCAAATGCCAAAACCTCCCCATTTTTCAAGGTCACGGTTTTGGCTTCAGCGTTGAGTTTGACCACGCCATTGCCGCGAATCACCTCGACGCCCAATTCTGCCAGCTTGGCTTCAGACAGAATTTCAATTTTGGTCTCTTCCGGTTTTAAAATCACGTCTTTGGATAAAGGTGGACGCTCATAAGGCAGGTGGCTTTCATCCCCCACCAAAATGATTTTGCCTTGGTATTGGTTAGCACGCAGTTCTAAAATTGCGCTTGCCCCTGCTTGTCCTGCACCGACAATAATAATGGTTTCAGTCTTGCTCATGTCATGATCCTTTTAATCCTGCCGATACGATGCCAAAGCCCGCAATCCACTCGCTAATGTCTTCATAGCAATGCGTGGTCATCTCATACTCACCTAACTCATGTAATGCAGCAAAAGCGGCCATCCATGAACGCACCTCCTGACCACCACGCCCACCATCACGGCGAATCTCGGCTTCGGTCATGGCTTCAATTGCAGCGAAGTCTGCCTTGGCAAAGGTCTCTAACAAGGCACGATCCCACTCAGGATTCAGCGGCACAGCCACGGACTGATCTCCCGCAGCCAGTTTTTGACCGACAGCAATGATTTTGGCTTGGCGATTTTGGCGTGATTCTGGCGATGGGTTACGCCCACAAATCAGAAACTCTTCAACTTCTGGTGGCACTGCTCCCATTTGTGGCGTCGGTGGATCATGTGATAATCCGCCTGTGCCTAAAATCAGCACCCGCTCATGTTCAAGATTTAAAGACTGGATAAACTGTCCCACGGCACGTCCTAAGGCCACTGTCCGCTTGGTGGTCGGCATCGGGGCAGCCGCGCCATTAATAAAAATCGGAATGGTTGGATAACGGTTTAACTGCCCATCACATAAAAAATGCAAGGGCTGAGTTACGCCATGATCGGCCTGCATGCGATAGGAATAAGCCACATCAACGCCTTCATCCAACACACGGCGGACCAATTGCAGCGCAGTCTCCTCCGGAACGTTCAGTTCAGGATGCTCCTTGCCATAGTCCCAATCCCCTGCGGCTGTGGCGCGAATGCCCACGCAGAAACTCGGCATCAAGTCATAGAAAAACCCATTAAAATGATCAGGACCAAAGGTAATGATTAAAGTCGGATCATAGGCTTTGACTTCCGCAGCCAGCTTGCTAAAGGTTTCACGAACCAGCTGTTCTTTGCGCTGTTCCTGCGGGGATGCAAATTCCATCAATGGGCTGTGCGATGCACAAATGAGTTTAACGGCCATGTGTGACTCCAAAATAGAAACCGTCGCTTAATGACTGTGTTTCCTTAAAATATGCAAAGATTTCAATATAAAGACTGGGTCAAAATTAAACGTTGAAATGATGAAGCGGAGTCTTTCCAAGAACGCATAAATTTTCGGATTAACCTTCGGTTCGACCTACTTTTCTTTTGGGAAAAGTAGGCAAAACCATTGTGATTCGCAAAACTCGGCAACGACCAGCTCGATCTTAATGAATCGCAGAAACATTTCGTTTTGGCTCTAGTCCTGCCTCAAACAATTGCGAATGACATTTCCGCGTACCAAAGATCTTGAGATCCCCATCCAACCTCATGCAATTTAAATTCGAGATTTCTTTAGGTTTAAAAGCTCTGAAGATCCCTAAATGATGAGTCGTTTAGTGAATCAATCACTCATCAAAAAAACCTGCACGCGGTTGACGTAAACCACGAATACCAAGACCACATTCAGCATTAATTAAAACCCCCGTCAGTGGACGGTTATTTTGACGCGATGCCAACAGCACATATGAACCGGTCATGTCTTCAGGTTCAGGTAGAAAATTCAACGGCATACCCCGGGCAATTTTTTCAGGGTCACGGGCATCTAGTAAACCGAGGTTCTCCTGCCCTAAAGATGCGGCACCTTTAATGTTGACGTTCATGCCTGATGGCGCAACCGCATTTACGCGCACTTTAGGCGCAAGCTCATAAGCCAGCTCTTTCATCACCCCCACACCCGCATGTTTAGAGGCGGTATAAATGGGTCCACCACCCGCAGAATAAAGCGCAGAATTTGAAAGCGTAAAAATGATCGAACCTTCAGATTTCACCAATTCATCCAGTGCTGCTTTCGCTCCGAGAATCAATGCTTTGGTGTTAATGCCCATGATTTCATCAAAGGCATGTTCCAGTTGCTCGCCCGACATATTGACGATGTCGGCATAGTGATCCCAAATGCCCGCATTACCAATAAAGCAATCCAGTTTGCCAAAGCGTTCTACCGTAGCCTGTACCGCATGCACGTTGTCGGCAAAATTAGCCACATCGCCAGCCACCGCGACAATACGATCACCGAAGTGGGCTTTGAGCGCATCCACTTTGGCTTGGGAGCGTTGCAATACTGCAACCTGAGCACCTTCTGCTAAAAAGCGTTCAACCAACGCCCAGCCGAGACCTGAGCCACCACCTGTAATCAGGGCAACTTCCCCCTCTAGCCAGCCCATGTTTAGGCTCCTTCCATGCTGACGTATACAGCACCGTCTTCGATCAGTACAGGAAAGGTCTGAATTGGATCAGTGGCAGGCAGGCACAATGCCTGACCTGTTTTTAGACAGAAACGAGCAGAATGTAATGGGCATTCCACGGTGCCATCTTCTTCCAGATAGCCTTCTGACATTGAAGCATTCCCGTGTGAACAACGGTCATTCATGGCGAAGAACTCTCCGCCATTGTTGAAGACTGCCAATGCTTCAATACCATTGACTCCACATGCCACTTTGAGTGCATCCCCTTCATCCAATTCATCGATTTGGCAGACAAAAATCTTATTCATTAGAAGAACACACTCAAGTTATGTGACGAATAGGTCACTTGATCCAATACAATTTTGCGGTTAAAAATCTGCCAGCCCAACTCCGTATCCACTTTACGGATTTTGTCTAGGCGCTTACCGCAGTAGATGGTGACATCTTTTTCTTTTTGCGTGCGATACAGCAAATAGGTCAGATGCACATCATATTCACCCTCGACGTCAGTCGCTTCGACCAAAATATTCGAGACCATATGCGTAGTGCGGGATGGTGGTTCTTCGGCCCACGCCATCCCCGTTTCCAAACGTGCCACCCGACGTTCCAACAAGTGTTTATTGTCATTAAACACCCATGTGGTTGGCGGTTCGACCGAGCGACGACGATCACGGGTTTGTGCATTTGGCGTGGTACGCAAGGTATAGGAAATATCCTCGGCCAGCACATCCAGCCATTCGCGGAATTTCCAGTCATCCAGCAACTTGGCTTCGGTATACATAAATTGGCTAATTGAATGATAAAGCTCTAGGCTGACTGCTTTCATTTCACAAGCTCCTTCTCGTAGGCTTCTGCAGCGGCTTCCACGTCTTCCCATTTTTCATGGATCAATAAATCTGCCCAACGGCGATATAAACCACGTGCGGCAGTTTCAGAGAAAATGTAATTGGTGATGCCTGGAATACCGTCTTCACGGACTTTCTCATTGCCCATGCCCATTTCCATAATCAGTTGGTTTTGACGAGCTTTGTAACCACGTAAGACTTTCTGAATTTCCACCCAGTTTTCCGAGTCATCTTGCTCAAGGAAACCTGCTGGACCAAAGGCACGTGTCGCAGAACGTTCAAAGGCATCTTTCACTTCTTGTGAGGCTTCGGCATCGGCAATACAGAATGCCCAAACTTCGGTTTTGTTTGGACCGCGTGGGTGCCAGACGCGCAAAGTCGCAGTACCGTTTAACCAAGACAAGGTTGGGAACATGGTGTTATGCCCTGCCAAACGTAAAGCCCGGATTTCACCTAAACGTTCTTTGACTTCGTCAAAGGTTTCACGGAAGTAGTTGGCCACTTCACCATCGACCCATACGTTGGCATCCGGTTTTTCGGTAAAGAAGAAGCCCGAACCATGACCGCGCTGACCATATTGCAAGGCATCTTTAGCGGTTTCCCAAACTGGACGCGCCGTTTGTGCTGCACCGAGTTGCTTCGAGGCATCATCATTCGGCTTGGCACCCAAAACTTGCACCGCAGAGGCATGCGAGAACAAGGCATGGTACTGGTCGGAAGCAAACTGTTCCGCGGCAAATTTCCAGTTACACTCGATTTCCCATTTGTGTACCCCGCCAATAATTTCGGTGCCCCCCGGACGACGATCCAGTACACCATCCAGATACCAAGCGATGTCGCCCATGTATTCAATCAGATCTGGGGTGGTTTCATCCCAGCAACCAAAAATCAGGCCTTTGTAGCTTTCTACGCGGTTAACTTCGACCAAGCCCCATTTTTCTTTACACGCGCCCTGTGGGAAGGCACGACCTTCTAAAGGAATGTCTTTCAGTGAACCATCGACCCCATAAGACCAGCCGTGATACGGACAGGTAAAGGCACGGGTATTGCCACAGTCGGCAAAGCTGACACGCATTGAACGATGGCGGCATTGGTTTAAAAATGCTTTGATTGAACCATCTTTTTGACGTGCCACAATGATCGGGTCTTCACCCATATAGGTATTAAAGAAATCTCCCGCTTTAGGAATTTGGCTTTCATGACACAAAAACAACCAAGTCCGTCCAAACACGCGTTCGAGTTCTAATTCGTATAAATCTGGATCGGTATAGATGGATGGCGAGATACGTCCATTTTGTGCATCGACCAAAGCGTCGATTTCACGCACATCAATTTTTCCACTCATGAAAAGCTCTCCTGCGACCAATACACGGCACAACGTAAATAGACTCAACTTTGGGGGAATCATGGTTTTTTAGGCGCTTTTAGGGAAATATTTTTTTTGTTTTAATTAATACGTTTTAGCAATTATTAAAAAAGTTATTTCTTATATTAAAATCTCAACCCTATACTCAAGATCATTTATTTTCTAAATGCTTGAATCAACTTCACGGCATAGTTGTTTATAGATTATACTTTGCTGCAGTCATGGTAAGACATTTTTTGGATTACTCAGTGGGTTATTTATATGGAACTTAGACACCTTCGCTACTTCATTACCGTTGCTGAAGAACTGAACTTTAGCAAGGCCGCATTGAAGCTTTATACCGCTCAGCCCTCTTTAAGTCAGCAAATTAAAGATCTGGAAGAAGATGTCGGTGTGAAGCTATTGCATCGAACCAAGCGCAAAGTTGAACTCACGGAAGAAGGCGCCGTTTTTCTGGAACAGGCTCGTCTGACGCTGGCTCAAGCCGACAAAGCTGTGGCGATGGCACGCCAAGTGGCGCAAGCCAAACAGCAGATGCTACGCATTGGTTTCGTGCCTGTCGCGGAAATGAAGATTTTCCCCTACGTCTTGCCGAATTTACGGGTACAAAATCCTGATTTAAAAATTGAATTGCTGAGTATGAACAATACTGAGCAAATGCGTTTGCTCAAAAAAGGTGAACTGGACATTACCTTTACCCGACACAATTTTCATAATGATGAAATTGAAAGTCAGTTTGTGCTGCGTGAGCCACTATTGTTTTTGCTGCCCAAAGATCATCCTTTGGCCAAATACGAACGCATTCCCGTTAAAGCATTGAATGGTATTGATTTTATTATTCCTGCGGCAGAACAATCGCTCACTTTGCACAACACCATTTTGGAGTTTGCCAAAGCCAACAATATTGAATTTAATATTGTGCAAAAGGCCGACAACATTCTGTTCAACATTAACTCGATTGGCATGGGACTGGGATGTACCATCTTGCCGGGCTATATTGCCCCACTGACCATGAACAATACCGTGATTCGCCCACTTGAAGTGGAGTTGCCTTACCTCGACCTGTATGTCAGCTACCGTAAAAATAATACCTCACAGGCCGTCGATAAATTCATGGAGTTGCTGACCCGCGTGTTTTATTTAAATATTAACCGCAATTAATTTCAGCTTGAAAAGCAATACCAGCTCCTCCATCAGCGCACCATTATTTTCTGAATAAATAGTGGTGGGCCTTTTTCCCCAGTAAATAGCAGCTTTTCAGCACAAAATCGTCCTTCATCGATAATAATACCGACACAAATATGGCGCTGTTTTTCCGCCCCTGATTTTTACGATACGATTCAGCCACAAAATCAGATTATTTGTAGGGTTTTTCCTACAACTTAAGTCTAAACTGATACCGATCAACGCATAAATTTTTATACTGTCAGCAATGAGATAAAAACAAAAAATTCTAGGGAGTGCTTTATGCCTATGCCTACCTTGCATCGTTTAAAATCAGGAATGCAATTTCGCCCTTTCTTTTTTATTACTTTTTTACTGACCGCCCTGATTTATGTGGTGCTGAATCTTTTCACCGACTGGGCATGGTCAACCAATTTGCTCATCAGCTGGAATATTGCCGTGTCCAGTTATTTGATTAAAACCATGCGTACCCTTTGGTCTGTCGACCATCGGCATATTTTGCAGCAGGCACAACAACAAGATGCCAGTAAATGGATTATCTTACTGCTGGTCATGATGACTTTGGTGATGTGCCTGATTGCCATCGTGATTGAACTGACCCATTTACCACATAACGTGCTGCTGACATTGGGACATTTATTGCTCTCACTACTAACCATTATCAGTGCTTGGTTTTTTATGCATACCATTTTTGCCATTCATTATGCACATGACTATTATCTGGCACTGGCCGATGAACAAGATGCAGGACTAGACTTTCCCAAAACCGCCCATCCGACTTATCCCGATTTCTTATACTTTAGTTATGTGATTGGCACCTCGGCACAAACCGCGGATGTTTCGATTACTTCCCGCCCGATGCGGATTCTGAATATTCTGCATATTCTTTTGGCCTATGGTTTTAATACCTCCATTTTAGCCATCAGCATTAATGTCGCCGCAGGTTTTATCACGCTTTAATTTAATGTGATCTCGATAAACGATCCGATATAAAAAAGGGATGGCTGAACCATCCCTTTTTCATTTACATCAGCTTATTTCACGCCACGTGCGCTCAAATAATCTTTAATCACAGTGTTAAATTCTTCGGCTTTTTCCACTTGTGACCAATGTCCACACTGACTGAAAATATGCGCATCCGCCAATGGCACCGTATTTAAAATATCCCATGTCCGCGAGACGGGAATCACCACATCCTGAACGCCATGAATCAGCAATACAGGCACTTGAATCTCTTTCATTTTTTCAAAATCGAGTGGGAACTCGAAACGGTCACGATCACGCGCACCAACCACATCCATTAAACGGTCTGAGGCATAATCATTCTTGGCCGCTTCATAACGCACTTTGACCAGCTCGTCGGTAATCAGGCTCTTATCCACCACAAACATCGACAAGGTGTTTTTAATGCCTTCTTCCGTTAAGACAGGGTTGGCATGGGCTTTAAGCGCTGCCGTTTGTTTGGCTCCACCGGTCCCCATCGATACAATACCCAGCACCCGCTCTGGGTAGTCCAGCACCATTTGGAAGGCCAACCAGCCCCCGAGCGAGTTACCGACCAACCAGGTTTTTTCAATGCCCAAGGCATCGAGGGTACGCACCGCGTGATCGACCCAGGCACGAATGCCATAGGCTGTCCCTTCCGCCACCACAGTTTGACCGTAGCCAATTGAATCGATGGCGATACAACGAGCCTGCTCACCAATTTGCGGCAAGTTCAGCCACCAGTTGGCCGCAGCGGACACCCCAGTACCAGATCCATGTAAAAATAAAATCGGTGTGCCTTGACCCACTTCATGGTAATGGGTTAACTCTCCCTCAGCCGTTTCAATCCATTTATCTTCCAAGCCAAAAAATGGGTCGGTGGTGTAATTCGGGATTTGGACCGTGCTCATACATACTCCTCGTACAGCCTTGGACCTATCTGATCTTCTATGTTCAAGACAGGTCAATTCGTTCATTTCGACAGGTTTTACGGTTCCATCTTACCTGTTCCAAGCGCTGCCACTGATACTTGTTTTCGATCATATACTATAAAAAAACGATAATTTAAAACACTGTTTTAAAACAATATTTTTACTTAAAAAACCAACTCCACCTGATTATCTCGGCGCGCCCCCACAGGGTATCAATAAAAAAAAAGAGCGACTTGTCACCAAATCGCCCGCTTGCGGCTGAAACTTAGAATTTATAACTATAGCTGGTGGCAACCCGATATTCTTTTAAGTCACTTTTCCAGTCATAATCCGTGTCAATATACATCGCTTGCACCCCTAAACCCTTGAGTTTACCTTCCGGCACGGTGTAGTTCACAATCAGATTTAGCTCTTGTTCTTGCTGATTGCTTTTACCGCCAGCCTTAGCATCATACCCTGCAAAATAGATGGCATTGGCATTCAAACCTTTTAACCCCAAGCCTGCAAAGTCATAGGCATAAGACAGGCTCCAAGATTTTTCCTTGGCATTGGTAAAAGTCGCAACTGACCAGTTCACCAAATACGGTTGTGGTACCCAACCTGCCAAGGTCGGGAAGTTATTTTCCCCAAACATTTGTTGATAGCCCAGCCCAACTGTATGTGCGCCATAATTCAATTTCGCACCCAGCGACAAGGCTTGGTTATCAATATCACCATACAGTTTGTCGCCTGACTCAGCGTTATCAAAATAGCGTACATGACTGCTAAGCTTGGTGTTTGCTGTTAAATTGGTGTTGTAATTAATACCTGCATAATGCTGTTGATAGATGTCTTTGACATCGGCATACCAATAACTCGCACCAAACGCTAGGTTAAATTGATGATCAATCCCCGCGATATACATTCCATCCGCGGCTTTGGCGGTATTGGGATTGTTGTGCGGGAACAAGCTTAAGTCCTGAAACTGATTGTCATAGCGGGCATTAATGCCATCAATATACGCCAAACTCAGTTTGGTATCTTTCAGCTCTTTCGACTCTAACCATGCCCCGCTATAAGTGGTGAGCAACTGGCGCGAAGGGTCAAACACCAAAACTGGCGATATTGGCAATAATTCACCGACTTTGAGTTCAGTTTGCGACACTTTGGCTTTTAAAGTGGCGCCGACTTTGCCGAAGTTGCTGGCTTGTTCCTGTCCATTATGCGGAAGCACCCAATCGGCATTTTTATCCCGCCCATTTAAACGGAATGCATGTTGCACCAACAAATCGGCCCCCAATTGCAAACCACCCAATTCGGCATAACCTGATTTGGCATCTAAGGTGATACCTTGCGACCAACTGCCCCAATTGTTTTGTGACACGGTTTCATACTGGCGGTCTAAATAAAAATTTCTGAGTTTAAGCTGGACTTGGCTATCGTCGATAAATTCTGCATTCGTTGCAGTTGTACCTAATGCTGCAGTTGCAACACAGATGGCTGTCCATAAAGTTTGACGACGCATGGTATTCATTCCAATAATCACATTAAGCTATGACGCCATCATGCGGAACTCGTCGAAGAGAAAAAATCCGACCACAGTCTTAAGAAAATGCGCGTAAACCCGACTTTAACCACGGAATACCGTTCGCCTATTTTTGATTAAGACCTAATTGCAATAACTCACTCTTTAGCAGATTTCGCAAGATGTAATGAAAGATTGAATCTATACCGTTTTTATTCGCCAAATCTGATTTATTCTCTGAATTACTGCAATTCTTAAGTGTTTTTTTGTTTAAATTTTAAGATCATATTTTCTAAGTTAGTTGCAGAATTATAAGAAAAAGCGCTCATATCACAGATATTTTCTATATGTGCATAATGAGGTTAAATAGCTTTAAAACAAGAAGAATGCGTAATCAAAAAACAAGAAAGGTCTAATTTATTAAATACGATAGAAAATAGAAGAACTTGATAATTCAATCGCAGTATTTTAAGTAAATATCCCTACGTTTAGAACTACTCGCCATGCAATCTTTCAATGGCTAAAGCTACTGTTGTTTCATAGCTGAGTAAAATCAGCTTTGGATACGCGAAGTGCGGCAGGGATGCCGCGCGTTGCCCATCACGGCACGGATGCTGTGTATGGGCAACAAAAGACTTTTGCCGACTTTGGGTCTTTCCAAAGTCGGATCTTGCCTGCGCAAAGGCGTTTAAACTTTATAAAATAAAAATACGGCAGTGCAAGCGCTGAAACTTAAGAATTAAAAAAGAAAATGCCAGTCAATTCCTTAATTGACTGGCATTCCTATTTAGATGTTCTTACTCATTCAAGATCAGATTAAACCATAGCCGCCTTGGCTTTAGACATGGTCAAGGCCAAATCTTCAATCATGTCTTCCTGACCACCTACAGTCCCACGACGTCCCAATTCCAGCAGAATTTCACGTGCAGAGACCCCGTATTTGGCTTCCGCACGTTTCGCAAATAACAGGAAGGATGAATACACGCCTGCGTAGCCTAAAGTCGCAGCATCACGGTCTGCACGGATTGGATTGAGCATCATCGGAATGACCAAATCTTCTGCCACATCCTGTACTTTAAACAGGTCCACGCCTGTTTCCATACCCATACGGTTGGCGACTGCAATAAACAATTCTAAAGGTGTGTTGCCTGCACCCGCGCCCAAGCCCGCAGAAGCCAAGTCGACGCGAATTGCCCCCGCATCCACCGCAGCCACGGTATTCGCCACGCCCATCCCCAAGTTATGATGCCCGTGGAAACCCAGTTCAATACTGCTGTCCAGTTCTTGGCGCAATAAACCGACACGATCCGTCACATCTTGCGGCAACATATAACCGGCTGAGTCTGTCACATAAATACAGTTCGCCCCATAAGAGATCATCTTTTTCGCTTCTCCCAAAAGACGCTCAGGTGATGCCATATGCGCCAACATCAAGAATCCTACGGTATCCATTCCCAAATGACGCGCAGCGGTAATATGCTGTTCGGAGCAATCTGCTTCGGTACAATGCGTCGCCACACGAATGGTCGATACCCCAATCTCATGCGCCATTTTTAAATGATCGACCGTACCAATGCCCGGTAATAGCAATGCCGAAACTTTAGCATTTTTCATCCGCGGCACAACAGCTGATAAGTATTCTTCATCACTGGCCGCAGCAAAACCATAGTTGACTGAAGCCCCTCCCAATCCATCCCCATGCGTGACTTCAATCAGCGGCACCCCGGCATCATCCAATGCCGTTGAAATCGCAATCATTTGTTCAACTGTGGTTTGATGGCGCTGAGGATGCATCCCATCACGCAAAGTCATATCATGCACAATAATCTTAGACATGGGTTGCTCCTTATACTTCAGCCGTTGCCAATAAACGTTCTGCAAACATTTCTGCGGTCCGCGCAGCTGCTGCAGTCATAATGTCGAGATTACCGGCATAGGTCGGCAAGAAATCTCCTAAGCCTTGCACTTCAAGGAAAATCGACACGCGATTGCCATCAAAGACCGGACCATTTACCAAGGTATAACCCGGTACATATTTTTGTACTTCTGTGATCATGGCCTGCACCGAAGCGGTAATGGCGGCTTGATCTGGCTCACCCTCGACCAAGCAATGCACCGTATCTCGCATCATCAGTGGCGGTTCAGCAGGGTTAATAATAATGATGGCCTTGCCTTGTTTCGCACCACCGACTTTTTCAATTGCACCTGCCGTAGTACGGGTAAATTCATCAATGTTTTTACGCGTTCCCGGCCCTACCGATTTGGTTGACACGGTGGCAATAATTTCACCATAGTTGACTGGTTGTACACGAGAAATCGCGGCCACCATGGGAATGGTGGCTTGTCCCCCACAGGTCACCATATTCACATTGGGCAACTCGCCTGCATCCAAGAGTTCTTGAAGATTTACAGGGGGAACACAGAATGGACCAATCGCCGCAGGCGTCAGGTCAATCATCTGCACGCCCAGTTCATTCAACTTACGGCTGTTTTCTGCATGCACATAAGCCGACGTCGCATCAAAGGCAATTTGAATCTCATCAGCAACGACATGCGGCAATAAACCCTCGACACCTTCAGCCGTAGTTTTTAGTCCCATGCTCGCAGCACGTGCCAAACCTTCTGAGGTTGGGTCAATCCCGACCATCCAGACGGGTTCCAGAAATTCACTCCGCTGCAATTTATACAGTAAATCTGTCCCGATATTTCCCGGACCGATTAATGCACATTTAATCTTTTTCATGCATCTACTCTCTTAAAATTCACACTTATTCCGCAGCAAAAGCAGCGACCACTGAACCAAAACCTTCAATTTCGACCTTGAACTCATCTCCCGGCTGCGCGACCACCATCGGACCTAAAGCACCAGTTAAAATAATATCGCCTGCAAGCAATGGACGACCACGGCGCACCATCTCATCCGCCAGCCACACCGCGGCATTCAGCGGATTGGCTAAACAGGCTTTGCCCACGCCTTGTGAAACCACTTCATCACCACGCGTCATCACCATTTTGCAATTGACCAAATCCAGTTGTTCAAGTTTCACGGGACGTGAACCCAACACAAAGGCAGCAGATGAAGCGTTGTCCGCCACGGTATCAATCAGTGAAATTTTCCAGTTTTCAATACGGCTATCGACCACTTCAATCGCAGGCAAGGCATAGGCTATGGCACTGATAATGTCGGCATAGCTATGTTTTTCTTGAGTTAAATCTTTATTAATCACCAGCGCAATTTCGGCTTCAACTTTGGGTTGAATCAATACGCCTGCGGGAATGGCTTCACCATCGCCATACGCCATGTCGGCAAACAGCATGCCAAAGTCGGGTTGATCGACCCCAAGTTGCGACTGAACCACTTTAGACGTCAGACCAATTTTACGTCCGACTAAACGACGACCTTCGGCTAAGGCACGTTGGGTATTGACTTCCTGAACCGCATACGCAATATCGACGTCTGCTTGTTCCGCGCCCAGTTGTGGGCGAATGGGTACAATCGCAGTCTGTGTAAGCTCAGCGTTACGTAAAGCTTGTGCAACGGATTCAACAACAGCAGAATTCGACATCTAGGTTTCCTTAAACTGCAAATAACGACAGATAACGTTTTCGAGTGTGTGAACATGCAAGACAGCATCTTTCTCATACAATGAAAGTGCCAAGGAGAATCTGATGGCTGTCCCTAACCACCGCTAAAAACGTGTATGTTTAGACCGCTTAAGCATCGGAAAAATGACCGCTTTATGCCAATACTTATTTTATTTTTTACAATAGCTAGAACCTATTAGTGCTGTTGCAGCAGTACATGCAGAAACAAGGACTTTACTTAGGTGAGACGTAATTTCCGAGAGGAATACGCTGTTCTTATTTTTCATTCTAGAGCGTCGATGGCAGCACTTAAGACCAAATGCTAAGCCCATAAAAAAATCAGGAGAAACCGCACTTTGTAGCCTCCTGATTTCGATTCAACCTGCGCAGCCTTAAATGGCTTGTTTAAGTTCCACATATTGCAATAGATATTGCTGCAAACTCGCCACATCATCGGCAATGGTCAGCGGTTGATATTGTTGCAAGGTGGTCGGCGTATGCACCCCATAGCTCACACCAACTCGCGGCATGGCAATATTTCTTGCCATTTCCAAGTCATAGCTGGTATCGCCCACCATAATCGCTTGCTCCGCATGCAGTCCTGTGACCTGCAAAATTTCCTGTAACATCAGTGGGTCAGGTTTGGAACGTGTTTCACTGGCAGCCCGTGTAGCAACAAACAACTCTTGGCTTTCGGTTTGCGCCAAGACACGATCCAATCCTTTGCGGCTTTTCCCTGTCGCCACAGCCAACAACAAACCAGCTTCACGCAATTCATTCAGCATATCCGCGACACCGTCAAACCAAGCATCACCTTTGGAGTTTGCGACATAGTGTTCGGCATAACACTGCAAAATCTCGCGGTGTAATTCAGGCACTTGAGGGAATAAACACTGCGCCACTTCGGGCAGGCCTAGACCAATAATACTTTTGGCATCTTCACGAGTAAGCGGTTGCGAAAATTGCTGCGCGGCAAACTGCAAACTCGCCACGATCTGCCCGACTGAATCAAATAGCGTCCCATCCCAATCAAAAATAATCAGTTCTACAGGTTTGTTCATTCAAGGGTCCAATATTTACTTGTATCAAGACAATTTACACGATGCATTTGCTACGCGATGGCGACAGGGATGTCGCGGTTGAGCTGACGTGCACTTCGCTTTCAAGCCGTGCTTAAAATTCATTCAGAACGTTTCATCAGCTCAACATAAGATTTTTGTTACTTTTTATCTTTTAAAAAGTAAGGATGACCAATACAGCATCATCTCCAATCAATCACAACAAAAGAGGTTATATTTTACCCCCTCTCCTAGAAGGAGAGGGAAAAAAGGTTTAATCCTTCTTCTGTGCTCTTAACTGCGCCACAATATTCTGCATATCTTCAGGCAAAGGCGCTTCAATCGGCGGATAGCCAGGAATATCCAAACGCATGGCATGTAAGCACAAGCGACGCGGTTTAGGGCCGTTATACTCGGTTTCATGGCCATATTTATCATCCCCCACCAGCGGATGACCAATACTTAAACCATGCACACGAATTTGATGGGTCCGTCCCGAAAGTGGTGATGCATACACCAAGGTGGCATGCATAAAACGCTCTGCCACATTCCACTGCGTTTTTGAATCCTTACCTTCTTTGGACACACGTACACGACGCTCGCCATTCGATAATTCATAACGGTGCAAAGGCGCATCAATCAGTTGCTTGTCTAAACTCACCACGCCTTTCACCACCGCAGCGTAGGTTTTTTTAATCTTATGTTCACGCAGCATGTCCTGTAAGGTCTTCAGTACACTGCGTTTTTTAGAAATCATCACCAACCCTGAGGTATCACGGTCAATACGGTGAATCAGTTCCAAATATTTCTTCCCTGTTGCCGCACGCAAGCCTTCAATCAGGCCATACGCCACACCGCTGCCCCCATGAACGGCAATACCCGATGGCTTATTGACCACCATTAGTCCTTCATCTTCATATACCACACGGCTCACTAAACTCTGCGCGACTTTATCTGAAACGGGAGCCGCAGTTTCATCTTTTTGCTCATAGCGAATTGGTGCAACACGAATTTGGTCACCAATCGCCAATTTGGTTTCGGCTTTAATGCGTTTTTTATTGACGCGCACTTGGCCTTCACGAATTAAACGATAAATGCGACTTTTCGGTACACCTTTGAGTCGACTAAATAAAAAATTATCGATGCGCTGACCCGCTTGATGCTCGTCCACTTCAAACCAAGTGACACTTTGCCATTCTTGCGTAGAATTCATACAGATACTGTGACCTAAAAAAATACTAAAATTGATTAAAAACTGATCATTTAGGCTATACTTTTCACTAGAAACGTAAGCTTAGCCCATAGGCAGATGATGTAAGGTTTGCTATAGTCAGCGCACGGAAACCATCGTAAGTGAATCATCATCAACACATTTCAATTTATTCAAAACTGAAATGTCATTGAAAATATGATCATAAACTCGGAAAGGTCCCAAAAGAATTATGCCGACGCCGAAGGCTTATTATATCGGCAAAACCGCAAACTGTTGCGTTTAATTGTACCTCAGGTACATAAATCAGTTTGCCCGAAAAAATATGTCGCCAACCTCAAGTTGGTTTTTAAACGTAAACTGATACACATCAGATTAGTCGCACCCTGATATAACCTTCAGGCTACAGCGTCTGATGCATTGGATCTGCACAGTTTGTAAAGGTACGACGATAATTCCGTATCAAGACACTCTTATTTTGTAGGGATGCTCTTCGAGCAATGTGACAGTGAAAGTTACTCACATCCAATGCACCGCTTGTTCGCCAGTGAAGTGTACAGGTGACTTTAATCGTTTAAAGATTGAAGCCGTATTGCCATCATCAATACGTGAATCAAAGCTGGAGCCCACCTTAAAAGAAGGCCAGTGAAAACCCTCAGACCACAATTGGTTTATTTGAGATCTGAGTTTGATCCGTGATGTTTGATGTTCGCTACGTGAATAGCGATTTTTTGTTGTGTATCACTATAAGGTGTTACACCCATGAAACGTATGTTGATTAATGCAACACATGCCGAGGAAATCCGCGTTGCACTGGTTACAGGTCAGCGTCTTTACGATTTCGACTTAGAAAATCGTACCCGTGAACAAAAAAAATCCAATATCTATAAAGGTCATGTGACTCGCGTAGAACCTTCTCTAGAAGCTGTATTTGTCGAATACGGTGCAGGTCGCCAAGGTTTCTTGTCGATGCGCGAAATCGCAAACTCTTATTACAAAGCCGACCCTCGTCAAACTTCAAATATTCGTGAATTAATTACTGAAGGCACTGAGCTTTTGGTTCAAGTTGAAAAAGAAGAGCGCGGCAACAAAGGTGCTGCACTTTCAACGTTTATTTCTTTGGCAGGTCGCTATTTAGTGCTTATGCCAAACAATCCAAAAGGTGGTGGCATCAGCCGTCAAATTTCGGGTTCAGTTCGTGAAGAATTGAAAGAAATGTTGGCATCATTGAACGTGCCGCGTGGCATGAGCGTGATTGTACGTACCGCAGGAATTGGTCGTTCTCAAGAAGAATTACAACTTGATCTACAACACTTGCTTGACCTTTGGGCGCAAATCCAAAGCACGGCAAGTTCTGGTCCATCACCAATGTTGGTGCATCAAGAAGCGGGTGTAGTCACACGTGCGATTCGTGACTACTTACGTGACGATGTAGCAGAAATTCTGATTGACTCTGAGCAAGCCTATAACGAAGCCTATAACTTCGTAAAAGCAGTCATGCCACGTCAAATCGACAAGTTAAAAACTTATACCTTGAATGAGCCACTATTTGCACATTTCGGTATCGAAAGCCAAATTCAAACGGCTTATGAACGTGAAGTAAAACTACCTTCTGGCGGTTCAATCGTGATTGACCAAACAGAAGCATTGGTATCTATCGATATTAACTCTGCGAAATCGACTCGTGGACATGATGTTGAAGAAACCGCACTCAACACCAACTTAGAAGCTGCTGAAGAAATCGCACGTCAATTACGTTTACGCGATATCGGTGGTTTGGTGGTCATCGACTTCATCGATATGACCAAAGACCGCAACCAACGCATGGTTGAAGCGAAACTTCGCGAAGCAACACAAAGTGACCGTGCACGTATCCAGTTTGGTCAATTGTCTCGCTTCGGTTTAATGGAAATGAGCCGTCAACGCTTACGTCCATCTTTAGAAGAAGCCACTGGTTATGTCTGCCCGCGCTGTCATGGTACAGGCATGGTGCGTGACCTACGCTCTCTTTCACTTTCAATTATGCGTAAAGTGGAAGAAATCGCGCTACGTGAGCGTCATGGTGAAGTTCAAGTTGAAGTGCCCGTTGAAATTGCGGCGTTCTTATTGAATGAAAAACGCCATAGCTTGGTGTATTTAGAACAAACTTCAAATGTGCGTGTCACGGTATTACCGCATCCACACTTGGAAACACCACATTACGAAATTTCGTACAACCCAGAAGGCTTCGCGCCAACCAGCTATGAACGTACTGAAGCCACTCGTTCTAGCGAAAAAGAATTGGGCTATGAAGCTTCAGATTGGCACTTAGAAGAAGCCGAACAACCCGCCAGTGTTGCGCCTGCAGCTGAAAAGCACAGCAAGAAAAAGCCACAGCAAGCAGCTCAACCAAGCACTCAAACTTCTCGCCAAGCAGCACCTGCGGCAGCATCAGGCAGCCCATGTGCATGGTTAGAAAACTTGTTTGTGCAAAAACAAGCACAGACTGTAGACCAAGCACGCACAGCCAATAACGCTGCAGCGGCAATTGAACAAATGGTCAACGGTGGTGCTGTAAGCCGTGGTCAGTTTGGTCAGGTCACCACACCAGCGGCTGCACCTGCGCCTGTGGCAAGCAGCAACGTTTACCTCTCTGCAACACCTGCTCCACAAAAACCAGAGCAACGTGATCTTGCAGACAAAAACGTTGAAAAAGAAGAGAGAACGCAGCGTCACAACAAAAAGCGCAACAATAACAACAAGCACAGAGAGCAACGCGAGCAGCCACAAGAGCAAAACCAAGTGGTTGAAGAAGTTGTTCAGATGACGCGTCAAGAGCAACGCCAAGAACAGCGTGAGCAAAAACGTCAACGCCAACAACGCCAACAACCGCAAGAGCAACAGAGCGAAGCTCCGGTTGAACAAGCTGCAGTGCCACGTCGTGACCGCAACAACCAGCAACGTCCAAATCGCCCAAATCGCCACCGCGACCAAAGCGTATTTAACGAACAGCCAGCTGCTGCAATCGCTGCGCCTGCGCCAGTTGTAGTTGATGAGCGACAAGTAAAAGTTGACGTGATTGATGCGCCACGTCAGGACATCATGCCAACAGCACTTGTGGTTAATATTGATCAAGCACAAAGTGAAATTGTGGCCATCAACAATACTGCTCCTGTAGTCGCTGTTGCAGCAGAACCAGTTGTCGCTGAACCGGTAGAAGCCGTTCAAGCCACTCCTGTCGCCGCTCAAACTGAAGCCAAAGCAGAAGTTCAACCAGAAGCAACAACACCTGCTACCAAGGAAGAGCACAAGCCTCGTTCAGAAGTAAAACGTGCAAGCAACGATCCGCGCATGCGTCGTCGTCAACAACGTGAGGCTCAGGCTAAACAAGCGCAAGCACCGAAGCTCAACCCGTCACAAGTGCCAACCTTGGCGCAATACACCGTGGGCAGCTTAATTCGCCATGTCTATGGTGAAGACTGTGCCGTACTGATTGAGCAATTTGGCTTGATTCCAACCTTCAACCGCGCTCTGCAAAAGTTCACGACTGAATACGCAGCGAGCTTAAGCAGCCCTGCTACGGTAGAAGCGGAAAAGAAACCTGTCACACGTGATGTAGAAGTAGCCAAAGCAACGCCTGAAGCTGAACCTGCACCAGTGTTGGATTTGACTCCACCCAAGCCAGAGTCGGAAAAACGTGTTGCCAATGACCCGCGCGAGCGTCGTCGTTTAGCGAAACAGGCAGCTGAACAAGCATTGGCTCAAGTAAAGCAAGCTCAAGTGGAAGAAACACCAGTTGCAGCAGAACCTGCTGTCGCTGCAGTGGTTGAAGAAGTTGCTGCTGTCGTTGAGCCTGTAGAGGCGGCTGCCGAAGTTGCCGCTACGGAAACCGTTGTTGCTGAGCCGGCTGAACAAGCTGCTGAAGTCACCGAAGCACCGCTGGTCGAAAAAGCGGCTCCGGCAAAAGCCAAAGCTAAAGCTGAACCGGTACAAACGGAATTGGCCGTAGATGTTGCCGATGATGCGACAGCCGAAGAAACAGCAGCGGAAAAGGAAGAGAAAGAAAAAGCTCGTCCTCGTCGCCCTCGCGGCCGTCCACCGAAAAAAGCCAATCCAGCAACTGAGTAAGCATTTACCCAATTGCAAGAAAAAATAAAAACCTAGTCATTTCGGTGACTAGGTTTTTTTTGTTACTTTGAGCAGATTAGGTTGATTGCACTAGAAAGAAACGATTAAAAGGACAACTGTACAGATTATTTCGTTCAACCTGTAAACAAAGACATCGTATTGGACACGAAAAATAAATAGGATTCTTATGAGCCAAACCACACAAAGCGATCTTATTGGAATTACGGACGTCGCTGCCAAAATCCCGCAATTTATTGGAAAACTGCCTCATCTGATTACAGGTTTGAAACAGGCTTATATACGCACTGCAAACTCGCCTGCCGGCTTGGGCATTGCTTTTGAAAAGGCGGTCAAACGCAATCCTACGGGCTATGCCTTGTTATTTGAAGAGCAAAAATTTACCTACCAGCAACTGAACGACTGGGCCAACCAAATTGGTCATTATTATTTGTCGATTGGGGCAAAAAAAGGCGACGTGATTGCGGTCATGATTGAAAACCGCCCTGAACTGGTGGCCAGCGTACTGGCACTGGCAAAAATTGGCGTGACTGCCGCCTTGGTGAATACCTCTCAAGTGGGCAAGGTGCTGGCGCATAGCATCAATTTAGTCAAACCGATTGCTCTGATTGTCGGCGAAGAGTGCCGCGTTGCGGTCGATGAAATTCGTCAGGATTTGGCTTTGGACGAAAATCGCTTTTACTGGTTTGCCGATCAAGCAACCCGTCAAGATGCAGGTACGACACCAGTCGGCTATCTCAACTTAGCTCATGAGATCATGACTTTCCCGACCTTTAATACTCCAACCACACACAGTGTCAAAGGCAAGGATGGCTTATTTTACATTTACACCTCAGGGACCACAGGCTTACCCAAAGCTGTAATTTTTACCCATAGCCGCTGGACGCTGGCTTACGGCACCTATGGGCATGTCCTCGATCTGAATAGCAAGGATGTGATGTATGTGACTTTGCCGCTGTACCATGCTACTGGGATTGTGGTGTGTTGGTGCGGTGTGATTGCAGGTAGTGCAACACTGGCACTGCGTCGTAAATATTCCACCTCTTCCTTCTGGAAAGATGTACAGAAATTTGATGCCTCCGCCATTGGCTATGTTGGGGAACTCTGCCGTTACCTGATGGATGCGCCTCCTTCAACGCTCGATCAGGGGCATCGGGTCAAAAAAATGATTGGCAATGGCATGCGCCCGAACATTTGGGACAAATTCAAACAGCGTTTTGGTATTGAAGAAGTCTTGGAACTTTATGCTTCAAGCGAAGGCAATGTCGGTTTTAGCAACGTATTTAATTTTGATAATACTGTGGGCTTCTCTCCGACCCCCTATGCCATTGTGCAGTTTGATAAAGACAAGAATGAACCGATTCGTAATGCACAAGGCTGGTGCCAGAAAGTCGCAAAGGGTGAAGTTGGTCTGTTGATTGGTAAAATTACCCGTCGCTCCCCTTTTGATGGCTACACCGATCCTGAAAAAAATAAATCAGTGATGCTGAAAAATGTGTTTAAACAAGGCGATGCCTATTTCAACACCGGTGATTTGGTGCGTGACATCGGCTTCCGTCATGCCCAGTTTGTCGACCGTTTGGGCGATACGTTCCGCTGGAAAGGCGAAAACGTCTCGACCACTGAAGTGGAAAACATGCTGTGCGAATATCCCAAAATTGCTGAAGCTGTGGTCTATGGGGTTGAAATTCCACATACCAATGGTCGTGCAGGCATGGCTGCCATTACCTTAGCCGATCAAGCCCAACTCAATGCCGAAGATTTGCAGGCCATGGTCAACTGCTTTAAAAAGAGCTTACCCGCCTATGCGGTTCCTGTATTTTTACGTGTGCAAAAACAAGTCGAAACGACTGGCACATTTAAATATCAGAAAAATAAACTCAAGGAACAAGCGTTTAACCCTGAAAAAACCGAAGAGCAAATTTTGGTGTTATTGCCAAACAGCAGCGCCTATTGTGATTTGAATACTGAAATCTACAGCAATATTCAAAGCTATCAATATCGTTTCTAAAACCTAAAATTGGCAATTTTTTGCATAAAATTGAGCAAAGTTGTTGTATTTATAATCAAACATCAACAACTTTGCGATTTTTCTCTTGCGCTCGTTCGAGATCTTGCTACAATACGCTCCATCAAAACGAGATGGGTCGTTAGCTCAGTTGGTAGAGCAGCGGACTTTTAATCCGTTGGTCCCGCGTTCGAGTCGCGGACGACCCACCACTTATTTTGATTCCTGATGGGTCGTTAGCTCAGTTGGTAGAGCAGCGGACTTTTAATCCGTTGGTCCCGCGTTCGAGTCGCGGACGACCCACCATCTTTAAGCTTTTCAAAAAAGCTGTCATAATGTGAAAGCATTCTAAATGGGTCGTTAGCTCAGTTGGTAGAGCAGCGGACTTTTAATCCGTTGGTCCCGCGTTCGAGTCGCGGACGACCCACCATTTATTCAAAGCTTCTCTCTTCTTCTCTCAGACCTTTGCAAGTTGCAGTCTCAACTGCTGGCGATACCTGTGCAACTCATTGTAAAAATCGAGCAACCAATTAAAAGAATTGCGGTTTTATTATTAATCTTTAATTAAATGATAAGCCTGTGATGGCATGGGATAACCCGAGTCAAAAAAATTCTGGTTTCTGGCATGTGCCCGATCTAAAGTCCGCTCCAGATCTAAGGTCAAATTGTGCTGCTCATCAACATCATAATAAAATTCTGCCCCTTCTTCTAAATGCACGATCAATTCCGAACCATCTGCATTCACTGACCAAGTATCACGTCGGTAAGTCTGAATGTTGCTGTTTTCTGCATGCTTTTCGCTAAATAACTTACCGCTGTAAACAATACTTCGGAATGCGGAACCATCCGCAGCCAAAGTCAGAATATATTCAGCAGCGCCTTGAGAGCATTGCACAAAATCATCATCACAAGAAATCTGCACATGATAACGCCCAACATAGGGATTTTCGTTTTTATGCTCAGCACGCTCTTGCACGGTTGATGCTGCGTCATTCGGCATACTGGCCTGCCCTGCCAGCTCCGTCAGGCTTTTTCCCGTCTGCGGCGGGCTCACAGCAGAGGCCGCAGCCTGTAGATCCTCTTGATCAGTGTGCTCCTGAGTGGGGACTGTGGACTGACTACAGCCCAAAAGCAAAAAGCCTGTACAGCATCCTGCCAATATTTGCCATGCCAACTTCGGACTAAGTTTAAGACTTTTCCATTTCTTCACTTGAATATACAACCCGCACTGAATCTGACCACTCACCCAAAGGGTAAAAATGTAATTGCCTCATCATCCTTAATAACAGCAATAACATTGCAAGTAATTGTATTTATTTAGCAAAAATAAATACAATCGTAAATTTGATCACATTTTAAGTAGTCTCGTTCAAGGTTCAAATCCTTGTTTACATAACTTAACCATTTTCGTGCTCTACGCTGTTTAAAAATTGAAGTACATCACCATTTATATTTTATGGGGATAGCACAAATCCCAAACTAAATTCTAAGGAGACCTGAATGGCCAATGTTGGTTTATATCGTTCAAACCGCCAAAATATGATTGCGGGTGTGATGGGCGGTATTGCTGAACGCTTTGGTTGGAACGCAAACTTATTTAGAATTATCTTCTTTTTGGTTTCCGTCATGAGTGCCGCCTTTCCGGGCATTTTAGTGTATTTGATTTTATGGCTGGTTATTCCAAAACGTGAAGATGCCGATGCACAAAAGTATCGTCAATCCATACGTACAGTGAACGAGCAACACCCGCCACTGTAAGTTTGAAAGAACCTCATTTGACCTACCGTTTTGGTCGCTACGGCTTTTTCCCCAAAGAGTCGTAGCTTTTTTTATTTATGCCGGTGATTTTTGATTTCGCAATTGAATCAGCTGCTGGTTCAATGCGGCAATCATATCCGCACGACTAATCATACCGACCAATTGCTGCTGCTCCACCACGGGAATGTAATTAAAAGACCGTTCCACAAAATACGGCACCAAATCCTGAATGGGCTGATTGGGCTGTACCGTGACCACTTGTCTATTCATAATCTGCTTCACCTGATGTTCCCAACTGGCTTTGGGATCGGCCGCTCGTTTAAACCATTCCACCACATCATACAGCGCCAGTGTTCCCACCAATTGTCGCGCTTCATTGACCACGGGCAAGCTCATCAAGTTAATTTGCTTAAATTTATCTAAAGCCAAATGAATGTCATCCTGTTCATTCAACATTAAAATATCTTTAGACATTAAATCCTGACAGGTCAGCTCATTCACAGCGCGGGCATTGGCAATTTGCTGGGCTTTTAAAATAATGTTCTGTAAATCATATTCACTGATATCTAACAGCTGTGGCTGGTGTTCCAGCACATTGTGAATATCTTGCGGCTGAATCGTGACTTTTTGTGTGGGCGTCGGATCGCTTGAACGTGGATTTAGCTGCGCACTTTGCGGATATGCGCGCCCGAGCATACGGTTAAACCCAACCGCGATAAGCAATAACAACAGGGAATTTAATAACACCGGATAGGCAATAAACTGATAACCCATGGCATGCACATTATCACCACCCAAAACTGCGGTAATGGCCACAGCCCCACTCGGTGGATGCAAAGAATCCGTCGTCATCATCAGAAAAATAGACAGTGCCACTGCAATACTGAAGGCTTCGGTTAAATTCGGCAAATACAGCGCACACGTCACCCCAATAAAACCCGCCAAAGTATTGCCAATAATCATATTCCATGGCTGTGCCAAAGGACTGGCAGGTACTGCAAACAACAGTACAGATGAAGCACCCATTGGAGCGATGTACCAGGCATTGATGCCGCCCAGCATCCACCAACTGATCAAGGATGACAATGCCAAACCCAATAGCGCGCCAACACCACAGAGTAAACGCTCCTTGAGGGGTAACACTTTAAAATTTGGTTTTAAGCTATTCATCCATTCAAGATTAGTCTGAAACACGGGAATCCTTGATCTCTTTAAAGCACGCTGCAAAATTATACGTGGACTCAGCAATAAGATGTATTAGTTTTACATTTTATAGCAATCCATACTTCTGCTGGTTCCGTTCGTCTAAATCAATCAACATAATGCTGTAATTGCATGACACGATCTGCATACAGCTGCATTGGACAATAGGCATACATCGGTGAACCAATATATAGTCCAGCATTATCACACTCTTGATCGACATACGCTTTCCACAAACGCTGTGATTTTAAGATCGCTTGATAACGCTCAGGCTGTTGCCACTCATTACTTTGCACACGAATTTGATCGAGTAAGACCACAATGTGCTTTTCATAACCTTGCTTAGCTTGGTCGGAACAAATCTGCACCACGCTATTATTGATACTGGCAAGCTGTTGTTCTTGAATGGTTTGCTCAACACATTCATTATAAGGATCGGGTGCTTCTGTAGGCTGTTGAGCATGCAACGGCTCCGTTAAAGCCAAAGTCAGCAAGAAGAGTGATAAAGAGGATTTCAGCATGCTAGATGAGGTTTGTTGTTATGAATTATCGCCACTATAACAAAATCCGAGTTCCTCTCCCAAACCCGAAAATGAATCTTAAATTAGCAACGATCGCAGCATCAAAAGCGGATTTGTAGGCTTCACTCAAGCTTATACTGCACAAATAATCATAAATGAATCGATAAATTTTAAATTGATGATTCAAGCTGAACCCTTTGCCACTCCCCTGCAAAATCCTTATACTTAGGGGCAATTTTTCTCTAATTTTTAATGGATGCACCATGAGTCGCGCCATATCGCATATTGATACATTTCAAGGCTTAATTCTTGCCTTACAAAACTACTGGGCTGAACAAGGTTGTGTGGTTTTACAACCTTACGATATGGAAATGGGAGCAGGAACATTCCACACTGCAACCTTCCTTCGTGCATTAGGACCAGAAACGTGGAACGCGGCTTATGTACAACCTTCACGTCGTCCAAAAGACGGTCGTTATGGGGAAAACCCGAACCGTTTACAGCACTACTACCAATTCCAAGTAGTGCTTAAGCCAAACCCAGACAACATTCAACAGCTTTACCTCGACTCTTTAAAAGCGATTGGAATTGATCCTTTGGTTCATGACATTCGCTTTGTCGAAGACAACTGGGAATCTCCAACATTGGGGGCTTGGGGCTTAGGTTGGGAAGTTTGGTTAAACGGTATGGAAGTGACTCAGTTCACTTACTTCCAGCAAGTCGGTGGTGTTGAATGCTACCCAGTAACGGGTGAAATCACTTACGGTCTTGAGCGTTTAGCCATGTACCTGCAAGGTGTGGACTCGGTTTACGACTTGGTTTGGACCAAAGGTCAATTCGGTACAGTAACTTATGGCGATGTTTTCCATCAAAATGAAGTTGAACAATCGACCTATAACTTCGAATACGCTCCTGTCGACAAACTCTTTGAATTGTTCGATTTCTACGAAGGCGAAGCCAACCGTTTAATCGAAGCGAAATTGTCTCTTCCTGCGTATGAGCAAGTGGTTAAAGCGTCGCATACCTTTAACTTACTCGATGCACGTGGCGCGATTTCAGTAACTGAACGTCAACGTTATATTTTACGTGTGCGTACTTTGGCGCGTGCGATTGCACAAAGCTATGTGGCAGCGCGGGCGGAACTCGGCTTCCCAATGGCAGAGCCACACTTACGTGACGAAGTGCTTGCACAACTTAAAGCACAGGCTGAAAGCGAAGCAGCCCAAGCAGAAAAAGCAGCGGAGAGCAAATAATGTCTAAACATACTGTTTTATTCGAACTTGGCTGTGAAGAACTTCCACCCAAAAGCCTGAAAACTTTACGTGATGCTTTAAAAGCTGAAACTGAAAAAGGCTTAAAAGATGCGGGCTTGGCGTTCGATGCCATTGAAGCCTATGCTGCCCCACGTCGTTTAGCCCTCAAAATTGTGAATGTCGATGCGGCTCAAGCCGACACGCAAAAACGTTTTGATGGTCCTGCGGTACAAGCGGCTTATGATGCAGAAGGCAAACCAACCAAAGCGCTAGAAGGCTTTATGCGTGGTCAAGGCATTACTGCAGATCAAGTATCGACTTTCCAAGCGGGTAAAGTTGAAAAAGTCTGCTTCTTGAAAGATGTGAAAGGTCAAAGCCTTGAAGCACTCTTGCCACAAATTTTACAAACAGCGTTAGATAACCTTCCAATTGCAAAACGTATGCGTTCTGCGGCAAGCCGTACTGAATTCGTGCGTCCTGTAAAATGGGTTGTGTTGTTGAAAGACAACGATGTAGTTGAAGCGACGATTCAAGATCACAAAGCAGGTAACGTGACTTATGGTCACCGTTTCCATGCGCCTGAAGCGATTACCCTTGCCAATGCAGATGCTTACTTAGATGCACTTCGTGCAGCAAAAGTTGTAGCGAATTTTGAAGAGCGTCAAGCCATCATCGACCAGCAAGTGAAAGCCTTGGCGGATGAAGTGAATGCGATTGCGATTGTGCCTACGGATCTTCGTGATGAAGTCACTGCTTTGGTGGAATGGCCTGTAGCATTGCGTGCCAACTTTGAAGAACGCTTCCTTGCGGTTCCTCAAGAAGCTTTGATCACCACCATGCAGGACAACCAAAAGTATTTCTGTTTGGTCAATGCAGACAACAAGCTCCAACCTTACTTCATTACCGTTTCTAACATTGAGTCGAAAGACCCAACGCAAATTATTGAAGGGAACGAGAAAGTTGTACGTCCACGTTTGTCAGATGCTGAATTCTTCTTCTTGCAAGACCAGAAGCAACCGCTTGCATCTCGTAAAGAAAAACTGGCGAATATGGTGTTCCAAGCACAGTTGGGTACGCTTTGGGACAAATCTACTCGTATTTCCAAATTGGCTGTTGCCCTTGCGCCAATTACTGGTGCCAATGTGGCTGATGCTGAAAAAGCAGCACTGCTGGCTAAATGCGATTTAACTTCTGAGCTTGTGGGTGAATTCCCTGAACTTCAAGGTATTGCGGGCACTTACTATGCACGTCTTGAAGGCGAAAATGATGAAGTGGCTGAAGCCTTAGGCGAGCAATATCTTCCTAAATTTGCGGGTGATGTATTACCGCAAACTAAGACAGGTACCACCATTGCCCTTGCAGACCGTTTAGACACGCTCACCGGTATTTTTGGTATTGGTCAAGCGCCGACTGGTTCGAAAGACCCGTTTGCATTACGTCGTTCTGCAATTGGTATTTTGCGTTTAGTGACTGAAAACAACTTAGACGTTTCAATTGAAGAACTCATTCAGTTGGCTTTAGCAACTTATGGCGATGTGGTAAAAGATCACGACAAGACTTTGACAGATGCAGTGGCATTCTTAGAAGGTCGTTACCGTGCGAAATACGAAGACCAAGGTGTCGCTGTTGATGTAATTCAAGCAGTTCAAGCCTTGTCACCAAAATCACCGCTTGATTTTGACAAGCGTGTAAATGCGGTAAATCACTTCCGTAACTTGGCGGAAGCGGCTGCTTTGGCTGCGGCAAACAAACGTGTTGCCAACATTCTTGCCAAAGAAGCGACACCTGAGGGTGCTGTGGTTGAAGCGAAGTTGGTTGAAGATGCTGAAAAAGCATTATTCGCAGAACTTCAAGCCATTACTCCAGTGGTTGAACCATTATTGGCTGCGAAAGACTATACCGAAGCGCTTTCTAAACTCGCTGCCCTTCGTGCGCCAATTGATGCCTTCTTTGATGGCGTAATGGTGATGGCGGATGATGCTGAATTGAAAGCTAACCGTTTACGTTTACTGGCTCAGTTACGTGGCTTGTTTACAAGTGTTGCAGATATTTCAGTGTTGCAGCACTAAGTTGAATAATTGAAATAAAGAAACCCGCTTTTGAGCGGGTTTTTTTTATTCTTAGAATTTAATATTTATGATATAAAATCAAAATGATAACAAAAAACATCCATATGATAGACAATAATTTTACAGAAAACATAGAGAAAGACCCCCAACGATTATCTGAAGGTAAGGTAATTTATCCGTGTTTACTAGATCCTGGTATTCATAAGATATCTTTGGAAAATTTGGAAAAAACAGTTCTCAATCCATTTCAAGATAAAAGAACACGAGCTAATTTATGCAATCGCCTAAGAGCCTTAATTCAGGAATTAGAGGCTTATCAAGTTGAGATGATAATCTGGTTAGACGGATCATTTTGTTCAAAGAAACCTCATCCTAGTGATATTGATATTGTTTTATTTCTCAATGAAGGAGACCTGAATAAACTTTTATCCGAAAAATATAATGAGTTACTTTCATTTCTAGAAAATCGTAATACAATTCGCGCCCGATATGGGTGTGACTTGTTTTTTAACACTATGAGCGAAGTAGATCGCTATCACTATTGGCGTAGTCTTTTCAGTTACAATCAACTATCTGAAGCTAAAGGTTTCATTCAACTTCGAGTAAACTCTCATGAACATCTCTACTCTTGAAGAACAAATACATTTAGCTGAAGAGATTTTGAATAAGGATAGTCAGACCTTAGATAAAAATGATCGCTTCAAAATAGCTTCGTTTAACTCCTTTAAGGAACATCTAAATAACCTCAGAAAGCAGCTCCGCGATCTACAACTCCGTAGAGAAAAAGAAATTCTAGAAGTTCGCTTCATAGGTGACAAAGCTCACAATGGCTCTCTACCTTTGATGCTACATGCAACTTTGTCAAAAGGTTTAGCTGAGAGCCTAATTACACTTTCTACAAAAGTAAGAACTCCTAAAAAACATGCTGACTTTGTTAACCAATCTGACTTAGATCTACGTTTAGCAAATATTGTTTCAGGTTCAACAAAATTCATCATCAGTTTAGAAATTCAGCCAGACTTATTTGGATGGAGTTTGTCGCAAAATACCCTTTCCCATTGGTTCTCATTTTTTCAATCCTTAGATAATCCTGAGATAAATCAAGAAATCTTCTCAATTATGGGTAACAAAGGTATTGCTAGCATTAAATCTATGCTTTCAGCTTTGAAAAGCAATAATTTAGACTTTGAAATTAATTGGGATTCACATCAAAATCAAAAACATTATTGGATGGGCAACACTAATAAAATTGATAAAGCTTTAAACTTTTTAAATGAGCTAGTAATTCAAGAACCAGTTGAATGCGAGATTTCTGGGATAATACAAAATCTTGATAGATCAGGAAAAATTACTCTTGTAAATGAGGATAAAAAAATCTATCGAATAAGATTAGAAAAATCAGTTTTATCTGAAATAGAAAAGTTACGTATCAACCAGTTTGTAACATTAAAAGTAATTAAAAATATTAGCACTCACCCAACATTTGATAAAGTTATAGAAAGCTATGATTTCATTAATATTATCTAAAATCAAACTTCCAATCTGCTCTTAGAAATAGCTTTAATATCAATATTAGAGTATAGAAAGCTAAGCCCAAAATTCCAAAAGCAGAATACTATGGTCTTCCTTTTCACAATTCCCTATACTCAAGCTAACAACACTCAACAAGAAAGAACGTTATATGAAATTAAAAACACTTTTACTTACGGGCTTAACTTGCACAGCACTTACAGCATGTACCTCATCTCCTAAAATTCCACAACTGGAAACAGGTGTACTGCAAGAAGTTCAAAACTTAGATGTCTATCCAAACACCACAGATAACAAAGCAAAACTGACCAAATTTGTCGACAAGTGCGTCATTGAATTTACGGGGAATTTAGACGGCAACAAAGTCATTGAACAATGGTCATTTAGAGGCAATACCCTCATTACTGGCGGCACAGCAACCTTTGCCAAAGATGGCACCAGCCAAGCTCATAATTTCGACCTCAATAATGCCGAAGTCCAACAAAACTTTATCAAGTTACGCAAAAACTTTGCCAAAGAAGCCGTTGCACAATGTAACTAAGCTTCAGCCTAGACTTTGCGTCCATGTCACGCAAAGTCTAGCCAAAGCGCGGCATCTTCAACTCTCTCCCCCTGTTTAATCTTCTCCCCTGTTGTTACAAACACCATGCCGAAATGCATCAACATCACAGCGTCTATACAGGAACAAGCCCCATTTCTCGGCTATCGCTACAATTGCGTGGGTATTGTTAAACTACACGACTAAACTGTAGAGGTTTCATCTCAAATCGAAAAAACACCGATTGATCTGTTTATGATGGCTCACATTCAGCACTCCCATGACATGGGGTGAAGTCACAGAGGAAGATCCAACATGAACATGATGAAAACCGCATTAATGAGTACCGCATTTTTGGCTTCAGCTTCGGTCTTTGCCAATACCGCCATCCATGCTCAAGCCAATGCCACTACCGAGGTGCAAGGCTCTACTCACGGCGTACTCCACAATATTCATGAAGGTGTAAAAAGTTCTACCCAAAAAGTGGGACATGGTTTAAGCACAGCAACAGAAAATGTCGGACAGGGCATTCAACATACATCTAGCCAAGTCGGACAGGGCTTAAGCACAGCATCGGAACGGGCTGGACAAGGCCTTGAAAAAGGTGCTGAACAGAGTAAATCTGCCAGTAAAGCTGCATGGCACAACACCAAACAATTCAGTGCCGCACAGACACAAAATGCGCGTCAAACCCTACATAAAGCCAAAGACTCCAGCGCAGACCAAGCCAAACGTAGTCAGCAATATGTGGGGCAAAAAATCAAACAAGGCAAAGCAACTACTGAACGAACTTGGGACAAAACCAAAACAGCATTGACCACCCCGGCGCAGGCAGATGTCAACGCACAAGTGGGCGTACAGACACCGATTAGCAAAACCCAGATTGGCGTGACGGGTCAAGGCTCAATCCATAACCAAAATAATTAGTTTAATCCGTTTTCATGGCCACATTTTTAACTCAAGCTGTGCGCTACAGCGCACTGAAAAATCTTGACGGATGCATGGATACAGCAGAATATGATGTATCCATTCAGTCGTGTCACACTATTAAAAGCACATTTGCCTGATGTGCTTTTGCCTAAATAGATGTCGAGCAATAGAGGAATATGTTGATGCACTTTGTAAAAACAGCATTGTTATCCAGCGCGGTCATTGCCGCCATGATGTTATCTGCGCATGCCGCAGAAAGCAGCAAGAAAAATGACTATGGCGACAACCCGAATATTTTTGAAGTCTTGGGGCAAAAAACCTTGGATACAGCTCAAGATGCTGCCAATGCCGTAGACCGTACCACCATGGATGGTATTGCCAAAGTCCGACCTAAAGTCGCAGAAACATGGCAAGGCACCAAAGCCTATAGTGAAGAGCAAGCTGAAATTGCCAAAGAAAACTCGCAAAAAGCCGCGGCCAGTGTCAATAGAAAATGGCATGAAGCCAAAGCCAACGTTTTAGGGGATCCGAATAGCCCGCCTGCCCCAATTGAATCACATCCTTTAAGTGCTCCCCCTCAAAATAACTAAGGGTTTTCGCGACTGAGGAAAAAGCGTTGCACTAAATACAACGCTTTTGGAGGCTTAAGCCACCCGACGAATCGGCTGACCTTGTTGATATGCTAAGGTATTTTCCAGCATTTGCTGCACAATACGTTGCCGAGCATCAACACTTCCCCAAGCACTATGTGGGGTAATAATTAAATTCGGGATATCGGCTGCCAGCAAGATATTGCCATCTTTCGGTGGCTCTACGCTCAATACATCGGTTGCCGCACCTGCAATTTGCCCTGTACGCAAAGCCTGCGCCAAAGCGGCTTCATCGACAATGCCCCCACGCGCGCAATTGATTAAAAAAGCACTCGGTTTCATCGCCGCGAATTCGGCAGTACTGATTAAATCACGGGTGGAATCGGTCAGTGGACAATGTAGGCTGAGAAAATCGACCTGAGGTAATAATTCAGCCAAAGGCAAGCGACCTTCACGCTGTGGACGATCCGCCAAACCTGCAATTAACACCCGCATATCAAAAGCCTGTGCCAACTTGGCCACCGCCTGCCCTAACTCGCCATAACCGACAATGCCCAAGGTTTTACCCGCCAGTTCCACAATTGGAAAATCCAGCAGACAAAACTGTGATGATGTGTTCCATTGCCCCTGCTTCACTGCTGCATCATATTTTAATAGTGAAGTGGCCAATGCCAGCATTAAAGCCAGTGTATGCTGTGCTACGGCAGACGTACCATAACCCTGACAGTTACACACCACAATGCCTTGTGCTTGGGCTTGGTGCAAATCCACATTGTTGGTGCCTGTCGCAGAAATCAGGATGAGTTTTAATTGTGGGCATTGCTGCATGATCTGTGCACTAATCTGCACTTTATTGGTAATGATAACCTCAGCATTCTGCACTCGTGTCAGCACCTGTTCTGGGCTTGTGGCAGCATAACACTGGAGTTCGCTAAACACGGCTGTTAAGGCGGTTAAATCTAAATCCTGTTGATCTAAAGATGCTACATCCAAAAATACCGCGTTCATCCTGCCCTCCTCGATTTATTGGCAATGCCCTGTAGGGACTTTATTAAAAGCCAAAGCCGATTCAGGTGCAAGTGTGCTGGAATAAAAAGAAAAATCCACTATTTTGTGGATTCTTTTATACACTCATGCACGGAAACGCGAATTTGTTGATACACATAAATCGCCAGAATCAAAACCAGCTGCAAGCCACTGGCCAGCATAATCGCTGCCAGATTAAACGCTTGAAAAAACAGATAGATGAAACTCAGAATTAGTGTCGTCGATACAAGCACAGCAGGTATAAATAGCCTATTCATACAGCCAAACCTTGAATGAGAAATGAAAAAAGAGTGGATAATTTTTATCCACTCTTTTGATCTTAATCCAATTTACTGAAAAATCAAGCCTTCAGAATTCAAGAAGTTTCATCCAATTACGACTCGTCTTCAGGCTGCGTCATAAACTTGGCAGTGTCAGGCGTATCTTCGACAAAGTCGTTACCGCCATATTCATCACTACTCAAATTAAACTGCTTATAACTCAATAAGTAATGATCACTATATTTTTTCAAAACCAAGGGATGCATGCCCGCTGAAAGTTCATCCTGCTCTTTAAACAGCTTCATGACATGACGGTCATTCATGGCAATCACATAGCGTTCATCATTCAGGCTGATTTGAACCAAGCCTGTGCCTTTGGCAAAAATTGGAATCAGGAATTTATGATTCAGGTTAATGGCATTTTGTGCATAGCTTTCAATTTTCTGGCTAATCACGTTAAACACCAAGCCATGCCCAAAGCTATCCAATAACTGACTGTTATTTTCCTGCGGCAAATTCACCTGAATCCCGAGCTTTAATAAATCCTGCTCACTGACCTGACGGTTGCTGAGTAACTGACGAATAATGCTTTGTTTTAATTTGGCATCAAAAAACTGGCTGTCCAACTGCATGTCATTGTTTCTAAGAATTTTCCCCAGTGAACGACGATGATGTGGCAACAGAGTTTCAATCACTTTACGATAATAAAACTTGCTGCCTTTTTTTACCTGACGAATTTTTTGATAGAAATACACGCTATCAAATTCACGGGTTAAAAAGTCATTTAACAGCTCGGAACTGGCCAACACGGCAATCGCATCATGCCCAGTAAATGGCAAATTCAAGGTTTTGATTTCAGGAATGACCTGCTCCAGCAGCACATAGTGCGCGCGGTCTTCCTCGCAATATGGGTCATAGACCACAATATATTCACAGTCCGTGGCAATATCTTGCGGTTGCACCTGCATATTGGCATTCAATTCTGCATGGTAGAACATGTTATAGCGACTGTCTTCTACCACCTCTGGGTCAATCGAATATTGTGGCACCAAAGACACCACACGTTTCAAGCCCAATAACTTTGAATACTTAATCGCGGCATAGCCCCCCATGGAACCGCCATAACCAATGCGCTTTTGAAATGGGGCAATCAGGCTCTCAATCGCTTGTAAGAGGTTATGCATGGACTCGGCAGGAAACCACGACTTTTCCTTAGGCATAATGCCAATAACATTAAAATCGAATTTTGCCAGTGACTTTTCAGCGTTAATCGAAAGCCCTTTGGCACGGGTAATTAAATCACCAAAAGAAAAAACCAACTCGTCTGACGAACCTTTTAAAAAAATAGCGCGAATTTGTTCATCTTCAAAAATAATGTGTTTATCCATGTCCACACCGAAACAAATCGGCCCTAATTTTTGGTATCAATAAAATTCATAGTGCAGCTGCTTATCATGCTGTCTATGTAGGAGAACGTCTTGACTGTCATCTTCATCACAATCAACAACTTTATAAATCTACGGCATCACACCGTTGCAGCATTTTAACGTATGCGTCTGCAGATGTATGTATTAGAAAAACAAGTCCTGTTAAAGCTTGCTTACATTCATCTACAAGGACTATGTTATTTTATAGATGCACAGCAGATAAAAAAGCGCAAAATATGACACAATCACTTCATCCTGCCGCACAACAAGGCTTTAGTTCTGGCGCCGAACTTTATCAACAGGTTCGTCCAAGTTATCCGCAACAGATCGTGACTTGGCTACATGAACAGCTCCACCTCAGTGCACAGTCTCACGTGATTGACCTCGGTTCAGGTACTGGAAAATTTATTCCTTATTTGCAGCAAGTCACCTCCCACATTGTGGCGGTGGAACCGATTGCAGAAATGTTAGCGCAATTGCAACAACGCTATCCGGATATTCCGACCTTACAAGCCAGCAGCGAGCAACTTCCCTTGGCCGCTGAAAGTATCGATGCGGTGCTCTGTGCGCAATCTTTTCACTGGTTTGCCACGATTGAAAGCCTCAACGAAATCCATCAAATCTTAAAACCGAATGGACAACTGGGCTTGGTCTGGAATCAGCGTGATATTGAGGTGGATTGGGTGAAAGCATTGGCAGATCTGCTCGAACCCCTCGAAGGCGATACGCCACGCTTTCATCATGGCACATGGAAACAGGTATTTGAGCAACAATTTTTATTCCAACTCGATCAGGTTAAAACCTATCGGCATTGGCATACGGGGCGGGTAGAAGATGTGGTCTCGGGGCGTTTACTTTCGACCAGTTTTATTGCCGCTTTACCTCAAGCCCAACAACAGCAATTAAAAACTCAGTTTGAGCAGATTGTGGCCAGCTATACAGGAAAGTCTGTGCAAGATGAAATTGCTTTTCCTTATGTCACCTATGCCTATAATTTTAAGAAAACAACATAGATTTCACTTTAGGACAATTCAAAATGAGCCAAATGAAAGCATATTTACTCCCCTTATTATTCAGCTCGTTATTGTTTACCGCATGCAGTAAAAATAATGAAGCAGATGCTCCAGATCCTTCTGAAGATCGTATGATGCAAGAATTAAGTTCTTCCCCAATCCAAGAGTTTCCGCAAACGGCCAATGATCAACATGACATTAGCCTGTTACGGGATTTTGACCGTCGCTTCAGTGATATGAGCGATGAAATGGAAGATGAATTAATCAAAATGCGCGACAATGGCAGTCTTAGCGATGAATTTGCCCGTAGCCGCAAACAGGACAATATCCAATCGGCACTGACCATGCTCAAAGATCTGGATTTAAAAACCGAGCAAGGGCGCTATATTCAAGGGCTGATGGCACAGTACTGGGAAAACCAAGCCAAACTTTTGAACAACAGCAGTAAACCTGCGCAGAATCTTCCAAACTCAACCCCAGATAATATTAAAGGGCTGGGAGAATTCCTGCATGCACAAGAACAACTGGATCATTGGGAAGCGCAATACGCACCTGCGGAACAACCCAAATCGTAAATGCTCGACGCAGATGACGTCATCATGATTTAAAAAAAGACAAGCGAGGTTAACCCGCTTGTCTTTCAGCGTGATCTCCTAAACGCTTAAGGGCGTTCACTATACTGTGGTAACGCATCACAAATGCTGTCCCACTCGGCCTTTGAATCCACAAAAATATGCATGGTCGGTTTTTGCTGCAAAGGGGTATCTAGGGTACCAATTCTTAAACGGTAATAATCTGGTGTATCCGTTTTAATGCTCATAATCGGTGAACCACACTCACTGCAAAAACAGCGCTGAGTCGTGGCAGTCGACTGATAAGATTTTAAAAATTGCTCACCCTGTAGCACCTGAAAATCTGACTTTTTAATTGGCGCATTGGCAGCAAACGCAGTCCCATTGGCTTTACGACAGCGTTGGCAATGGCATTGCACCACATCACCAATTTCACCGCGAACTTCGTAACGAATGGCTCCACATAAACAGCTTCCCGCATAATTGTGTTGTGACATCAGTTCAGCCCTGTGCATGAAAGAGCTTTAAAACTAACATGTCTAACTCAGGCAGGACACCTGTTTTTCAATGCTGCGACAGATATTCGTGTACCCCTTCACCTGCTGCACGTCCCGTCGCAAAACACGCTGTGAGCAAATAACCCCCTGTAGGTGCATCCCAGTCCAGCATTTCACCACAACAAAAAATCTGCGGTTGCTGTTGAAGTTGCAATTGTGCATTTAGCGCGTCACGTTTGACCCCACCGGCACAACTAATCGCTTCTTCAATCGGGCGAAAGCCTGTTAAGGGAATCTGCAACTGCTTAATCTGCTGTGTCAATTTTTCAGGGTCATGCCAGTCTGCTTTCGGCACCAACTCACGCACTAAACTGGCTTTGGCCGAATCTAAGCCTGCTTTACGCCAGAGATTACTTAAGGACTGTTTTTTGCTTGGCTGCAGTTTTTGCAGCAATTGGGCATGGCTCAGTTCAGGTAACAAATCCAGCTGCAATTGCATGACAGACTGCTGTCTTAAGGCTCTCCCCAGCTTATAGATGAGTCCACTCTCCAAGCCATAATGCGTGATCACGATATCGCCCTGACTCTTTTCCGCCGGATTGACCCAAGCCTCGACCCGTTTTAAGGGTTGCCCAAACACGGGCTGCATAAAGCTCGACCATAGGCGCTCCACCCCAGCATTGCTGGCTTGAAATGGATTTAATTGGTCTGCTGCTAACCAATTTTGCCACTGACCATCACTGCCCAGTTCTGGCCAAGAGATGGCACCACATGCCAGGACAATCGCATCAAAGCATTCACTCAATTCACGTTGCTGTAGCAAATCTTTGATCTGCAAGCGATTCAACTGAATCCCTGTGCAACTGTGCCGATAATGAAATTGCACGCCCTGAGCGCCTAAACGCTTTAACCAAGCTCTTAACAACGGTGCAGCTTTCATTTCAACAGGGAAAATACGTCCGGATGACCCCACATAAGATTCAATGCCCAAGCCCTGCATCCAATTTTGAATCCAGCTGGCATCCCAACGGCGAATCCATGGTGCTAGCCAATCTGCTTGATCATAGCGCTGAATAAATTGTTCTAATGGCTCTGCATGGGAAATATTTAACCCCGTCTTGCCTGCCATTAAAAACTTACGGGCAGCAGAAGGCTTTTGCTCATAGACATGAATATCGTACTTGAATTGACTCAGGACTTCTGCGGCCATCAAACCCGCTGGCCCTGCACCAATAATAGCGATTCGCTTGCTCATGGCTTATGAATCACTTTGCGGGTGGGTCGCAGCTTGTTTCGGCATATTCACACCGGCCAAAGGCTGAAAATCATCAAAGCGCGTGGTGTAATGTTCAGGCTTTTGAATCAATAATTGCTGACACAATTCTCCACGCTCTAAATATTTAATTTCAAAATGCGTTCGGGCTGAGTCGGAAGCAACCACTTCTTTGACATAGGGTAACTTCCAGACCTGTTGTAACTGCTGCTCCGCTTCCGCTATGTATTCTGGAATATTGCTGGCCAATGTAATTTGCCCACCCACCTGTAAACGAGACAGTAGAAACTCGAAAAACGGCATATTTAACCAGCGCTGTGCGGGATTATGCGGTTCTGGATTTGGATAGAGGATGAAAAACTGCTGGACCTGAGCAGGTGCTAAAGCATGCACAACCCAGGGTAAAGCATCCGCATGAATAGGGGTTAAATTCGGCTGCCCTTCTAATTGATGCTGCTTTTGCATGGCTAAGAACTTTTCACGCGTACGCTCGACAGCAATTAATTTGCATTCAGGATGTTCACGCGTAAAGAGCAAGGCATGTTTGCCTTTGCCTGCACCAATTTCCACACAAATCGGGTCTGAATCAATCATGATAAAATCACGAGGGGCATGCATGTGCTGTGCTTGAAATTGACGAATCGGCATAATCAGATCAAACTTAAGAAAATCTGCGCCAGTCTAACACTGTGCAAAGTTTTGACCAAATCTTGCAACCGATTCACAGGAGCCAATCATGCCCAAGACCTTTGCTTGCCCACGTTGTGGCGAACCTTCTACTTGGGAAGGGAATCCTCATCGACCATTCTGCTCGGAACGCTGCAAATTGATTGATTTAGGAGCATGGGCCAATGACGAATATAAATTGCCTACACAAGATGCACCTCAAGCAGGTACGAAACGTCACGAAGATGACTATGAAGACTAACCTGCTTTACCCGCGACAAATGGATTGTGCTGTTTTTCAAAGCCAATCGTGCTGAGCGGCCCATGACCGGAAATAAATTGCGTTTCATCGGGTAAGCTAAAACATTCACGCTTGATTGAATCAATCAACTGTTGATGATTACCGCGTGGAAAATCTGTTCGACCTATCGAGCCTTTAAACAAAACATCGCCTGTCCACAACAAGGCATTTTCCGCATTATAGAACATTACATGCCCTGGAGTATGCCCCGGTGCAAAACGAACTTCGAAACTTTGCTGACCAAGCTGTAACGTTTCCCCACCTTCCAACCATTGGGTCACTTCGACCTTTTCTGGAATCGGAAAACCGTAACGTGCCGAAACGTCTTGCAGCATATCTAGCCAGAATTGGTCTTCTTTATGCGGTCCAACCACAGGGACATTCCAGATCCGACTCAAGGCACCGACCGCTCCAGCATGGTCTAAATGTCCATGCGTCAGCCATAAGGCTTTAACTTTTAACCCTAATGCCTCTACTTCTGCCTGCAATTTTTCAGGTTCACCACCTGCATCAATTAAAACCGCTTCTTTACTTTCAGAATCCCAGACAATGGAACAATTCTGTGCAAAAGCAGTTACTGGTACAATTTTTACTTGAAGCATCGTCGCAGGTCTCACTTAAGAATAGGCTAATGTTTGACGTAAGCCATCAAGATTAGCTTGCAATAAACTGAACAGCAATTTTAGATGATCTTCCCGCGTATTCAATGCCGGAATATAGGCGTACTGTTCACCGCCCTGCGACAAGAATAACTCGGCATTTTCAATCGCCAATTCTTCTAAAGTTTCCAGACAATCGGCAGAAAAGGCCGGACTCATAATCTGTACCGACTTTACCCCCTGTTCAGCCCACTCTTGTAGCAATTGATCTGTGTAAGGTTTGACCCATTCCTGTTTACCAAACCGTGACTGGAAACTAATCGCCCATTGACCCTCACTTAAATTCAGCGCTTGAGCCAATAATTGCGCGGTAATACGACAACGATCAGCATAAGGATCACCCTTATCGGCATAAGGCTGCGGAATACCATGAAAGGACATCAACAGTTTTTCCGCCTGTCCATGCACTGCCCAATAATCTTGAACACTTTGCGCTAAAGACTGAATATACAAAGGGTGCTGATAGTAATCCCGCACAATTGAAATCCCCGGCAAGTTACGTTGCTTCTGCATCCACTGTGCCAAAAGATCGTATAACGGTGCCGTTGATGTGGCTGAATATTGCGGGAATAACGGCAGCAGAATCAGATGGTCTTGGGGCGTTTTTTCTAGGCTGGCAAGCACACTAGATAATCCTGGCTGACCATAGGTCATGGCAGGCACCACATTCAATTCAAATTCGGGATAGTGTTCAGATAAGGCTTGTCGAATCTGCTCGACCTGCGCCAATAAAATCTCACGCATCGGAGAATCTTTTGACCATACACTGGCATAGGCATGTGCTACCCGTTTTGGTCGAAACGGCAAAATAAACAAACGCAAAATGATTTGCCACAACGGCTTGGGAATCTCAATCACGCGTTGGTCCGAAAGGAACTGCTTCAGAAACCGTCTCACTGCTGGAGCAGTTGGTGCATCGGGCGTTCCTAAATTGGCTAAAATAACGGTAATTTTTGCTTTTTCCGCAGGCATTATGCAACCTTCATATCCAATTCAACCCACCCACTTTAACAACTTTTGAGTTAAATTAAATATGAATTAATACAATTATTTCGATAGAGAAACACGATGATCGGCAAGCAGATAAGTTTCAATGATGTTATGTCCTTTCTGCGTCAGCTTCCATAACATGCGTTGACGGTCATCACGCCCTGCAGGACTAATCCACTCATTTTGGCGCATCTGCATTTTAATGTTATGCAAGGCTCGAATATTGATTTGAGCACGAGCAACAGCATGTGCACGTGGCATTTCCTGTCGCGCATCGTCCAAACCAATTTCATTCAAATATTCATTCATACGTTTAGAAAAATATTCTTCAGGCGTTGGATTGACAAAAGTACTGCCCAGTACTGCCAATAAGTCAGACCATGTCAGAGTTTTCTGAATTTTCAGCTCTTTAAAATTACCGTCCTGATAGGCATGTATGCGATATTCAAAACCAAAGGCTTCATTCATCGCCACTTTCGGCAAAGTCAAAAATGGATCTGCTTCTCGCGTCCCCAAATCGCGCTCGAGCTGGTTAATTTTGGCTTTTAGACGGTCAATTTCATCATGTAAGGCTTGTGTATTTTGAGGACGCACCCAACCCGTTGCTGGAGATCGTTCAAGCATATGGGTCATGTTTAAACGCACGGCCATTTCTAAGTCACGCAAAGTGCGGTAAGTAAAGACCTGATCTGCCTCTTGTTGTAGCAGCTTACGGAATTCATTAAATTTTTCTTTTAATTCTGGTTTCTGATCGTGCAAGGCTGGATCACGTGATGCTGGATCTTCATGCATAAACACAATAATCGGTTTTTGTTTGGTCACAGCATAAATATATTCAAGATGCATATACCCCACACCAGACACCGATTGTTCACCATATTGGCTACCAAGAAGAACAATCACATAGTCACAATCATCAATTTGACGACGTGCAAATGCTGTACTCAAAGGTGTTCGTTGTTCTAATCCCCATGAGAAAAATCCCATACCAACCAAAGTTTGAGATAAAACCATGCGCTCTGGCTGCATGTCCGCACCAGAGGTTGAAATAAATACTTGATAACGCTTATCGATCATTGGTTATCCTCATCCTTTCCTTTCATACCGCAGTTACAGCCATGCAGTATGACGACCCCAATTATTAGTATGAATGCATAAGTTCAAGACAGATTATTGTTCTACATCTATTTTGTTGCGATATCCGCAATACTCCAACTCAAGTCCGCTTGAATCAAGTGTTGCAAAATCGGTTCTAGATGTGTGGCATTATTTCCACTGACATAACATTCTATGCGCAGCAAACCATCATTCCGTCTTTGTTCAAATAATAACTCATTTTTTAATAAAATACGGCTAGTTTGACGCGCAACGGCATATCCAGAGTCAATTAATGTCATTTTTTGCCCAAAAATTGATTCGATTGCTGGTTTTAAGAACGGATAATGGGTACACCCGAGCACCAAATAGTCTGCGCCCTGATCGACCACAGGCTGCAAAAGTTGTTCTAAGGTCATTAAACACGCAGCACTCATTTGCTGACCACTTTCGACAAAAGGGACCAAATCCAGACAAGTGACAGGCAATACCGTGACCTGTGAAGGAATTGCGAAACGCTGTACCACATCATGAATCAGCTTGCCTCGAAAAGTCGCTGGCGTTGCCAGTACTGCGACGGTTTTACTTTGGCTTTGCAATACAGCGGGTTTTAATGCCGGCACCAAACCAATAATCGGGAAATTCTCTCCATAATGTTCGCGCAAATAATCCAGACTAAAGGCTGAGGCGGTATTACAAGCCACCACTGCAACTTTACAGCCTTGGCGATAAAGCCATTCGATGGCGCGTGCCGTCAGCTCACGAATTTCCTGATCATCGCGCGGACCGTAGGGCACATTGGCCGTGTCGGCAAAATAGAGAATCCGTTCATTGGGTAAATAGCGAGCGATTTCTTGCGCCACCGACAATCCACCAATACCCGAATCAAAAATTCCAATCGGGGCATCCAACTGCGCTTTTGGCATTGGATTGATTAAGGGATAAATCGGATGAATCGCTGTCATAACACACTATTCACAGGTTTGGATGGGAGATAAAACAAGCTTAAACCTCAAGTGCCTAATTGCAAGTGAAAATCACCGCTTTGTAGCGTTAAGATGGTATCACCCTGCTCATTTTCAAGCAGTGTGCCCATTTCAATTAAATGAAAAAAAGCCGAACGCTGAATTAAGGCATTAATTCCCCAACGTACATGCACATAAGGACGCAGTTCACCAGCATATTCACGCATAAAAATAGGATGTGCTACATCAACAATAATCACATCATCATGTGTGGTCTGCAGTTGAATATAGCGTTTATCCTCAATGACCACGGAGTCAACTTGATTGACGAACAAGGGTTCATCTTCTACCTCAATCTCAATTTGCTCGGTGGGGGTCTTTAAATAAAAACGCCCCTCTTCTTTCCAAAGCACGCTTGAAAACAGGTCCAGTAAGGACTGACGCTTAATCAATTGACCTTCGTGCCACCATTCTCCATTGGCTAAAACCTTTAAATCCATTCTGCCACAATGCTTTGGCTGCCATTGCTCCAAAGGGGGGATTGACCTTTTGTGACCGCCCTGTGCACTTTTTAAGTCTTGTGCAATACTCATTAAGTTTTTATCATCAATTTTCGCTGAATTATTCGTCGGGCTACTGGAATTAGTTTGATTTACCATGAATTAATGCCTACTTGACGTAAAAATATTATGATTCAGCCAATTGGCTAGACCGCGGTTTAAAACTATACTAGCCCACAATATAAAAGGCATGCTATGACAGTTGTGCCGAATATTTAAGAACACTCATGGCAGCACTGTAAAGAGTCATACAGTTGCCACCTTTAAGTAATATGAGGAGTCCTACATGGAACACATCGAACGTGAATCGATGGAGTTTGACGTCGTTATCGTAGGCGCAGGCCCTGCAGGTCTTTCTGCTGCGATCAAAATTCGTCAACTTGCGATTGAAAACAATTTATCTGATTTATCCGTTTGTGTGGTAGAAAAGGGCTCCGAAGTCGGTGCACATATTCTTTCAGGTGCTGTACTCGAGCCACGTGCAATCAATGAACTCTTCCCGAACTGGAAAGAAGAAGGTGCGCCTTTAAATGTTCCTGTAACGGAAGATAAAACCTATTTCTTGATGTCGCCTGAAAAAGCGCAAGAAGCGCCACATTGGATGGTGCCAAAAACCATGCACAATGATGGCAACTATGTCATTTCATTGGGCAACGTGGTGCGTTGGTTAGGTCAAAAAGCGGAAGAGCTAGAAGTTTCAATTTTCCCGGGCTTTGCTGCAGCTGAAGTACTTTACCATGCAGATGGCACGGTCAAAGGTATTCAAACTGGTGACATGGGCATTGGTAAAGATGGCGAGCCAACGCATAACTTTACCCCAGGTTATGAACTGCATGCCAAATACACCATTTTTGCTGAAGGCTGTCGTGGTCACTTAGGTAAGCGTCTCATTGCCAAATTTGATTTGGACAAAGATGCCGATCCACAGCACTATGGCATCGGGATTAAAGAACTTTGGGAAATTGATCCTGCAAAACACAAACCCGGTTTAGTGATGCATGGTGCAGGCTGGCCTTTAAGTGAAACAGGTTCTTCAGGCGGTTGGTGGCTATACCACGCAGAAAACAACCAAGTGACTTTGGGGATGATCGTCGATTTATCTTACGAAAATCCACACATGTACCCATTTGCAGAAATGCAACGCTGGAAAACCCATCCACTGGTGAAACAGTATTTAGAAGGCGGTAAGCGTATTTCTTACGGTGCACGTGCCGTGGTGAAAGGTGGTTTCAACTCACTACCGAAGTTTACCTTCCCAGGTGGTTCTTTAATTGGTGATGATGCAGGCTTCCTCAACTTCGCTAAAATTAAAGGCTCACACACCGCCATGAAATCAGGCATGTTGTGTGGTGAAGCCGTATTTGAAGCGATTCAAGCCGGTGTTGCCAAAGGTGGTGATCTCGCGATTGCTCGTGTCACTGAAGGTGAAGACTTCTTCGCGAAAGAACTCACGGCTTACACCGAGAAATTCAACAACAGCTGGTTAAAAGAAGAGTTATACAACGCGCGTAACTTTGGTCCAGCCATGCACAAGTTTGGTCAATGGATGGGTGGTGCATTCAACTTTATCGACCAAAACGTGTTTAAAGTACCGTTCACTTTACATGACCTCGTGCCTGACTTCAGTGCATTAAAAACGGTCGATGCGGCAAGCTTTAAACCAAACTATCCAAAACCAGATGGCAAATTAACTTTTGACCGTTTGTCTTCAGTCTTCGTTTCAAATACGGTGCATGAAGAGAACCAGCCTGCGCATTTGAAACTGACCGATGCCTCTATTCCAGTGAATGTCAACTTACCAAAATGGGATGAGCCTGCACAGCGCTACTGCCCTGCCGGTGTTTACGAAATCATGGAAAATAATGACGGTTCAAAACGTTTCCAAATTAATGCGGCGAACTGTGTTCACTGTAAAACGTGTGACATTAAAGATCCATCGCAAAACATCACTTGGGTAACGCCAGAAGGTGGCGGTGGTCCTAACTACCCGAACATGTAATATCAGCACATTGTGTCGCATTTTACTCGGCACTACTGCTGCATAAAAAATCCCCTCAAATGAGGGGATTTTTTATTGGTAAAACTTACTGGCTAATTAGCCCTTTTTCACCAAATAATGAAATTCTTTATTGCCATTTTCATCTAAACGTTCTTCTTGCAATAATAACTCGTGTCCCAAATGCAGACAAAATTTAGGAATATCCCAAGAAGTTGAATTGTCCGTTGCAAATACCTCAACCACATCCCCTGATTTTGATTTACGGATAGCTTGATGCAGCATCATCACAGGTTCTGGACAACGCAAACCACGGGTATTTAATTGTAAGGTCGGGGTAACAGAGGATTCAGACATCAGGACACTCTAGGCTTAGAAACAGGGATATTCTAACATAAACTCAGCACAGCACAGCAGCGGCTGCTTGAGCAGCCAAATGATGCTAAAAATGCCAATTTCAGCACCAGACTCAAGATTGAAAAATGACGATAACATTCATATTTTGCTATATTTTTTGCATAGACATCTGCATTTTCTAAGGTATGATGAAAATAATTTTTTTCATATATAGAGCCTTTAGGAAAGATCATGCACGATGAATCAAGCCCGTCGTGGGGCATGCGTGGCTTAAGAAAGTGGTTAGGAACTGCACCGGAAACTCGCGACGAACTGTTAAAATTAGTACAAGATTCACGTCGTTTTTTAGAACCCGATACTGTTGCAATGCTTGAAGGCGTGCTTGACCTGCCTGCAACCAAAATCCGTGAAGTCATGACTCCGCGTACCGCGATGATTAGCCTGCAAGAAGATGATGAATTACTGGATATTTTGCATGTGCTGATTGAATCTGCACACTCGCGCTTTCCGGTATTTTCATCCGATCAGCCCGATAATGTGGTCGGGATTTTACTGGCCAAAGACTTATTGCCTTTCCTCACGGAAAAAGCCAGTAAAGTCGATATTCGGGTACTGATGCGTCAGCCGCTGTTTGTACCTGAAAGTGCTCGCTCTGACCAAGTCTTACGTATGTTGAAAAACACGCAAACCCATATTGCTGTCGTGATTGATGAATATGGGACAACCTCTGGTTTGGTCACCCTTGAAGATATTCTTGAAGAGATTGTCGGAGAGATTGAAGATGAGCACGACATGGTCGATGAAGAAGCTCAATACATCGTACCAGATGATGATCCGAAGACAGCCAATACTTGGTTGGTGCAGGCACTTACACCAATTGAACATTTTAATAATCTTTTAGATGCTGATTTTCCTGACGATGAAGTAGAAACTATGGGCGGTTTATTGCTTCAAGAAATTGGTTTAGTGAGCGATCTACAAGGTCAAGTGATTGAAATTGGCGATTGGGAATTTACCATTGTAGAAGCAGATGCACGTACTATTCATCTGATTCGAGCTGTACTTAAATGAGAACTTATTTTCAGGCGCTGTTAAACTCTTCACAACAACAAAAACAGCTCCCCGTCATTTTACCTTTCATGATTTCCCTCAGTGCTGGTGCCATTCTAAGCTTTGCCTTGGCACCTTATTACTACTGGTGGATTGCACTCCTCTCCCCGGCCTTACTGTATGCCTGCTTACATCAACGTTCTGCAAAACAGGCGTTTTTCATTGGCTGGGGCTATGGTTTCGGATTGTGGTTTGTTGGCGCCTTTTGGCTTTACACCTCCATCCATGTCTATGGCGATACCAGTGCTGTACTCAGTGTCATTATGATTGCGATCATGGCGCTGGCGATGGGCCTTTTTACCGCACTACAAACCTGGATTTATCGCAGATTTTTCCCCGAAACGCCACTGACCTTTGCGCCACTTTGGGTGTTGTTTGAATGGGCAAAAACTTGGGTATTTACAGGTTTCCCATGGTTATTCGTCGGTTATGCCTTTACCGAACGTTTCCTCGATGGCTATGCACCACTTTTTGGCGTGTTTGGGGTATCCTTTGTGGTGATTCTCTTGGCCTGTGCCTTGGTCGAGATGCTCCATAAAAAATTCTTTTGGCTCATTCCCGCGGTGCTTTTACTGTTAGGAGCATGGGGAGCGGCTCAACTACAATTCGTACAACCGAAAGCAGAAAAGCCTCTCACGGTATCCCTCGTTCAGGGCAATATCCCGCAAGACCTGAAATGGCTGACAGAATACCAGACCCAAACCTTGATGATTTATGCTGAACTCACTCGAACTGAATGGGGACGGGATTTAATTGTCTGGCCGGAGTCGTCTATTCCGATGTTCCAAACTGATATCCAACCGTTCTTGGATGCCATGAAAGCTCAAGCGCAAAAAACAGGAACCTCTTGGGTCACTGGCATTCCGTATTGGGATCTAAAGGCTTCGGCACAACAAGACAGCCCCATGTTCTATAACAGTATTATGGCGCTCGGGGATCATGCCGATGGGCTGTATAAAAAGCAACGCTTGGTTCCATTTGGCGAATATATTCCGCTGTCTGGCATGCTCAGTTGGGTACTGCCAGCCTTACAAAACGATCCTTCGGTGAGCGGTTTTTCACGTGGTGCTGCCGATCAAAAGCCCTTACAGATTAAGCAGCATAACTTAGCTGCGGCCATTTGTTATGAAGTGGCTTATCCAAATCTAACCCGACGCAATGCCAGCAATAGTGATTTCTTAGTCACGGTGTCTAATGATGCCTGGTTTACTGGTACGGCGGGACCTTGGCAGCATTTACAAATGGTGCAAATGCGTGCCAAAGAAAATGGTCGCTGGTTTATTCGTGCCACCAATACGGGTGTGACAGCCTTCATTGACCATCACGGCCATATCGTGCGCCAAGCTCCGCTGGATCAAAAAGCAGTGTTACGCGGTGATTTACCGGCGATGCAAGGTCAAACCCTGTATACCCGCCTGAGTGACTGGCCAATTCTTGGATTCTCAGCGCTCTTATTAATCATTGGCTGGATTTTCCGACCACGCAAAGTCGATATTTCCTTTAAATCTCGACGCTAAGACATAAAAAAGGGAGATCAATATCTCCCTTTTTTTCAACACATATATTTCACTGGCACTGCTCAACGCTAAAATAGAACCGTGACTTGGGTTGCCAAATAAGCTGCCAAACTCGACAAAAATAGCATGGGAACATAACGGTACAATTTGAATACCACTTGCTCAGTGTGTGACAGACCCCTGCATTGCCATAGTGTGGCCTTGAGTGCCTTTAAAAAACAGACCACGCTCCAAGCTGTCACAATACTTAGGCTGACAAAGCCCACCATAATCTGACTGCTCCCTTCGGTATGCTGCCACAAGGTCAATGCACCTTGTATCATGGGCAAAACAGTCAGAATTAACACAACCGATTTCAGCATCGCCCAATGAAATTGGGTAATTTGATCTGATATCACGAATGCTTTCATTCTATTCTCCCCCACAACAATTTTTTGTTATGTAAATCATTATGCAAGGATTTTTTTAAATAAAAAGACTATTTATCTTCATAGTTGACTATTTTTGTAAGCATTACAGTTAGGAATAATTCTTATTATAACTCTCAAAAACCAATGATTATCTATATATATTATTTTTCAATATCTTATATTATAAAACCTGAACAAGAAAGATTATCACTTTATCTATAATTGAATATTTCATAACATAAAGTGATAATCTCAGAACTAGATTTAATCTCTTTTTTAATTAAGGCTGATAATAAATATCGGCATCGGTACCTTCACCACCTTCTTTACCATCGGCACCAAAGGAATATAAATCAAAGGCACGACCTTCAGCCCCTGGGCTGATATATTGGATATCATTTTCCCAACTGTCTTTTGGATAGCCGCCTTTGACATAGCCGCCTTGCATCCAGTTTTTGGCAGAAGCGGGTTGGTTCACCAAAGCATCTAAACCGCCATCCTGCATCGATGGGTATTTGCTATTGTCCAATTTATATTGATCTAAAGCCCCTGCCACCCCTTTTAGGGTAATCGCAGTCGTGTCGACCTTGGCCTTTTCACCACGCCCCATCACATTGGGAACAATCAGGGCAGCCAACACGCCCAAAATGACAATCACCACCATCACTTCAATTAAAGTAAAACCCGATTGTTTGATTTGATATTTATTCACTTGCATGCAACAACTCTCTTGGAAATCTTTTTCTCTTTAAATCATGTTATTCATGTTCACAATTGGCAGCATCACCGCAATCACAATCACCAAAACAATACTGGCCATTAGCACCAGCATTAACGGCTCCAGCAAAGCCAACAAGGTCGAAATCAGCGTGGTAACCTCTCGATCCTGCATATGTGATGCCCGTGCCAACATCCGATCCAGCTCACCGGAAGCCTCCCCACTTTTGATCATTTGTACCATCATCGGGGGGAAATAACCACTGCGCTCTAATTGGGTCGCCAGATTGCCGCCTTCGGTGACTTTTTCCGCTGCCAAGTTCACGGCATCCCGTATCACCCAATTATTACTCACCGCTGCACCGATCTTTAAAGCATCGACCAAAGGTACGCCCGACTGGGTCAAAATAGACAAGGTACTGGCAAAACGTGCCGCATTAATACCACGCGATAATTTACCAAATAATGGCAGTTTGAGTGCTAAACGATCAAAAGCATAATGCCCCGCGGTACTTTTTAAAAATCGTAATAACACCCCGATGCCGAGCACACTGACCACCAATAAAAAGGGCCACGCCATACGAATAAACTCACTGGCTTTCATGAGTGCTACAGTAATCCATGGCAATGCATCTTTATTTTGATCAAAGGTTTTTACGATATCGGGTACCACATAGGTCATCAGCCCCATCACAATCGCAAAGGACATCAGCATTAAAATGATCGGATAGATCATCGCGCCTTGAATCTTCTTTTGCATGGCAAACCGGTTTTCGGTGTAATCTGCCAATTGATCCAAAATCAGATCCAGATGTCCCGAACGTTCACCCGCAGCAATAGTGGCACGGTACAGTTCAGGAAAACGCCCCGATTGCTGTAAGGCATTGGCCAAGGAATGCCCTTCCAAGACTTTGGAACGCACTGACAGTACCAACTGCTGTACATGGTTTTTTTCACTTTGTTTGGCAACGGCGCGTAATGCTTCTTCTAAAGGAATGGCGGCTGCCACCAAAACCGACAACTGGCGGGTAAACAGCGCCAAATCATAGGCTGTAATTCCTTTTTGGAACCAACGCCCGCCTTGCTGCTGATCTTTCTGCTCCACAGGATCGACAGCAACAGGAATTAAAGATTGCTCACGTAATTGTTGACGGATTTGACGGGCAGAATCGCCTTCTAGTACCCCTTTTTGCTGCTTCCCTGAAGCATCGATGGCCGTAAATTGATATGCAGGCATTGTAATGCTCTAATTTTCCGAAATTTCCTTCAGCGCAGTTGCGTCTGACCACTAAAATCATTCATATTCTTGAATATAAATTTTATTCGCTCACTCTAACATAACTCTAGACTTCACACGACGACTATTCAGCTGGAACATTTGACCTGTTTATGCCAAATTCTGTACCGCCTTCATCGCCTCTTTATCGTATTCGTGTTGCCGTTCCAGCACATGTCTATGACTGTTTTGACTACCAAATTAGCGCTGCAGATTATGCACGTGCTCAGGTTGGGGCACGGGTTGCCGTTCCCTTCGGACCACGCAATCTCATTGGGGTGATTACAGAAAAGCTAGCCCTAGATGCCCCCAGCAACCCCAAATTCAAATTAAAGCCAATTCAAGCCCTGTTAGATGATGAGGCCATTTTAGATCACAAAGTTTTAACTTTATTGACATGGGCGGCTCAGTATTACCAATTTCCGATTGGTGAGGTCATTCAAAGCGCATTACCGACCCTGTTACGCCAAGGTAAACCTTACGACCTGTTGGCACATATGTGGCGTTTGCTGGATCTGAATGCTGAGGAAAAAATCAAGCGTTCGGAGAAACAGCAGCATGCTTATAAAATTTTAAAGCTGCATCCTGCAGGTACCTCGGAAAATATTCTGAATTTGGCCGGCATTGAAACTGCCACTTTAAAAGCCTTAGAAAAGAAAGGAATTTGTGAAAGCTATTTAGACCAGAAAGACTTTAGTCCACAAACCATGAGCTTGGCTCAAATGCCCTTGACTGCCAATCTCGATCAGAAACATGCGATTCAGCAGGTACTCAAATCGCTGTCGTCTTATCATGCTTTTTTACTGGATGGTTTGACGGGCAGTGGCAAGACTGAGGTCTATCTGCAAATTATGCAAGAGGTGCTGAAACAAGGTAAACAAGTCTTGGTCTTGGTGCCGGAAATTGGTTTGACACCACAAACCATCAGTCGTTTTCAGTCCCGTTTTCATTGTCATATTGCCTTGCTGCATTCAGGTCTCACCGACAGCAAACGTTTGCAAGCGTGGCAAAGTGCGCAAATGGGCAAGGCGTCGATTATTCTGGGAACCCGTTCCGCCATTTATACCCCGCTGCCGAATCTGGGATTAATTATTCTAGATGAAGAACACGACTTATCTTTTAAGCAACAAGAAGGCTTCCGTTATCATGCCCGTGATGTGGCACTGTATCGCGCCCATTTGGAAAACTGTCCGATTATCTTGGGGTCAGCCACGCCAAGCATGGAAAGTTATGCCTTGGTCAATCTCAACAAACTGACCTGTTTAGAGTTGAACCAACGCGCAGGTACAGCCTTATTGCCGAAACTACATATTCTCGATCTGAAAGTTGGCCGTAAGCAGCATGGTTTTAGTCAGTTCCTCTTGGATGAAATGCATAAACGTCTAGCAAAAAAAGAACAAGTGCTGATCTTTTTAAATCGTCGTGGCTATGCCCCTGTGCTGATTTGCGAAAGCTGTGCCTGGCAAGCCAAATGCCCGCACTGCGATGCCAATTTTACCTTGCATACTCAACCTTACCAGCACTTGCATTGCCATCACTGCGGCACTATTCACCGCATGCCCGATCATTGTCCGCAATGTCATCATACTGAACTGAAACCGATTGGCATGGGCACCGCCAAAGTGGAAGAACACTTAAATGAACTCTTCCCCGAGGTTGATGTGATTCGAGTTGACCGTGATTCAACCAGCCGGGTCGGCAGTTGGCAAAAAATTTATGAGCGGATTCAAAAAAGCGAGCCTGTCATTTTATTGGGTACACAAATGCTGGCCAAAGGTCATCATTTCCCCTATGTATCTTTAGTGGCAATTTTAGATATTGATGCAGGTTTACTCAGTGTCGATTTTCGTGCCCCAGAACGTACAGCACAGTTAATCGTGCAAGTTGCAGGGCGTGCAGGACGCGGCGAGAAAAAAGGCGATGTCTATTTACAAACGCTGCGTCCAGAGCATCCCTTATTGCACACCTTGGTTGATGGTGATTATCGTCAATTTGCTCGCCAAACCTTAAAAGAACGGCAGCAGGCGCTGTTCCCGCCCTACCGCTATGCTGCACTGATTCGCTGTGAATCGAAAAGTCAGGAACACAATCAGCAGTATCTCGGTGAATATGCGCAACAGTTACGTGAGATTTCAGCACAAAGTATTGAAATCTGGGGACCAATTCCAGCACCGATGGAGCGTAAAGCAGGTCGTTACCAAGCGCATATGGTGTTATTGTCTCAAGATCGTGCACGCTTACACTATTACTTACGGTCTTGGTGGCAAAATATGTTGCAACATAAGCCTGCCAGCATGAAACTGAGTCTGGATATTGACCCGCAAGAATTGAGTTGAATGCACACTCAACTGTTACTTTCAGTATAGAACCCATTTTTCAGGACAGAGGCATGTCGTTATTGTTGCAAATCACGCTTTTTCTCGGTGCAGCCCTGCTGGTGGTGCCGCTCCTAAAACGCTTGGGGATTGCTACAGTCTTAGGCTATCTCATCACGGGCATTGTTTTGGGACCACATGTACTGAATATTGCCAATGATCCTGAAGCGATTCACAAACTAGCTGAATTTGGCGTGATTTTCCTAATGTTTTTAATTGGGTTGGAGCTGCGACCGCAACGGCTTTGGACGATGCGTCAGTCCATTTTTGTGATGGGCAGTGCACAAGTGGGCATTACGGCCCTTGTGATTGGCAGCATTCTATTTTTGGTGTTAAAACAAGGCATCGCGACCAGTCTGGTGATTGGAAGCGCACTGGCACTGTCATCAACCGCATTTGTATTACAACTGTTGACCGAAAAGCAGCAACTGAATACCAGTTATGGACAACAATCTTTCTCAATTTTATTGTTCCAAGACATTGCCGCGATTCCGCTGATTGCGGTAATTCCCCTACTCGCGGGCAATGAATCCACCCATTATGGCATCGCCTACTTTGCAGCAATCGTGGCGGCATTTACCGGACTATTTTTGTTTAGTCGCTTTTTAATTCGACCTTTTTTTCGCTTTATCGTGAAAACTGGTGCACATGAATTAATTACAGCGATCAGTTTATTCATTGTTCTCGCTGTGGTGTTACTGATGGATCTGCTGAATATCAGCACCACATTAGGTGCATTCTTAACGGGAGTATTACTGGCGGATTCTGAGTTTCGACATGAACTGGAAGCCAGTATTGCGCCTTTTAAAGGACTGTTACTGGGACTGTTCTTTATCACCGTGGGGATGCTGACTCCAATTCAGCTTTTATGGCAACAACCGCTATTTATCTTGGCGGGTGCACTACTCTTGCTGTTGATCAAATTCACCCTTTTAGCGGCCATTGCCCGTTATTATCAGTTGTCTTGGCCCAACAGCTTGCTACTGGCCAGTTGTTTGGCACAGGGTGGAGAATTTGCTTTTGTCATATTCAGCGTGGCACAAACTGAACAGCTGCTCACAGAAGCGATTATCGCGCCTATCACCTTAATGGTGATTATCTCGATGATCCTCACCCCAGTTCTATACTGGATTATTCGCCAAGGAATTGTGCCCCATCTTACGCCTGTCACAGTACCCGCTTATGATGAAATTTTGGATCAGCAACCGGCCATGATCATTGCAGGTTTTGGTCGTTTTGGACAAACCATTGCACGGGTGGCCCATCTGCAACATCAAAAGTTTACGGCCATCGACAGCAATCTGGAAAAAGTTGATTTTGTGCGGAACTATGGGGGGCATTTGTATTATGGCGATGCCACCCATCCTGACATTTTAAGAGCCGCGGGTATTGAACAGGCCAAAGTCTTTGTTCTCGCCATTGATGATATTGAAGACTCGATGAATGTGGCACGCCATATCTGCCTGAATTACCCTACGTTACAGTTATTAGTCAGAGCACGAGACCGACATCATGTACACTTATTACGTGACTTAGGTGTGCAGCATATTTGGCGAGAAACCTATTTATCTTCGCTTGGCATGGCGTATCGTGCCTTGTGTGATTTGGGTGTCAGTGACAGCGATGCCAAGAAAAGTATCGAGCTCTTTCGCGATTATGATGAACAGCTTCTGGCACAGCAACAACGCGTCTATACCGACGAACAGAAGGTATATGAATCGCATCGCAATGCCCTAGCTGAACTGGAACATTTATTTGAGCGCGATGCAGAAATTCGTGCGGTCGAAACAGGCGTCGATTTACAGCGCGGTTTAGATTCTACCCGAATAGATGTGACACGAGATGAAGCAAAATGACTTGTGTTTTACAATATCGCCACCATTAAAGCAGGGTTTTGGAGAAAATTATGTCTGATATACGTCAACGCTTTTATATTGAAGATTGCCCTGTACGTGGTGAAGTCGTTCATTTAGAAGAAACCTTACAAACCATTCTAGCTCAACGCGACTACCCACAAGCCGTGCAAATTTTACTGGGCGAAATGCTCAGTGCGACCGCCTTGTTGGCCAGCACGCTAAAAATTAAAGGGCGTATCAGCTTACAAATTCAAGCCTCTGGAACATTTAAATGGGCCATGGCGGAATGCAACCATTTAGGTGAAGTCCGTGCCTTGGCGGATTATGAAGAAGATCCGCGTTTTCAAGCTGCAAGCGACAGCAGCACAGTGCTGAAAGCTTTGCTTAGCCCAGTGTTGTTTATTAACATTGAGCCTGAGTTTGGTGAGCGCTATCAAGGGATTGTACCCTTAGACCAACCGACACTCTCTGGTTGCTTGATGCAGTATTACGACCTCTCGGCACAAATTCCGACTCGCATTGTGTTAGCGAGTACTGCACAGCGCTCAGGTGGTTTACTGATTCAACTGTTACCACGTATCAATGAAGAAGAACAGCAGCGCGTAGATGAAGATTTATGGCCGCGTTTGACCATGCTGACGGAAACGCTCAAAGTCGATGAGCTGACCGAATTAGATGCCAATGAAATTCTGTATCGCTTGTATAACGAAGAAGATGTCCGCTTGCCTGAAGTAGAGCAATTACAGTTTGGCTGTACCTGTTCTAAAGAACGTTGTGCCAATGCCCTGCAACAAATTGGGGTCGAGGCTGTACGTGAAACCCTAGAGCATCAAAATCCAATTACCATGGATTGCCAATTCTGTAATACGCAATATCAATTCACCGCAGAAGAAGCACTGGCATTATTTGGCGAGCATCTCAGCTAAATTCACCGCCATCCCTGCCTGTTGGAGCATGTCTGCATGAACCAATAGGCAGATCTGTGCTGCCGAATGAATTCTTCGGTTGCAACCACAACAAAAAACAACTCCCCATCCTATAGTCCCCCCTAAGTTTTCGGCTCTTGGACTAAAATCGTATATATTTCAACTCCGCAATCACTCTATAAAAGACTGCGACCAAGACAACAAAAATACTGTTTACTGCGTCCTATCATGACAATAAATCCATAATTTTAATATGTGATTCATACCACTTCGACTTATACAATGAGGTATTCCTTCATGGGAACAACGTTTCTTTCCCGCACGGTTTTGATGTCTAGCCTTCTTTGCAGCCTGCACACCTTTGCCGCAACCGACCCGCTGCTCGGGAAATGGAAAACCGTGGATGATCGTACAGGACATTCACTGGCCGATGTCGTGATCAGCAAAGATCCGCAGGGGAATTATCAAGCGCAAGTAACCGAAATTCGCGCTATTGCAGGTAAGGACAAGCTAACTACTTGCCAAAAATGTCCAGGAAGTTTTAAAGATCAGCCCGTTTTGGGTTTAACCATTTTATCGGGATTGAAGAAAAACCCAGAACACCGGGATCAATATATCGAGGGACGTTTTCTGGACCCCGTTTCAGGACATTTATATGTTTCAGAAGCGCGTCTAGGACAGCAAAATAAATATCTACAAATTCGTGGTCAGGTTGCAGGCTCGGCCAATGTACGGCATATGACATGGATTAAAGTGCCTTAATGCACACCCGACTTCTGTTATAAAAAAGCCCGATTCGGGCTTTTTTTATGCATCTGGCATATGACATACACCAGAAGGTGCAGGTTTCAGTTCGTTAAATTGCATTGCATTTGCATAAATCAATATAAGTCATTCAATATTCTCAGAATAAGGAGAAATCTGTACTGCCTAAAAGGCGCATTGCTATTGCACCGTCATGATTTGAAACAAATATCAACAGTTCTACACTACTTCCCTGCTTCAGAAAGACATAATAATATTGGTGAAAATATCATCAATATTACTATGCTCATATGCCTAAGAATTATTACGAGATCCTTGGGGTAACACGCGAAGCTTCCCCCGACCAAATAAAAAAAGCATATCGAAAGCTGGCACGCAAGTACCATCCCGATATCAGTAAAGAGAGTGATGCCGAAGCCAAAATGCAAGAAGTCAATGTGGCTTACGATACGCTCAGTAATGAGGAAAAAAAGAAAGAATACGACTTCATCCTGGATCATCCTGAAGGATTCGCCAACTTTGGCGGGCAAGCAGGTCAATCTGGCTTTGATGGTGCCCAATATTATCGGCAGGGGTTTGGTCAGGGAAGCAGTTCAGACTTCTCGGGCTTTGAAGACTTATTTGGTCGCTTTGGTACAGGCTTTGGAGGAAGTAACTATCAGTACAAGCAAAGACAGCAGTCCTTTCGTGGTGAAGACCAGCATGCACGGATTGAAGTCGATTTAGATGTGGCATTTCATGGCACCTCACAGCAAATCACCATGCAAATTCCGAGCATTAATGCCTATGGTGAACCTGAGGTACAACGCAAAACCCTCCAAGTCAAAATTCCCAAAGGCATGAAAGAAGGACAACAGATTCGTTTATCGGGTCAAGGACAAACTGGCATCCGTGGCGGAGAAAACGGGGATTTGTATATTGAAATTTATTACAAGGATACCGCACAGTTTCGGGTCGAAGGTGCAGACATTTACTACACCGTTCCAGTGAGTCCTTGGGAAGCTGCGCTTGGTCAGCAAATTGAATTGCTGACTCCAGCAGGGAGCAAAGTGCAGGTGAACTTACCCAAAAATGCCCATACGGGACAACAATTACGCTTAAAAAATCAAGGGATTCCCAATAAAACACCAGGACACTTATTTTTAATTCTTAACATTGTGAATCCACCTGCTCAAACTGAGCAAGAACAGCAAGCCTACCAAGCTTTTGCTCAAGCTTTTCAGCAGTTTAAGCCTCGACAACTTTAAGGAGAACGCTATGACAACAATTCATTATCGTGAAATTATTTGCGACGGTTATAGTACCGCAGAAATCGTCGATGAACATCGTAGTTTCGATTTAAAACATTTTGCCGAAGCCTGTGGTCAAAGCCCTGAATGGGTGTTACAACTTTTAGAATACGATATTTTACCGTCTCGCCCAGAAGATCGAATTCATCAATTCTTTGGTGAAGATGTTTCACGTGCGCGTAAAGCCTACCGCTTACAACGGGATTTTGATGCCAGTTTTTCGGCGGTCGCCATGATGCTGGATTTAATTGATGAAGTCCAACAACTACGGCGCCAAGTTCGGCATTCCCATATTCAACAATCATAAACCTGTCATACAACCCATTTTTTTGATTAATCATCAAGCAATGGGTTGTTTTCTTTCAGCACTAACAGAAGAGTAAAACGGTTGCCATGAAAACAAAAGAATGTAACAAGAAAGTCAAACTCATGTTTCCCGAACATCGTGAGATTATTCCGCAATTGCGACAAGAAAATCCGCATTTTGCAAGAATTTTTGAAGAACATGCAGATCTCGATCAGGAGATTTGCCAACGAGAGCTGAATCCCGTTTTTCGCATCAATGATGATATTGAAGCCTTAAAACGGAAAAAACTGCGCCTCAAGGACGAAATTTATCGTCTGCTCCAGCACCATGCCAATGCTCAAGTTCAGGATGTATTCAAATAGGCGAAGATGATGCATACGAGCGTGAACAATAATTAAAAGCTCACCAAAAACAAAAGATTAAACTCTCGTTATAGACACAGCATAAAAGAAGAAGATGTCATTATCATGACATCTTCTGTCTTTGAGCAGGCCTATTTTAACTTCGTCAGTTTTTCTACTTCCTTGATCGTGACTTTAACCCCCTGTTTAATCGGCTCGTAATCCAAGAACCACAATAGCCCCACATGCTGGTCTTGATGTTGTTGTGCCAGCATATCAATCACGCTTTTCTCGCCTCGCCCCACCAAATGCCGGCGATAAAAATACAAAATGAGCCACACCGTGGTAATCAGCATCACCACCAACATAATCCAAAACCCAATCGGAGATTTCAGCCCAGGAATAAACTCAAAGTTCATGCCATAAATGCCAGTCAACAAAGTAAGGGGCGCAAAAATAGCGGTAATAATGGCGAGAATGCGCATATTTTCATTGGTCTGATTGGCAATTGCTGAAAAATGAAGTTCTATCGCAGCCTGTACTGCACTGCGCAAACGCGTAGTATGTTTTTGAATCCGCTCCACATGGCTTACCAGATCATCGGTCCGTACCAAGACCAGATCACGCTTTTCAGAACGTTTTTTCGGCTTTAAATGGGCAAAGTTTTCGACGATCTCATCGCGCAATTCCTGCAACACTTCAATTTGTTCTTCACATAAATTTTCAATCTGCTGAAACGCCATGTTTTCTTGTAGCAATTGGTTCCACTTGGTAAAGCGTCGGTGACCTTGTAGCAACTCCTGCTGCCAATATTCTACCCGTCGGGTCAAAGGTACTCGCAAGTCCAAATAACCGTCGACCATGGCATTCAAGAGACGTAATGCTAAGTCGAGCGGGCTTTGCGAGAGTTTTCTTGGCTTGTTTTGCTCGTCTTGTGAGCGTGCAGAAATCGCATTTATTCGTTCGATATATTGCTCGATGACACGATTCCCCCGTTCACGCACGGTAATCAGGACTTGAGGGGTCATAATAAAACTGATGGGCGTGGTGGATAATCCAAAAAATCGCTCATGCTGCTCGAGTGCTTGCTCTCCGACTTGAATTTTGTCATCGGGCGTAATCAGTTTACGGAAAATCAAGACGTCATAATCTTCCATCGCATCAAAAGCACACGGATGTTCTAAATTCAGAATATCCTTTAAATGGAATTCATTTAAGCTCACACCCGATAATTCATAGATTTGTGCTTGCCAGTGTTCAGCATGATTCACTACATCTTCACGGGTACTGTCGATCCAAATAAATTCGGGCTCAAGATCTTCACGGAGCTGCTGCTGGACATACAAATGTGCTTCGGTCGGATGTTGATAAAAATAATAACTTTGCATCGATCCCATCACTCTATGCTGGTGCTGTTGACTGTTTTAATAGGCTTGAGTGTACTGCATATTTTTTAACTTATTCATCTTTATCGCAATTTCACCACAAACTTTCCCGCATTGATCAACAAGCAATCTTCCTCATTTTTTGACATAAAAAAAGCCCACTTCAATGAGCGGGCTTTTTTAAAGTCAGTTTAATTCAAGATTAAACTTGCTCAATATCTTTCATCGTTAACTTGATACGACCACGGTTGTCGACATCTGCAACTTGTACTTTCACTTCCTGACCTTCAGATAATACGTCTGCAACATTGGCAATACGTTCATTTGAAATTTGAGAAATGTGAAGTAAACCATCAGTACCCGGAAGAATGTTCACGAATGCACCGAATTCAACGATACGAATAACTTTACCAGTGTAAATTGTACCTGGTTCAACTTCAGCTGTAAGCGCTTGGATTTTTGCAATCGCCGCTTGTGCAGCAGCTTTGGTTTCACCAAAGACGCGTACTGTACCGTTGTCTTCAATATCAATTGCCGCTTTAGTTTCTTCAGTAATTGCACGGATAGTTGCACCACCCTTACCAATCACGTCACGGATCTTGTCTGGGTTGATGTTGATAACTTGGAACGTAGGCGCATGCATCGAAATTTCTGGACGTGCACGTGAAATCACTTGGTTCATAGCATTCAAGATATGCATACGACCTGCATACGCTTGGTTTAATGCAACTTCCATGATCTCTTCAGTAATGCCTTCGATCTTGATGTCCATTTGCAGTGCAGTAATACCGTTGGCAGAACCTGCTACTTTAAAGTCCATGTCACCAAGGTGGTCTTCGTCACCCAAGATGTCAGAAAGAACTGCGAAACGCTCGCCTTCTTTTACTAGACCCATTGCGATACCGGCAACAGGTGCTTTCAATGGAACACCAGCATCCATAAGGGATAATGAAGCACCACATACCGAAGCCATAGAAGATGAACCGTTTGATTCAGTAATGTCAGATACAATACGAATCACGTACGGGAAGCGGTCAGCCGCTGGAAGAACAGCCTGTACACCACGACGTGCCAAACGACCGTGACCAATCTCACGACGTTTAGGACCAGATTCACGACCTGTCTCACCTACAGAGTATGCAGGGAAGTTGTAGTGCAACATGAAGTTGTCAGTTTTAGTACCAGAAAGCGTGTCAACCATGAGTGCATCACGCGTGTTACCCAAAGTTGTAGTTACCAACGCCTGAGTTTCACCACGTGTGAACAATGCTGAACCGTGTGCACGACCTAACACACCCACTTGTACGTCTAATGCACGTACAGTTTTCGTGTCACGACCATCAATACGTGGCTTACCAGAAAGGATGTTGTCACGTACCGTACGGTATTTCAAATCTTCGAACAATTCGTTCAAGTCATCTGCAATACCTGTTTCGTCATTTTCAGGAACGAACTGAGCAACCGCTTCCGCTTGAATCGCGTCTAATGCTGCATAACGGTCTTGCTTAACAGCAATCGTGTACGCTTCAGAAATTTTCGCTTCAAACGCTTCTTTTAATTTAGTACGAAGCTCTTCATTTTTCGTTGGTGCAGTCCAAGTCGACTCCGTTGCACCCGCAGCAGCAGCAAACTCTTTAATCGCTTGTACAGCAATTTGCATTTCGTCATGACCGAAAAGCACTGCACCGAGCATTTGGTCTTCAGAAAGTTCTTTTGCTTCTGATTCAACCATCAATACTGCTGATTCTGTACCTGCAACCACAAGGTCAAGGTCAGATTGCGCCATTTGTTCAAAGTTCGGGTTAAGAACATATTCACCGTTGATTAAACCAACACGCGCAGCACCAATTGGACCACGGAACGGTGTACCTGCAATAGCCAATGCCGCAGAAGTACCGAGCATTGCTGCAATATCAGCATCCATAGTTTTGTCAGAAGACACAACAGTGGCTGTTACTTGAATTTCGTTGTAGTAACCTTCTGGGAACAACGGACGGATTGGACGGTCGATTAAGCGTGAAATCAACGTTTCAGCTTCTGAAGCACGACCTTCACGTTTGCCATAACCACCTGGGATACGACCCGCAGCATATTGTTTTTCTTGGTAGTTCACAGTGAGTGGGAAAAAGTCTTGACCCGCTTTCGCTGTTGGTTGAGCAACAACGGCAACCAATACCGTTACACCACCCATCGTGATTAAAACTGTGTTTGCTTGACGAGCAACACGACCAGTTTCTAGTACCACATTGTACTGACCGTATTGGAATTCTTTACGAACGATATTAAACATCGACATATATTTTTCTTTCCTGATTTTATTCTAGTGGAGACCCCTAAGGTTTGGCATTCACAACCTAAAGTTTGTGCAAATGACAAAGCTTAGAAGCCGACCTCACTAGAAACACTATTTTTAAACGCAAAGAAGGAGCGAAACATTCGCCCCTTCCCCTTTATCTAGACGAAGCTAGATATTCTTTAGTTTTCAGCAATACAGCATTCAACATGCAATAATCCGAAAATAAAAGTTTCAATCGAATTAACGACGTAAACCTAAAGCACCGATCAAAGCAACATAACGGCCATGATCTTTACCATTTAGGTAGTCAAGTAACTTACGACGTTGGTTAACCATACGGATAAGACCGCGACGGCTATGGTGGTCGTGTTTGTGCTCTTTGAAGTGACCTTGTAAGTCATTGATTTGAGCAGTTAAAAGAGCTACTTGAACTTCTGGTGAACCAGTGTCGTTTTCAGCACGAGCAAATTTAGCGATGATTTCTGCGCGATCTGCGTTTGTTAAAGCCATTCGATTTCTCCGAGATGCTTAAAAAAGTTACATTTGATACGAATCAATCGATTGCTCAATTGACTGCCGTGCATCACTACAGCAAGAGCGTTATTTTAAGGGAAAATGCCGATGATTGCAAAATATGCGCACTATTTAAATTTACTAAACAAAAATAATGCATGAATAAATCACATCTGGCTCCGTAAATTGTCAAATATCATGAAAATAAGCGCACAACATGAAATAATGAATAGATAATCATAATTTGCATTCTATTGGATACCGTTGCCGATATTTCAACAACCAAGCCAGCGTATTGCACTAGCCCTTTCATCTTTAGCCAGAATGCACGATGCAAGAATTGAGCTTGTCGCAGTCTCGAGATAAAGTTTAAAACTCAAGATCAGATTTGCTCGGCAATGGCGGAGAGCATGAAAGAATACGTAAATTCCACAAAATAACGTGCTCAGATTCGCAATTTATAACCTTAAACATTAATTGCATCAAATTTAAATAAGATGTATTTGTGATACATTTTGCCAACCATTATTGCGATCTAGTTCCAAAAGAAAAATGCCCAAGCATAACTTGGGCATTTCTCATTGCGCTGTAGTTCTTATATTTATTGTTATTTTTATTTTAGTTATTGCGCATAATGCGCTTATTGTGACAACAGTCCTTGTTTCCACCAAGATGTCCTTATGTGTAATATTTTGCCACAACAAAGCAAAAAGCATAGAGGTGTTTTACCTAACTCAATGTACGCTTTAACTTACATGAGCGGGCTAAATGGTCTGGCGGATTCTGATCGGAATATTGGACTAAATATAAAAGTACAGGCAATAAAAAAGCCCTGTAGTCTCTCCCAAAACTACAAGGCTTAGCGGCTGTAAGTTTCCTCATTCACCTACTTCACTGTAAGTTCGCTGTCATATCCTGACTTTGTTATTATCCTTTTGCGATTATGGCTCAACGTTCCGTGTTGTGCTCTTTATGTGAACTCATCTTCTCAGAAACCGAATAAAAGCTCTATGCGCAAATATCTCGAATCAATGTAAGCTTTTTCGTACAAGAACACCGATTATTTAGCACAGATTAATAATCCAAAAGACCCTTTATTTTTTCTAAAACACCACTCATGCGCGTTGTTCTTTTCGACAAGGCTTGGATTAATGCCTGAGGATCTACCAACAGGCTCACAACGGTTTTAGCCCGAGTAATGGCGGTATACAGTAGCTCTTGGCTTAACAAGTTTTGTGCCTGAGCATCGAGTACCACAGCCGTATGGGTAAACTCAGAACCTTGGGATTTATGAATGGTCAGTGCAAAAGCCGTTTCGATACTTTTCGGTAAGCGCGTGGCTAAAACCCACTTCTCTAAACTCGGGAAGTAGACTTCAAACTGTGCTTGTCCCTGACGTTGCCGTTTAAAACAAATCCCGATATCCCCGTTCGACACGCCCAACTGATAATCGTTATAAGTCATCATCACGGGACGCCCCACATACCAATCCCCTTGCTTGGTGGTATAGCGACTTAAGGCACTGAGTAAACGCTGCTCAATCTGCTGGTTCAATTGTTTTAAGCCCAAAGCGCCATGACGGATTGCGGCCAAAATCCGATAGTCATCAAAGACCTGAATCACATGCTGAATAGAAGCTTCAGGATCTTCCGCAGTTAAATGTGTTTTTAAGGCTTCAACATAGTGCTGATAGCCTAGCATTAACTTATCGTAATAAGTCTCTGGATTAGTAAGATCCGCACTCAAATATTCCAGTTGCAACACATTCGGCATTTGCGCTTTCAATGGCACAGCACGAATTTCAGTCGGTTCAACCACCTGTTGATGAAATTGTTGTAATAATGCTGCGGTAGATGCTGATTCTGGCGGTTGCTGAATAAAACGGGCCATCTGTCCAATCAAGGCCTGACCATCAAAGCGCCGACTGGTCTGTAAATTGACCCTGTTATGCTGCAATGCCTGAACTTGCTGTAAATCCGCCAATACCGCGCCCACGTCCACCGAAGCCAGCTGATTCGCATCCCCCAATAAAATCAGACGGGCTTGACTCGGCACGGCAGCGAACAACATGCTGGCCAGATTAAGATCCAACATTGAAGCTTCATCCACCACAATAATGTCATAAGGCAAAGGCTGTTCGGCATGATAACGCGGACGGGCGGAATGCCCCAGCCCCAATAACCGATGTAAAGTGACTGGATTTAATTGTTTTAGCGCTGGCGTGACCAAAGGTTGCAATTTTTCATCATTCAATGCCTTTTGCAGGGCTTCTTTCATGCGCTGTGCAGCCTTACCTGTCGGTGCGGCCATCGCAATACGTAAATTGGGCAAAGACTGGTTTAACACGGTAATTATCCGCGCCAGGGTATAGGTCTTTCCTGTACCGGGCCCACCCGTAATAATATTCAGGGCATGCTGACAAACCATCTGCAGTGCCTGCTGCTGATGCGGATCACTGAGTAACGTGGCATAAGCCTGCGCATCGACGGTTGGCACCACTTGCTGCTGCAAGCGTGCGACATGCCGCGCCAAACCATCTTCCAGCTTCCAATAGCGATACAAATATAAATACTGTGAGTCATAAATGAAGGGCGCGACGCCAGTCGCGACTTGCTCGGCACTGACCGCCAAGTTAGCTAAGATTTGCGGTGTATCGGCCTGAATCGGCACACAACTGTTGCCCTGTAACATCGCTGCCAGCACAGACTGGATCAGCGTATCGGCCTGTAGATTTGGGCTTGCACAAAAAGGGGGCTGTTGGATTGATTGGCTCCATTGTGCAATCCAGTCGGGAGTTAATTGCAATGCCTGCTTGTTTTCCACACAGTTATCCTCAAAGTTATCCACAATCTAATTCATTGTTTTTTAATACAAGCTCAGCGCAACTATGCACTTTTATGCACCGCCACTTCAGCAAAATAGCCCAATATTGCATCCAAACGCAGAATAAACTCGGCCTCTGGGCACCAAGTATTAACCCCTAGCCCTGCTACGCCTTGCATACCACGTAAATACAAATAACTGGCTCCACCTAAATGTTGTTCAATCGCATAACCTTCAAACTGGACTTGCAAATAGCGATGCAGTGCCACCAAGTACAATCCGGCCTGCAACCAATAACTGGCATGCGACATGCTGTCCTGTATTTGGGTTGGATGATAGTCCTGCACATCGGCCCCCAAGAAGTTACTTTTATAATCGGCAATATGGTAGCGTTCGCCATCAAAATAGACCAAGTCGATAGAGCCCGTTAAGTATCGTGCTGAATTTGCAGCATTCAGCTCCGGCATCACAATGCCATATTCTGCAAACAAATCTTGAATGCGTTTAATCGCCAATACATGGTTGGAAAGAGACAGATAAAAAGGGAATTCCGCCAAATGTGCTTCTGCCGAAAGGTGCTTTAAGCAAAACTGCTGATGCAAAGGCGTCGATACCACCTGAGCCAGCCATTCTTGCATCCAGGTCAACAACTGCTCCTCATCCACAGACAGAAACTCTTGCTGATATTTGTCACACAAGTTCTGCCATAGACTCGGATAGTCATTTTTAAAACGACGGCGAATTTCAGTTTTCCAGTCCTGTTGCTGCTGAAAATCAATGTGCTCAAAGATTTCATGCAGGAAATTTCCCGCCAAGGTGCCCATCGGAAATTGACGCTGAATCCAGGGAATTGGTTGAGAAATCGCTACATCTTCAATAATCGGCTCTACATCTAGATGAAACTCATCCGCTGCACTTTGTGTGACTTCACGCTGCTGTGCCAAAGCATCCAACACCTGCTGACGAGTTAAATGCTGCGCCAAGGCACTGAAACTGGTTTTGCCTCGAGGATAAAAGCGTTGGGTCGGGAATTCGGCTGCAAAGAGTTCTGGAATTTGCGATTGCTGCTGGGGTTTTAATGCACTTGGACATGCACTCAACACCGCTTCATCCCCACTATAAGGATGCTGAAAGACCTGTTCCGCCTGCCCGCGCCAAAATGCCAAGCCAGTTGCAGATTTTCCTGCATGATCTTGCAGCATGGCATAAACCCGATGACTGGCACGGGTGAGTGCCACATACCACAAACGATGCTGCTCGGCTTCAGCCCGCGCATTATGCTGTTGGATCGCCACCTCATCCAATAAATGCTTGTCATTGATGGCAATCACCCGTTGCAGCTCGGTTTGCCCCGTTAACGGGTGAGCCAGGGCTTGGGTAGAAAAATTCAGAGTCTTGTTCATTTCACTGAATTTTTTATCAGCCCCCAATAAAAAGACAATTTTAAATTCCAGCCCTTTGGACTGGTGAATGGTCATCAACTGTACGCCTGCCTCGTTAGACAGCTTCCGCTCTAACTCCCATTCCCGCTCACTCGGGCTTTGAATCTGTTTTAAATACCAGTGATATAAAGCCTGAGGTCCCTGAAAATGCTCACTGTGCTGACTCAACAATTCAGTTAAATGTCTTAAATTAACCACACAGCGCTCATTGTCACGACTTTGGCTCGCAACCACATTCGACCAAGCCTTAAACACATTTAATGCATACTGCCAAGCTGGCAAAAAGCCGGTGTTAAACCACATTTCCCGAATGTAATCAAAATCCTCAATAAACTGGCTTAAACCCGCAGGCTGCTGTTCCAATTGAATTAACTGACTCAGTTGGAAATTCAGCATCCGGGTCAGCAAAGCCCGTTTCACTTTGCCTTCATCATAGGGATGCATAATCGCAGTCAAAATTGCTGCCACATCCTTGGCGATGACACTGTCAAATACACTGCGCTTGGATGGACGATTGACCCGAATGCCCAAGCGTTCTAATTCATATTGGACTTTATCGAGTCCATCATGGCTTTTGGATAAAATGGCAATATCATTTTCATCGACGGCGCGATGGCCTGTGGCTTCTGCCAAGTACAGTTGCTGTTGAATTCCCTGATTGAGCAAATCCCGGATTTTCCACGCCACCTGAATAAATTCATCTTTCTTGTCTTGCAGCATTAGCCAACGTAAAGGTTGATGATTTTGACCCTGTGCATCTACCAAAGCAGGGTGTGGTCGTGAACCCGCCTCTACCGCGGTATATTGCACCTCTTCACCAAACTCCGTTTGTCGTTGAAACAGGGCATCCACCACCGTCACTAACTCCGCCACAGAGCGATGGTTATATTTAAGACTATATAAACGTCCCTGCTTGGCAAGTACATCGGCCCGAGCCTTGTTATAGGTCAGCATATCTCCGCCACGAAAGCCATAAATGGCCTGTTTCGGATCGCCCACCATAATCATGCAGCCTTGGGCATAATGCTGTGCATCACGCCAGATCCTCGCCAGCATATTGTCTTGGTCTTGGTTGGTATCCTGAAATTCATCAACCAGAATCAGCGGATAACGTGCCTGCACAAAACGCGCAAAGCGGCGACCCTGCGTGTCTTGCAGCGCCTCAGCCAAAGTTCGGATTTGCTGCGCAAAGGTGGTTTCACCCTTTTGCTGCAATACCTGCGGCAAGCGTTTTTTGACTTCGGAAGCCAGATAAAACTGCAAATAGCTATCTAAAGTGTCTAGATCAAAAGTGAGCTGCTCCAGACCTTGAATAAAATGAGCCAAAACAACAAGCAGTGGATGTTGTTGGAAACCTTGCAACACATCCTCTGGACATTTATTCAGTGCTTTTTTAGTGACTAAATCGGTGAGATTTTTTAAGGTGTCGGCATATAAAGGCGCAAATAAGGCATAGACGCCTTGTTGGGTTAAGGCCGTAAGCAACTCAGGGAGTTTAAGGGTCAATAGCTGTTCTAACTTGCCGTCATCACGCCATTTTTTCGCCAAGACCTTAAAATGAACACCATCGGCAGCATAGTAGTCGGCCAAGCTACTAAGCAGACTCCAATCCTGTGCCAACAAATGTTCAAGCTGGGTGCTAAAGCCTGCCAAATCGACCTTGGGCGCATCCACAGCCTGAAAATGCGCAGAGGCAAAATTCAAACTGTTTTCCACTACGCCCACATAGGCATCTTGCGATTTTAATTTTTTATTCAGCAGCAGATAGTCCAGAATCTTTTGGGGCTGCTGCTGAATCCACTCACGCAACACATCATGAATGAGCTGTCGGGTATATTGCTGGGCATCGTCGGTAATTTCGGCACGTTCAATTTTGCCACTTTCAAATGCAAACTCGCGTAGCAGTTTCTGGCTAAAACTGTCCAATGTACCGACAAACAGCTCATCCAATTGGTCAATGACCAGTTTTAAGCGTTCCCGTGCATAGTCCACACGCGGGGCATAATCTTGCAATACTTTTTGATAGAGCGGATCGCTTTCCTGCGTGATTTTCTGTTGCAGTTCGGCTTGCGTCAGGCTCTGGCACGTTTCAAAAAATCGTAAAGTTTCAACCAAACGACTGCGAATTCGCCCCTTTAATTCTGCTGCGGCAGCACGGGTAAACGTGGTGGCAATCACCTGATTGGGTAAATATTCCCCCAGAAATATCCGCACCATTAAACTGGATAAAGTAAAGGTTTTTCCAGTGCCTGCCGAAGCTTCAATCCAGTGTAAGCCTTTAAACTGCATATCCACGATCGGATGATAAGAAATCGTGGCAGCTCTCGGAGTCGTCATCTGCATTATTCCTCAATCACCTGCTGATATTTAAAAATCGGCGCATACAAGCGCTCGGAAAAGCGCTGGCAGGCCTGAGCCAATAAGGCACTGGCATCTTGCTGCTGTAAAATAAATTGCCAATCACGATGATGCTGACTGGCTTCATTGTCGAGCACTGAAAACCCCGCAAAGCGACCATCATCTTGCCAAGCTTTCAGCAGGCTGTCCCAGTCTTTCAATTGCAATTTGCCCTGATCATCTGGCTCCCACTCATGGGTTTTGCCTTTTTCCGCCACCTGAAACAGCAAAGCTGCTGGTAAGACTACAGGTTCCGTCTGCGCTTGTTGCCACAACTCAAACCAAGCCGCTAACCATGCCTTGGCCTGATTGGATGAAACCCCTTGGCACAGGATGGTCTGATCGCTAAAGACCACTATCCGAGCCAAGTCCTGTCCAGCATCAGCTAAATTTTCATGCGCCAGCCAGAGTAAATACTCCAACCACAGCTGTACCCGACGTTTAGCACGTGCACTGGAGGCTTCTAAACTGACCCACTTCTGGGTGTGCTGTGCAGGCAGGGTAATTTGAAACTGCAGTGTGGGGGTCATGTTCCAAAGCTGCTGTGTCACCGCTGTGACGGCATCGGCATAGCGCGCAAGACGGGCGCGTAACTGCTGTTGCTCATTGATACTGACTTGCCAAGCCGCCTGCTGCATTTTTCCCACAGGTAGCTGATCTAATAACAATTCTGGCTGAAGATTTTGTCCCTGTTGTTGTAAAAAATGACGTACGGCATAGCGGCCCAGACCATCAAGCACCAGTGGCTCGACTTCATCGGGCAGATTTTCGGCCTTCAAATTTTCCACCCCAAGGGTTCTTAAATACAATCGTGCCGGGAAACAGACATCCTGAATCCACTGCTGACTTTGAATGCTTAGAAAATCACCAACTTCTGTCAAATACGGGGTATCCTGCCAAGCCTGACGCTGCCCTTGGGGTTGTACAATCTGCTGTGCCACCCGAAACCAATGATCCTGAAAACGCATCGGCTTGGTGTGTATAAATCCAGTCCAGTCAAAGGGTTGTAAGGGATGAATATGGTACAGCGAATGCAGTTGTGCAGGAATTTCCAAGCCCTGTACCTGAATGAGGCCTGCCTCTGCCGAACGTTGGGTAATAAATGCCAAATGCTGTACCAGTTCCTGCAAAGCAGTTGAAGGTTCGCGCACTTCCCCATCATTGACATCAAATCCATTGTAAAACAGCCACAGGCTTTGCTGCGCCAGCAGTAATCCATCTAAAAAAGCACCTTGATCATCTTCCAATCGAGAACGATCCCCCAGTTGGGGTTTAAGCAAATCCATCAGGTCAAAAGGTAAATGCTGGTTACGGCTAGGGAATTTACCACTGTCCAAATTCAGCATCACAATCAGCTGATAAGGAATTGGGCGAATTTGCCCCAACTGACTAAAGGTAATCTGTCCCGTCGGTTCAGCTTGATCCAGTTGTGCATCCAAAGTCGCCTGAATTTCATCTAGCACATAGGTTAATGGCAGAGTGAGCTGATCCAGACCATATTGATCCTGCCCTTCATAAAAGTTGGAGAGGGTCAGCATTCGCACCTGTTTTTTAATAATTTGCGCAACGCTGGCTAAAGCCTCGACCCCTGCTTGCTCAAACTCCGCCACTTCCTGTAGCAAGACTTTGAGCCAATGTTCGACTGGCTTCGGTTGTTCAGATTGCTCATGTTGCAGTAGCCAATCGCGTCGCGCGTCCAAGTCCTGATAAATCTGCAACAGCTTGGCAATCAATTCAAAATCGCTCGGCATGACTTCGGCAAAACTGAGTGTATCTGCAAACAGTGTATGTTCAGGAATCGCAATGCCCAAGGTCAATCGGTCTAAGGCAAACTTAAAACTAAAGCGATAGTCGGTATCGCCCTCCGTTAAGCTGAGTGCCAAATGCGGGGCATCCAGTCCTCGTTTAAAGCCAGCCTGCTGCAGAAGCTCCAGCATACGTTCTACGGCACTCATCTCTAGAGCATAGCATTGCTGAGTAGCCGCCAAACCCAGCCAGTCGGCAAAATCATCCAGACGGAAACGCCCTTGAACCAGTTGCATACGCCCCAGCACTGCCCGCCATGCATTAGTCGCATCCAGTTGGGTGACCCCTGCAATTTTCACTGGCAAATAGATCGTGTCTTGGCTTAAGCGCCCTGCTACGGCTGTGGCGGCTTCTGTTTCACGCTCACGTACTGGTGGCGCAAAAACACTGCGGATGAGCGGCTCTAATTCTTTCAGGTTTGGACTTAATACCAAAATATCACTCGGTCGACGTGGCTGCTGCTTGCTGCCCTGTGCTAACCATGCCGTCAGTTGATCTTTCAGTACTTCCAGTTGACGTAAACTGGAATGACAGACATGAATTTGAATGGACTCATCTTCGGCATCTAGGACATATTGATTGGCTTCAGGCTCAACCAAATACAGAATGTCCGATTGCAGCTTGCCCAATAGGCTGGCGGGATACTCATCCACAAAGACATCTGCCCAAACCCCATCTTCCCCCGAAGAAAGCCCTGAAAGCAACGAGAAGTGATCGCGGGCTGGCTTGCCAAAACGCGTTAATAACGGATGACGGGATTCACGCACTTCCGCATTGAAATGTAGGGTGAAATCCTGAAAGAACTGTTGAATTTCTGCATCGGTGGCCTGCGGATGCTTGGCAATAAAGCGTTCTTTGACCCTTAAGTCATAGCGTGCTTTCCAGTTCGGATCGACACTATCGGCCCAGTATTCCTGCGACGGGTTATAGTGCAGCAGATAAATATCAATGTACTGCCCCAAGCGCTGTAAAAACTGCAATTGACTCGGGGGCAAATCCAACAAGGTAAATACCACCAAGGGCTGCGGCAGCTTTTTCAGGGCTGCACTATTCGGCGCATCGACACTGCCCAAAGCCTGCCAGAAGGCAGCATCAATCTGCTGCATATCGAGAAAATCTTGATGAAACACCACCTGCCATAACCAGCGCTGCCAAGCTTCCAGCTCATGTGCCTGATTTAAAGTAAACGCCGAGATTTCATTATTGGTCTGAAAGAACATCTGCTCAATCGGCAAAGCCTGATTCTCCCCCCAACGCTGCAACCAGTTACTTGGGCAGGAACATTGATTGATTGGGCAGTTTTTTTGACAGTGCCCACGATATTCCATGTAGTGACTAAATAATCTGGACACCTGTTCGGCCACCCAGTACAACATACTTTGTTTTTTGAGTTGTTTTGCAAGGCCCTGTTGTAATTGGTCGGCACTGGCATAAATGCGTTGCACAATGGAATACAGCGGATGCTCGCTGCTTAAATTACACTGTTCCGGTTCGATATAACTGAGCAGCGCCTGATAAACCCGCCATTTAATAATAATGCGTGGAATATTGGCTTTACGTACTTGTTCTTTGTCTTGATCCAGTACCCATTGATAAGCCGTCCACTGAAATGCACGAATCCGGTGATGGAATTGGGTATTGGCACTAATGCCTTTTTGTTCAGCCAACTGCTGGGTTAACCACGCTTCGACTGCGGGTGAAGGCACAATAAAATGCTGGGTTTTTAAGACCTGTAGCGCATGTGCAGATTGTGATTTTACCGTTTTCAACATGGCCTGTAGCAAAACATCAATGCGTTGACTCTGAATCACATGAATGGCCATGAATAAATATTCTCCAACGATAAATAAATGAGGCTCTACAAAAGCATAAAGATTATTGACTATACTTAGTGTACTGTCTATGTCACGGTATAACAGTGCCGCGATTTAAAAAAGACTTTGAAAATCGTAGCTTAAAGATGCTTCAATATAAAAATGGATACAAGGTTTAAAGTACAGAATGAAAATAGACAATCTTCCCGACTCAATTGATGCCAACCTAAATCTAGAACAAGTGCGCGCTGAATGTCTCGAGCTGGTACAAAAACGTGCTTATGTATCAGCCGGTGCAGCCGTGATTCCTATGCCTTTTTTTGATGTTGTGATTGATGTTGGGATTTTGTCACAACTAATTCCTGAAATTAACGCGCGCTTTGGTCTTGCCCCCGAACAAATCAGCGTATTTGATTTAGAAACCAAACAAATCCACTGGCAGGAACTGCGTAAACGCGGCTTTGAGTTTTCTGGTTTGGTGGTGGCGCGAACGGCTGTAAAAAACTCCCTGCACAATATCGCCTCAAAAATGATTACCAAACAGGTCAGTAAATATATTCCCCTAGGTGGTCAACTGGTCGCGGCAAGCCTCGGCTATTTGGTCATGAAAAAAGTCGCCGAAGCCCATGTAGAGGACTGCTATAAGTTAGCCAAATCCATTCAACAAAAACAAAATTTACAAACTGCCGTCTAGCACCCGAGCTTTCGATGGCGTTATTGCCGCACTCCCCCTCAAAGCCATTTAATTGGCTTTGAGCTGTTTCAAAATACTTCTGAGTATGTCCAGTCTCGCCCCATATTTATCATCATTGGCCACAATGTACCAAGGCGCATGTTCGGTATTGGTTCGTTCAAACATATCGGCCGCAGCCTTTAAATAGTCATCCCATTTTTCACGATTGCGCCAATCTTCTGGGGTAATTTTGAAGCGTTTATGCGGGGTTTCTTCGCGCTCTTTAAAACGGGCATACTGTTCGTCTTTGCTAATCGACAACCAAATTTTCACCACCACCGTATTGCTATCGCTCAGGTCTTTTTCAAACCGGTTAATCTCATCATAGGCGCGCTGCCACTCAACTTCGCTGGCAAAGCCTTCCACCCGCTCAACCAGCACACGCCCATACCAAGTGCGGTCAAAAATGGTGATATTTTGATTGGGTAAAATCTTGCTCCAAAACCGCCACAAATACGGATGGCGCAATTCATATTTTTCTGGCGCGGCAATACTGTGAATATCATATTCACGTGGGTCTAAGCATTTGACAATCCGCTTAATCGCTCCACCTTTCCCCGCAGCATCCATCCCCTCTAAAGCAATAATCACATTACGCTCGCCAAAGCGTAAGGCATCGGCAACCTTGCGGGTAAGTCGATCAAGCTCAGTTTTGTATTCGGCTTTGTCAATTTTGAGCGTGGGTGGCTGTTCCAGTATGGCGGGAACCTCAGCCTGTTTCCATTTGTGCTGGGCCGATCGGACATGATCCGGACAATGCTGCATGGCTCTTAATACATGCAACGCAAACTGTTGATCGCGCAATTGCTCATCTTCACAATCAATAATCAGCCAGTCTTCGGTAAAACGCTGACGTAACTTTTGTAAACGGTCATACTGCTTTTTATTGCGCCAATTTAAACCATGCAATTTGTGCCAGTGCATTTCACTGGCATCCATATCATCAAGACGTCTTTGCAATGATTTCCACGACAAGTCAAACCAGATTTTAATCACATCCACATGGTTATTTTTGAGATCCTGCTCATAGGCACGCATGTTCTCCAGATATTCATCATAAAGGGTTTCGTCCAGAGGCTGCGACACATGCAGCGCAGTACTGAGCAGATCTCCATACCAGTTTCCAAACATCACCACGATTTGCCCTTCTGCTGGAATAAAGCGGGCATAGGGTTGCCAAAAAGTTTGTGTGTTATTAAACATAATCGGGGCATCCGCTTTTACCCGTAAATAACGCGGATCCATCCATTCGCGTAATTGCTTGACTGACTCGCCCTTACCCGCCAGCTCTATACCACTGACCAACACCAACAGGCTTTTCGCATTGGGCTGATCTTTCGTATCTTTTAAAGCGTATTGAGCATCAATTAAATCGAGTGACAGTTGGCTTTCATCTACCAAGGCTGGTTCTTGTGGTTGTTTTGCCATTTTTGTTTCGCCATAAAATAAAGGATATGATTTTGGTCTTTTAAAGCTGTGGTTTTATTTCAGTATAAAACAAGCAGAAGGCGCATTTTGACGAATCTTTGTATAATTTCATGACAAATTGGCTGATTTTCAGACCTTATTCGATCATTTTGTCATGGCGAGAACTTGCAACAAGCACTAAGATTTGCACAAGTTTCAAATTGAGATAGCCCATGTCTAAACTTGCCGTACTAGATGACTTATTAGCACAGTACGATCAATTGCAATATCACCACAATCCTGAGCTATTTCAACGCCTGCAAGATGTGCAAATGTGGCAGAAACAACGCATGCAACGTACTCATCAGCAGCACTTTGCGGTAAAGAGCCATCAATTGATGGCCGAATACTTTCTGAATCGCTTGTACGGCGGTTCCGATTTTGATGCTTTGGCCAAACAAATTGCACGTTTAATGAAGTATGCACATAAAGCCGAAAAGCTGATTCCAGAAAATGCCATTAAAACGGGTACCGCAGGGGTTGAGTTGGCCATTCTGGCGGTGCAGTTGGATGAACAGGTCGCAAGACAACTGTTAGCAGACTACGCGCCCAATACCCCACTGACCGATGAAATGATGCGTCTCAGCTATTTGAAACTGGATCAGGGGCAAGCACGCTTACATCAATTGGAATTGCTCGATCAGCTTGGCGCTAATCTGGATAAATACATGCGCTCATTTATGGTGTATACCGCCTTTAAAATGTGTAAAGGGGTCGCCTATAAACACCATTTCGAGGTGATGTATGAGTTTATGCAAGATGGCTTCTTGGCCATGAAACCACTCAAATCGGCAGAACAGTTTGTCAAAGCTTTTACTGCGATTGAGCGGCAAATTGTGGCTAATGTGCATGCAGGTGATCTACATCCTTTTCGGTAAAGGCTGCAGACTGAGCAAATAAAATCATCGATCAGCATACTGAGTCTGTGCTTTTTTCTGTATATTATTCATAACAATTGCATGATGATTACTGTACATCGGCTGAGAATCTGTCATCATGCTTGCACTGCAACATTAACCCTATTTTTATGTTAGGAGTGACTTGAATGTCTAATGAAAATCAAACGCCTACCCCTACACCTGAGTCGGCTCAACAAACAGACAAAGTCAGCCCATTCCTAAACAGCCCGCTCCCAGAAGGTGTTCCTCAAGGGCAGCAACAATCATTACAACAACAAATTACGGATACACCCGTCAATGGTACTGTACCGAAATATAACCTGCCGCGTGGTGCCAATACTGGCAATGTCGGTGCAACTACTCACTTCGGTTACCAAACGGTAAACAGTGAAGAAAAAGCTCAAAAAGTTGCGGAAGTCTTCCACTCGGTAGCCAGCAAATACGACATCATGAATGACCTGATGTCATTTGGTATTCACCGTTTATGGAAACGCTTTGCCATTAACATGTCGGGTGTGCGTCGTGGTCAACACGTATTAGACATTGCCGGTGGTACAGGTGACTTGGCTAAAGTCTTTAGCCGTGAAGTCGGTCCTACAGGTCATGTGGTACTTTCTGATATTAACGAATCGATGCTGAACGTGGGTCGTGACCGTTTAATGGATGCTGGTTGTACCAATGTCGACTTTGTCTTGGCAAATGCCGAAACTTTAGAACCTTTTGCCGACAACAGTTTTGATTTGCTCACCATCAGTTTTGGTTTACGTAACGTGACCGATAAAGATGCGGCACTGGCAGCCATGTACCGTGTGCTTAAGCCAGGTGGTCGCTTACTGGTCTTAGAGTTCTCTAAACCAGTGTTTGAGCCATTCTCAAAACTCTACGACCTGTATTCATTCACTGCACTGCCAATCATGGGCAAAATCATTGCCAATGATTCTGAAAGCTATAAATACCTCGCAGAATCAATTCGTATGCACCCAGACCAAAGAACCCTAAAAGGCATGATGGAACAGGCTGGCTTCCAGAACTGTGACTACCATAACCTGACTGGTGGCATCGTGGCTGTACACCGTGGTTTTAAACTCTAAACTAAGGTGAAGGTTAAGCTATGTGGTCGATTCTGGCACTTGGTGCAGTTGAACGCTTGATTCACCATGTGATTGATCTGGATGCGATTACCCGTATTCAGCTCAATCAGTTACAAGGCAAAATGTTACGTGTGGTGCTCGATGCACCGCAACTCTCTGTGGATGTGTTCTTTGATCAAGACAAAGTCCGTCTGGAACCGAGTGTGACCGGTCAGGCTGAGCGCCCGTCTATTTTTGAACAGCGCCCGTTTGACCCACAACACACCACAATGCCTGCAACTGCAACCTTGCATGTCTCCAATGTGGTCGAACTGCTCAAGCTGTTTTTGGCAGAAGATGTCGGCACCATTCCAGTACAGGGTGATTACCATTTACTGCAAGACATTCAACGTATTCTGCAACAGGCCGAACCTGATTTAGCAGCGCATCTCAGCCCGTGGATTGGACCCGCCTTGGCACATGAGCTGGGTAAAATTCAGCTTGCGCCCAAACACCTCAAACGCTCTTTACAGAGCCATTTATTCTTTGCCGAAGATGCCCTCAAAGAAGATTCAGGTCTGTTTGCTGCGCGTTGGCAAATGGATGACCTGCAACAAGACACCCGTCTTTTGAATCAGAACCTTGACCGTGCAGAAGCCAAAATTCAGCAGCTGCAACGTCAAATTGATGCCCTTCCAGACTCTCTTTAAACTTAGGTAAGACACTTTATGATTCCGCATGTTTCACGTTTACTCGAACTTTGGCGCATCGCTGCGCACTATAGACTCGACACGTTGTTTCCTGCGGAAGAACTACCTGAGAAAGCGCGTCATGCTTTGGCAATTATTCGCATGCACCCTGCGGCATGGTCGAGTAAAGAACGTAAAAACCCGCTGAAACTCAAGCAAGCGCTTGAAGATATGGGGCCATTGGCGATTAAGCTGGGGCAGTTACTCTCGACCCGTCGTGACTTGATTCCACCTGAAGTGCTGGCACAACTGGTGTTATTGCAAGACCGCGTCAAGCCCTTTGGCTCCGATGTTGCCAAAAGCCGTATTCAGCAATCGCTCAAAGCCGATGTGAATACCTTATTCAGCCGCTTTGATGAGCAACCGCTTGCCGCTGCATCGATTGCGCAAGTGCATACCGCAGCCTTGCACGATGGCCGTGAAGTGGTGGTCAAAGTCACTCGTCCCGACATTCGCAGCCAAATTCTGCAAGACTTTGAAATTCTGGAATGGCTCGGAGCTACCCTAGAAAAACGCCTCGAAGCGGCACGTGCGCTACACCTGTCCGAAATTATTCAGGATTACCGCCAAATTATCCTGAATGAGTTAGATCTGACTTTAGAAGCAGACAACACGCGTCGCATGCGCCATTACTTTACCGGTTCAAGCATGATGTACGTGCCTGAAGTGTATATGGATAGCAAAGAAGTCATGGTGGCGGAACGCATCACCGGTGTGCCGATTTCTGACACAGCGACCTTTGACCGCATGGGCATGGATCGTAAAGATTTGGCCGAAAAAGGCTTAACCATCTTTTTTACCCAAGTATTCCGCGACAACTTCTTCCATGCGGACATGCATCCGGGCAATGTATTTGTCGAAACCATCAATCCAAGCAATCCACGCTTTATTGCACTGGACTGCGCGATTATGGGCGAGCTGTCTAAACACGACCAAATGACCGTAGCGCGTATGTTACTGGCCGTGATGAACAGTGACTTTATGCAACTGATTCAGATTGTGCATCAGGCGGGCTGGATTCCGCCGGGCACCGATCAAGATGCGCTCGCGCGTGAAATGCGCCGCACGGTCGGACCGATGGTCTCGAAACCAATGCATGAACTCGACTTTGCTGGCATCCTGATTCAAGTCATGGATATTGCACGTCGTTTCCATTTAGAAATTCCACCACAGCTGATGCTGCTGCTAAAAACTTTGGTGCATGTCGAAGGCTTAGGGACAGATCTTTACCCTGAATTGGACATTTGGAGCTTGGCAAAACCCATCCTGACGGATTGGATCAAAGCTCAGATGAACCCGCAGAAAAACCTGAAAGAGCTTGGACAAAAAATTCCGGATTTGCTGTTAGGTGCACAGGATTTTCCAACTCTGTTGGTGGATAGCTTAAATGGCTTAAAAAATCAGTCAGCTTGGAATGCCAAACAGCTGAATGAACTGCAAAGCTTGCGCCTGCAAATGGAACATCAGCAAAAACGCAGTTGGATTTTCGGTAGCCTGATGGCGATTTTCCTGTCGATTGCGATTATTGCCCCGTGGTACATCTCGATAATTCTGATTGTCTGTGCCAGCCTATTGTCGGTTTGGCGTCTGTTTAAATAATTTTAACGATACATACTGCTGTGGATAGCCCAAGAGTTATCCACAGCCTTGTGCATTTTTAGCCCAATTCCTTAAAATGACTCTAAAGTCACCTAAAGTTTTTCCACGCCATTGAGCCCGCAAGCAGAACTTTTAAACTAAGTGCACATTTGTATATTTATAATTGCACTATGATTCAAATTCTTGAAAAGCGCTCTCCCGCCTTGAACATTCGTGCTGGTCATCTCGCTCGCGAACTCATTCAACAACAAGGTTTTCACGCCCAACAGGTCGATATTATACCGGGTGCTGCTGGTGGCCCCAAAGGCATCGGTTTAACTGGACTCGATCAAGCGATATTTGGAGATTTTCTACCTCAAGCCAAACAACGCCGCTTTTTAATCGGTTCATCTGTAGGTGCATGGCGCTTTGCAGGAGTTTTGGCACAGGGTGAAAAGCTAGGTCCCGAACAATTGGCTGAGCTGTATATTCACCTGCCTTTTCATAAAAAAATGAACATTGCCGAAATCGAAAAAATATCACGCGACATGCTCGCGGGAATTTTAAATCAGCAGACCCATAAATTAGTCGAGCATCCCGATTATCACTTGACCATTATTGCTGCCAAAGCTGCACACCTATTTCAGAGTGATCAACGCCTTGCCCTCTATGGTTCTTTACTCGGCATTATTGGCAGCAATGCCATTTCCCGTCAGCATTTAAAGCATTTCATGCAACGCGTAATTTGCCAGCCGCACGATTTCCCGCAATTCAAAATCAAAGACGATAGTTTTACCACGCATTATCTTAACTTCAACTCAGACAATGTGGCTGACTGGCTGATGGCTTCAGGCTCTATTCCGGGGGTAACTCCTGCGGTGAAAAATATCCATGATGCACCGCAAGGAGCCTATCGGGATGGCGGCTTGATTGACTATCACATTGATCTGCCCTTTGAAAGTCAAGGCATCGTGCTCTATCCACATTTTACCGACAGCATTACCCCTGGCTGGTTCGACAAGATGTTTAAATCGCGGAAATCTAATCCTGAAAATCAAGCCCGCACCTTGCTCATTTCGCCCTCGCAGGACTATCTGGCCAGTTTACCCCTAGGCCGTTTACCCGACCGTAAAGATTTCGTGCTGAAAGGCATGGAGCCACAACGTCGTATCCAGCTCTGGAAACAATGTGTCGCGGAAAGCCAACGTCTGGGGGATGAGTTTTTAGAGTTGGTTGAAAAGCAGCGCTTTGCCGAAGTCATGCAACCCCTTTAACTCGCTCAATGGTCTATGGCTCTGCCCAACGCACTTGTGGGTCGAGCCGTAACGGCTGGCTAAATTGATGAAAGATAATTAACACAAATCCAGCCCGATCACCTACACTATAGCCTGCTGCTTTTCACAGCAATTTAAATATTCTTTTAGCTCAACTGATTTTGGTGAAGTCCCTATGAACAATGCGCTCTGGCTCGATGAAGTAAAATTTAACGATCAAGGTTTAGTCCCTGCCATTGCTCAGCATCATCAAACAGGACGAGTGCTGATGGTCGCATGGATGAACCGTGAAGCGTTGGCACTCACTGCCGAAAAAAATCAGGCGGTGTATTTTTCCCGTTCACGCAATAAACTCTGGCATAAAGGTGAAGAATCTGGGCACTTTCAAACTGTGCATGAAATTCGCTTAGACTGCGATGCCGATGTGATTGTGCTGCAAATTGAACAACATGGTGGTATCGCCTGCCACACGGGTCGTGAGTCTTGTTTCTACCGTAAACTCACCCCGCAAGGCTGGGAAATTGTCGATGCTCAACTCAAAGATCCAAGCCAGATTTATGCCAATCAAAAATCGACCAATCCGCATACCCTCGCCATGAATGCTTCTAAGGCACAGTCTGAGCAAGTCGAAGTGCTGTCTTACCTCGGCCAGATGATGGCCGAGCGTAAAGCCGCAGATCCAGACTCTTCTTATGTGGCCAAACTGTATCACAAGGGTTTAAATAAAATTCTTGAGAAAGTTGGTGAAGAAAGTGTTGAAAGCATTCTCGCGGCCAAAGAATTCCAGCTCGCAGCCAATGAAGACAATAAAAACGATCTAATCTATGAAGTGGCAGATCTCTGGTTCCATACCATTGTGATGCTGGGTCACTTCGATTTAGACCCGCAATTGGTCTTGAATGAATTAGCACGTCGCCAAGGGCTGTCTGGCTTGATCGAAAAAGCCAACCGTAGCCACTAAAGTAGACTTTGCCTGTGTCAAACACCTCAAAAAAACCGAGCGCCACCTATGAGCAGGCCACTGCCATTGATAACGCTCGTCTGGGGCAATCCTTTAAGGTGATTGCCTATGCAGGCACAGGGAAAACCACGACGCTGCAAATGATCAGTGATGCCATGCCGCAACGACGTGGCATGTATCTCGCGTTTAACAAAGCCATCGCCAGTGAGGCCCAGCAAAAGTTCCATGCCAATGTGGATTGCCGTACCTTCCACTCCTTGGCTTTTCGCAGTGTTCCACGTGGAATCACCGACAAACTACGCCTGCCGCGTTTAAGTCCGAGTTTTATTGCCAAAGAATATCGCTTAGAGCCGATTACCTTAAGGCGCATGATGGGCGGGCGTTATGAAAAATACGTGCTGATGCCAAGCCGTCTGGCCAGTCTAGTTGCCAATGCAGTGAGTTACTTCTGCTCCACCAGTTCGCAATATCCTGCACCACGACATCTGCAAGCCCCAAACTGGTTGCATCCCGATGATATCGAGAGCCTGCAGAAACACCTTTATCCAGCGGTGGAACGACGCTGGTTAGAATCCATTGACCCGAATCATCAAGCCGGAATTGGGCATGACATTTATTTAAAACTTTGGGCACTGTCTGAACCGAATATTCCAGCCGATTATGTGCTGTTTGATGAAGCACAGGATGCTGATCCGTTAATGCTCGGTATTTTGTTGCGACAAAAAAGCACCCAAGTGATTTATGTTGGCGATGCGCATCAGCAGATTTATGCATGGCGCGGGGCGGTCAATGCCATGCAGCAGTTGCCACTGCCTGAATCGCGACTGACCACGTCGTTTCGCTTTGGCGAAAGTATTGCCCAGAATGCCAATGCCATCTTGGGGGCATTAAATGAAAAAGTCCCGTTGCTGGGTAATCCACTACTGAATTCCAAAGTGGTAAATAAACCACATACCAAAATGCGGGATGCGATTTTATGCCGAACCAATGCCCGTGCCATGGAGCTTCTGCTTTCAGGCTTAGTGCATGGTGAAAAAGTCAGTCTACAAGCCGATCATGTCAAACTGAATCGTTTTGTGGATGCCGCCAGCATGCTGAAACAAGGTAAACGTGTGACGGATGTGCCCGAACTGGCATGGTTCAATTCTTGGCATGATGTGCATGAATATTGCGAAACCAACGAAGGCAGTGACATCAAACCTTTGGTGAAACTGGTGGATGATCATGGCACCGATCCGCTCAAACGGGCGTTAGCCAAAATCACACCGATCGATCAGGCTGACTATATTATTTCTACGGCGCACAAAGCCAAAGGGCTAGAATGGGATCGCGTGCATATCGAAGATGACTACCAGTTTAAAGTCAATGAGCACGACCATAAAATTAGTGACGAAGAGTTAAGATTACTGTATGTCGCCTGCACTCGTGCTAAAGTAAGTCTAAATATTCATCATATTTACGACTTGATGCAACAATTAAAAAATAGGATGCCTATCTCGTTGCGCCAAGCTGTAGGCTAGTCGTTTGACGCATGCGGGGCTTCTATGAAAATCGAATCGTTACAGCTCAAACACACCAATCATTTTGCCAACCTACACATTCAGTTTCGATATCATGATCAACCGATCACCCTGATTTTGGGTGATCATGCCACGGGCAAAACCAGCATCCTCAAACATGCTTACCAAGCCCTAACCTGGTTCTCTGCGCGCTATAAAGATTTACGCAGTGCGGGGGTTGTCATGCTGGATCAAGACATCATGCACAGCCGCCTCCAATCCAAAGTGCAGATTTGCGTCGAAATTCCGACCGAGATTGGCACACTGGCTGAATCTGAAACCGCTCAGAGCGAAGCTTTAAATCTTTGCAGTTGGCAATTGTATAAGACCCTGAATCAGCAAGGTATTGGATTAAGTAAAGCCGAGACTGCGCAACTCGAACAATTGGTGCAACTGTATCATCGGGCACTCCAGCAAGACCCGATGCAAGGTCTACCTTTAATTGCCTACTACCCTGCGGAAAGATTCGTCAACGAAATCAATTTGCTCAGTAAAAACAACCCGATCATTTTTCAAACGGGACATGCCTATGAAGTCGCGGCGATCCCCTTTACCACCTTTAGCCGCTTCTTTGAATGGTTTCGCGAAATTAGTGATTTGGAAAATGCCCAAACTGCGCAATTGTTTCAGCAATTGATGCGCGAAAAACTGCATTTAGGTCCACATCTACAGTCTGAAAATGTACCGAATACCCTGTTTCAAGCACATGCCCAACTACATGCACCCTGCTTAAAAGCACTCAAAGACAGCCTCAAATTAATTTTGCCTGAATTGCACGATATCTTTATTCAATACCAACCAAAACTACAACTCATGGTGAACTATCAAGGCAGAACCATGCAATTTCAGCAATTATCGAGCAACCAGAAAAACTGGATTGCCCTGATTGGCGATATTGTGCGTCGGCTGTGTTTACTGAATCCCTTAAGCCTTTACCCCTGTCTAGAAGGTGATGGCATCCTCTTTATCGATGCGATTGATGCGCAGCTTGATCAACAGCAATGTTGTGAAATTTTGCATCGGCTTCATCAAGCTTTTCCACGTCTGCAAATTATTGCGACCGGCAATCGGACTGCCTTATTAGAAAATGCCGAGGCTTATCAATGTCTGCAACTCAGTCCACAAGGGGTGCAAGAGATTATCTTGCAGCCGCGACAACAACAATTTGAGCAAATTTATGCCGAACTGAGCCAACTGTCTTTGGCATCTGCAACTGAACAACTCTCGGATGAACCTCCACTGTCTGTGGCTCAGCACATGTATCTGCAAATTCAGCAACTTTCTCCCGAAACACAGGCCGAACTACAACAGCTCTGGCTGCAAGCCAAGGATAGTTCTTTTAAAGATTCCTCGACCTAATTGCTGACTTCCTCCGCAGTCATGCACGAAGTTTTAAGCGCAAACTTCCCTGCAACGCGTATAATCTGATGGGTGTGCGCAAAAAGGTTTGATGTTGTTTTATTCATGTAATAAGATCAGATTTATTCGGCTTTTTTATAGTAAAATTTTGTTTTGCTATAGTTTTGCAAGTTGCGCAACACAACTTGTTTTTCGTTATTTATTTTCTTTACGGCTTTCAAGATCGAGTATTTTTGGATATCTCTTTGCTGTCCTGTAATCCTTGAAAGATAAGATTCACCCTTAGGTTTCGACCTATCACGACAATGGATACAAGTGTGCTACCAATTATTATCTTGTTACCGTTAGTACTTGGCACAACCCTTGTCTCGTGGCTGAAGAAATTCTCGCGCGGGGTAACGGCTTTCGGGGCTATCGGAGTCAGTTTAAGCAGTTTAATTTTGTTACTGACTCAAGCAAAGCAGGTCTTTCATGGCGAAACCATTACCCAAAGTTGGTCTTGGCTACCACAACTGGGCATTGATCTCAGTTTTCGTTTAGACGCCTTAGGACTCCTTTTCTCTTTGCTGATTACCGGTATCGGTACCCTCATTTTTATTTACACCTATTATTATCTTAGCCCTAAAAACTCACTCAGCAAACTTTATCTATTGCTGATGCTGTTTATGGCGGCCATGTTAGGGATTTCTCTCTCCAATAATTTAATTTTACTGTTAATTTTTTGGGAATTGACCAGTATTTCATCTTTCTTACTGGTGGGCTACTGGAGCAACTATGAAGTTGCCCAACGCGGTTCACGCATGGCACTGACCATTACAGGTATGGGTGGCTTAGCGATGCTGGGGGGCTTCATTTTATTGGGGCAAATTACGGGCACTTATCAAATTGACCAGATTCTGACCATGTCAGAACGCATTCAAAGTCATGCCTTATTTGTTCCAACCCTGTTGCTGATTCTATTAGGTGCCTTTACCAAAAGTGCGCAATTCCCCTTCCATTTTTGGCTACCGAATGCCATGGCTGCTCCAACTCCAGTTTCAGCCTATCTGCACTCTGCCACGATGGTCAAAGCCGGCATTTTCCTGCTGGCACGCTTACTGCCAATTTTTGCAGGTGCTGCGCTTTATCACAATATTGTCACATTTGTCGGCCTATTCACCTTGTGTATGGCTGCATTTTTCGCCATTTTCAAAGAAGACCTCAAAGGTCTTTTGGCCTATTCCACCATCAGTCATCTGGGTCTGATTGTGTGTTTATTGGGAATTGGCTCTCCTTTGGCCGTAGCCGCTGCGATTTTCCATATCATCAATCATGCCACCTTTAAAGCGGCACTATTTATGATTGCGGGTATTGTCGATCATGAAACAGGCACCAGAGACTTACGCAAACTCAGTGGGGTCTGGCAACTCCTTCCCTTCACTGCCACGCTCACCATGATAACTGCCGCATCGATGGCAGGTGTACCCTTTACCAACGGCTTCTTGTCTAAAGAAATGTTCTTTACCGAACTGTTGGCCAACCTCAGTGGTCCTGTGCTGATTGTCGCGGCAATTGTGGCAACCTTTGCAGGTATTTTTGCGGTGACCTATTCCGTGCGCTTGGTACATGGGGTGTTCTTTGATGGTGCTTTGGGTGAACAAGTGCCCAATAAAGAGGGACATGAACCTCCGATTGGCATGCGCGCTCCAGCCATTTTATTGGCGACCCTATGTATTCTGGTGGGGATCTTCCCTGCATTAACGGTTGAACATATCGTCAATAGCACTGCACGTGCCAGTACACAACTCAATAACTTTACAGGCGCGCATCTGGCGATTTGGCACGGCTTTAACCTGCCCCTCGTCATGAGTATTATTGCCCTTGTCGGCGGTCTGGCTTTTTATTTTGCGCTGGCCAAAAATCGTAAAATTCGCGCGATTGATTTAGACCCTGCTTTGGGACAGTTCCAAGGTAGACTCCTGTTTGAATCTTTCCTGAAACAATTATTGCTAAATGCCCGCAAGATTAAACGGAAAACTGAAACAGGCTCCTTACAAACCTATCTGATCTGGATTGTGGTGCTGAGCATTGCATTAGTTGCAGCCCCCCTACTGGGACAAGGACTCACCACAGGCAGCCGTGAACTCACGCATGCCCCGATGCTCGCAATCGTGCTGTGGCTGCTGTTGTTCTCTGCTTGCTGGATGATGCTCTGGTTCCACCACGAACGGATTAAAGCCGTCCTGATTAGCGGTGCAATTGGTTTAGTCGTGACGATGGTCTTCGTGACCTTATCTGCGCCTGATTTAGCATTAACCCAAATCACGGTGGATGTTGTGACAACCGTCTTATTACTGATGAGCTTATCGCTCTTACCTCAACTCACTCCGTACGAGTCGAGTCAGGCACGACGCTGGCGTGATGCGATTATTGCCATTGTAGGAGGTGTCGGAATTGGCTGGATTACTTGGCTGATTCTGACCCGAGATCATAATTCGATTTCGTGGTTCTTCTTACAGCAGTCCATTCCATTGGGCGGTGGCTCCAACGTGGTTAACGTCATTCTGGTCGACTTCCGTGGTTTCGATACCTTTGGTGAAATCACTGTGCTCGGGATTGCCGGGATTGGAACCTTGTGTTTAATGGATGGTATGCGTACGCATGGCACCACCATGACGCAGGGCTTAACTTACCGTTTTAACCCCTCCCCTTTAATGCTACGAATTACCTCTTCGTGGATTTTGCCACTGGCACTGGTGATCAGCTTGTACATATTCCTGCGTGGTCACAACTATCCTGGTGGGGGCTTTATTGCTGGCTTAATCACAGCCTTGGCTTTAATCATTCAGTACATCGCCTTAGGTCAAGACCAAGCAGAACAGTTGTTAAAAGCGAAATCGGGACGTCTCTATGAAATCTGGATTGGTACTGGTTTAAGCATTGCAGGAATCACGGCCATTGCAGCTTGGTACTGGGGACGTCCATTCCTGACCAGTGCACATATTTATGTGTCACCGCCAATATTAGGTGAAATGCATTTGGCTTCTGCCGCTGCCTTTGATGTCGGGGTATATATCACCGTGGTTGGGGCGACCATGCTGATGATTTCTGTCCTCGGTGACTCCCGTCATTCCAGCATGTCTGGTCCATTACCGAAGGGGAAATAATATGATTAGTCTAGAATTTCTTATTGCCTCTGCGATTGGACTGCTGATTGCAACAGGCATTTATTTGATCCTGCGTGCTCGTACCTTTCCTGTGGTGCTTGGTCTTGCCATGATTGGCTATGCGGTCAATGTGTTCCTGTTTGCGATGGGACGCTTACAGGTTAATGCCCCAGCGGTGTTGACCGAAACCACAAAATCGACCGACCCATTACCTCAAGCCTTGGTGCTCACTGCCATTGTTATTGGCTTTGCAACGACCGCCTTTATTGTGCAACTGGCCTTACGAAGCCGTTATGAATCAGGGACAGACCACGTTGACTCCAAAGAAGAAATTAGTCTTGTCGACCCGCGCGAGGATGAGCCTTAATGCATAATTTCCTCCAATTTTGGGCCGAACATACACCAATTTTTAGCATTATTATTCCTGCCTTTACAGGGTTTTTACTGGTACTTTTGGGCAATCCTGGTTCAGGCTCCTTGGCTTACGATTGGCGCCAACCATGGCGTCGGGGCATCAGTTTAATTTCTGTGATTTTGGGGCTCATCACCGCCATCAGTTATCTTATGTTGGCGCGTCATGGACAAATCAGCAGTTATAACCTGAGTGAATGGACCGCCCCGTTCGGTATTGTTTTGGTCCTAGACCAACTCTCTGCCTTCATGCTGGTATTAACCTATGCCCTCGCAGTCCCAGTACTCTGGTTTGCCAGTCGTGAATGGGATACCCGAGGTCGTTATTTCCATGCCATGTTCCATTTTCTGCTCATGGGACTCTGTGGGGCGTTCTTAACCGGCGATTTATTCAACCTGTTTGTGTTCTTTGAAATTCTGTTGTTGGCCTCTTATGTATTGCTCTTACATGGGCAAGGCAAAGCACGCTTTCAACTGGGGATCCATTACGTCACCATTAACCTGTTGGCTTCTGCACTGTTCCTGATTGGGCTGGGCATGATCTATGGCAGTGTCGGCAGTTTAAATATGGCCGATGTGGCTCGTCTTATTCCGAGCCTACAACCAGATCAGCACAAATTGGCAGTCGCTGGAGGGCTATTGCTGTTCGTGGTGTTTGGTATTAAAGCCGCTATGTTGCCTGTGGGCTTTTGGTTACCTAAGACTTATGCCGTCGCCACAACTCCAGTTGCCGCAATTTTTACCATTATGACCAAAGTCGGGATTTATGCGATTTTAAGGGTAAATGGGACGGTCTTTGATGATGCCTTGAGCCAATCTATCCTGCAAAACTGGTTATTACCAATCGGTTTAATTACCTCACTCTATGGTGTAATTGGCGCGATTGGAGCAGAACGCTTACGTCGTTTTGTCGGTTTTATGGTGTTGTCTTCGATTGGTACCCTATTAATCGCCATTTCACTTGGCAACAGCCAAGCATGGTCAGCAACGCTATATTACTTGGTACACAGTACCCTGATTGCAGCTGTATTTTATCTGCTCTGTGGCTGGATTACCTCGCAACGTGGTGTCTATAAAGATCATTTAAAAATCGCACCACAAATGAAGCAGCATCATGTGCTCTCAATTTGCTACTTCCTGATTGCCTTAATGATGGCAGGTCTCCCGCCATTTAGCGGTTTCTTAGGAAAAGTTTTCATTTTACAAGCGACGGCCAACGCTCCTTACCAAGGGTTGATTATTGCAGTCATCTTGATTGTGAGCTTATTAAGCATTATCGCTTTCACCCGTGTAGGCTTTATTTTGTTCTGGCGTGCCAGCAAACCTGAAGAACTGGCACATACTGAAGCTGACTTTATTGCTTATCAAGCCACCCCAGAGCAAGCGCCTGCGCGTAATGATGCTGCGATTTACATATTATTGGCAGGCTTAATCCTCTATATGGTTGCGGCAAGTCCGATTCAGAAGTACACACTCAATACCGCGATGCAAATGCAAAATAATGCCTTGTATGAGGCCGCTGTATTGAAAAGGGATGAACTGAATCAGGTCATCAGTGTGCAACCATTTGACCCTGAAAATTTGCCAGAAACCAAATATGGTGGTGAAACGCAAGATCCGAATGCCCATCTGATTCCGTATGCAATCAGTGAAAAGACTTTGTCAGGTGAACATATTTCACCGTACAAGTTACGTCAGATTCAGGAACAGCAAACCCAAGAGATGTTGATTCCCGATGATGCTCAACTTAAACCAGTGGAGCCATAACGATGCAAAAAACCTCTGTTCTTAATCGATGGTTACCTCATCCTTTTGTTTCGGTACTGGTTGCCATTACCTGGATTATGTTGGCACAGAGTCTAGAAGCCACCACATTGCTGATGGCGACTATACTGGCGATTGTGATTCCACGCATGGTTCAGCCTTTTATCCAGAAAACACCCAATATTAATTGGGTTGCCGCTGTGAAGCTGTGTTTTGTAGTGCTATGGGACATCATCATTTCCAATATTCGGATTGCCAAACTGGTTTTAGGCCCAATGGATCGCCTGCATCCCAAATGGTATCGTGTACCGCTAGAAACCCAGCATGACGAGGTTAATAGCTTATTGGCAATGATCATTACCACCACCCCAGGTACCGTTTCTGCGGGTATTGATCAGGATCGGGGTGATATTTTAGTCCATGCTTTAAGTAGCGATGATGCTGAGGCGGATATTCAAGACATCAAAAACCGCTACGAAAAGCCCTTGCTCGAGATCTTCCACGTCCAATCAGGAGATGCCTCATGACCATTTTGCCTTATGCTTTAGCGATTTGTATGGTGGCGATTACACTCTCGATGCTCATGTGCTTGATTCGCTTGATTTTTGGCCCCTCGATTGTGGATCGCCTCTTGGCACTCGATACCCTGTTTCTGAATGCGACCTGCTTAATCGTCGTCTTAGGAATTTATTGGAGTACCACATCTTTATTTGAAGGTGCATTACTGGTTGCCATGCTTGGTTTCGTTTCCACAGTGGCTTTGGCGCGTTACTTTACCTCTGGCCATGTCATCGATTAAGGAGACCATAATATGCAACTTATGATGGAAATTTTGGTTTCTATATTTTTACTGATTGGTGCCTTCTTCATGCTGGTCGGTGGCATTGGCATGATTCGTCTGCCTGATTTGTTTATGCGCTTACATGCTCCGACCAAATCCAGCACTTTAGGCTTGGGGAGCTTTCTGATTGCCGCCATGATTTTCTTTGGCTTTCAGGGACATATCGGTTTTGCAGAACTTCTGCTTACGCTCTTGGCCTTTATTACCGCCCCTGTTTCAGCCAACTTGATGGCACAGGCGGCCATTCATCTCCGCTTACGCTCTATGAGTGGTGATGTACCTGAAGCGTTAAATCGACCGTTACCTTGGCAACGGCAACGTCGTCGTGACTAATTTTACCGCAATAAAAAAGCCACCCGAAGGTGGCTTTTTTATTCTGCTCAATTTAGAAAACCAAGCTTATTCATCATCTTGTTTCGCATCTGCAGGTAAATCTTTTACCGCTTCAGCGATCAGACCAAACATATAGTTACCATAGGCATTGGTCTTGTCATAATGGAAACGCAAACGCGGCGTAATACGTGTCTTAATACGACGACTCAACTCATGGCGCAAGAAACCCGATGCTTTGTTTAAGACATCGAGGGTTTCTTTATTGGCCACTGCACTTTGTTCATCGCCAAGTTCACGTCCCATCACGGTAACATAGACTTCTGCATAGCCTAAATCTGGGCTGACCTTCACCGCAGAGATGGTCACAAGACCACCTAAGCGTGGATCTTTCAGCTCTTGGCGGATTAATTCAGACAACTCACGTTGTACTGTATCTGCCATTCGCTTAAGACGCTGACTACCCGCCATTAAAGACTCCGTTTAATCAGTTGAACATCATAGACTTCGATCTTATCTTTGACTTTGATGTCTTTATAACCTTTCACCGCAAGACCACATTCCATACCCGCACGAACTTCTTCAACCACCTCTTTATAGCGACGAAGAGATTCAAGCTCACCTTGGAATACCACCACGTCATCACGTAATACGCGAATCGGTTTATTACGGTGTAACATGCCTTCAAGAACCATACAGCCTGCTGCTGCACCAAACTTGCTTGAGTGGAACACTTCACGTACTTCAGCCACACCCAGAATCGTTTCACGATGTTCTGGTGCAAGCTTACCACTCATGGCATCTTTCACATCATCAATCAATTGATAGATCACGCTGTAGTAACGAATGTCGATACCATCTGCATCAGCTTTTTGACGCGCAGTATTGTCTGCACGAACGTTAAAGCCAAGCAATACAGCTTCAGAAGATTCAGCCAATGTTACGTCAGACTCAGTAATTGCACCTACGCCTGAACCAATAATACGAACTTTCACTTCATCAGTAGCAAGTTCAGCAAGCGCAACATGCAAGGCTTCCAAAGTACCACGTACGTCAGTTTTCAACACTACGTTGACAATCGGCACATCTTTCTTGCCCATTGACGCCATGATGTTTTCCAAACGCATTGCGCTTTGACGCTCAAGACGTTTTTGACGTTCACGATCCATACGCGCATCGGCAACTTCACGTGCTTTCTTCTCGTCATTTACAACAAGAACTTCGTCACCTGCCATTGGCGCTTCTGGAAGACCCAAGATTTCAACTGGAATCGAAGGACCAGCAGACTTGATACGTTGACCGTTTTCATCTGCCATCGCACGAACGCGACCATAAGATGAACCTGCAAGCACAAGATCGCCGACTTTCAGAGTACCGTTTTGTACCAAGATAGAAGTAACTGCACCACGACCTTTGTCTACACGCGCTTCAATCACCACACCTTGTGCTGCACCTTCTTCAGATGCTTTCAACTCTAGCATTTCTGCTTGGATTGAAATCAAGTCAAGTAGCTCATCGATACCTTGACCAGAATGTGCCGATACCATTGCTACTGGAACGTCACCGCCCCATTGCTCAGGTACGATTTCTTTAGTAGTCAATTCATTCAATACGCGATCTGGATCAGCAGATTCTTTATCCATCTTGTTGATTGCAACAATGATTGGCGTACCTGCTGCACGTGCATGGTCAATCGCTTCCGCAGTTTGTGGCATAACACCATCATCCGCAGCAACAACCAACACCACGATATCAGTCGCTTTCGCACCACGTGAACGCATTGCAGTAAATGCCGCATGTCCAGGCGTATCTAGGAAAGTGATGATACCTTTGTCTGTAGTTACGTGGTAAGCACCGATATGCTGGGTAATACCACCGGCTTCACCCGCAGCCACTTTCGAGCGGCGAATACGATCCAGTAATGAGGTTTTACCATGGTCAACGTGACCCATGATGGTCACAACTGGTGGACGAGTCGTTTGCTCACCGCGTGCTTCTTCAGCCGCTTCAAGCAAGTTATCTTCTGCTTGTGTATCAGAAACCAAGACAGGGTTATGTCCCATTTCTTCAACCACAAGTGCAGCCACTTCTTGCTCAATTGCTTGGTTCTGAGTAACTAGCTCACCCATTTTCATGAGTGATTTAATAACTTCACGAACTTTAACTGCCATTTTCGCAGCCAAGTCAGCAACGACGATGGTTTCACCGATTTCTACATCATAAACCTGTTTTTTAACCGGTTTTTCGAAACCATGTTTATTCGCTTGGCTTGATTTTAAACCACGCTTGTGTGAGTTATCACGGAAAGATTGCTCTTCACCACGACGACCACCTTTCTTTGATGAACGTGTATTGGTCGTGCTTGTACCACGCTTTATTTCACGGTCTTCTTTAGCGAAAGAATCTTCGTAGGCTTGACCCACAAGACCTGCTGCAAGAGGAGAGTCATCAATCACACGGATTGTCGGTGTCGCATCGTCAGCAGAATATTTTGAAGCCATCTGACGCATCTGTTCAAGCGTACGTTGTTGTGCCTCTTCAGCTGCTTTACGGCGCGCTGCTTCTTCAGTTGCTTTAAGTTGTGCTGCTTGAGCCTCACGCGCTTTTTTCTGCTCAGGCGTCTCAATCACTTTAACTTGAGCTTTTACAATCGGCTTATTGGTTGACTTACGCTTTACCACCACCGCAGCTTTCGCTGTTTCTTGCTTTGTGGTTTCTTGCTTCGCAGCAGCACGCATCGCTTCTAAATTCGCAGCTGCTTTGTTTGCTACTGGAGTTTCAGCTTTTGGTTCAACCATAGCTTGCACGTTTGCACGCGCTTGTTGCTCAGCTTGTGCTTTTGCCAAAGCTTCTGCTTTGATTTGTTCAGGATCTGGCTTAGTAAATGTATGTTTCTTGCGAACTTCTACATTAATGGTTTTCGCCTTACCTGAGGTACTTGCCACTTTGGCAGTACCTGTAGTTTTACGTTTCAACGTGATTTGTCCTGCTTGCCCAGCGTCCTGACCATGAACTTTCTTCAAGTGGTTAACGAGGGTGTCTTGTTGTTCAGTGGAAATAAGGTCGTCAGCTTTACGTTGCGGTAAACCTGCATCACGAACCTGCTCTAGGAGCTTGTCTACAGGACGTCCTACGCTGAGTGCTAACTCTTGAATCGACTTGTCCGTCATATATTACCTCCTAGTTAAACCATGATTCGCGCGCTTTCATAATCAATTGACCCGCTTGCTCAGCCCCTAAACCTTCGATATCAGAAATATCGTCAGTCGCTTGGTCTGCCAAATCATCAACTGTCACTACTCCGCGTGCAGCCAATGCATACGCGATTTCTTGTGTCATTCCTTCCATTGCAAGAAGTTCAGCACTTGGATCTTGGATATTTTCTTGTTGCTGTAAAGCATCTGCCAACGCCACTTCTTTGGCACGGCTTTGCAATATTTCAACAGTTTCCGCATCCAACTCGATTTCGTCAAAGGTCTCAGCTGGAACATAAGCAATTTCTTCAAGTGAAGTAAAGCCCATGTCTACCAAAGCCATCGCCAAATCTTCTTCAATATCTAAACGTGAAACAAACAAGTCTAGGTATTGTTGAGCTTCGTTTTGCTGACGTGCATGATACTCTTCTTCAAGCATCATGTTCAGTTTATAACCCGTTAATTCAGAAGCTAAACGAACGTTTTGACCTTGTGAACCAATCGCACGAGCCAATTGATCGCTCGTAGCGAAAATAATGTCCGCAGTACGCTCTTCTTCATCGATCACGATACCCGACACATCTGCTGGCTCTAAAGCACTTGCGATATATTGCGCTGGATCGTCTGACCATACCACCACATCAATACGCTCACCATTCAGTTCCTGTTGAACCGCTTGGATACGTGTACCACGCATACCAATACAAGCACCTACAGGATCAATACGGTGATCATTGGTTTTCACTGCAATTTTAGCACGAACACCGGGTTGACGAGCAGCAGCTTTAATTTCAATGATTTCTTCAGAAATTTCAGGAATTTCCTTTTTCATCAAAGCCATGAGCATTTCAGGACGTGCACGCGACAATAAGAGTTGTGCACCACGACCTTCACGATTGACGTTAAATAAAATCGCATTGACACGTTGTTTTGGACGCAAAATTTCTTTTGCGATCATTTCTTCACGTGCCAGATAGGCTTCAGCATTATCACCTAAGTCAATAATGAAACCATCTTTGGTTTGCTTTTTCACTTCACCGTAGATCAGCTCACCAACCTTAGACTCATAAGCATCAGCCACTAAAGCACGCTCTGCTTCACGAATCTTTTGTACAATCACTTGCTTGGCAATTTGTGCTGCAATACGACCGAAATCAATTGATTCCACTTCAAGTTCGCGAATATCACCAATTGACCATTTTGCAGGATCGACATCAGAAATTGCATCCTGACATGCAGGCATTTCATGATCTTCATCCGCAACCACTTCCCATTGACGGAATGTACGATAGTCACCAGTTTTACGATCAATTTCTACACGCAGACGCGCTTCTTCAGAATTCGTGCCTTCATAAAATTTCTTTTTCGTCGCTGCAACCAGAGCTTGTTCAAGCGCTTCGAAAATTGCTTCGCGACTTACACCTTTTTCATTACTAACCGTTTCAACGACGGTAAGGATTTCGCGTGCCATAAGTCACCTATTTGTTCAGATTCTTATAAAATAAATTAATCTTGGTAGACCAGATTTGCTTTGTCGATATTACTACTATCAATTTCAAGTACTTGTTGCTTTTCAACTTCAACCTGAATGATTTCATTCTCCAGATCTACTGCAACTAATTTGGCTTGAAACTTACGACGATTATCTACAGCACTGATCAGACGTAATGCGACTTGTTGACCGATATATGCCGGCATCTGTTCCAACTGGAAAAATGGTCGATCCCACCCTGGAGAAGACACTTCAAGTGCATATTCGCCGGAAATTGGATCATGAACATCAAGCATGGCACCCACTTGCTGAGTAACACGCACGCAATCTTGCACACCAACACCACGGCCAAGCTCAGCCTCGCCGTCTTCATTGATCATTGGTTCTACATTTTCATCAACAACTTTGTCAATATAGATACGTAATAATGAACGTTTGCCTTGTGGGATAAATTCAATCCCCCAAAGATCTACATCACAAGCTTGCACTGCAGGAGCGATTAAATCTTGGAGTGCTTGGGTTTTATTTGATAACTTCATTTACTCTCGTCATTCTTGTGCGATTCAATAGTCTTGAAGACCGATGAGACAGACCTACTATAGTGAAGCATGACTATTTGACCAATTGATGTCGACACTACACGATAGCCAATAAAAAAGGGCGTAATCGCCCCTATTATTACACAGAAAACTAAAGTCCACTGTGCAAAAAGGCCCACCTTGTTGTGAGCCTCTTTTAGAAACTTGGTAGCGGGAGCTGGATTTGAACCAACGACCTTCGGGTTATGAGCCCGACGAGCTACCAGACTGCTCCATCCCGCATCAACGTGCAAAAATTATATACAAATATGAAATATTTTTCAATCTAAATACTTCGTACTTGCTCTGATTTAGTTGCACCTAAATCAAATTGGTAGCGGGAGCTGGATTTGAACCAACGACCTTCGGGTTATGAGCCCGACGAGCTACCAGACTGCTCCATCCCGCAACAAAACGCAAAATTTCTTAATTTAACAATTTAAATTACTTATTTTAGTTTGCTTCTAAAACAAGGTTGATTGGTAGCGGGAGCTGGATTTGAACCAACGACCTTCGGGTTATGAGCCCGACGAGCTACCAGACTGCTCCATCCCGCATCAACAGATTTGCTGCATACACCAACTTAATCTTCTGGATTCATAAGTTGGTGCGGAAGGGGGGACTTGAACCCCCACGCCCGAAAGCACTACCACCTCAAGGTAGCGTGTCTACCAATTCCACCACCACCGCAGCTGTGACGCATTCTAGTAGCATCGTCACAAAAAAGAAAGGATTAATTCTAATTATTCGCTCGTTTTAGGTGCAGCTGGCGAAGTTTCACCCGAATTGATTGTTGCTGGCGCTGTGGTTTGTACAGATTTTAAACTATACGCTTCTGTGGTTTGCTGTTTGGCAAATACTGCGAGCGTTAAACTGGTAATAAAGAATAAAGCCGTCAAGATCGCGGTTAAACGTGTCAAGAAGTTGCCTGAACCCGATGCGCCAAACACAGTTGCAGCACCGCCACCACCAAAAGAGGCACCAGCATCCGCACCTTTACCATGCTGTACGAGAATCAAGCCGATCATTAATACAGCAAGAATAATATGTACCACCAGCACAAAAGTATGCATGATGAACTCCTCAATGATTATTTAAGCGCAAACGCCTGAGCAATTTGATAAAAAGATGCAGCATTTAAAGATGCTCCACCCACTAAGGCGCCATTAATATCTGGACAGGCCGCTAACTCTACTGCATTTTCCGGTTTAACACTACCACCGTACAAAATCGGCATAGTGCCACCAAATGAAGTTAACTGTTTCAAACCTTCACGAATTTTGGCATGCATATTTTGTGCATCCGCAGGTGAAGCAGTTTTGCCTGTACCTATCGCCCAAATCGGTTCATAGGCAATAACGATGTTTTGCCACTGTTCAGCACTAACACTAGCCGCAATATCACAAATCTGTTGCAGTACCACCTGATCCGCCTGACCATTTTCACGCTGTTCTAGGCTTTCACCCACACAATAGATAACAGTTAGGCCTTCGGCTAAAGCATGTTTGACTTTTTCACGAATGACTTGCGGATTATCACCAAAAAATTCACGACGTTCTGAATGACCAATTAAGACATGTTCAATCGCACTGTCTTTTAATAAAGTGGCACTCACCTCGCCCGTAAATGCCCCAGTCCCTGCCATACGCGATACATCTTGCGCAACAACAGCAACCGGTCTACTCGCTTGCTGTAACTCACTCTGTACAAAACTTAGCGCGATTGAAATCGGAGCCACCGCTAAATGACATTGTGCTGCGGTAATTTCATTCTTGTTCAATAATTCTTTAAATTCATTTATAAGTTGTTTGGCATTGGCCTGCATTGGATTCATTTTCCAATTACCCACAACCCAAGGCGTGATCGTCGAATCCGACATACTTAACCCATTCACAAAACAATTGATTTAAACGGCGACATTCTACACGGAATTCCCGATTTTGAAGATAATTTTCTTGACGGTTTGGTATGAACTTTACTTTTTTATATTTTTTTCAGTCAGTAAAATAGTAAAAAATGTCAGTTTGATTAGACTGGTTCATGCTTTTCTACAATACATAGCCAGACACAACATTTTAAGATATGGTATTTTTATACAACAAAAGTATAATTTTACGATACCAATTATAAACAATTTAATTGAAGTAGGCATATTGCGAATGACAGCACTACAAGGTTCTCCACGTTTTACCGGTTTTATTCGCCGTTTGGTCGAAGATGGGCTCATTTCCACAGAAAATATGCAGGCTGCAATCGTCAGTGCAAAAAAATCCAATCAAGATATTGTTCCTTATCTGATTGAGCATCAAAAGCTTAAGCCCATCACCATTGCGGAAAAAATTTCTGAAGAATTCGGTGAACCTCTATTTGACCTGTCAACTTATGATTCTTCTCATATTCTTCGGGATGTCGTTGAAGACAAACTGATTACCAAATTCAAAATTTTACCGATTTTCAAGCGCGGTCATCTACTTTTCGTCGCAACCAGTAATCCCACCCATATTGATGCCATGGATGCGATTCGATTCAATAGCAAGTTAAATATTGAAGCGGTGATTGTTGAACACGATAAACTCGAAAAAATTATCGAACAAAATTTCACTGAAGATACCACTTTTCATTTTGATGAAGACTTCGATATTGATATTCAAGAAAGCAATATCGAAAAGACTGAAGATGATGATGACCCTCAAGAAGATGAGGCCCCGATTGTCAAATATATTAATAAATTATTAATCGATGCGATTCGCATGGGGGCATCAGACTTACATTTTGAACCTTATGAAAAAGTTTATCGGGTACGTTATCGTGTGGATGGGGTATTACGTCAAATTGCCACCCCTCCTCTGCAATTGGCCAATCGTCTTGCTTCACGTCTAAAAGTCATGTCACAGATGGACATTGCGGAAAAGCGAGTTCCTCAAGATGGACGTATTAAACTTAAAATATCAAAAAATAAAGCGATTGATTTCCGTGTCAACTCACTGCCGACACTGTTTGGAGAAAAAATTGTACTGCGTATTCTCGACCCCTCGAGTGCAATGCTCGGCATTGATGCCTTAGGTTATGAGCCAGAACAAAAAGCCTTGTTTATGGAAGCACTCGAAAAACCTCAAGGCATGTTACTGATCACAGGCCCGACGGGTTCGGGTAAAACCGTTTCCCTGTATACCGGTTTAAATATTCTAAATAAAGAAGATACCAATATTTCCACCGCCGAAGATCCCGTCGAAATTAACTTGGAAGGGATTAATCAGGTCAACGTCAATAATAAAGTCGGACTGACCTTTGCCGCCGCTTTAAAATCATTCTTACGTCAAGATCCAGATATTGTCATGGTCGGTGAGATTCGCGACCTGGAAACTGCTGAGATTGCGATCAAAGCCGCACAAACGGGTCATATGGTGATGTCGACCCTACACACGAACAGTGCACCAGAAACATTAACTCGCCTAAGAAATATGGGCGTCCCTTCCTTTAATATTGCAACCTCTGTAAACTTGGTGATTGCACAACGTCTGGCTAGACGACTCTGTTCACAATGTAAAACACCGATTGAAATACCCAAAAACAGTTTGTTAGAAATGGGCTTTACCGAACAGGATATACAACATCCAGATTTCCAACTCTACCAACCAGTGGGGTGTTCTGAATGTCGCGAAGGCTATAAAGGGCGTGTGGGGATTTATGAGGTAATGAAAGTTACACCTGAAATATCCAAGATTATTATGGAAGATGGCAATGCAATTCAAATTGCGGAAGCATCGGCAAAATCGGGGTTTAATAATCTTCGTAGTTCAGGCTTAAAGAAGGTCATGCAAGGGGTCACTTCACTGCAAGAAGTCAATCGTGTGACCAGCGAATAAAGTAAGTATTTAAAATAAGGATAAATGCATGGCTGTCAAAAAAGCACAGATGATGCCAACCTTCAGTTATGAAGGAGTTGACCGCAAAGGGGCAAAAATTAAGGGGGAATTGCCTGCACGTAATATGGCTTTAGCCAAAGTCACATTACGCAAGCAAGGTGTGACCATCAAAACCATTCGGGAAAAACGCAAAAATATTCTCGAAGGGCTACTCAAGAAAAAGGTCGGCACGCTCGATATTACCATTTTCACCCGTCAGCTCGCCACGATGATGAAAGCCGGTGTTCCCTTAGTACAAAGCTTTGAAATTGTGGCTGAAGGTTTAGAAAATCCAGCCATGCGTGAAGTGGTTTTGGGCATTAAAGGGGAAGTGGAAGGCGGTAATACGTTTGCAGGGGCTTTACGCAAATATCCGCAGTATTTTGATAATTTATTCTGTTCTTTGGTTGAATCTGGTGAACAATCTGGTGCCTTAGAGACCATGCTGGATCGTGTCGCCATCTATAAAGAAAAAAGCGAACTGTTAAAACAGAAAATCAAAAAGGCCATGAAATATCCGATTGCGGTTATTGTGGTTGCCGTGATCGTGACTATCATTTTGATGGTCAAAGTTGTGCCTGTATTCCAAGACTTATTTACTTCCTTTGGTGCGGATCTGCCTGCATTTACCAAAATGGTGGTGAATATGTCGGAATGGATGCAAAAATACTGGTTTATTCTAATTATCGCGATTGGAATTTTAATCGCTGCATTTCTAGAAGCAAAAAAACGTAGCAAAAAGTTTCGAGACTTCTTAGACAAGGCAGCCTTAAAATTGCCTATTTTTGGTGACTTGGTCTATAAAGCGATCATTGCACGCTATAGCCGTACTTTAGCCACGACCTTTGCTGCGGGTGTGCCGTTAATTGATGCACTCGAGTCTACTGCAGGCGCCACCAATAATGTGGTCTATGAACAAGCCGTGCTTAAAATCCGTGAAGATGTCGCAACTGGTCAACAGCTGCAATTCGCCATGCGCGTCACCGATAAATTCCCGGCCATGGCGGTGCAAATGGTCGCCATTGGAGAGGAGTCTGGGGCACTAGACGCCATGCTGGATAAAGTCGCAACCCACTACGAAAATGAAGTCGATAATGCCGTAGATGGTTTAACCTCAATGATGGAACCTTTAATTATGGCAATTCTAGGTGTCCTCGTTGGTGGTCTCGTGATTGCGATGTACCTGCCAATCTTCCAAATGGGCTCTGTGGTTTAATGCAAGATTTAATCAATATTTTTATTCAAAACCCAACTGCCCTATATGCTGCAGTTGGGCTTTTTAGTTTATGCATCGGTAGTTTTTTAAATGTCGTGATCTACCGTACACCAAAAATGATGGAACAAGAGTGGCGCCAAGACTGCCAACTCCTGCTTCATCCGGAACAAGCAATTATTGATGAAGAAAAGCTAAGCCTAAGCAAGCCCGCATCAACCTGCCCCAAATGTAAAAACCCTATTCGCTGGTATCAGAACATTCCTGTCATCAGCTGGTTGGTTTTACGTGGTCAATGTGGTACTTGTCATAACCCAATTAGCATCCGCTATCCTTTGGTTGAATTACTCACTGCCATTTGCGCCTTAACAGTCGTTGCAGTTTATGGTCCAACCATTCAGATGTTGTTTGGCTTAATTTTCACTTATACCCTAATCGCGCTCACCTTTATTGATTTTGATACCCAACTTTTACCCGATCGCTACACTCTGCCTTTGGCCGCTTTAGGATTGGGCATCAATAGCTATGCGATTTATGTCTCTCCCACGACAGCAATTTGGGGCTATCTGATTGGCTTTCTATGTCTATGGATTGTCTATTACCTGTTTAAAATCATTACAGGTAAAGAAGGCATGGGTTACGGTGATTTTAAATTACTGGCGGCTTTAGGTGCATGGATGGGGCCTTTAATGCTGCCATTAATAGTCCTGTTATCCTCGTTGGTAGGTGCCATTATTGGGATTATTTTGCTCAAAGTGCGCAAGGAAAATCAACCTTTTGCATTTGGTCCCTATATTGCGATTGCAGGTTGGATCGCATTTCTTTGGGGCGAACAAATTATGAAAGTTTATCTTGGACAATAGGTATGCAAAAGCCTTTCATTCTTGGTCTTACAGGTGGTATTGGCAGTGGAAAATCTGCCGCCAGCCACTGGTTTGAAGCACAAGGCATTCAGGTGGTGGATGCCGATATTGTAGCTCGTGAAGTTGTCGAGCCTGGCCAACCTACCCTACATGCGATTCAAACAGCCTTTGGTGACTGGGTACTGGATAAAACGGGTGCCTTAAATCGTAAAGCCTTACGCGAACATATCTTTCAGCATGCTGAAGCGCGTAAAGTTTTAGAGGGCATCACCCATCCTGCCATTCGCCAATCTATCATCCAACAATTACAGCGTGCAAGCAGCCCCTATGTAATTTTGGTGTCTCCCCTGCTCTTAGAAACCAATCAACATCAACTCACGGATCGTGTATTACTGATTGATGCCAGTGAAGATTTGCAAATTGAACGCGCCAGCCAGCGGGATCGACAAAACATTCAACAGATTCAAAAAATTATTCAAGCGCAAATGCCACGCAAGCAGAAACAAGAACTTGCACATGATATCGTGCTGAATGATGGGCATTTATCGCATCTATATGCGCATCTTGAACCTTTACATCAGCAATATTTAGACCTAGCCCAGCAAAAGCAGTCGAATTAACGCGACTTCTTTTGTTGCTGCAATTGGCTGCTTAAACTGTCTTTACGTAACCAACGCCAAGGCTGTAATGCCCCCACGCCCATTCCCAATAAACCGCAGATAATGGCAAAACTTAAAGGCTCATGCAGCAAAGGGACCGCTAAAATTGCAGCAATAAAAGGCGCTAAAGTCACAATACTACCAGCCTTAAAAGCCCCTAAACGCTTAATTGCTTCTACATAGGTCAGCGTTGCCACAATCACCACAAAGATACCGTGGAATAGCGTTTGCATCAGCAAATGCATCGGTTCGGGCTGATCGAGATGTTTGGGTAAAAATAATAAATAGATTGGCAAATAAATGATCGCTGACCAAATGGCGACACTGGCCATGGAATGCCAAGCAGAAAGTTTCCATTGCCGTAATAAAACCGTGAAAATCCCCCACCACATCGCACTCAGTACAAACAACAAATCACCAAAACCAAAGGCAACGCCAGTTTCCTGATACATCAAATAAGACATTGAAGCAATTGCAGTCAGCATAATGGCCAGACTCAACCAGGTATGCCGATCAAAAGGTTGTTTAAACAGTAGATAGGCCGCGATGGCAGTACACAGGGGTAAACAGCCATTCAGGAAAATTGCCGCATGTGCTGCGGGTACATAATGAAATGCACTATAGGAAGTCAAACAATATGCCACACCACCAATCAACGCTAAAATCACGGGTTGCTTGTGCCATAAAAATGCCGTGTCTTTTTTATAAATTAAGATCGGCATTAAGATACAGAACGCCAAGGCAAAACGCAGTGCGGTAATATCCCACGCACTAATATGCCACTGTGCACTTAAACGAGAGCTCAGTGTAAAACCGCCCCAAATGCACATCGTAATGGCAACAAATAAATAGCCTTGGGAGCGGTGAGAAATCATGTTTTAGACAATATTTTTTGACAAGAGACGTGGCTTAAATACTTTGACGTTGGCGACAAGCCTCATACAACGCCATACCTGTTGCGACGCTAACATTTAAGCTTTGCAGGTTGCCCGACATTGGAATATAGACGGTCTGATCACATTGGGACTGGGTAACTGGACGTAAACCTGTATCTTCAGCCCCCATCACCACGCACACCGCGGTGCCTGTAAAATCGAACTGTTGCAATGGCAGTGCTTTTTCATCCAGCATGGTACCAACTACACGTACGTTAAACTGCTCTTTAATTTGTCCCAAAGTCCTTGCCAGATTCGTCACCTGAATAAATTTAACCTTTTCCGCCCCACCGGCAGCCACTTTACGTGCAGTCGGTGTTAAGCTGGCAGAACGATCGCGCGGGACAATTACTGCTTCAACGCCCATCGCTGCTGCGGTACGAATACAGGCACCTAAATTATGCGGATCGGTCACTTGGTCTAAACCAAGCAACAAACAATTTGGCGACTGTTTCAGTAAATCTTCTAAATCTTTTTCATTTAAAGTCGGATGCGGACGAACTGCCGCCACGACACCTTGATGAAAAGGCAGACCGGCCAACTTTTCTAGACTGTCTCGACTGGCCTTCTGCACACTAATCCCAAAAGGTTCAGCCAATTGTAAAATCTTCTGCAGGCGTTGATCGTCGCGACCTTTTAAGGTGAACAAAGTCAGAACACGTTCAGGCTCCAATTCTAACAGCGACTCTACCGAATGAACGCCATAATAATATTCAGGTTTTGCCATGAACGACCTCGAGCAAACACAAAGACAGGGAGAAAAGAAAACAGAAAATCCTGCAAAGTTGCCTTTACAGGATTTTGTCATGGGCAGTAGTTTAACCGATTTTGATTAAAATAGCTGTGTAAATCGATCCGAGACTTAGCCTTCTAAATGGCAAACATAGTCCAGAACTTCATCCGTTTCAATTTTAAAACGGCTATTGCCAGGGACATAAAATGACTGCCCTGCACGGAACAACTCGCTTTCTTCGCTATCGGCAATTTTAACGCGGCACTCACCCGAAATAATTTCCATACGCTCAGGCACATGCGTTTCAAACGTTAGCGCTTGTTCAGTCGGAAGAATAACGCCGAGTGTTTTTTTAGTTCCATCTTCAAATTGAACCGTGTGGCTAATACATAGACCACCAAAGTAAACGTTTGATTTTTTGATAACTGATACATGATCAAACTGAGCTGACATGCGTATTCTCCAGATGATGCGCATAAATATCTTAATGATTGATGTAGTTTAAATAGGCAATAACAACTAATCAATCGGTGTTTGTCTGCAAAAGGCATTTTTCGTAGAAAATCTACAGTCACACTTTAACCACTCTGCATTTTGCGGAAAAGTTTAAAAGATCATCTGGAAAGATACAAATCACTTTGCGGTTAAAACTTTACTATGCAATTGAAGAATTTACGCTAATATACATCTAAACACAGTTTCAGCTTCGCTTGATGCTTGTGAGAATTAAAAAACTTGACTATCTTACAGAAACCAAACTTTTCGCAGCTTGGACGCGTTTATGCTGACACATTTAACTCTCATCAATTTTGCCTTAGCTGATCACTTAGCCATTGATATTGATCAAGGTTTTAATGTTTTAACAGGCGAAACTGGTGCAGGAAAATCTTTATTACTAGATGCCCTTTCGGCCTGTTTAGGTGAACGCACCGATACCAATTACGTACGCTATGGTGCAGACAAAGCTGACATCACGGCTGTGTTTAGTTATCAAACACAAAGTCCTGAAGCGAACTGGTTACAACAGCACGAGCTGGATGATGACTCTGGTGAAATTCATTTAAGACGCGTGATCTTTGCCACAGGGCGTAGCAAAGCCTGGATTAATGGTCGTCCAAGCAGCCTGTCTGAGCTGAAAGAACTGGGACGCCTCTTGGTACAGCTCTACAGCCAGCACAGTCAGCAACAACTTTTAGAGCCGCCTTATCCAAAACACTGGCTTGACCGCTACAGCAATTTTGCTCAACCTGCCCAGCAGGTCAAAGATGCGTATTCACATTGGCAACAAACCATTCGTCAGCATCAGGCTGCGCTGGATGCTCAAGCGACACGTAAGCAAAGAATTGAAACGCTTGAATTACAGCTTGAAGAATTAGAAGAGGTGGTGCAACTCGAATATAAAGACATTGAACAAGAATTCGATCGCCTCAGTCACCATGAGCACATCATGCAAGACTGTAGTTATGCCCTAAATGCCCTAGATGACGCAGAACAAAATATTAATCAAGAACTCTCAGGGCTGATTCGGCGTCTAGAATCTCATGCAGGACGTAGTGAGCAGCTGGCAGAAATTCATACCTCTCTCCTGAATGCACAAAGTGAACTGGATGATGCCACTGGCAATTTACGTCAGTTCATCGATCGCCAAAGCTATGATCCCGAGCGTATGGAAGAATTAAATACGCAGCTCGAGGTATTCCACCGTTTTGCCCGCAAATACCGTACTCAGCCCGAATTACTCAAAGAAGAACACCAAGGCTGGCAAAGCGAGTTAGAGCAGTTACTTGCACTCGAAGATCCTGAAACCCTCGCCGAGCAAGTCGAACAGGCGCATCAGGACTTTTTGAATAAGGCCCAGCATTTAGATGACATTCGACGTGAAGCAGCAGCACCGTTAGCCAAACAATTAACGGAACAAGTCAAACTATTGGCACTGCCAGAAGCGCATTTTGAGTTTAAATTTGAAGCGCTTGAGCACGCTTCTGCCGATGGTCTGAGCTTTATTCAACTGTTGTTCACTGCGAATAAAGGGATTCCTGCCCAACCCTTGGCACGTGTCGCTTCGGGCGGTGAATTGTCACGTATAGCCTTGGTCATGCAGGTGATGAATGCCGAGAAAACCGAAGCTGAAGTGCTGGTCTTTGATGAAATTGATGTCGGGATTAGTGGGGGCACTGCAGAAATCGTGGGGCGCTTACTGGCAGATTTGGCACAACATGTACAAATTCTTTGTATCACCCATCAGGCACAGGTCGCGGCTCAATCGGATCAGCATTTACTGGTGAAAAAACAGCAAACCGATCCGGCCAGCAGCACCATCATTTCTCTAGAAGAACAACAACGTATTCTAGAGCTGGCACGCATGACCGGTGGCGTGGAAATTAGTGAAACCACACTGCAACATGCCAAACAACTGCGCCAATTAAAATTTCAAACGGCGTAAATTTAGTGCCAAAGCCGTAAAAAAAGATTGGTGAATACTACAAAGTCTTGTAAGTTGAAAGGATACAGACTTGCTCATCGTAAAGATGAATTTTTAAGGAGAAATGCTTAGGTGACCAAACAATATCTCACGCATCGTTGCCTGATTGCCCCGCCAGAAATGAAAGATGAGTTTTTTGCTCATACCGTCATTTATTTGGCTCGACATGATGATGAAGGTGCGCAAGGCATTATTATCAATCGACCTTCTGGCATTTCCGTAAAAGAATTACTTAATGATCTAGAAATTGATGCGGATAATGTGCATCCACATGATGTGTTACAGGGCGGTCCTTTACGTCCCGAAGCAGGTTTTGTCTTACATACTGGGCAACCAACTTGGCACTCCTCGATTGCAGTGGGTGAAAATGTCTGCATTACCACTTCTAAAGATATTCTCGATGCCATTGCCCATAATGAAGGAGTGGGACGCTATCAAATTGCCCTAGGTTATGCCAGCTGGGCGAAGCATCAACTTGAAGAAGAAATTGCCAAAGGCGATTGGCTGATTTGCGATGCCGACATGGACCTGATTTTTAATCTGCCTTATGGCGATCGTTGGGATGCGGCCTATAAAAAAATGGGCGTGGATCGTACTTGGTTATCTTCAGAGATCGGTCATGCCTGATTTGTCTCAACCGCAATTGATTATGGCATTTGACTTTGGCACCCAAAAAATGGGCATGGCGGTCGGGCAATCAATTATTGCCAGTGCCAATCCTCTGGCGTTATTCCCAATGAAAGATGGCATTCCACATTGGGATAATCTGCTTAAATTGGTCAAACAACACCAACCAAACTTATTTCTGGTTGGTTTACCGTTAAACATGGATGACAGCGAGTCGGAACTTTCGACCCGTGCACGAAAATTTGCCCGTCGCTTACGCCATCAAACCAATATTGAAACCTTGATGGTCGATGAACGCCTGACCACCCGTGAAGCCCGCGATGAGTTAGATCATTATCAGGCTCAAGGTCGTGGAAAAAAACTGACTGCCGACAGTTTGGCAGCTGCTTTATTGATAGAAAGCTGGTATCGCCATCCTGAAGGCGTTCAGCCTTAAAGCCTTTGATGGAAAAGGAACTTTTCAACTTTTCCATCGCTCCTACTGCTGGGTTTGAATATGAATGGTTGCAGTGCGACCCGCAACAAAAGCCAATTGGTTTTTCGGCATTTCATCCAGCACAATTTTGACGGGTACCCGCTGTGCGAGGCGCACCCAAGTAAAGGTTGGGTTTACATTTGCCAATAAAGTCGAACTACTCGAACGTTCACGGTCTTCAATCCCTGATGCAACCCCCTGCACATGACCTTTAATGATCTGATCATCACCCATCAATTGCACCGTGGCAGGATCACCAATTTGAATATGGTTCAATTTGGTTTCTTCAAAATAGCCCACCACATAAAGTTGCTGGCGATTCAGCAAGGCCGCAACCGCATCCCCGGTTTTGACATAATTGCCGACTTGTAAACCAAAATTCGACAGCGTTCCATCTGCAGGAGCCACAACTTCAGAACGCGCCAAATTGAGTTGCGCTAAATGTAGATTACTGTTCGCCACTTCAATCAATGCCTTTTGCTGTACAATATTGGCTTGGGCTTGCTCAATCGCTGCCAACATTTGCTCATGCTCGGCATGGGACTGATCACGTGCCGCAAACATCTGATCCTGTTCTTGTTTTGAAATTGCACCATCCATTAAATTGGCATAACGGCTGGCATTTTTATCGGCCAAATGAGCATTGGCTTTGGACTTCACCAAGTTAGCTTTGGCTTGAGCCAAGGCCGCCTCGGCTTCCGCCAGTCCGGCATGGGCTTTGGCTAAATCAGATTTCGCCTGCTCCACATCCAGTGCCTGACGTGCCACATCAATTTTAAACAGAACCTGCCCTTTCTTCACGGTTTGGTTGTCTTCAACCAAGACTTGCGTGACTAAGCCCGAAACATCCGAAGAAACTTGCATGACATCACCTCTGACCCGCCCATCACGTGTCCAAGGTGCTGAATTATAGTAATTCCACAAATGCACCACCACGTAGATCGCGGCCAATAGCATGACCACGGTCACGATCGGTCGGATGACCTTACGCGTATCTAAGGTATTCATGTCGGTTTCCTCTTTCCTAATTCAATCATCTGTACGGCCTAAACACCCCAAAACACCAAAGACACTTCATGGATGCCCATCAACACAAGCAGATACAGGCAGAGATTGAAGACACCCGGCAACGCAATCCAACCTTTATCTATCCACGAATCAGTCAAAATAGACACCCATTTAAACAGCAGATAAGCACAAACTGCCTGTATTAAAAAAACAGGAATATAGATGCCATAGGCATTCAACTCGCCCATCTCAGACTCCTTTTTCTGCTGCATCCTCTGCATTCACAAAGGCTTGTTCATGAAAAATGCTGCTGCGGATATTGTTGAGATTCATTCTGACCCGTGTACAGAGTTCAGCATTTGGTTCATCCCTCAACTGCTGCTCGACTTGCAACAGTTCAGCAAACACGTGTTGTTTCAACACCTCAGGTAAGAGCCGTTGTTTCTCTTGTGCCAGAAAGGCCTGTTCCAGACGATGTTGTAACGCAACCAATGCCTGTTGCAGATTTCGACTAATATTCGGGTTCTGCACAAATTCAGCCAGACGGCTCAGATTGATGGCCGCACTGGTTTCAATCAGGGCCAGATTCATCGCCTGTTTGATCGGCTCAGACTGTACCAGCTTGGTATTCAGCACACCGATGCGATCTAACATACTGCGTAAATGAATGCGAAACTGCACTCCATATGGCATAAATAAGGCTTCACGCATCGCACGGTAATGCAAAGACAAAATACGACTGGCACTGGTTTCGGGTGACATGGCGCGAATAAAATAAATCGCCAAGATCGAAATAATCGGACCCACGACACCCGCCATTGCCGTATCAATCAACAGTACGGCATCCGTGCTATAACGGTTTTGTAAATTCAAACTCATGATGAAATTGATCAACATGGGCAAAGCCAAACCCATTAACGGCGGATTTGGAAACATACTCAGCAAATACAAGGACAGTGGCGCCAGTACAACGGCCAACTGCCAGAACTCGTGGACCTCAGGCATAATGACAAAGGCATAGAGCATGGTTATGATTGCTGCGTAGACCGAGCCACGAATAAACAAGCGCAATGCAGGCACTGGATTGTCCAAGCCTGATAAAATACAAACACTGACTGCTGTCAGCTGCGCCATCATATAGCCTGCATGCCAACCACTATAAATCCACAGCAAAAATGAAGTGATGGTCGCAATGACCGCCGCCACCGCACTGCGCACCGCCACCCCATGATCCCGATGTAAACTCGGATAAGACGTGGTCAAGGTCACAATTTGCTCGGGAATGCGCTTATCGCCTCGCTGAATCAAATCCCACAGGCACTTGATGGTCACCACATTTTCCATAAAGTGGCGAATATCCATTTTGAAGGCATTCAAAATAATCTGTTGTTCAGCCGTTGCCAGTTCAGATAAGGTGGCAAAATCCTGCTCAAAATTGTCTGGAAGTTGCTTTAATTGTTCCGCAGCTACCTGCTGTTGTGACTGTAAAAATTGCAGTACATGTTGATGTAGCGTGGGTAAAACCTGCCGATAACGGCGATCGATCTGATCCAGCTGGGCGATGCGTTCCGACATCGCCACCAAGTTGGCCACGGTCATGCTGACCTGATGCAATAATTCTTGCAGTGACTTGGTCATGCCTTGTAAGGCACTGCGTTCATAATTCAAATGTACTGCCAAGGCATGAATATCAGAAGTATCCCGGGTGATAGCTGCCAGCAGTTGGGTATAGCTGCTGCTATGCTCGGGATCGGTCAAAATACGACGAAACACCTGACGCGTATCATCCAGTGTTTTTTGCACCCGTTTCTGCAGCAAACTGCCTAAATGTACAGGAAACAGCGTGCTGGACACCACGGCACTACACAGTACTGCCACTGAAATCTCTAAGATACGTCCTAAAGCCATATCAAATACACTATGTGTGCTGATGCTGTTGATCGAGCTACACACCACCATGACCGTGGTATAACCCGCCAACATAAACACATAACTGCGCGGCGTGCGGTCTAATAACGAAATATACAGGCATAGCCCAACCCATCCCGCCAGAACCAAGGTAAAGAAGATTGGCAGATCAATAAATTGAGGGGTCAGTACAATTGCCACAATTCCGCCAATCAGCGTCCCGAGAATGCGATAAACCGCCTTAGACGACACCATCCCTGCATAAGGATGCGCCACAATAATTACGGTGCCTGCTGCCCACATGGGATAGGTCAAATCGAGGGAAAATGCGATAAACAGCGCCAATAACATCGCAATAAAGGTTTTCATCGCAAAAACCAAATCCATGCGACTCGGGCGAAAAGCCAATATCGGTTTAATTAATAACATCGTCCCATCCTTTAGACGAAATCAGACGGATTACCAGTTTCAAAGTCACACCAATGCCGACAATATCAATATGCAAGATCTGCCCATCCCGCGCAAATTGCGGTAACAGAAATATTTATGTAAATGAGGGTGCAGATCTTGACGTGGGAGAAACGTCATTTCTGCTATTCATGCGTAAATTTTGCGCTGCAAAATTTACAGTGAGAAATTTAATGCTGCTATTTTGCGAATAATCACAGCAAAAGTCAAATAAAATATCTTATTATGATAATTTAATTATATTAATATCTAATTTTTAAGTTTTCATTAGCCAAATTATCACCAAACAGCTTGCTTTGACTCACTCGTCGATTTATTACAAAAGCCCTGCAAGCCCCAGCACAATTTGTTATAACATTACTTTAAATGTCTTTTTATTTTTGACGTTGTGGCTTGTTATGACACTTTCTAGTTTTGGTAAAATTCTCACCGTTTTAGACCTGTTTTCAGTGTCTCGCCCAATCATTAATGTCGATATCATTAGTGAAGAACTTGGCCTTTCTAAACCAACCAGCTATCGCTATTTAAAAGAATTGGTTTCTGCCGAACTCTTACACCGCCTGAGTGGCACTTCTGGGGACTATACCCTTGGCTCAAAAATTGCCGTTTTAGATTATATTTCGCGTAAATCCGATCCGCTGGTACAAATCAGTATTCCGTTTATGAAAGAGATTGTGGAACGTACAGAATTTTGCTGTCTGTTGACCCACCTCAATCATGATTCCTGTATCGATGTGCATCATGAAGTATTTAAAGATCTCACATTATTATCTTATGGGCGGGGCTGTCCACGTCCGGTCTATGTCGGCTCATCTCCAAAGACCATTATTTCGCACTTACCCAAACAGGGAATTTTGGATTATTACCACCGTTTTGCCACGCAACTTGCCGAAGTGGGTTTTGCCAGTGACGAGCAAGAATTTTTAACGAAAATGAAGAAAATTAAGAAACAGGGTTATTATTTTTCCAATGGAGAAGTCGATCCGAATGTTTCTGGTTTATCTGTCCCGATTAAATTCTCGAGTAAAGAAGCACCAATGACTTTGACCTTATTGGGTTCTAAAAATCGCTTCGAATTCGTAGACTTACAAAAGCTCATTGCAATTTTGCAAAGCAATGCCGCGCTCATTGAACAAAAATTCATGGGTTTATCCGATCACAATAGCATTTAAACTGAAGGTGGCTGTATACAAGAATTGAACAAAGCTATAGTGTCAATTTTATTGAATTAAGCATCAGATTCTCATACTATGATTATAGTTCTTCAGCGGCTTTATGTTTCCATGACATAAAAGACGCCCAACTCTCCCTCAGAAGTTGCAGTTGTTGTAGTTAAAAAGCTCAAGCCCCGTCTTGGGCTTTTTAATGCCTGTTAGATTGCTACGAAAATTCAGACATAAAAAAACTCCATGACTGGAGTTCTTTCTATTTCAACCCTTAAGGCTGCTTCAAATATGGCCATGCGGCTTTTAAATAAATAAACATCGACCATAGGGTCAGTATCACTGCGGTATAGAGCAGCAGATAAGCCAACGTTTCTAAAGGTTGCCAATTCAACAAGAACACTGAAATTGCAATCATTTGAAAGGCCGTTTTATATTTACCCACGGTAGACACTGCCACATTGGTTCGCGCCCCCAGCTCAGCCATCCACTCTCTTAACGCAGATACGGTGATTTCACGCGAAATAATCACAATCGCAGCAAAAGCCATGGAAATTGAAGGCTGCCATTGCACCAATACAATTAACGCAGCTGCCACCATAAGTTTATCCGCAACAGGATCGAGAAAACGACCAAACGCCGAGGTCTGGTTTAAAGTTCTGGCCAGATAGCCATCAAACCAATCTGTCACTGCCGCAAGCACAAAAATCGCAGTCAAAATAATATGCCGCGTCATGCCGCCATCATGCCCAGCCACACCAATCGCAGGTGGCCAGTAAGCAATCAATAAAAATACAGGAATCAAGGCGATACGCGCCAAGGTCAAGATATTTGGAATATTCAGGATTCGACCTGCTGTCATAGACACCGCCAACTTTTCCCCTTATGTGCGATGAAATAATCCGCCAGTTTGAGCGAATTGGCACACCGTAATTAGGGCTCACTTTATACGAATTGCTGGAACGTGTCACTAGGCAAACACGGTCACTGTTTGTCTCGAAATGGCAATCAGTCGATTTTCGGCATCCCATAAATGCGCATATTCGGTGGCATAGCCCTCAGCCGCATAATCTGTAAAGACTTTATATTTAAACCAATCATGCAAATTTTGCTGTAACGGATTCACATAGGTCACGTGCCAAGTTAGCGAACTGGCTGGTGCCAAAGCCTTAAACAGCGGCAACACGCCGGGTGGCCAAATATCAAATAAAGTCATTAAATCGGCAACATTTAAAGCTCGATTCTCATGCTGTACAGGGTCAAAACGACACCAGCCACCGAAGTCGCTTTGCTCACTGGCGCTACAAGGGATCTGCCCTTCGGCCCAGCGTACATCAAATTGTTGATAGCATTCTGGAAAATGTTCATGCTGCATGCTGTGTAGGGTTTCAGGCTCGGGATAATCAGGCGCTGTACGTTCCTGACGGACATGAATTTCTGATGCACGGGCTGCACCAAAACTGGCAATCAAAATACTTTGCACCGCATTGTCCTGCCATAGCCGCACTTCAATGCTGGTGACCGACTTGCCTTGCCGTAGAATTTCCGCAGTCAACCTTGCCGCCCCTTGTTGTACCGGACCCACAAAGGTCACACTGCTACTGAGTATGCGTTTACTCGGATCGGCAATACTGCTCACGGCTTTGTGCATCATCAGACCCGCAACCACTCCCCCATAGACCGTCCGTCCTTGTAGCCATCCAGTGGGAATCTCAATCCAATCATTCTGTTCAATGGCCTGATACACAGCTAACAGCGACATATTGTTCTCATTTTTTATCCCGTGGAGAATATTGTTCACCAAGTTCCAGCATTTGTGAATGATCAGTGACTACTGCGTCAATGAGTGTTTTTGCTATTTATCCGTGTTATTCATGCAAGATTTTATAAATGGTCCGTGCCATGACCTCACCCAATCCCGGGACTAAAGTCAGCTCATTTTCCGAAGCTTTCAGTACACCTTGAATCCCGCCAAAATGGGTCAATAAATCCCGACGGCGTTTAGGTCCCAACCCCGGAATGACTTCCAAAATAGAGGATCCACGTTTTTTATCGCGCTTGGCACGATGCTTGGTAATGGCAAATCGATGCGCTTCATCCCGCACTTGCTGAATCAAATGCAAGGCTTTGTGGTCTTCGGGCAACTGGATTTTAGTGCCATCGGTAAAATGTAGGGTTTCCAGCCCGGGCTTACGCCCTTCCCCTTTCGAGACCCCAACCATAAACGCATCCAACTCTAAATCCTGCATCACTTGCATCGCCATATGCAATTGCCCTTTACCGCCATCAATCAACAATAAATCAGGCAACATGTGCTTTTTATAGCGACGAGTTAAAGCTTGACGCATGGCGGCATAATCATCACCTTCGGTAATATCTTGAATAGAGAACTGACGGTAATCACGTTTGCGAGCTCCCCCCGCGTCGAACACCACACAAGAAGCTACAGTTTCTTCCCCCATGGTATGTGAAATGTCGAAGCATTCAATCCGATCGACCGGGCGACCCACCACCTGTTCCAACTGATGAAAACGCTCATTCAGTTCTAGATGATTCGCCAACTTGCCTTTAATCGCATGCTGCACATTCATCTGAGCCAGCTCTAACCATTCTGCGCGCGTTTCTCGCACCTTCTGTTTAATCTGGATTTTTTGTTCAAAATGCTGCTGTAAGGCTTGTTCTAATTCTTTGCGATTGGGAATTTCCACATTCACAATCAATTCATTCGGCACTTCATCCGCCACCTGAAAATAGAAGTTCGCCATAAACTCAGACAACATCTCGCCCAAATCATCCCCCAACATATCTGGGAAATAGGCTTTTCCACCGAGCATTTTGCCATTGCGTACATGCATGATTTGCACACAGGTCACACCTGCCTGATAGGCAATCGCCAGAATGTCGGCCTCACCTTTAATTTTATAAATCGCTTGCTGCGCCTGCACATCACGTAATAACGCCATTCGGTCACGGTAAAACACCGCTTTTTCAAATTCGAGGGCTTCGGCAGCCGCTTCCATTTTCTGAATCAACTCCTGATTCAGTTCTTTAGTATCGCCTTTTAAAAAGCGGATCGAGTTGTTGACATCTTCCTGATAATCTTCGGGACTGATTAAGCCCACACAGGGTGCGGAACAGCGCTTGATTTGATACTGCAAACATGGACGCTTACGCTGCGAAAAATAGCTATTTTCACACTGGCGCACATTAAACAGTTTTTGCAGCACCAACAGCGTATCACGTGCATTATAGGCACTCGGATAAGGACCAAAAAACTTGCCGACCTGATGCTTGCCCTTACCACGACCACTGGCAATGCGGGGATACGGCTGATCTGCCGAGATAAAAATATAGACATAAGATTTATCATCGCGCAGCATAATATTGTATGGCGGGCGATGCAGCTTAATCAGGTTTTGCTCAAGCAATAGCGCTTCGGTTTCGGAACGCACCACCAAGGTTTCAATGTCATAAATCCGCGCTACCAAAGCCTGTGTTTTCGGATGCTCAAGGGTTTTGACAAAATAACTCGACACCCGATTTTTCAGATTTTTGGCTTTGCCCACATACAGCAATTCGCCATCTTTGCCCAACATCCGATACACCCCCGGTAAGGTGGTCATATGGGCGAGAATCTTTTCAATATGTTCGCGGGCGTTTTCGTTCACAGTGTCTTGAAACCTTGAAGAGTTATGGGAGGATGTGGAGTGCTTCAGCCAATTTTCAAGCCAGTGGCTTAAATCGCTTTAGGCTGGATCAATCGCAGTTTGAGCAAAACTTAAAAGGCTTATAGCACAATGTCTTGCAGCCGTTCTGATGACTGAACAGCTGGCAGCACCTGACCATATAAATCCATATGGGTATCACCCCAGACTTTTAAGGCCATTAAAATCTCACGCAGACTTGCACCCAAAGGCGTTAAACTATATTCCACTTTCGGCGGCACTTGCGGATACACTTCGCGGTGGATCAGGCCGTCTTGTTCCAGTTCTCGCAGCTGATTGGTCAGCATGCGCTGTGTCACATTCGGAATCCGTTTACGAATTTCTCCAAAACGTAAAGTATGCTCAGTCAGTAAATGCCATAAAATAATACTTTTCCATTTCCCGTCTAAAATGCCAATTGCCGCTTCGACTGCGCAGCCTGGACTGCAATTGAATCGGGAATGCTTTGTTTTGGTCATGTTCATAGTATCCTTTTATACACTATATGCAGAATTTAACCGTATACACGCAATTTAAAACTACATTAAGATTTTCATCATAAACCCAATTTGAGATTAAGAATATGAAAGCTGTGGGCTATTTACAGGCAGGTGGTGCCGAACAATTACAAGACATTCAGCTGCCAACCCCAACCCCGAAAAACCGAGAAGTTTTGGTGGCAGTCAAAGCCATTTCAGTCAATCCTGTGGATTGTAAAATCCGGACTCGTGTTTCACCTGAGCAGGGACAATATAAAGTCTTAGGCTGGGATGCCGCAGGTGAAGTGCTCGATGTCGGCCCGGAAGTGGAACATTTTAAAGTCGGAGATCAAGTTTGGTATGCGGGCGACCTCACCAAAGCGGGTACCAATGCCGAGTTTCATGTGGTGGATGAACGGATTATCAGTCTAAAACCACAGAATCTGAGTTATGCCGAAGCAGCGGCACTCCCGCTTACCTCCATTACGGCATGGGAGATGTTGTTTGACCGCCTGCAAGTGCAACAGCATGATCACCCGCAAGAGTCGATTCTGATTATTGGCGCTGCTGGAGGTGTCGGCTCGATGGCCATTCAACTGCTCAAAGCCAAGACCCAGCTCAAAGTGATTGCTACAGCCTCGCGCCCTGAAACGCAGGCTTGGGTCACACAGTTAGGAGCAGACGTCGTTCTGGATCATCGCCAGTCTTTAGCTGAACAAATTCAGGCACAGGGATTAACTGCGCCTCGTTACGTCTTTTCCACCACGCATACGGGCAGTTATCTCACCCAAATTGCCGAACTGATTGCCCCGCAAGGACAGTTTGGATTAATTGATGACCCTGAACATCTAGACATTAACCTGTTTAAACGTAAATCGATTGCCGTGCATTGGGAGTTTATGTTCACCCGCTCCATGTTCCAAACGGCAGACATGTCGGCACAAGCCCATTTACTGCAACAGGTCGCGCAACTGATTGAAACAGGAAAAATCAAAACTACCCTAAATCAGGTCATGGGTAGCATCAATGCCGAAAATATTCGTCAGGCACACCAAGCCATTGAGTCTGAACGTACGCAAGGCAAATTGGTACTCGAAGGCTTCTAAAACAATAAAGCCCCATGCTCATTCACACGGGGCTTTATCGATGTGTTTATTGGGTTTTTAGACAGATTGCTGAGCTTGATGCAAAGCTTGAGTAAAGCCCTGTTTATCTTTGGGCGAAATCAAGATAAATTTGGCTTGACCCTGTTTTATATAATCAATGCGCAGACGATCTAAAGACAACGCAGGCGATGCAACCGAGTTATTGCTGGGACTCACCTTTGTAATTGCGGACAAGGGAATTTTCCAAGTCAAAAACAAGCAGCTAATCAGCAATTGCCCTGATGCTATCCGATACTGGGTATTGAGGACTGGCCACCACAACACGGCAATGGTCAACACATAGGTAACGGTATGAATCGGATACTGTGCCATGGTGCCTTTGGCATACATGGTCAATAATAACTGGATTAACAAGCCGGTCATGGCAATAATAAAACCTAAAATCCACCAATCTTTTTTTGAACGAAATTTTTGCATATTGCCCCCTATTTGGCTTTTATCTTACACAAAATTTGGGATCATGTAAGATCATAGCGTACTGAATCCCTGCATAAAAAAACGCCCCAAAGGGCGTTCTCAAAACATTAATTCTTAAAAAACATAAGGGCGGACAAAAATCAGGAAGAAAATCCCCAGCATCAGGAACCATTTTAAAAAATAGTACACTTGACGATTGCTTTTCTTTAAGGCTTTGGCTTTTAAACGCAACTGATACACATAGCCAAATACCTTGTTTAATCTACCTGTCTGGTCGCCTGTTTCATTCGGTGAACTGGCAGCGGTCATGACATTTTTACCAAACCAATGATTGAACTTTTGCATCAGACGCGCTTTTAACGGACGCTCAACATCAGCAAAGAAAATAATCCGGTTCTGATCCGTTTTATTTTCCGCATAGTGAATATAGGTTTCATCAAACACCACACTTTCACCATCACGCCATGAATAACGCTGTCCATCCACATCAATAAAGCAGCGATCATCATTCGGGGTAATTAAACCCAGATGATAACGGAGCGAACCTGCATACGGGTCACGATGACGAACCAAGCGGCTATCGGGTGCCAATTCGGTAAACATGGCGGCTTTAATGCTAGGCAAGGTCTTTAATAATGCTGTGGTTTTTGGGCAGAGTTCGGCTGCAGAAGGGTGCGCTGAGTCATACCATTTCAGATAAAAACGCTTCCAGCCAGTTTTGAAAAATGAGTTAAAACCAAGATCATCATAACTACTGGATGCCTTAATGCCGCCACGCTCATACAAGGCTCTGGCTTCATCGCGAATCATTTCCCAATTTTCATCTAAAACTTGCAAATCTTTAAAATATTGCGTTTCCACATAAGGTTGATTCGGCACCTTGGAAAACAGGTACATTAAAAAGTTAATTGGAGCCAATAAGGTTGAATGGTCAAAAAATTGACGGTAAAAAGAATGACGCACTTTACCGCGATTTTGGATATACAACGCTGAAATCACAAAAATCGCCAAGATAATCCACTTAATCATACAGCACTCTTTTCATTGCTTCTGATGACCACACTGTGCAGCATGATCATGGGGCTAGACACTAATTTTGGCGAAATACTAGCAAATTTGAATAGAAATTTCATGTCGACCGATTGGCGCGCGCTTTGACTCAGGCTCCCGCATCCAAAAAACACACAGCGAAACTTGCATGCCTATTGGCGATCTTTTCAGGCGAAACCCCACCATAAATACGGTTCAAATTTACTGGAAAATTCCAAAATACAATTGACTTTTTTGACACAGCTTGCATAGTGGTGAAGGCATATTTCAGCAATCTAAAACGACACAACAATTTTAATCACAGTATAATTTTTTCATAAAAAACAGAAGCATCTTATTTAACGGTTTCAATAGGAAATTTTTTCTCAAGAATAATTGCTGTAAATGAAATTAAAATTGATGACCATTGCGTCACTGCTTGATACAACTTGTTATGTTCTTTTTGGATATAGTTATCGTAAGATTAGCGAAGCATTCATGTGCGCAAAACAAGCGAACACGCTTCAAAACATCAACTTAGAAGTCCTCCAAAATAAAGGAGATCAGGCATGATCCACGCTGGCAATGCCATTACCGTCCAAATGCTTTCGGACGGAATTGCAGAATTCCGCTTTGACTTACAAGGTGAGTCGGTCAACAAATTTAACCGTGCAACGATTGAAGATTTTAAAGCTGCTATTGCTGCTGTAAAAGCAGACAGTTCAGTAAAAGGCTTGGTCGTTACTTCAGGTAAATCAACTTTCATCGTTGGTGCAGACATCACAGAGTTTGGTGAAAACTTCGCACAAGGTGAAAAAGCGATTATCGACTGGGCAATGCCAGTACATGACATCTTCAACAGCTTTGAAGATTTAGACATTCCTAAAGTTGCTGCCATCAATGGCATGGCATTGGGCGGTGGTTTTGAAATGTGTTTGGTCTGTGACTACCGTGTCATGTCTGAACAAGCACAAGTGGGCTTACCAGAAATCAAACTCGGGATCTTCCCTGGTTTCGGTGGTACGGTACGTTTAAGCCGCGTGATTGGTATCGACAATGCGGTTGAATGGATGGCGATGGCTGCGCCGAAAAAACCTGCTGCTGCGCTGAAAGATGGTGCTGTAGATGCGGTGGTGGCTGCGGACAAACTTCAAGAAGCAGCAATTGACTTGGTTAAACAAGCCCTTGCTGGTCGCGTAGACTGGAAAGCCAAACGTCAAGAAAAACTTGACCCAGTCAAGTTAAACCAACTTGAACAAATGATGGCGTTCAATACGGCGAAAGGTGCGGTGCTTGCAAAAGCTAACCCTGCTCAATACCCAGCGCCAAAACTCATGCTGGATTCATTACAAGCAGGTGCAAGCCTTCCTCGTAATGACGCATTAAAAGCTGAAGCTGAAGGCTTTGCCAAAGCTGCGGTAACACCACAAGCAGGTGCATTGATTGGTTTATTCATCAATGACCAAGTGGTGAAGAAAACTTCGAAGAAATATGAAAAAGGTGCACATCCTGTAAACCAAGCGGCTGTATTGGGCGCAGGGATCATGGGTGGTGGTATTGCTTACCAAGCGGCAAGCAAAGGCACGCCAATCATCATGAAAGACATTGGTAATCCGCAACTTGCTTTAGGTATGAAAGAAGCCAATGGCTTACTGACTAAACAAGTTGAACGTAAGAAGCTGAAGCCTGCGCAAATGGGTGAAACGCTTGCACGCATCCGTCCGACTTTAAGCTATGACGAGTTTAAAGAAGTGGACATCGTGATTGAAGCTGTGACTGAGAACCCTAAAGTAAAAGGCATTGTACTTGCTGAAACTGAGAAAAATGTTCGTGAAAACACGATCATTGCATCAAACACCTCTACGATTTCAATTACACGTTTGGCTGAAAACTTACAACGTCCTGAAAATTTCGTGGGTATGCACTTCTTTAACCCAGTACACATGATGCCGTTGGTTGAAGTGATCCGTGGTGAGAAGACTTCGGCTGAAGCGATTGCAACGACTGTAGTGCTTGCTCAGAAAATGGGTAAAACACCAATCGTAGTCAACGACTGCCCAGGCTTCTTGGTTAACCGCGTATTGTTCCCTTACTTCGGTGCTTTCGACCTTTTATTGAAAGACGGTGCTGACTTCCAACAAGTCGACAAAGTCATGGAAAAATTCGGCTGGCCTATGGGTCCTGCTTACTTGATCGACGTTGTTGGTATCGACACGGGCGTTCACGGTGCAGAAGTGATGGCGGAAGGTTTCCCTGACCGCATGAAGCCAGATTTCAAAGGCGCGACTTTAACCATGTACGAAAACAAACGTCTTGGTCAAAAGAACGATGTTGGTTTCTATAAGTATGAACTCGACAAGAAAGGCAAAAAAGCCAAAGTGGTTGATCCAGTAGCTTATGAACTTGTGGCTTCTGTTGCGACTGCTGAAAAGCACGAATTTGATGCACAAGAAATCATTGACCGCATGATGCTGGCTTTCTGTAACGAAACTGTTCGTTGCTTAGAAGACAACATTGTTGCAACGGCTTCTGAAGCAGACATGGCGATGATTATGGGTGTAGGCTTCCCTCCATTCCGTGGTGGTCCATGCCGTTACATCGACCAAACTGGTGTGGCTGAATACGTTGCACTTTGCGACAAATATGCCCACTTAGGTAAAGCTTATGAAGCGCCACAAATGTTGCGTGACATGGCTGCTAACAACAAAAAATTCTACGGTTAAGGAGCAACGTGAATGGCTACTTTAAATCCACGTGACGTTGTCATCGTTGATGGCGTACGTTCAGCAATGGGTAAAACCAAAAACGGTATGTTCCGCAATGTACGTGCTGACAGCTTATCTGCTGAATTGGTTCGTGCACTCGTTACTCGTAACCAGTTTGATGTCAACGAAGTTGAAGACGTAATTTGGGGCTGTGTGAACCAAACGCTAGAGCAAGGGATGAACATTGCTCGTAACATTGGTTTATTGGCTGACCTTCCTAAAACTGTTGCAGGTCAAACGGTTAACCGCCTGTGTGGTTCTTCGATGCAAGCACTGCACACCGCGGCTGCACAGATTGCCACCAACCAAGGTGATATCTTCATCATTGGCGGTGTAGAGCACATGGGTCACGTCGGCATGATGCACGGCATCGACCTGAACCCAGAAGCGTCTAAACACTATGCTAAAGCATCGAACATGATGGGCTTAACTGCTGAAATGTTAGGTCGCATGAATGGCATTACCCGTGAAGAACAAGATGCGTTCGGTGTTGAATCTCACCGCCGCGCTTGGGCTGCAACGCAAGAAGGTCGTTTCAAAAACGAAATCGTAGGTGTTGAAGGTCATGATGCCAATGGCTTCAAAATCCTGTGCGACATTGACGAAGTCATTCGTCCAGATGCGAACCTAGAAGCGTTCAAAGCATTACGTCCAGTATTCGACCCTAAAGGTGGTTCGGTTACTGCGGCAACATCTTCAGCTTTGTCTGACGGTGCATCTGCAATGTTGCTCATGTCTGCTGAACGTGCACAAGCTTTAGGTCTTAAGCCACGCGCTGTAATTCGCTCTATGGCGGTTGCAGGTTGTGATGCAGCAATTATGGGTTACGGTCCAGTACCTGCAACGCAAAAAGCACTTAAGCGTGCAGGTTTAACTATGGCGGATATTCAAACCATCGAGTTAAACGAAGCGTTTGCTGCTCAAGGCTTATCTGTGATGAAAGGCTTAGGCGTGTATGACAAGCAAGACATGATTAACTTGAATGGTGGTGCGATTGCGTTGGGTCACCCATTGGGTTGTTCTGGTGCACGTATTACCACGACCTTATTGAACGTGATGGAACAGAAAGATACGCAAATTGGTCTTGCAACCATGTGTATCGGTTTGGGTCAAGGTATCGCGACCATTATCGAACGTGTTTAATGTTTAGTTAAATACTGAGATAAAAAGAAACCCCGCAATAAGCGGGGTTTTTTATAAATTAAACAAATATTTGAGATTTAAAATTGGATTCAGTATATTGATTATGCCCATGTTGTAGGACATGGGGAAGGTAATCTGTTGTCAAGTATTGCACCACTCAGTATTAGAACTATTTCTAGTGCTTCTGGTGAAACAATACAAACTGTTTGGAACCAACTGCAGATAATGTATATTGAACTCCACAGAATGTAATCAATGCTTCTCATAGTATAATCCTTTCGCGATCTAAAGACGATGTAGGAGTTTTTCTTCTAGAGGGTACGTAATTGTGGGTACTTGGGTATGCTCAAGGGACTCTGTTCTTAGAATGGAGCGTGTACTACGAGGATTATCGTCAGCCTTTCCTTGAGTTTTCTAATAATGATTATTGATCACCTATTTTTTAAAGAACGCCAAAAGAAGTATTTACATTTCGATTATCCTCTCTCGCCTGAACAAGTTTATAAATACGTTGTAAATCCTAAAAACATTGAAAAACATGCCTTTTATCCTTTCATACACTTTGAATTAAGCTCAAGAAAAATTAAGAAAAATGGTTTTAAGATCGTAAATGGCAAAAAGAAAATTCTTATTGAAAAGAAAGAACCTAAAATTCGTCCAATTAAATATTCGGCTCATATTGATGGACACATCTATGCTTACTATGCCGCGTTACTAACACCAAATTACGAGAGATTACTTGAGTCATCAAATTTGACAGATAGTATTTTAGCTTTTAGGAAACTCCCTCATGCTCCTAATAATATTGATTTTGCAAAGAAAGTTTTTGATGAAATAAAGCTAAGACAAAACTGCGTAGCATTATGTTTCGATATTAAAAGTTTCTTCGATGAACTTGACCACCAAATTCTAAAAAAAGCATGGCTAAAAGTTTTAAACTTAGAAGAGCTTCCTAAAGATCACTATCAAGTCTTTAAATCTATTACAAAATTCTCTTATGTATGTAAGAAAGATATCTATCAATCTTTAGGGTTATCACCAAATCGAAGTCATAAAGATTTAAAAAGACTATGTTCAAGCCATGATTTCAGAAATAAGATTAGAAAAAATAATTTAATTATCAAAGAAAATGAGAATAAAGGAATTCCTCAAGGATCATCTATAAGTGCTTTTTTATCTAATATCTACATGTTGGATTTTGATAAGAATATAAAAATCTATTTGTCAAAATTAAATGCTTCATATTACAGATATTGTGATGACATTCTAATAATCTGTGATTCTGATCTAGGAATGAAAATTGCTCTAGAGACAGAAAAAAGAATAAAACTATTGAAAGTCCAAATTCACCCCGATAAAACAAGGCGAGTTTATTTTCAAGATGGCTTACATGTATATAACAAATCCCATATGAGTAGAGAGCCTCTCCAATACCTTGGTTTTACTTATGATGGTAATAAAATTTTATTACGAGATAGTGGGTTAGCTAAATATTCACATAAAGTCATGAAAGCTGTCAAAATGACTAATAAGAAACTTAGAAGAATCAATATTGCACGAATCAGACGTGGAGAATCTCCACTTCCAATACATAAGAAACATATCTATAGACGCTTCTCATTTATCGGCTCGAGAAACTATATTAGTTATGCACTAAAAGCATCACGTATCATGAATGAGCCAGCCATAAAAAGACAAATCCAACCCCATTGGTCAAAAATCCAAAGCCATCTGGATAAACATGAACAAATTAATATGGAACTATATGACTGTATCGAATGTAAAACAAAGTAGTATTTTAATCCCGTAACATTTAATCTTTAATTTTTTAAATCAGATCTATATACAAATTACATGACCTAAATTGACACTAAAAAGAAAAAAAATCTAATGTGAATCCATCGCTATACAAAAAATAAGAGATAAAAAGCTTTTACATCCATTTGAATCTTTTAATGGTAGGCTTAACCACAATAAAAATCTGCTTTATAAATTCTTCATAATTCGGAGTGACGAATGTTTTCATCACCAGTAAAAACCCTCATTGGTGTAGGCGTAATGGCTACACTTTTCACAGGCTGTGCCACTAAAACCCTCATTACCAAAGATACTAAAACCTATACCCGTTCCAACAAAGTCACCTTAGTCGAAGACCAAGTGGTGGCTTTTGGCAAGCCCGCCCAAGCACTCACGACTCTACCTGCCAATAGCTTGGTCATCGCAGGGCAAAAAAATAGCTATATCTTGACCCAAGGCGGAGCACAGTTTGTCACACTGATTAGTAAACTTGAGCCGAAAAATATTCAAATGACCAAAGCACTCGATTTTTATTCAGAAAAAAATGATGGTCATTTCACTGGTACACTGCCGCTGTCTTATATCAAACTCAAAGAAGACATTAGTAAAAAAGACCTCGAATTCTTTATCGAAAATGGTGCAAAAGAGTGTTCGACCTCTAGCGATGAACGCATGCAAGCGCAGCGATTCTGTTTCGACGTGGCTTTGGCAGGTGTGGTCTACCCTGCGGCAAATAATCTCAATACGCTAAAACCGTTAAGTAAGCCGTATCAGGTCAGTATTTATACCTATCAAGAACAAAGCTACCAGTCGAAATCTAGCTTGAATCCATTTGAAAAGCTGGTGCTGCTGCCTTTTGCGGTTGCGATTGATGTGGTCAGCCTACCTTTTCAGGCAGCTGAGAAAATTTTTGATTGATGCAGCATCCAGCAGTCCATGCCAATCTGCTTGGACTGCAATGTTTTGGCTAGCTTTAAGCCAATAACTCTTCCATCAACCAAGCCATGTATTTTTCCTTGTCCATAAAATCGGGGGCATTGCCCGTATCTAGGCTGAAATACTGACGGTTAAATTCAATCACGATTTGTTCGGTATGATGCCAATCTTCGATTAAGCGGAAATACTGGCTAAAAAAATAACGATTTTTACCCCAGTTACTTAAACTTTCTAGTTTTGGGTAGGCTTTATTTTCTAAAAACTCGGCATACACCTGTTGAATATCATCAAAGACCTGAATGGTTTTCATTGCTGTACCTGCTTTAAATCTGATGCGTCGGAATGTTCAACAGCACTAACTTAACGCAGTTATTTGAAAGCTGGATGACAAAGCGCGATTATGTTTAGTCATGCTTCTGTTCAAGCGCTTGCTGATTTTGTTGCTGTATTTTTTGCAGCTGTGCATTCAGGTCTAAGACTTGTTGGTACAAGGCATTAAACTGTTTCAACGGCGCATCTTCATAAAACATAAAGGTGTTGTTTTTGTTCTGCCAGCGGTTATTTTTCAACACCAGAAAAATCTGGTCTGCTTTTTCCAGAATCTGTTTTTCGATTTCAAACAGCGCGAGTGCTTCATTTTGCTTTTTGCTTTCGCGTAAATTCTCTGCCAGCTGATTGCGATAACGCGCTTGAATCGGCAGTTGTTTGGCTTGTTCCAGCGCATTTTGTTGTGCTTGCTCAATGGTGACTTGATACTCGGTCGCCAAGGCATGCGCTTGCTGTAGCATTAAATCAGTTTCTTGATAATCCTGCTTTTTATCTTTGCTTAAACGCTCAATATTTAAAAACTCATCCCAGTGAATGGCTTTTAATTCGCGTAAATAGGCATTGCGCGCTTCGGCACTTTGAATCATCTGGCTCAAAACAAAGTTGGCCATAACCTGATAATCGCCCTGCAAGCGGGCATCGGTAACATCCACCTCAATCGGTTTGTCCCAGTCTTTGGCCTGTGCATAAATCAAGTCGGTTTTTTCATATAACACTTGTTGATATTGTTGCAGTTGTACTTCTTCTTGTTGTTGGGCATGGTATTGATAAAATAATCCACCAAATACAGCAGCAGTCGCTAAACCTAAAATCAGAAAGATACGTGGCATAATTTGCTCCGACACCGCTTTGCTTCTATCATAGCAAATATCACCACATGGTGAAAATTTAAGCAAAAATCTTCTCACAACATCAGCTTAGTGCAGATCAATGCAGCCACTTATGACACGCTATTTTACAGTTGCGACTTGAGGTCGTTGCAGGGGATGGACTGGAATCGTGGGCACAAAATTGTAATCCATTTGTCCTATGGTAATTTGCTCACACACAATCTGCACATTTTTAATATTCCGATCCATACCAAACGGTTGCAGCATAATATACAAACCTTGGGTCGGGTCTGCGGACTGCAAACCTGTGGCAATATTCAGTACATGCTCGCGTAATAGCGGTGGCAAACTCTCCAAATCAGGTCTGGCCGCAACCGGCAATCTATCTAAATGATGCACAAGAGTCGGATCGACCACAAAAGACTGAGCATCACCTTATAACTGAATAATACGATGCTGAAGTACTCTGCGAATATTTTCATCGAATTGAGAAGGAATGACACCTGTTACTTCACGTCATTCCGACTCGGCCATCATTTTAAAGGTGGGCAAACGGACCACTTCACCATGGGCTTGCAGATGGTCTGAAATCACGGAAATAATGAAGGCAACCACAACAAGAGACGCTATCCCTGTCAGCCATGTGATCAAATGGTGGGCACATCGGCAGCAGCTTCAGCTCTTGTAGTTTTTTCATTGTCATGCCGTGTTATGGTCAGATAAACAGTTTAATCTCGATGCAATCGAGCCCACAATTGAACTCAGTCAGGTTGGCTTTTTTGTATGGAATGACTTTAAATTGCAAAACCTAACCCCAACATTGGCTTAATTGCTTTTTTATTTTGAGAATTTTCATGCGTGTTGATATCTGGTCAGATGTAGTGTGTCCATTTTGCTATATCGGAAAAAAACGTTTAGAAGCTGCGGCAAAACAGGCTGGTGTTGAGCTTGAAGTGCATTGGCACAGTTTTGAACTCGACCCAGAAGCCCCGCCCCGCCAAGAAATTTCCAACTCAGAGCGTTTAGCGCAAAAATATGGCCGCACTTTAGAAGAAGTGGAAGAACTGCAACGCAATATTGCGGCAATGGCTGCTGAAGAAGGCATTGAATTTAACTGGGAAAATGCCAATTCTGGCAATACCTTTAATGCCCATCGTATTATCCATTTGGCGCAAAGCAAAGGTCTGGGCTCAGAAGCCAAAGAAGCCTTCTTTTATAGCTATATGACCCAAGGTTTAGCAATCGGTGAACGTGAAACCCTTGAAGATGTGGCAGCACGTATTGGACTCAACCCAGTCGAAGTCGATGATGTCTTAAATTCAGACGAATATGCAGACTTTGTTAAATTCGATCAGGAAGTGGCACGTGATCAACTCAAAGTGACCGGCGTACCTTTCTTTGTGTTTGACCAACGGATTGCCTTAGCCGGCGCCCAACCGCGCGAAGTGTTCTTACAAGTACTCGACAAAGCACTCGAACCGACGGATACGGCTGAAGCGGACCAGTGCAATGACGAAGGTTCTTGTGATGTACCGCAACAAGACCCTAAAGCATAAGCGCATTGTAAAGCTTTAAAAGATGTGCTGATTAACCTCCTGACCTATGTGTGAGGAGGTTTTTTATTGCTCGGTATTTTTAATCCGTAGATGAAGCCATTCACTCCAGAGTGCTGACCAAATGCATACCGAATACACCATGACTCCATCAGTAAAAACAGTTTCTGCCTAAAAGTAATATGCTTGCTACACATGAAACTAACAGGATTTACATCGCGTTGGGCTAGGCTAAAACCTCATTTGAATACCCAACTGATGAGGTCAATATGAACATGCAAGCAATACATAACCTTAATGCATCAAATTCGTCCGAACACGCTGCAACACCCACCCAATCTTCCTTACAACACTCACGATTCAAACCCGCAATTCAGGGGGTAATTTTAGGCGCAATCGCAGGACGTTTTTTACCCAAAATTAGCCCATTTTCAGGAGCCATTATTGGTCTAATTTCGGCAAAAATCTATCAAAAAAGACAGGCACAGTGCCGTTAAACTGTTTATTTTTCATCATTTTTTCCATCCAGCTCAGATTGTCTTAACCGCCAAGGCAATCTTAGAGCAAAAACTCTATAATATTGATTTATAACAATAAAATAACTTAACAGTCATTTTTTCTGGGCCACATCACCCTCCAAATCTGCTTATTTTTTGATACTATTCACCTGTATTTATTTGTTCCTATCCGTTTTGGATATTCTCTCTGTAATCAAGGTGATTTTTATGAAGATCATGAAATCTATTTTGGCTGTTGCTGTGGTTGCTTTTTCTGCTGAAGTTTCAGCACAAGTGGTGTTTATTCCGAACTTCCCTGAACCAGATCAAGTGCAAACCCAAACGGCTCAACCAGCAAGCACTGAACACGTGGCTCAAGACCAAACTGCAACACCGAAAAATGCGGCTTAAGTGTTTAGACGGCATAAAAAAACAGCCCTTTCTCGGGCTGTTTTTTTTATCTAAAAAGCATCCTCGCTCGCTCGAATAGACTCTGCAATACGTCCCGACAAGGCCCATGTATCCATCCCTGTCAGCAGCTTAAAACGACCGTAATAATTATTTTTCATTAAAAATTTTAAATAAATGTCATATTCCAATAAAAATGCGTCAAACATGACAAAAATTTTCATGCTTTTTTCCAATAAATCCATATAATCGAATCATCTAGGTCGTTGAATGAAGAGTTTAAATTCATGCATATGCAAGATATTCAGGCGCTGATTCAAGGTAAGGTTCTACCGCAAGCCATCAATTTAGATGAATTGATTGCGATGGCAGAACAGTATCCGCAACATACCTCTACGGAATATAAATTACTGGAACTCGCGACCAATATTGTCTTGGCCAGTTATTTAGAACAGGCTCAACAGCATCTTTAAAGACGTCATATGAATGTTTTAGAAAAAGCCCAATTGGCCAAGGAAATACAAGGTCTGATTCATGGCTTAGATCAACGATCTTTGTCCTTTTATGAAATCGCCAAATCTAAAAGTCGTCTGAAAGAAATATTCTTGTATTGTGATGAGCCCATCTTTAGAAAACAAATTCTCAATTTTAAAAGCCTGATGCAGCCTGAGCGCACCGCGCAGGAGTTTGCACAGCAATCTTTATATGTACAAAGTTTTCGGGGTGTATTTCGTTCAGAGCAAGCCTTAGAGCATGCCCTAGAACAAAGCCCTGAAATGGGTTGGGGAATTTTATATCAAGCCGACTTAGGCTTCCAATTTTGGTATATCCCTGCTCCGCATCGTACTGCACTTCTCAGTGATTGGGAGGGGCTGGAGCATAATTATGCTTGGATGCAAGAACAACAAGAACTGTATCATGGGCTTAAAACCGATGCTGAATTGCATTTAGAAGCCCTTGAAGCCCCTAAAGGGTTTAAAGCAAGTAAGAAACTCCGTGCGACGGCAACGCGTACACAACCTCAACCATCTTTTTCTTCTGCCCGCGTAGCCGATTCGACCATGTCAACCAGTGCCATTCATTTTGAACCATTATCTCTTCAGCAACACGCTACAGCCCATCATACGGCAGAACCGAAACCAAGCTTCAATGACACATTCAGCGATGTAGAGTCAAACTTGCAGCCAACATCGGAACCAAGCAAGAAAGTTGCCGTCACACCTGCCAACATTCGCGCCCTGTTTACACCAACCGAAACAGCTCAAATTCTGCCGCAAATGCTTGAATTAGGAAGCTGGAAATGTGGCTTAAAAGCCCTCGAGTTCCCGCAAGCACAAGAATATGCGCTATGTAGCCTCAGCCTAGAAAATGTACCTGAGCTGTTTACCAGTTTGGACATGATTGTTCCAGCTTCTCGATTAGAACAATTGGCGAATCAACCCGTCTATTTGGCCGAGCAAATCAATGCCCAAGGGCAGTTTATGAAATATTTGGCAATCTTAGGCGCTGAAGATCAACTGCAGGCTATTCGTTTTGCCAATATTGTCAGCCAGCATTATGCCTATCAAGTCACCGCGTTAAAATTGCTGGAAACGGATCATGCCTTAAAATGCTGTAAGAATACGACCCAGTTATTTGAGTTATATAGCGAACAGGCACAATTGGTATGGAATACGGAACAAGCGCTTCCCTTTATTCCAGCCAACTGTTTGCAAAAGCATAAATTAATTGCGTTTGAAGAAACCTCTGCCAGCTATACCACGCCACTTATTCTGCTAAAAGAACGACAAAAAATTCGGGTCATTCATGGTCAGCAACGCTTGCAGTTATCGCGCCAAGAAACCGCCTACCCTTATATCCTGCTGGATCGTAATCAGGGGATTTCATGGCAGCTGATCCAACGGGTGGTTCAGACATTGCCCCAGCCAATTTCAGCCACAAAACTGCATGAGGCACTCCAAATTTATATTGACAGTTAATTTATTTTATTTTGTAGCAAAAGCTTGATTTTCATCCCTAAAATTTACCAAACTGGAGAGGTAAATTTAGAATAAAAGATCTTGATAATGCCTACAATGAGAAGAACTTTTACCCAGCCACTTATGTTGATGGTTGCCTTGGGGATAGGCCAGACCTCAGGCTGGGCAAATACGACCGAAACTTCAGAATTATCCTCTACCGCGCCACCCTATTTGATTGAACAAGCACCCGAGCAAGAGGATGGTGTACTTTATACCATCCCGCGTTGGATTGATGCCACGCCAACCATGCTTCCCGAACAGTCAGATGAGCAAGTGGTCCCCTCTACGACCCTGACCGAAAATCAGACCTGGCTTGACCGTAAGCAAAAGCAGATTCGCAATTGGGCAGATGATACTTCGCAAAATATTGATGGCTGGTTTGGAGACCAGGAAACCGATACCCCAGCCTCTGCGACCTTAAGGGTACTGATTGATAACCGCTGGAATAAATACGATGAATACGATGTTAAGCCCCGTATTCGCGGAAAAATCAGTTTGCCAAATTTAGAGAAAAAACTCAGCTTGGTCTTTGGTGATGACTCATTAGATAACGAATTATCCAATAATGTCGCGATTACCAATGAGAATCCTCCAAGTCCTGATAATGACAAAGCTTATGACCGTCGCCAGAACCGCGATGCCAATAGCTCCTTTGCATTACGTTGGTCAGATATCACCAAGCGACTCCCTTTTGATACTGACTTTGATGTGGGTTTGCGTTCTGGCGATGATATTTATTTGCGCTTAAAAGCACAAAAAGACTGGACCTTGGATAATGACTTCTTCTTTCATGCGGAACAAATCTATCGCTATGGATTAGACAGTGAAAATTATTTAAGAACCAACTTGGAACTGACTCATGCTCGTCCAGATGAGGCATTTATTAGTGATCAATTCAGCCTAACTTATGCCGATGAGCAAAAAGACGACTTAAACTGGGACAACTATATGTTCCGCCAACACCAGTTTTTTCAGGGTAATCGTTTTAACTATGGTCTGTATACAGGCGGATACTTAGATGATTCCGACCTGCGTCTGAACAGTTGGGGACCCTTTGTTTCTTGGCGTCAACCGTTATGGCGTGAATGGTTCTATGTACAAACCGATATTAACTATTTTAACGACCAGCGTGCCGACCACAGTCATTATTTAAGCACTTTATTGCGTCTTGAGGCACTGTTCTAAAAAGACCTGTGGATAAGTGGGGTGTTATCCACATCAGCACGCAATAAAAAAGGCAACCGATTATCTCGGTTGCCTTTTTTGCATCTAGTGTTCGCTTAGTTTAATAACAACTGATTAATGCGTTTCACATATTCAGCCGGATTTTCAGGTAATCCGCCTTCCGCAATCACCGCCTGATCAAAAATCACATTGGCCAGATCTTCAAAATGCGATGTACCATCCAGTTTTTTCACCAATGGATGTTCAGGGTTAATTTCCAGAATTGGTTTGCTTTCAGGCACCGCTTGACCCGCTTGCTTTAACATCCGGATCAATTGTGGTGAAAGTTCACCTTCGCCAGTCACTAAACATGCCGGAGAATCCACTAAACGTGTCGTCACACGTACTTCTTTGGTTTTACCCTTCAATGTATCAGACAACTTATCCACCACAGGCTTAAACTGTTCAGCTGCGGCTTCAAGTGCTTTCTTTTCTTCGGCATCTTGCAAATCGCCCAGATCAACCGCACCTTTAGAAACGTTCTGTAATGGTGTCCCCTCAAACTCTTGGACGAAGTTCATCGCCCATTCATCCACGCGGTCCGCCATTAACAAGACTTCAATGCCTTTTTTCTTGAACAGCTCCAATTGCGGTGAGTTTTTCGCGGCATTCAGACTTTCCGCAGTCACATAATAAATGGCTTTCTGCCCTTCTTTCATGCGTGCCTTGTAGTCGGCTAAAGAAGTATTAATCTCGTCATTGCTCGAAGTTGCATAACGCAACAACTTCAAGATACGCTCACGGTTACCAAAATCTTCACCCAAGCCTTCTTTTAAGACCGAACCAAATTCCGTGTAGAAAGTTTTGAACTTCTCTTGGTCTTTCTCATCTTCCGATTTCGCCAAACTATCCAGTAATGTCAAAATACGACGTGCATTACCTTCACGAATAGTGCGCACATCGCGGCTTTCTTGTAACAGTTCACGACTGACGTTCAATGGCAAGTCTGCGCTGTCTATCACACCTTGCACAAAGCGCAGATAGTTCGGAATGAGATGATCCGCATCATCCATAATAAAGACACGCTTCACATACAGCTTAATACCAGCTTTGGCTTCACGTGTAAAAATATCATGCGGCGCTTTGCTCGGGATGTATAGCAGTTGGGTATATTCGGTACTGCCTTCAACGCGATTGTGAGACCATGCCAATGGCGCATCAAAATCATGGCTTAAGTTTTTGTAAAACTCGATATATTGTTCTTCGGTCACGTCATTTTTACTGCGTGTCCATAAAGCACTGGCAGAGTTAATCGCTTCCCACTCATCGGTTTTGACCATCTGGCCACCTTTCGGGGTTTCACCTTCGGCAACTTCTTCTTCCTGCCAAACTTCTTTCTGCATTTCAATTGGCAGGCTAATATGGTCTGAGTATTTATTGATGATTTGCTTAACTTTGTAGCTTTCTAAATAGTCCAAAGCATCTTCACGCAAGTGCAAGATAATATCGGTACCACGAGTCGCCTTGGTAATTTGCTCAACCTCAAAGTCACCTGTACCGGCACTGATCCAACGTACCGCTTCATTTTCAGCTGTACCCGCGTGACGGGATTCCACTGTAATCTTGTCTGCAACAATAAAACCAGAATAGAAACCGACCCCAAATTGACCAATCAATTGTGCATCGGCTTTTTGATCACCCGTCAATTTCGACATAAAGTCTTTGGTCCCCGACTTGGCAATCGTCCCAAGATTATCAATCGCTTCTTGTTGGGTCAGACCAATCCCGTTATCGGAAATGGTCAGGGTTTTGTTTTCTTTATCCAAAATCACGCGTACATGTAAATTTGGATCATTTTCGTAAAACTCGGGATGATTAATTCCTTCAAAACGTAATTTATCGCAGGCATCCGATGCATTTGAAATTAATTCACGCAAAAAGATTTCTGGATTTGAATAAAGTGAATGTGTGACCAAATGTAGTAATTGTGCCACTTCAGCCTGAAAGCTATGTTTTTGTGTATTGTGTTCGCTCATACAGTGTTCCTCGAATTCATTCACACAGTGTTTTTATCAGATGCTTTATGAATTGGAGTGCAAGGATGATTTTTCAATACCGATCGATGTTTTTTTCAACAATTATGTGTTTAATATGGTCCACGTTGATATATCTGCTGCAAATATAAATCTAGCCGTTGTTGGCGCATGGCATACACATCACTTAAACAGCGTGAATTGTCGCGACACTGATTGCGTAAACGTAACCATTTCACCTGTTCATCCTGAATCATTGAGCGTGTCCCCATCGGCACCAAACGTTTTAAAATGTGATAGGTCGTTGCCATTTTAACATCGGCATCATTAAGACTAGGCTGAGTACAAATCTGATGTTCAGTCAATGTTTCCGCACGCGAACAGTCAAAACTGGCTGCAAATGAACTTAAAGGGGTTAACCCAACAACAAGTAAAATTATTCTTAAAATTAACATAGGCGTTCTAAACTTTATTTTTACCATTCAATTTAAACAAAATCATAAGCTTAAAATGTAATGTTTTGCGTGTGCTTAGTGAATGATTGTTGTCTTAGCCACAAAAAATTAGACAGAAAAAAACCCCATCAAATGATGAGGTTTTAGCGCTGTTATTATTATTCTTATTTTTATTGCTTAGAATTTATAGCTATAACCGATGGTGTAAACCACTGGATCAATATCTAAATCAAATTTCTCTTTACCCACTGCTGCAGCCGTCGCTTCATCTAACGTAACTTCAGGACTTAAATCAGCATAACGGACATCAAAATATACGCCCCAGTTTTTCGCATCGGCTGGTTGGTAATTAAAACCAACTTGACCTGCAAAACCGTAATCGGTTTTTACATCTTTTACTACGCCTTCTTCATCCCAAGCAATAAATGCAGTACCACCAACACCAATATAAGGGGTGAAGCGAGTAGAATTCTTGAAGTTGTATTTTGCAGTAATTGTTGGCGGTAAATGCTTCAACTTAGCAACTTTATCACCGTTAAGAAGCACATCGTGATTAAACGGTGTTGCTAATAACAATTCAGCCGAAATAGGAGAGTTACCAAAGAAATATTCAATAGAAGGCGTAAAACCAAACTCGTGATCTGCTTCAACTACCGCACCTGGAGCTAAAGTATAATCACCAGTTGGCGATAGTACAGAAGCCCCTACTTTTGCTTGCCAACCACCTGCCATTGCAGATGCAGAAATCCCCATTAAAGCAATAAGAGCAACTTGTTTTAACATATTAAAGCAACCTCTATAATAAAAATCTTAACACTTAATTAATATTAAACAAGACTGTTATTAATATGCAACACTTATTAATTAATATAAATACGATTTATTTTTAAATACATGATTATTATAAACATTTATTTTAAATAGACTAATAAGGTTGGTTTTAAATACCAACCCCATTAATCAATTTTTTATTATATTCAGAGTGCAGCACTCAGGTTTAAATATTAAAATATATTTTAAATATATCTATAATTAATCTACATAAATAATAGATTAAAATACTCGGGATTTTTATTATAAAACCATCGCAGCAATCCAGCCAAAGACCAGTAATGGAATATTAAAGTGGATAAATGTTGGCACCACACTATCCCGCATATGATCATGCTGACCATCCATATTCAAGCCCGAGGTTGGTCCTAAAGTGGAATCTGAGGCCGGTGAACCCGCATCACCTAATGCTGCTGCAGTCCCAATAATGGCAATCGTTGCTGCAGGGCTAAAGCCAAATTGAATACACAGGGGAACATAAATAATCGCGAGAATCGGCACCGTAGAAAAAGAAGAACCAATACCTAAGGTAATTAATAAACCAATTACAAGCATTAAAAATGCCGCCAAAGCTTTACTATTTCCGATCCATTCTACCGATGCTGTAACCAAGGCTGGGACCTGATTGGTGGCTTCAATGACAGCAGCAAAACCTTGCGCTGCAATCATAATAAAGCCAATTAATGCCATCATCCGCATACCACTAATGATCACATCATCGGCTTCTTTCCACTTGAAAATGCCTGCGCAGCTTAAAATAGCAACCCCAACCAAACCCGCTAAAATCATCGAATCGGAATAGAGTTGCACCGCTAATGTCGCGATCACCGCAAAAGCTGCCATCCATAAAGTAAATTGGGCAATTTTCGGTTTTCCATCTTGGCTTTGATTAACATCAGCTGAAATTCGATGAATGGTATTTCCGACTTCTAAATCTTCATAGATACGCGGTTTACGATAGCTAAAAAACAAGGCCACCAATAAACCTAAAAACATGCCCGATACTGGAATAATCATGGCATGTGGAATCTGCTCATTGCTAATGGCAAAACCATAAGGCTTACCAAAGGTATTGATGTTATGTGCCAAAATATCATTTAAGAAAATCGCACCAAAGCCAACTGGCAAACACATATAGGTTGCGACTAGACCAAAGGTCAGCAAACATGCCACAGCACGTCGGTCAAGTTTGAGATGGTTAAAGACACTTAATAACGGTGGAATCAAAACTGGGATAAAGGCGATATGCACGGGAATTAAGTTCTGCGAAAATACTGCAGCTAAAGCCACGGTAAAAAAGATGACATATTTCACCTTCTTTTGCGTAGTGTGATCCGCTTCATTTTTAACGGTTTTAATCAGTTTATAGGCCAATAAATCGGGTAAACCTGAACGGGCAAGTGCCAAAGCAAAGGCGCCTAAAATACCATAAGCCAAAGCAATTTTTGCCCCACCGCCTAAACCATTATTAAAGGCATCTAAAGTTCCTTGCAGCCCCAAACCAGCAGATAAACCTCCAGTGACGGCACCAATAATCAGTGCAAATACCACTGGCACACGAGCTAAAGACAGTCCGAACATGACTGTAATAGCAGCAATAATCGCGAACATAACAAACAAGCATGATAAAAAAGAAGCATTTTAACAGAGTTAAAACTGAAAAATGCCTCTGTTTATCATCTGCATTTTTTGATTACAGTAACCGTATCCGCTTTATTTAATCGAGATGTATTTGCTGCTGAATAAACCTTTGAATATGCTGTGCCACTTGCTCGGGCTGACTTAGAATTGCCCAGTGATTCGCGTCTAAATCAACCCTTTGAAATTTTTGCGTCCATTTGGGCATTTCATCAATCAATGCTGGACTGACAAAATTATCTTTTTTTAAAACAATTGCTTGTACTGCACACTGTGCAAAACGCTGCCGAGGTTTACTCAACCTTGGAATAAAGTTGGCGCGATACAACCCCACACCATACTGCCCATCTTTGGCAATATGCCCATTCAGCGGTAAATTCTGAGTCTGCTCTAAATGTTGCAAGAACTGGCCCCAGTGTTTGGGTTTAAAAAAGCGCCAAAGCGTAGGGGCGATCAGCGGCAAATGAAAAGCCATGATATACCAAGACTTGGATAACTGTTTTAAAAACTGTCGTGGCTGCTTTTGCAGTTGCTCCCGCATCCAATACGCAGCATGATCTAAACATGGACCCGAAATACTGCTAAAAGATAAAATCCGTTGCCCAAAATCGATATCCGTCACCGATTCCCAAGATTGAATGGATCCCCAGTCATGCGCAGCCAAATGAAATTCACGCTCTGCTAAGACGGCATCGACCACAGCTTGTAAGTCTTGTGAAAGTTGTGACAAAGCATAGGCTTGAATCGTCTTGGGTGTGGAAGACTGTCCCGCCCCGCGTACATCATAGGTCACAATATAAAACTGATCGACCAAGTGCTGAATAACTCGCTCCCATACCTCCTGATTATCAGGATAACCATGTACGAGAACTAATGCGGGATGCTCAACATTGCCCCATGTTTTGACATATAAACGTTGCTGATCGGAACTGGTTACCCACTGCGTTTGCACTTGCATAGCTTTTTTCCTTTTTGTTTTATCGTATTTTTTTCTAGATTCAGACGAACTAACAGCTGTAGATTTGCATTTTTAAGGACTACGGTTAAGATGAAATCATCCCCCTAAAAGAACTATTTTATACGATGAGTATTCTCAAAAAATTACAAAATTTTCCCACGCTCACCAAATTCATGCTCAATCGTTATGCCCCCTACCGTGGTGCAGGGATCCAAGTCGACCGTTTAGACTTAGCGAATTACCATATTCGGGTCAAAATGCCTTTAACACGTAAAAATCAAAACATCGTCGGTGTACATTTTGGTGGCAGTTTGTATTCCATGGTAGATCCATTCTACATGTTGTTGCTGATGCATCACCTTGGCTCAAAATACATCGTGTGGGACAAAGCAGCCAAGATCCTGTTTTTATCGCCTGGCCGTGGAACAGTCTATGCAGATATTCGACTTGATGCGGCTGAGATCCAACACATTAAATCCTTGACGGAAGATTATTCCCCCATTAATCGTGTTTATCTGTTAAATATTTATGATGATGCGGGAGTTCGTATTGCTGAAGTAGAAAAAACGGTCTATATCCGTCGTAAAAAGCCCAAATCTGATCGTCCATAAAAAAAGGCACATACCGTGCCTTTTCGCCTCATCCGCCCATCTTAGCGGTTATTGTTCTCGATTGCTGCACCAGCACCACCACCGATTGCACCACCAATTGCAGCACCTGTACTACCACCAAAAATAGATTTGCCGATGACCGAGCCAATACCCGCACCTACGCCACTATAAGTCGCATTTCGAGTCGAGCCACTTTGTGATTTACTGCCTACAGCAGCCCCTGCACCCGCGCCTAAAGCAGCCCCAGTACTGCCACCGATGTTGCTTCCTACACCACCACCAACAGCCCCGCCTAATGCAGCTGCGCCAATACGCTGTTCTGATGCAGACATATTGCTACACCCAGTGAACAAAAATGTAGAAACCGTAGCAATCGCTGCCAAATTCAATAATTTTTTCATGAGCGTCTCTCCATTTCCCATTTTCATGAGGAATACCATACAACAGCAATGAGGATTGAAGATGGATTTTTATATAAAAATCCTCGTAAAATTACGAGGATTTTGTAATAAGAAAGATGTTGAAGTACGGAATATTTATTGCTCCTTAATCACCATCACATCTTTGGTGGTCTTACCATCACTCTGGATCACCGCATGAGTCGCGCTATTGCTATGTTCAGGATTTTTCACTTGATCAATTTTCAAATTTTTCTGAACAGGTTCTTGCCCTTGTTTAAATTCTACTCCTGAAGCATCTAGATGCTTAGCTTCAGCAATCACCTCACCCTCTCTCATCACTTTGGAATCCACTTCAATTTTTGAAGTCGGTACAATGACACTGCCTTTTTGTAGCATCGGTGCTTTCATTCTTTCATCAGAAAATTCCGCTTTGTCATCGATAATCACTACATCACGTGCAACCACATCTTTGCCTTTATTGCTCACTTCAAAAATGGTGGCATTCACAGTTCTCACAGGCTCTTTGCCTGGCATGCTGCGAATGATTTGAGTTTTCACAATCGGCACGACAGCTTTATCTTCAATCACAATCGTGTTAGGCATCGGTGCCGCCCATACTGAACTGGAAACCAGCGTTCCTAACATACAAGACATTAATTTATTGTTAACTTTCATATTTTTAATACCTTTGTTGATCATTGATTTTTGCTTTACGTTTAAGCATAGAACCTTACCGTTTTGCTAATGTGATTTTTTATAGTTGTTCTGCGTCATAATGTAAAAAAGCCACCCGAAGGTGGCTTTTTATCAGAATTTAAGGACTAATTACAGACCATTAAACTCATCATTAAATGCTTGGCTCAGTGCTTGGTCAACATCAGAGAAGTCATTGTGAAGCTCAAGCTCTGCAGCTTCTGCTTCTTGGCGACGACGTTCTAAGTGGTAAGCCAAACCAGTACCTGCAGGAATTAAGCGACCTACAACGACGTTCTCTTTCAAGCCACGTAAATCATCTTCTTTACCGGTTACAGCCGCTTCAGTTAACACACGTGTGGTTTCCTGGAACGATGCAGCAGAGATGAACGAGTCAGTAGAAAGCGATGCTTTGGTAATACCCATCAACTGGCGTTCAAACTTCGCTGGGAACTTGTTCTGAGCAAGTACAGCTTGGTTTTCACCGACAACGCGGATGTAATCCACTTGTTCGCCTTTGATGAAGCTGGTATCACCACCGTCAGTGATGTCTACTTTACGTAACATCTGACGGACAATTACTTCAATGTGCTTGTCGTTGATTTTTACACCTTGGAGACGGTAAACGTCTTGAACTTCGTTCACGATGTAGTTGGTTAATGCAACTTCACCTTTCAAGCGTAAAATGTCATGTGGGTTTTGTGGACCATCAGAAATGGTTTCACCACGGTTCACATGCTCACCTTCAAACACGTTGATTTGACGCCATTTTGGAATCAACTCTTCGTAGATTTCAGAACCATCATCTGGAGTAATTACCAGACGGTTCTTACCTTTGGTCTCTTTACCAAAGCTCACGATACCTGACACTTCTGCCAAGATTGCATGCTCTTTCGGCTTACGTGCTTCGAACAAGTCCGCAACACGTGGAAGACCACCGGTAATATCACGAGTACGTGAAGATTCTTGTGGTACACGACCAATAACGTCACCCACACCAATAGTTTCGCCATCACGGACAGAAAGAATGGTGTTTTGTGGCAAGAAGTAGAACTGTTCGCCGCCATCAGCAGTATCTAATACCACTGCAGGACGTAAATCTTTACCAGAAGCAGGACGTGCTGTTACAGGCAAGATTTCAACAGTCGTCATACCTGTTGCATCATCAGTTTTCGATGTTGCTGTAACACCATCAGCGATTTGGCTGAAACGAATTTTACCTGCAACTTCAGTCACGAGTGGATGTGTATGCGGATCCCAAGTCGCTACGATACCACCAGCTTCTACAGCTTCGCCATCTTTCAACAAGATTGACGCACCGTATGGCAGTTTATAACGCTCACGCTCACGACCTAAGTCATCAGCAATACCAATTTCACCTGAACGAGAAACAGAAACCAAGTGACCTTTTGCGTGCTGTACAGTTTTCACGTTATGGAAACGTACAGTACCTTTGTTACGTACTTGTACACTGTTCGCAGCAGAAGTTCGGCTTGCAGCACCACCCACGTGGAAGGTACGCATCGTTAACTGTGTACCCGGCTCACCAATTGATTGAGCAGCCATTACACCCACAGATTCACCTGGGTTCACCAAGTGACCACGTGCCAAGTCACGACCGTAACATTTCGCACATACGCCAAATGTAGATTCACAGTTTACAACTGAACGTACTTTAACTTCATCGACACCCGCTTCTTCAAGGAAGTTAGCAAGTTTTTCATCGATTAAAGTGTTACGTGGAAGAAGAACTTCGTCAGAACCTGCTTTCTTCACGTCTTCAGCAACTACACGACCCAATACTCGAGTACCTAAGTTCTCGATCACGTCACCGCCCTGAATGAACGGAGTCATAACCAGACCGCCCAACGTACCACAATCTGGCTCAGTAATTACCAAGTCTTGCGCGACGTCAACAAGACGACGTGTCAAGTAACCAGAGTTCGCAGTTTTCAATGCTGTATCGGCCAAACCTTTACGCGCACCGTGCGTCGAAATAAAGTACTGAAGTACCGTTAAGCCTTCACGGAAGTTCGCCTTAATTGGCGTTTCAATGATCGATCCATCTGGTTTTGCCATCAAACCACGCATACCTGCAAGCTGACGAATCTGCGCCGCACTACCACGGGCACCAGAGTCAGACATCATGTAGATACTGTTGAATGATTTTTGCTTCTCGTCTTCACCCTGTTTGTTTTTCACAGTGGTGTAAGACAAGTTGTCCATCATTGCTTTTGCAACTTGGTCGTTGGTACGTGCCCAGATATCGACTACTTTGTTGTAGCGCTCACCCGCGGTTACGAAACCTTGTTCAAACTGTTGTTCAATTTCACGAACTTCAGTTTCAGCTTTTTCAATAATTGAATATTTCGCTGGTGGAATAACCATGTCTTCCATACCCACCGATACGCCTGAACGTGTCGCTTGACGGAAACCAAGGTACATCAATTGGTCAGCAAAGATAACGGTATCTTTCAAACCTAATTTACGGTAACAAGAGTTAATTAACTTCGAGATGTTTTTCTTGGTCATCTCAACGTTAATTTGTTGGAAATCCATACCTTCAGGTACAACTTCCCAAAGTAAGCAGCGACCTGGTGTAGTATCTACAACAATAGTTTGCTGTTCACGGTTACCGTTTTCATCAATCACAGTTTGGTGTACACGTGCTTTAACACGAGCGTGTAATGCGACTTGACCTGTTGCCAATGCGCGGTTTACTTCGTGAGTATCCGCAAACACCATGCCTTCACCTTTGGCATTGATTGCATCACGCGTGATGTAATACAAGCCCAAGACCACGTCCTGAGATGGAACGATGATTGGTTCACCGTTTGCAGGTGACAAGATGTTGTTGGTCGACATCATTAACGCACGCGCTTCTAATTGCGCTTCTAGTGTTAATGGTACGTGTACCGCCATTTGGTCACCGTCGAAGTCGGCGTTAAACGCAGCACAAACGAGCGGATGTAAACGGATTGCTTTACCTTCAATTAGGATCGGTTCAAACGCTTGAAGACCCAAACGGTGAAGTGTTGGTGCACGGTTCAACATGACTGGATGTTGACGAATCACCGATGCTAGAACGTCCCAAACTTCCGGCGTCTCACGCTCAACCATTTTCTTCGCAGCTTTAATGGTTGTTGCCTGACCTGATGCTTGTAATTTCGCGAAAATAAATGGCTTGAATAATTCAAGTGCCATTTTCTTCGGAAGACCACATTGGTGTAAACGAAGGTTAGGACCAACGGTAATTACCGAACGACCCGAGTAGTCAACACGCTTACCAAGTAAGTTTTGACGGAAACGACCTTGCTTACCTTTGATCATGTCTGCCAAAGATTTCAATGGACGCTTGTTCGAACCGGTAATTGCACGACCACGACGACCGTTATCAAGCAACGCATCTACAGACTCTTGTAACATACGTTTTTCGTTACGTACGATGATGTCTGGCGCAGCAAGGTCAAGAAGACGCTTCAAACGGTTGTTACGGTTGATGACACGACGGTAAAGATCGTTCAAGTCAGAAGTCGCGAAACGACCACCTTCAAGAGGAACCAACGGACGAAGATCTGGTGGAAGTACTGGAAGTACGTTCATCACCATCCATTCAGGCTTGTTGTTCGACTCTTTGAATGCTTCCATCAATTTCAAGCGCTTAGACGCTTTCTTCAACTTCGTTTCAGAAGTTGTTTGTGGAATTTCTTCACGAAGACGAGAAATCTCAGCTTCAAGATCGATGTCTTTTAACAAGTCTTGAACCGCTTCTGCACCCATTTTCGCAGTGAATTCATCACCGTGTTCTTCTAACGCATTGAAGTATTCTTCATCGTTAAGAAGTTGGTATTTCTCAAATGGAGTCATACCTGGGTCAGTAACTACATAAGATTCGAAATACAATACACGTTCGATATCACGTAGAGTCATATCAAGTAACAAACCGATACGGCTTGGTAATGATTTCAAGAACCAAATGTGCGCAACTGGAGAAGCCAATTCGATGTGACCCATACGCTCACGACGAACTTTCGCAGTTGTTACTTCAACGCCACATTTTTCACAAATGACGCCTTTGTATTTCATACGCTTGTATTTACCACACAAGCATTCGTAATCTTTTACTGGACCAAAAATTTTGGCACAGAATAAACCATCACGTTCTGGCTTGAACGTACGATAGTTAATTGTCTCAGGCTTTTTCACTTCACCGTGAGACCATGACTTAATCATTTCTGGTGACGCAAGACCAATACGGATGCGATCAAACTCTACAGGAGCATGACCGTCTGAGTCCGTCTTTTTGCGCATGATATCGAGCAAGTCTTTCAATTTTTTTCTCCGTGTGTCGAGGAGATTTTCACTTCTCGACTGGGTCACAAATATTGTTTTTTAACTGAGTAATCCTCCCTCAGTCCCTCCTTCTTCTAAGGAGGGAAGCTCCTGCCCTTTCGAGTGGGAACTCCCCCTTTCTCAAAGGGGGCTGGGGGGATTAAATGGAACTAATTAGTCACCATTTTTCAGTTCAATGTTGATACCTAAAGAACGGATCTCTTTGGTCAATACGTTGAACGACTCAGGCATACCTGGGTCCATGTAATGGTTACCATCTACAATGTTCTTATAGATACGGGTACGACCTTCAACGTCATCCGACTTCACAGTAAGCATTTCTTGAAGCGTGTAAGCTGCACCGTAAGCCTCAAGTGCCCAGACCTCCATCTCACCGAAACGCTGACCACCGAACTGAGCTTTACCACCCAATGGCTGTTGCGTTACTAATGAGTAAGAACCAGTAGAACGTGCATGCATCTTGTCGTCAACCAAGTGGTTCAACTTGAGCATGTACATATAACCTACAGTTACAGGACGATCGAAACGCTCACCTGTACGTCCATCATAAAGAACTGTTTGACCAGAACGTGGAATTTCAGCAAGTTCAAGTAACTCTTTGATTTGGCTTTCTTCAGCACCATCAAATACTGGCGTAGCCAAAGGCACACCAGCGCGCAAGTTACCTGCCAAGGTTAAAATTTCATCATCAGTTAAGCTGTCTAGATCTTCTTGCTGACCGCCCACTTTGTTGTAGATCTTGTCAAGGAAGATACGTAATTCAGCAATTTCACGTTGTTGTTTGAGCATCTTATCGATTTGATCGCCCAAACCTTTCGCTGCCATACCCAAGTGAGTTTCAAGAATCTGACCCACGTTCATACGCGATGGTACGCCCAACGGGTTCAATACGATATCAACTGGCACACCATTGGCATCATGTGGCATGTCTTCAACAGGCAAGATGTTCGATACAACACCCTTGTTACCGTGACGACCCGCCATCTTATCACCAGGCTGAATACGACGTTTAACTGCGAGGTAAACCTTCACAACTTTCAATACGCCAGTTGTCAGTTCATCACCTGTAGAAAGTTTGCGTTTTTTCTCAGCAAATTTCTCATCAATTTCAAAGCTCTTCTCTTTCAAGAACACTTGAATTTGCGTTAAACGCTCAGCAATGGCTTCATCAGTCGGTTGAATTTCAAGTAAGTCAACTAATTCTAAGCCAGACAACATATCTTCAGAAAGTTTGTCGCCACGCTTAGTGCCGCCACCGCCATTAGACTCTTGACCGGTCAACAAGCGAACAATACGTTCACGTGCTGCTTCTTCGAAGATTTTGTATTCTTCTTTCAAGTCTTTACGGTAAGCATCTAATTGAGCTTTCTCAATCGCAAGTGCACGTTCATCTTTCTCTAAGCCATCACGCGTAAAGACTTGAACATCGATCACCGTACCTTTAGTGCCAGACGGAACACGTAAAGAAGAGTCTTTTACGTCAGCCGCTTTTTCACCGAAGATTGCACGAAGCAATTTTTCTTCTGGAGTTAATTGAGTTTCGCCTTTAGGGGTTACTTTACCAACAAGGATGTCGCCTGCAGCTACTTCAGCACCGATATAAACGATACCTGATTCATCCAGTTTAGAAAGTGCAGCTTCACCTACGTTCGGGATATCGGCTGTAATTTCTTCTGCGCCCAACTTCGTATCACGTGCTACACATGATAATTCTTGGATATGAATCGAGGTTAAACGGTCTTCTTGAAGCACACGCTCAGAAAGCAAGATCGAGTCTTCGTAGTTATAACCATTCCACGTCATGAACGCGACGCGCATGTTTTGACCCAGCGCAAGTTCACCGCCATCAGTTGATGGACCGTCAGCCAATACGTCACCACGAGCAACTTTGTCACCCATACGCACAACAACGTTTTGGTTGATACATGTATTTTGGTTAGAACGCGTGTACTTGATCAGGTTGTAGATATCTACACCTGCTTCACCTGCGACCATCTCTTCTTCGTTCACACGAATTACGATACGAGAAGCATCGACGTACTCAATCGCACCACCACGGTTTGCGATAACACAGACACCCGAGTCACGCGCTACGTTCGCTTCCATACCTGTACCCACTAATGGCTTGTCAGCCAATAATGTCGGAACAGCCTGACGTTGCATGTTCGAACCCATTAATGCACGGTTCGCGTCATCGTGTTCAAGGAACGGAATCAATGATGCAGCAACAGATACAACCTGTTGAGCAGATACGTCCATATGCGTCACTTTTTCAGGCGGCATACGCACGAAATCACCTTGGTGACGTACAGAAACGAATTCTTCAGTCAAATGATTGTCTGCATCTACTGCAGAGTCGGCTTGCGCAATAACCGTGCCTACTTCTTCAATCGCAGACAGGTATTCAACTTCATCTGTTACACGACCATCAACCACTTTACGGTATGGTGTTTCCAAGAAACCGAAATTGTTACATTTCGCATAAACAGAAAGCGAGTTGATCAAACCAATGTTTGGACCTTCAGGCGTTTCAATTGGACATACACGACCATAGTGAGTTTGATGTACGTCACGTACCTCAAAGCCTGCATGTTCACGCGTCAAACCACCAGGACCAAGTGCCGATACACGACGTTTGTGTGTAATCTCAGACAATGGGTTGTTTTGATCCATGAATTGAGATAACTGGCTTGAACCAAAGAATTCTTTGATTGCAGCAGCAACTGGTTTCGCATTGATCAAATCTTGCGGAGACAAGTTATCTGTTTCAGCTTGGCTTAAACGCTCTTTTACAGCACGTTCAACACGCACTAAACCAACACGGAATTGGTTTTCAGTCATTTCACCAACTGAACGTACACGACGGTTACCTAAGTGGTCGATATCGTCCACTTCGCCTTTACCGTTACGGATCTCAACCAATGTTTTTAATACATCAGTGATATCGTCGTTCGACAGAATACCTTCAACTTCACGCGACTTCTGGTCAGTACCCACTTCATAAGGACGACCTAAACGACGGTTGAACTTCATACGACCCACTGGCGATAAGTCATAACGCTCAGAAGAGAAGAACAAGTTGTTGAATAAGTTTTCAGCCGCTTCTTTTGTTGGTGGCTCGCCTGGACGCATTACTTTGTAGATTTCAACAAGTGCTTCTTCACGACCTGTTGTGGTATCTGCACGTAGCGTGTCCGCGATGAATGAACCACGATCAATGTCATTCGTGAATAGAATGTTGAACTGTTTCACGCCGCCTTCAGCCAATTTCACCATGATTTCATGGCTTAACAGTGTATTGGCAGAAATAACTTCGCCATCACGTAAAGTGATGTCTTCAGCAGTGATACGCTCGTACAAGTATTCATCTGGTACAGGAAGCTTGGTTAAGCCAGCTGCTTCCATTTGACGAACATGACGTGCGTTAATACGTTTACCTTGTTCAACAATCACTTTACCGTCATTGTCGGCAATGTCGAATTGCGCCATTTCGCCACGTAGACGTTCTGGAACAAGGTCAATTTGGTAGCTACCCATGTCTAAGTAGACAGGTACTTTCTCGTAGAACAAGTCTAGAATTTGTTCATTGCTATAATCCAATGCACGAAGTACCACAGTCGCAAGTAATTTACGACGACGGTCAATACGTACATAGACTAAGTCTTTCGCGTCAAATTCAAAGTCTAACCATGAACCACGGTAAGGAATAATACGTGCTGAATAAAGCACTTTACCGCTTGAGTGAGTTTTACCCTTGTCATGGTCAAAGAACACGCCTGGTGAACGATGTAACTGAGATACGATTACACGCTCAGTACCATTGATCACGAAAGTCCCGTTTTCTGTCATGAGTGGCATTTCACCCATGTAGACTTCTTGCTCGCGTACGTCTTTGATTGATTTCGTTTCACGATCTTTAATGATCAAACGAATTTTTACGCGCATTGGTGCCGCATAAGTTGAGCCACGAAGAATACATTCGCGCACATCAAACTCAGGTTTACCAAGACTATACTCAACAAATTCTAAAGCAGCATTGCCAGAATAACTTTCTATAGGAAAAACTGAACGAAATGCGGCTTGGAGACCGATATCTTCGCGGTTTTTTGGAGTTTTACCATCTTGAAGGAATGTTCTGTACGAGTCGACCTGGATCGACAGCAAGTACGGAGCATCCATTACTTGGGGCAATTTACCAAAATTCTTACGGATCCGTTTCTTTTCGGTATATGAGTATGCCATCTGGAGTCCTCGGAAAGTAAACTAAACCCGCCTGCAGAACGGGTTTAGAAGGAATTACGCAGGCCGATATGGCCACCACTGTTTACAAATGCTGCAATTTTTAGTGGTATTAAAACGCTTAACAATATTTTTTGAATAGAAAAATATTGGTAAGCGTTTAATATTTGTCTTTATTGTTTAAATTTGATGATTTTTAAATCAAACAAATTAAAGTCGAGCCGATTATTGTAACGCAAAAAGGCTGATGACCCAAGAGCCATCAGCCAATTTGTGGAGCCGATTATAAAAAATCGACTCCTCTTAAGATTACTTAAGAGTAACTGTAGCACCAGCTTCTTCAAGTTTCTTCTTAAGTTCTTCGCCTTCTTCTTTAGACACGCCTTCTTTAAGAACTGCAGGAGCGCCTTCAACCATATCTTTAGCTTCTTTAAGACCAAGGCCAGTAGCTTCACGAACTGCTTTAATTACAGCAACTTTGTTAGCACCGAAAGAAGTCAACTCAACGTTGAATTCAGTTTGTTCTTCAGCAGCAGCAGCAGCGCCAGGAGCAGCAGCAACAGCTACAGCAGCAGCAGATACGTTAAATTTTTCTTCAAAAGCAGAAATTAATTCAACAAGTTCAAGAACTGTTTTTTCAGCAACTGCGTTTAAGATTTCTTCGTTTGTTAAAGCCATGAGAATAACTCCAAATGGATATTGAATGGTGTGGAAATAGGATTAAGCCGCTTCTGACTCGTTTTTCTCTTTGAGCGCTGTAATAAGGCGACCCAATTTCGAAATAGGAGCTTGAAGAACAGATGCAAGCATAGTAAGCGCTTTTTCTTGGTTCGGAAGATTTGCAATAACGCTAACTTCAGCACCTTGGTAAACTTTGCCGTCAAATGCTGCAGCTTTAAGTTCAAATGCTTTGTTAGTTTTTGCAAATTCTTCGAACAAGCGTGCAGCTGCACCCATGTCATCTTCAGAAGTTGAGAAACCGAGAATGGTTGGGCCAACAAGGTCATCATTCAAGATATCAAATTGAGTATCTTGAAGAGCGCGTTTAGCTAAAGTATTACGCACGATACGTGTAGTAACACCCAACTTACGAGCTTCAACACGAAGTTGTGTCAATTGCTCTACGCTTGAACCTTGATAGTTAGCCACAACAACAGAAAACGCTTTAGAAGCAACTTCGCTTACTTCTGCAACGATCTGTTTTTTGTCTTCGATAAGAAGAGCCATTGTAAAACCTCCTAACGGTGATTTATGTACCCGCTTAGGTACACCCCAATTCGTAAGTTCTCTCAAACTTACACGCGGAGGAGGAATAAATCACACCACCGCGTCTACTCAGGCTGGACTATTAAGAAAAGAGCATAAAACTCATTTCGCCCGAGGTCTTTGACGCTGATAAACATACATTTATCAATTCAAAGTTTGCCTAAGTTCGCAAAATACGACTGAGCGTTTCTTGCGCAAAAATCAAAGCAGCGCTTTGATTTTTACTCAGGGCTTTAAAATTCTGTCTAAGTAAAAACTTAGTTAGAAACGTTGTTTACATCAACAACAAGACCAGGACCCATAGTTGAGCTCAAAGTGATCTTTTTGATGTATACACCTTTAGATGTTGCAGGCTTTAAGCGTTTCAAGTCTGCAATCAAAGTTTCAACGTTTTGACGAACAGCTTCAGCAGAGAAATCTACTTGACCGATCGCAGCATGGATGATACCAGCTTTGTCTACGCGGTAACGTGCTTGACCAGCTTTTGCATTTTTAACCGCACCAGCTACGTCAGGAGTTACAGTACCCACTTTCGGGTTTGGCATCAAACCACGTGGACCAAGGATCGTACCTAATTTACCTACAACGCGCATTGCATCTGGAGCAGCAATTACTACGTCAAAGTCAAGGTTACCTTGTTGAATGCTTTCAGCAAGATCATCAAAACCAACGATGTCAGCGCCTTCAGCTTTAGCCGCTTCTGCAGCCGCGCCTTGAGCAAACACAGCAACACGTACAGTTTTACCAGTACCTGCAGGAAGTGTAGTCGCACCACGAACAACTTGGTCAGATTTACGAGGGTCAACACCTAGGTTTACCGCAACATCCAAAGATTCTTTGAATTTCGCAGCAGGAAGACCAGCAAGAACAGCTACTGCTTCTTCTAAAGTGTAAACTTTGTTTGCTTCAATAGCAGCAGCAATGGCTTTTTGACGTTTAGTTAACTTTGCCATGTCTTATAGCTCCACTTCCAAGCCCATAGAACGTGCAGAACCAGCGATGGTACGAACACGAGCGTCTAAATCAGCACCAGTTAAATCTGGCTCTTTAGTAGTCGCGATTTCTTCTAACTGAGCACGAGTCAACTTACCAACTTTAGTTTTGTTAGGTACAGATGAACCCTTTTGGATACCAGCAGCTTTCTTAAGAAGAATAGATGCAGGTGGAGTTTTCATGATGAATGTGAACGACTTGTCGTTGTACACAGTGATCACTACTGGAATTGGAAGACCTGGTTCAACTTTTTGTGTCGCAGCATTGAATTCTTTACAGAATGCCATGATGTTAACACCACGTTGACCTAGTGCAGGACCAATCGGTGGAGATGGATTTGCTTTACCAGCTGGAACTTGCAGCTTGATATAGCCGTCAATCTTCTTAGCCATTTCAATTACCTCTGGGTACGAACGCCTTTTAAAGCTCCCCAATATTTCATGTAGTGAAAATCACTACAACAACAATGCCCGATTCAAAAAATCGGGCGTTTTTAACCAATTCAGATTAAATTGTTTTTTCGACTTGACGAAATTCCAATTCAACTTGTGTTGGTCGATTAAATACATTAATCGTCAACGTTAAACGTGACTTATCGTACAGAACTTCTTCCACCACGCCTTTAAAGTCGGTGAATGGACCGTCAATTACGAGTAATTCTTCGCCTGGTTCAAACATCGTCTTCGGACGAGGTGCTTCACCAGTATTGCGTACGCGAGCAAGAATCGCATCTGCTTCACGTTGTGTAATTGGTGCAGGCTTTTCTGCCGTACCACCAATAAAACCTAAAACTTTTGGACATTCTTTAACAATGTGCCAAGTTTCATCATTCATTTCCATTTCGACCAATACATAGCCAGGAAAGAATTTACGTTCAGACTTACGTTTCTTACCATCCTTCATTTCCACTACTTCTTCAGTAGGAACGAGGACTTCACCAAAGCTATCGGCTACAGCGCTACGCTGGATTCGATCATTAAGTGAACGCATCACTTGTTTTTCATAGCCTGAATAGGCATGAATAATGTACCAACGTTTCATAGCTCTCTTACCCGATAATAAACTTCATTAACCAGCCTAAAATGTAATCAAAGCACCACAGTAAAATGGATGCAACAACGACTACTGCAAGCACCTGCCAAGATGTGGTCATGGTTTCTTGCTTGGTTGGCCATGTGACACGACGTAACTCAATACGCGCATCTTTTAGCAAACGAACAAAGCCTTTGCCTTGATGGGTGGCGTATAATAAACCTAAAGCCACTACGATACAAGACAAAATTACACCAACACGCACCCAAATATCATTTGCTGCCGCCCAGTAGGCTGGCAAGTGTTGATTAACCATGGTTGCACCAATGAGCAAAATCAATGCAATAATCCATAGCACAACATCTAATGGAGAGCCAGAACTAACAACTTCAGCTGAATTATTTCTTTGAGGGATTGGCGCGTCGCTTAATGCGTCACGCGATTTATCATTCGACATTTTTTTACTCGTCGTAGAATTCGCGATTTATTATATGACTAGTTTAGCCAGCATCAAGCTCTTTTACTAAAAAAGTGGCAGGCCAGGAGGGACTCGAACCCCCAACATTCGGTTTTGGAGACCGACGCTCTACCAATTGAACTACTAGCCTGCAGAGTAAGTCGAGAATCGAAATTCTCGACTTAAAACTTATGTACCTATTATGCAGTTACTTTCGCAACAACACCAGCACCTACTGTACGACCACCTTCACGGATCGCAAAACGTAGACCTGGGTCCATTGCGATTGGGTGGATTAATTCTACTGACA